>CAKUBG010000021.1 GCA_934636825.1 uncultured bacterium | reverse complement strand
GTACTGCTTTGGTGACGAAGTGGGAGAGTAGGGAACCGCCGGAATTATATTTAAGCCCGAAAGAGAGTTTACTCTTATCGGGCTTTTTTCTTTTTGCTGTTTATTTTTGTTTCTGTTTTTGCTGCGTTTTGTAAATTGCAGTCGAGGGGGAATAGCCGAAGTGCGGGAGTAAGGCATAGGTGTACAAAGTCTCCGTTTCTCGGGTATGTTGGCTACGTTTTCACCTATAGCAAGCTTCAGGCATGCACACAAGCTGGCGTAGTTTTTAACCAACAGGCGGAGACAGCGGTGATGGAAGGCGCAGAACATTGGACGCGCTGTTAAGCGCGGTCCAGTTCAAGCCTGGAAGAGCCGCTGTTGTAACTAGCCAACATGAACACGAGCCCGCAGCCAAAACTTATAGCGTAATTTTTTGCTATATCGGTAGCGCAGGCATCTGGCCACGAAGTGGACAGCTAGCCGAAGCGTCGATACAGCAAAAAATGCAGCTAACATAAAATAGCTAACTGGCGGGCGGCACACTGTTAATGTCTCTAAACTGAAAAACTACGAACCAACATGTGCGGGCCAACGAGTAAAAGCTTAAAAGTACGGCAAACGTGAAATAGCTAACTGGCGGGCGGCACGCTATTAGCGTCTCTAAGCTAAAAAACTCGAACCAACAAGCACGAAGCAACAGGCTAAAACTACGAACCAACAGGCACGGCTAACTGGCAATAAGCTATTGCAAAAATACCAAGTCGGATTCGTTAAAACCGCACTGTTTAAGATACTTGAGATAATCAGTTTTTATCCAAACATTCTTTTCTTTTTTAGCGCTTTTGTATAAGAAATCGCCGATAATTTTACAGCGAGCTTGATCCTCAGGAGCGATAAGCCAAGCCATAATTTGTTCTAGTGAGTAATACATACCGCCGATGTGGGGAAGATCGGCAAAGTAGGAATCAATAGATTCTGGACGGCCAACGTCGGGAGCGGTTAGTAAGGTAAACCAGCGTATATCAAGTTTGTTAATAGGTTGGAATTTATCGAAAATTATATTAGTTAAATAATCTTGATAGCTGTAAGGAATGCCATCGCTTTTTTGACTTTGGCTATGATAAATCCAAGAGATAGCTGCCGTAATTTGTAAGCGAGCGGTTCTTTTATCTTTAGTTTCCCATCTTAATAAAGATTTATGCACAATTTTACCAGCGTATTTATCATATAAATCTTCGCTAGATAAAGTTAAAGCATCAGCTAAAAAGCCTAGGCATAAAAAGGACGGATATTGTTCTGCTAGACATTGGGCAGTAGTTTTAGCTTCATTGCAAGGATTTACTACTAAACTTTTAGCTAGAGCTGCAGCCAACATAGTAGTTGTGGCGCCACAATTTGAGGGATTATTGTAAATATGTTTGGCATATTGTGCAGCTTGGCTCCAGACATTTACGCTGTCGGCATTCCATTTTCCGGCCATAGCTTCTAAACAATGGGGAAAAGCATTCATAGCCTCTTTATTTTGGGGATTGGCAGCTAAGTTTTTCATAATTTCTAAGAGAAACTGAGAAGCCAATTCTATAGCCAGCGAGGTAGTGGAGCCAGCTAGCAATTGTATAGCTGCTAGTGGATCTTTTTCAAATTCTTTTTCCCATAATTGCTTAGTTTCGTAAGTATCTATGTGAGCTAAAGCTCTAAGAACAGCTTGGTAATTTTTGCCTTTTTCCGTATTGGCTAAATCTAGTAGTATGGGTAAATTAGCTTTATCTTTGCCTAAAGCTAAAATAATAGCTTCTTTGATACCTTTTTTGGCTTTGGGCAATTGCTCCAATAGCCACTTCTGTTCTTTATTTGCGTAGGCCAGCAATTGTACACGCCGGATCATGGAGCGTTTGCCTTCTGGGTCAAAATTATCTTCCAGAAGCTTGGGACTGAAGTTCTCTTCTTCTAGCTGACTGTGCAAAATTTTTACGTATAACGAGCCTAATTCCGCATAGCTTTCGTCTAAAGCGTTTACTAATCGGTAAATAATGCGATAGTCGGCAAAATATTCAGGATGGCTGTTCCATAGCTCTTGAATAGGAACAAAACGGCCGCTACCTTGGCTGGTAATTGGATCTAGAATTGCTTTCAATTCGGTATAGCTTAATTCCAAATAACGACCAAGTTCTTGTGTAGGTGGTATCGGTTCTCCGGCACAACCAAAGCTACCTTGAGTGTAAACTACGGCATTAACTAAAGCCAGTACGTCTAACAAAATAAAATTGCGAGTTTCTTGCGGAGCATTCAATAATTTTTGGACGCCTTCAGTAATTTTGGCAAAAACGGGACTGGCTGCCGCTAGGGGAGCTAGAGCTTCTAAATTTCTTTGCAAGCGAAAGTCATTTTC
Organism: uncultured bacterium; assembly: GCA_934636825.1. Taxonomy (GTDB): domain Bacteria; phylum Vulcanimicrobiota; class Xenobia; order Xenobiales; family Xenobiaceae; genus Bruticola. The sequence continues at coordinate 45,662 of CAKUBG010000021.1, read as the reverse complement.
TAATAAAGAGGTACCTGCTATAGCTATGCGATCAAGTTGCTCTTTTAAATTAAATAAGGCTTGTAAATTCATTTTTTTTCGGCTCTCTTTTAAAACATTAAGCGGACAATTTGTTGGGGAGTAACGATACTGTAAGGACAAAAGCAAATTGAATAATCGGAACTATCGTAAAAAAGTAAACCAAAAGCAGCACAGCTACTATCGATAGGTAGAGGAAAATGCTTCAAAGAGGTAATGGCATCGTATTTTTGATCGCTTGTTCGATACTTGCGTATAGCTAAGCGGTTGCCGACATGATCTATTAAAATTGGCCTTTCATCAATGTAGGCAATTTGTTCAATTGGCAATAAAACTGGCACGTATTTGGGAAAAAGCGTGTTTTTAAATTGCCCTTTGGCTTTTTTTACTGCAGTAGCGATATTTTCTTCTGCTAAAGTTGGTAAATGTTGTTTTATTCTATCATCTAAAGGACATTCTGTGCATGTTTCCCAGCGTACACGACGGTTTAAGCCTCCTGGATAAATTAGCAATTCTGGTATTTCCAGTAAGTTAAAGTTGCTATCGGCAGCTTTTACATGTTTTAAAGCTCTAACTGGACGCAAATTTAGCGTGTGATAAATAGTGCTCTCATCAATATCTAGCCAGAAACCGCGCTCGGCATATTCTTGTTTGGCTTCATCTAAGAAAACATCAAAGGATAACTGTACTAATTTTACATTTTGACGCACTAAACCTAAATTGCGCAGATCTTCGGAGCGCCAGATTCCCCCTAAAGCTTCGAATAGAATGGCCTCTTCCGGGGTATTCTCTTGACCTTGAAGTTGTTTCTGTAAAAAAACTTTGGCTTTTTTGATAGTTGAATGTAAAGCAATAATGGTTTGTAAAACTAGATTATATTGCCTATCGGCTTCTTGAGGAGCATTTTGCAAATGTTCTACGGCTAAAGCCATGCGCAAAAAGGCTATTTGTACACCTGGTAGGTAACAACTGCTAAAATTTTTAGCTAATTTCTGGTAGCTGTCGAGTGAACTCCCTGCTAAAGTAGCTAGACCGGAGCTGAGCAATTCATCGATTATTGTTTCAGCTAAAGCTAAACCTTCCAATTGCTTAGCTATTTTCTTTTTTTGCGCAGAATTGTTAGTCGCTTTGGATTTAGTGGCTACAGTTTTTTTATTTTCATTTTTTTGTTGGAGTTTACGCCGTTTCTCTTGTAATCCTAGTGGCGGATCGGCAATTGCAAAAGTTTTGCCTAAGGCAATTTCGAATAGCAATCCCAGAGAGTGTTTGCAAGGGAATTGTCTACTTGGACAAGAACAGCGACAAATAGGCTTTGCTGAGTCGGTAAGATCTGCTGAAGTTTGGTATAGGCTTTTTCCACTGCCTGCACATTCAGCCCAATATAGTGTACCGTCTGCAGATTGACAACAATGGGAAAACTTGCCAGTTTCTGACAATGAACGTCCATTTTTGAGTGCAGCTGGAGAAGGTGCTAAAGAAGCAATCAAATTTTCGTCGATTAAAGCCATCGCTAACTTTTATCCTTTCTTAGCGAAAATAGACAAATCTTGTCTTTTTAGGGCTCTTTCCAATAGTTCCGGAAGTTTTTCTGGAGAGCAAGCAAAGCAGGGAATTTCCAAATTGGCAATTTTTTGAGCTGTTTGGGCGTCGTAATAAGCTTTATCTCCATCGGCAATAGCCAGTAAAACTATAATTGTTACACCAGAACTTTTCATTTCTTCCAGACGTCGCAATAAAGAAGCACGATTGCCTCCTTCTTCTAAGTCGGAAATAAGGAAAAGTAAAGTTTTATTGGGTTGTTCGATAAGGCCTTGACAATAAGCTAAAGACTTGTCAATGTCTGTGCCGCCACCCATTTGAAAGCCAAAAAGCAAATCTACAGGATCGCTACATAATTCAGTTAAATCCATGATATTGGTATCGAAAGCCACAATATTCGTACGCAAAGAGTTCATAGAAGCTAAAATACAAGCCATTACCGAAGAATATATAATAGAAGAGCCCATAGAGCCGCTTTGATCAATATCCAAAATTACTTGCCAGCGGTTGGCCCGACTATTTCTGTCAAAAAAATAGACGTGTTCAGGAATAATCGTTCCTAAGGTAGGATCAAAATTTTTGAGGTTGCGAGCAATAGTACGTTTAAAGTCGAGAGCTGCCGCTGAAGGCAGAGGAGAATGGCTCTTTTTATTGATAGCAGCAGTGATAGCTCGCTGAAAATTATCAGTTAAAAGTTTATTGATGTGCTCAACTATTTTTTTTATATAATTGCGCACCGCTTCTTTTGATTTAGTTGGAATTTGATCTTTGAGCATCAAAAGAGTAGAAGCCATATTCATGTCGACTTGGAGATTATCTAACAATTCCGGCTCGGTCAAAAGTTGCTTCAAGCCTTGGCGCTCTATAGCGTCATTTTGAATTATGGCTACAGTATCAGTGTCAAAAAGAGAACGAATATCGCCCAACCAGTGGGAAAGACGAGGCAAAGAAGGCCCTGAGCCTGAAGTAGTTGCATCGGCACTGCCACTAAAGCTCTCCTGAGATGTACCGTAGATAGAGGCCAAAGCCTGATCGAGCATAAATTGTTCTTGATCGAGCGACTGAGCGCCCATAGAAGTGAATTTAGCTTCACTTTCCGAGCCTAATAGCAAGCGCCAGCGAGTTATTTTTCTTTGCTGTTCCTGATCCATATTTTTGCTCAATTCCTAAATATCACTAAAGTCAAAATCGTCCAGATCTTGGAGCCATTGCTTCTCTTCAGCATTGGGCATTTGCCTTAAAGAGACGCTAGCTTGGTTTAAGTTCCACAACTCACCTAAGTTTTCAGCTATATCATTTTTTTCCTGAGGTGAAAAATTGGCAAAGGTGCGGCGCAAAAATACCAAGGCGCGGCGAAAAGATTGTTCGTCCAATTCAGATAGATATTTATCTAAAGCTTTCCATAAATTGAGACGCATAATTAAAGCTTGATGGTTTTTACTTGCCAAACCTTCGAACCAACCTGCTCCCGATTCAGCTGGCATGCCGTGGGAAAGACGTCGGCCTATTTCACAGCTTAATTCTGCTTCATCGGCGGCGCCGCGCTCCAGTAAAAGAGCCATAGCAAAGCCGGATAAGCAAGCGTTTAATTTATCATTGAGCGATAAGCGTTTAAGTAAAGTTATCCACATGGAAGCATTTAGGCAACTATGATTTAACGATAATTTATTTATTTGTTCCATAGCTTGTCTAATGGGCTTAAATTCTTTGGTATAGCAACTTTCTTCAGTAATTAAACAGGCTCGTAAATAGAGTTGCTCAATTAGAGGTAACAAAGAAGTACAGTCAAGTTGACGTAAAGTGCCGCAGCGTGTGATGATAGATAGTTCCTCTGCTGTTTGAGCTATATCTTCTAAGGAAGCTGCTTCGACAGAAAGATTTCGCAAAGCTGACAAAATGTATTGAAAAGCGGCAGACAAGCCGGCTAAGAAGGCGTCTTTGAGCAAAGTGGCAGTAGTCGCTACCGAGTCGCTCTTTTGGCAGCATTCTTTTAAACAATTGATGGTAGCTTCCTCAAGGGTATCGCCCAAAAGAGAACTTTCAGCCAATTCTATCTCTGCTTCCGGAGTCCAACGCAATAACCAATATTCACCCCAATTGGCTTGCATTTGTTTTTTGGCAGAGAGAGAAGCAAAGGAAATTTTTAATATACGCAACCTGTGCAAAAAGAAAGAGCGACGCAAATCTAAAAAGGCCGCTTCTCTTGATTTTACTCTCAGATTTTCACGTAAATCTAAATCCAAAGGCTGACTTACAGCTGTGCGAAAACGCTCTAGATGAAGAGCCTCAAGCTGACGGTAAAAATCTTCTTGTAAGCTAGTACGGCTAATGCCCTCAGGCAAGAAACCTATAGCTGTGCCGATCTCTGTGTCGGCAAAGGCCATAGCCAACTCGGAGAAGCGACCATGGCCTATAGTAGTGATGGCAGAGTCGTGCAAATCAGGCCAGCTTGGATAGCGACTATTGCGCATAGTAGCCAAGGTTTGAGATAAGCGAACAGCTTCAATTATTTCGGCTGAAGAGACTAAATTGCCAAATTTACGCTGAGAAGCGGCTAAAGAAGTAAAATATAGGTATGGTAAATTTTGCAAACCGCCTGAATTGAGAGCTTTCCATAAAAGATGAAAATATTGAGGCGCTTTGTTACCTGCTCCGTAGCCTGAGCGATCGGAAAGTCTATAATAGGAGTAGGGCATGAGCGTTGCACTGCTCTCTACTTTGGGTAAAGCAGACAATTCCGCATCGGTCATAGGTTCATTGTGCCTTAGGCCCTCTACATGAAAAGAGCCGCACACACAGAATATTTGCTCGGCTTTATGGCCTTGAGCCAAAGAGTCAGTTATCACGCGCTTCATGTAGGCTTCGCGGACAATATTTTCGGCTTGTCTATCTAAGTTATCTTCTACAGAATTGCGCAATTCCAGGCCAAAAGTAGCGGAAGCTTGGGCGTAGCGGTCAGCATCTTCAAGGTGCTCGAAGTTACGCTCCCAAAAAGAATCATGATCTTCACCACTAAGCAATTCCAACTGGCTGTAAGCTTGCTCTGTAGTTAGGCTGCCATTTTCTTGACTAAGGCTATCTTCATCTTCTAATTGGCTTTTGTTGGCTTCTCCTAAAGCTAGAAAAACTGCTGAAGGCAAATCCATGAAACGGCATTCAACATTGTGTTCATGAGCCCATAAAATAGCTTGTACTTCAGGAGAATATATGGCCAAAGGATATAAAATTGAACGTATGGGCGTGCTTTTTGTGTAAGCCAAAATGGCGATAGGGTAGATAACCTCAGGATGGCACAGCCATTCTATTTGCTCGTTGAGATCGCTTGGACCCTCTATTAAGACAAGCTTGGGATTAAGCTTGTCTAATAAGGTACGCATATGGAAAGCTGCCGCTGGGGAAAGGTGGCGTATACCAAAAAAATAGGGTAGATTCATGCTTTAGTTCAATTCTCGGCAAGCTTTGTAGAGAGAAGTCCAGCTGCCGCGACGTTTTTTCATAACATTTTCTAAATATTCAATCCAAGCATTTTGGTCTTTACTTTCATCTTTTACTACAGCACCTTGAAGTGCGGCAGCCAGATCTGCTTCACTAATTTTGCCACTACCGAAGCTTCCGGCTAAGGCCATAGAATTTGTCAACATAGAGATAGCTTCAGCTGTAGATAATACTCCACCGACCCCTTTTAACTTTTGGTCTCCTTCTAAAGTACTACCGGAACGCAATTCGCGGAAAATAGTTACTATGCGGGTAATAATATCGGAGTTGGGTTGCTCGGCTTTTAGATCTAAACTTTTGGCCATTTGCTCTACGCGTGTACGTACAATTTCAATTTCTGTCTTTATGTCCGTAGGTGTAGGTAAAACGACAATATTAAAGCGCCTTTTTAGAGCGGCTGACATTTCGTTGACACCTTTATCACGTGTATTGGCTGTAGCTATAACAGAAAAGCCTTTTTGAGCTGGTACTTCTAAATTGAGTTCTGGAATACTTAAGCGCTTTTCTGAAAGGATAGAGATAAGAGCGTCTTGCACTTCGCTGGCGCAGCGAGAAATTTCCTCAATTCTGGCAATGCTTCCCGTTTCCATGGCTTTGTAGACGGGAGTTTTGATCAAAGCTTCCGGGCTAGGGCCGCGAGCTATAAGCATGGCATAATTCCAGGAGTAACGGATTTGCTCTTCGGTAGTGCCAGCTGTCCCCTGAACTACTTTGGTCGAATCACCATTTATGGCTGCTGTTAAATGTTCACTCAGCCAGGATTTGGCTGTGCCAGGTTCGCCAATAAGCAATAAGGCTCGATCAGTAACCAAAGTAGCTATAGCAATTTCCAATAAGCGTTTTGAGCCCATATACTTTGGGGTGATCGTTACGCCTTTGATCTTGGTATTGCCCAATATGTAAGTAAGTACAGATTGAGGAGACATCTTCCAACCACAAGGTATAGGATTAGTCTCATTGGCAATAAGAACTTCCAATTCTTGTGAGTATAGATCTTCGGCGCTTTGACGCAAAATATTATCTATAGACATTATCTGTACCTACTTTTATATCGTGTTGGTTGGCTCAATACTTTCGAGCAAAAAAACAAAACGCCCCCTTATATTGATAAAAGCTTATCTTTAGGAGCGTTTGACTAAGTTAACTCTAATTATATTGAAAAGCTTAATTTATTTGTGTTTTTAAGAGTCCATCAAACATTTTGTGCTCTCCTATCAGTGCTCCGGCATCGAAAGTGGTCGATATGGCTATCTCTGAAGAATGTTTCTGTGTTTTAGGTTCAATCTTTACAAAAAAGTTGGCCCCTTCGGTGATTACTTCGGCATTTTTGATTTCAGAGTTGTTAAAATCGACGGAGCATTTTATGACATCCTTGGGAAGGATGGCAAAATCGGGAACAGCTCCTTTGCCACTAGTGCTGAAAGTAGGTACAAAGCTGAGAGGAATGGTATAAGAACCATCTTCTAAAGTGGCTTGCTCTTGCTTGTTAAGATTTAAAGAGATAGAGACTAACTTTTTATCGGTAATGTAAACCGGAGAGCTGCTTATAGAAAAATCTTCGTCGGCTAAAGGAAGTACTGTTGAAGCGGTTGTACCTTGAGCGGTTGTATAAGCAAGGCTCTTAAAAGAACCGGTCGGGGCGTTTTCTATCGGTTGCAATAAAGCAGCATCAGTTGTAAAACTGACCAATTTAGTTAAATCAGCGGTAACGTCGTCGTCTTCAGATACTGCTTCCAATCTGAACTTGACGGTATCGTGCAAACCGAGCAAATGAGTGGAACTTTCCAGATGAATATCTTCTTTATTTAATGCATAAATTTTAGGAAATACTGTTGAACTTTCACCATTGGGACTAATAGTGACTTTGCTAAAGCCGACAGCCCTGTTGGCTTGGTTGTATACAAGAGCGCTGATTGAGGTAACATCACTGGAAATTTTCCCTAAATCGGCATAAAATACGCAATTTTCGGGATGAAATTTAACCGCTTCGGCAGTAGCCGGCTCTTCGTGCTTTATTGGTGCTTCTATATTGGTTTGTCTGCCGCTAGTGGAGGCAAAACTACAGACAATGCGTTGGGCTGAATATTGCGTAACAGCTTTAGAATCAAAAACAAGAGTTGTGGCAACTGCATGATTTTGAGAGGAGGTTCCTACGCTTTGTGAAGTTGGAATTAAACAAATGGTAATTGCGAGCAAACCGATAAATGCAACTATTATCAGTGGATATTGCTTTAACTTGTTAAAAATCATAATCAGTTCCCCTTTCTCCCCCTTTTTTATGAATGCAAGCGAACCAAGTGTAGGATAGTCTGTCTCGATTTATTAAGTTGACTTGGGACGTATTGTTTTTTACTACTGTTGAAAAAGTAAGTCGGCCAACCTTCCACGCCACGTTATATTAACGCATACTACACCAGCAAATAAAGATGCTTAGTCTTAGATTAATTATAATTTGTCAAAAAATTTACATATACAAGTGAGGATTAAAATAATATATGTATTTTTAGGTACATGTAACTTTAATAAAAGGCCGAAAATACAGTATTTAATAACATTACTATTATTATGAGTTGTTACGTTTTTATATTATATAGCTGTGTTAACAAATATAAATAATTAAAAACAATACTATTTTGGGATATGTATAATGGGCGATTGTTATGTCAATCTCTGCCTAAATTGAGCTTTTATTTGCCGCTTTAGAAGGTAAAAATGTTAACTTGTTGAAAACATTTTCCCATAAGAGCGATGTGCTGAGATTGGAAAAATATCAAAACACGGAACGTTAAGTCCTTTGTCCCAGTTGAGCAAATCGTTTGGCCAACAAACATTCTGGAGGCAGTTATGCAAATCACAGTCAGCGGAAAGAATTTTGATGTAAGCAATTCTCTGAGAGAACATGTTATTGAGAAGCTGGAGAAAAAGATCGGTCGCTTTGACACGGTCGTCACGGCTAACGTAACTATGTCTACGGATCGTCATCGTCACATTGTTGAGATCACTCTGTTCGGCAAAGGCTTCGAAATGCGCGCCGAAGAGCGTGAGTGCGATGAAATGTACCGCTCCATTAACTGCGTAGTCGAAAAGTTGGAAAAACAGCTCGATAAGGCTCGTTCCAAAAATTTAGATGTCAATCGTAAGGATCGCGAAGAATCCAAAGAAGCTGCCGAAGGTGTAGAGGAAACCGTCGAACACGAAGCTTCGCCTATTAAGCAAACTACTTCTTACGCTGCCGCTCCCATTAGCGTAGAGGAAGCTATCGAAATTATGAATGATAGAGATTTCAGATTCTATGCTTTCCAGAACATCAAGACTGGTCGCATCAATGTTGTCTATGCTTTGGATGGAGAAGGTTACGGCTTAGTCGATCCTAAGATCTAAATTTTTGCACTTTGTATTGACCGACAGTAAAGTTTCCTAAGCTTAGTTCTGTCGGAGAAACCACTCTCTTATAAGAGGGAGTAAGTCAATACTAAAAAAATACGCCGTGTTATGTTATATTATGACGCGGCGTATTTTTTATAGCTGTAAATTTCTGCAAAGAAGTAAAAAATATGGAGCCTTCTCAACTTATCTTTGTAAAATGCGAAATTTGCCAAGGTTTGGGCAAGGTGAAATGTCCTCATTGCCAAAAGGGGGAAGCCTTACCAGAAGAAAGTAAATATTCGGAAGATTCCAAGGCTTGTCAAGAAAAGTGCGATGCGGTATGTCCTTTTTGCCAAGGCAGCGGCTACGTAGTTTGTCCAGGTTGCTGTGGCGGCGGATATCTTGATATGCCGGCTCTAGCTTAGTTAACAAGGGCGGGAGAATTTATAAATTTTTATGAGTGAAAAAGCGCTTAAAATCGTAAAAATAGTTGCTATTCTAGCCGCTGTGGTTTTAGCTTCTGTTTTGTTTAATTATATAAATGGTGGCAGCAATCTCTTTAATTCTGGCTCCGGTCAGTCTGCAGAATCGGAAGTCGCTCCCTCGGCAGATAGTGGCAATGAAGCTTATTCAAAGTCTTCCCCAGTTCAAAATTCAGCTGACGAAGGTAAGTCGGTCGATTTTACAGTCAAAACTCAGACTTTCGGCCCGGACGAAGAAGTTGAATTTATTTGGGATGAAGATCAGCCTGGCAAAGGTCAATCTTCTGAAAAAAATTCCGAAGATTCAATATCCAAAGCCAATCAAGACGAAGACATTCCCGACAATTGGGTTTTGGCTGAAGATCAGAGCATCGATGGTAGCGACAATAAGAATGCCACCGCTCATAAGTCTTCAACTTCTCAACAGACTCAAGCAAAAAAAAAATCGGTTGCTGCTAAGCAAGCTAGTGTAAAATCCTCGGCGGTAGAAGCTGCTGCAGAAAGTAAAGAAAACGACGAGCCGCTCAACAATAAGATGAGCGACTATGAATTAGATATCGACTATAAAGCTTTACTCAAAAATCCCGCAGAATTAGGTTTTAAACCTACAAAAGAGCTTTTTGCCAACGCCTATTTCCGCATTCGCACTTCATTTGTGCAAGTTGTCAATGATGAGCAATTGGAAAAAGGTGTAGTAAAAGAAGTCGGTAAGTTGGTTAGAGCTGCTGGTGCTTCGGTTGACGGTTTACACAAATTAGATAAAAACAAGAATGTTTTAACGCAAATTCTTAATCTTTACGGTAATAAGATCAACAAAGAATTACTTACTTACTCGGCTATTGAGGGTATGCTTTATGGCTTGGGTGATCCTTATTCTATTTTGATGACTCCCAAAGAATATAGCTCCCTAAAAGAACAAGTTCAAACTCAAGGCTTCGGTGGTATAGGTGTTTATATAGAGGCCGATAAAGACGATTCCAATCAAGTTACAGTCTTTGAACCTATGGAAGGGGCTCCAGCTTATCAGGCTGGTATCGAAGCTGGTGATAAAATTCTAGCTATCAATGGTACCGCTACCAAAGGATTGGCTTTAGATGTAGCTACTAAGATGATTCGCGGTCCGGTTGGTTCTAAAGTTGTTCTGAAAATTAAGCGTCCCGGTATAGCTAAGCCTTTTAATGTTTCCGTCACCAGATCCAATATTCATGTAATTAGCTGTACTTCCAAAATGTATGGCAAAGTAGGTTACATTCGTATGCGTCAGTTTGGTGCCGAAACAGCCCAAGAGCTGGCTTCTGAATTAGCCAAAGTGAAAGCTAAGGGAGCTACGAGTTTAATTTTGGATTTGCGCAATAACGGCGGAGGTTTTGTACAAGCTGCAGTAGGTGTCGGCAGCCAATTTATTCGCCGTGGCGGTTTAATTGTCTATACTTTGGATAGGGCAGGCAGTCGCAGCAACTTAAATTCTGAAGGTGATGGCAAAGTCGATATGCCGATGATCGTTATGATCAACCGCTTCTCGGCCAGCGCTTCGGAAATTACCGCCGGAGCTATGCGCGATCACAAGTTGGCCAGACTTTTAGGCGAACGCAGTTTCGGCAAGGGATCTGTGCAACAAATTTTCCCCTTTGACGATGGTTCGGCCATGAAAATGACAGTAGCTCGCTTCTATTCTCCCAGTGGTCATGTTATTGATCATAATGGTTTAGTGCCCGATATTACAGTTAAGATGGAACCACGTTTTGTGGGCAAAAAAGACAAAGACATTCAATTGCAGAAAGCTTTGCAAGTACTTTCTGCTAACAAGTAAAGGTAAAATGATGGAACACAAATGTAATTGCAATCATCACAGCTCAGAGGATAAGGCCGGTTCAGAAATCGTTTCTGGAGCTGGCTGCGCTGCTGAAGTTGATTCTACTGCTGAAGAAGTTCAGTTGCACTGGCCAGCTAGCTATTTTATTCAGACTTACGGTTGCCAGATGAACGTCTACGATTCGGAAATTATTGGCGCTTTATTAGAAGAACGTGGTTGCCATCAAGCTCCTGAAGAGAGCCAGGCCGACATCGTAGTTTTTAATACTTGCTGTATTCGTGATAACGCTGATCAAAAAGTATACGGTCGCATGGGCGACTTTAAGGTGCTTAAAGAAAAAAATCCTAACTTTATGTTAGTGATTGCCGGTTGCTTAGCCCAAAAGGATAAGCAAGCTTTAGTAGAGCGTTTCCCTCAGATTGATATAGTGCTTGGCACTCATCAAGTGAAGCGTTTGCCTGAATATGTAGATGCTATTTTAGCTAACCGAGTTGCTTTAGCTGAACTTAAAGCTAAAGCCAAAACTTCTGCACAAGCCAACCGTGCTTTTAGGCAAGCTAAAAAAGAGTTGGGCAGCGGTTTGGTTAAAGTAGAGAAAAAAGGCAATCATTTGGCTTTAAAAGCTTGTCCTTCTAGCACGTTTATGGCTATGACGCCTATCTCCGTAGGTTGTAATCAGTGGTGTACTTATTGTATCGTGCCTCATGTGCGTGGCCCCTTGCAAAGCCGTCCTATTGAAGATGTAATTACCGAAGTTTCTCGTTTAGTTAAGGGCGGCTTCAAAGACATCACTTTACTTGGCCAAAATGTCAACGATTATGGCCGTGATTTGCGCATTGAAGAAGGCTTTGCCCAATTGCTTAAAGAGTTGACTCCGGAAAAAGTTGGCCGTTTCCGTTTACGCTTTACTTCTCCTCATCCGGCTTATTTTACTCAAGCAGCTATTGAAGCTATGGCGGCTAATCCTAACGTTTGCCCTCATGTCCATTTGCCTTTGCAAAGTGGAGATGATCGCATTTTGGAAGTTATGCACCGCCGTTATAATGGTCAAGAGTTCTTGGACTTAGTTGGGCGTATGCGCAAAGCGATTCCTGGCCTTTGCATTACTACTGATATTATTGTTGGTTTTGCTGACGAAACTGAAGAAGAATTCCAACACACTTTAGATGTAGTTAGAGCCGCTAAGTTCGATACTGCTTTTATGTTCGCTTACTCAGAGCGTCCCGGCACTCCAGGTAGCCAGTTCGCCAATCGTGTACCTGAAGATATTCGTATGGATAGATTGCATAAGCTTATAGAGGTACAAAACGAAATTTCTGAAGAGCTCAATAAGTCCAGAGTCGGTCAAGAAGTCGAAGTACTTATCGAAGGGCCCAGCAAGAAAAATGCCAACCGCTATACCGGCCGCTCTCCTCAACATTGGCTTATCCATGTTGATAGTCAAGAGGACATTACCGGTCAGTTTGTCAAGGTTCGTTTGGATGAATCCTATATGTGGGGATTTACGGGCAGTTTAGTTAAATAGAGCCATTTACTGGCTGTTTTAGAACCACGCAACTGCCTAGGGCGATTGCGTGGTTTTGTTTTTTAGCAAATTCTGAAGAGGACAACATGGAAGAAAATCAACGCCTCAATGTAATCATGAAAGCGCTGATTAATTTCAGCTTGCCGCTCATTCTTAGCGGTATCTTACAACAATTGTACAATTGGGCAGATGCTTTTATTGTAGGAAATGTTGATGGAGAACTGTCGTTGGCAGCCATTGGAACTACTACTACCTCTATCAATTTTTTTGTTACGGCAATTATCGGTTTCACTTTAGGACTTTCTGTTCTAGTTGCCAAAAATTTTGGTGCAGGAAAACAAGAAAATATTCCGCCCCTAGTGGCTGTCTTTTCCTTTGTTTTAGGCGCAATATTTGTGATAGTGGCTGCTAGCGGCACCGTGTTTTCTTACCAATTTTTGAAGTTACTACACACTACGCCAGAAATTATTGATTTAGCCACCAGTTATATTCGCCTAGTTCTTTTAGGTTTGCCTTTTTTAGCTGTTTATAATGTTTATACAGCTACGTTGCGTGGCATTGGTGACAGTCACATTCCCTTTTTGTCTATTTTATTTTCTTCGATAATTAACATAGTATTAGATATCCTTTTTGTGGCTTATTTAGGATGGGGAGTGCAAGGGGCAGCTATAGCTACAGTAATTTCTCAAGCAGCTATGACTGTATTTATAGTTAAATATGGAACGAAAAAATACGCCTGGTTAAAGGATGGTTATTGTCAAGAAAGTTTCAACAGTGCAGTCATCAAAGAAGGTATGAATTTTGGTTTACCGCCAATGGTGCAATCTTGCGTTACTTCTTTGGGAAGTTTGCTTCTCCAAGATTTTATGAATAGATTTGGCACCAACACTGTTACTGCTATTACAACAGCCTACCGTATTGATACTCTAGTTATGCTGCCTATTATAAATTTAGGCTCTGGTATTTCTACCATGACCGCTCACAGCCATGGCGCTGGAAATAAAAAACGCACGCGACAAATTTTAGTAGCCGGTACTATTTTAATGCTTACAGTATCTCTAATTCTGACAACGCTAGTTATCCCATTGGGAGGAAAGATTATTGCCCTTTTCGGTGCAGGAGCAGAGGCCGTAAAAATCGGCAGCGCTTTCTTTGTACGAATAGCTTGTTTTTATCCTATTTTTGGCTTGGCGATGGCTTTTCGTGGATATTTAGAAGGAAAAAGCGATCTTGTATATTCTAGTACAGCTGGTATCGTATCGTTGATAGTTAGAATTATCGCTTCTTATGCAATGGTGCCATTTTATGGAAATATGTCAATTGCTTATGCAGAAATGCTAGCCTGGGTATGGCTATTGGCTATGTATTTACTGCGATTTGCTTATAAAAAAAGGCAGGCGAGTTTTACCTAAAGCCAATATTAAAGCCGGAATAATGACCAATTGTAAAATTGTGCCAGGTATTGTGCTTACAATGGCGCCGCTAACAAAAGCTGTCCAAGTAAAAGCTTGGCTTGTCGGAATTAACAGAACTAGCATAGATAGGCCCCACACCAAGCGTCCGCCTATTATAGCTATTATCAGAGCTTTATATAAAGCGATTAAGCAATTCCAAGGTGATTTTTCAAATATAAAACCGGCTAAAAATCCGTAAGTAGCTAGCTCAGCCGCCATGGCCAAACCCATAGGGTATAAAGGAGGCATACCAAAGAGCAAACCGCGCAATAAAGGTATAATTAGGCCCACTACGGTACCTTCGCGTTTGCCACAAAGGAAAGCACAGAGAAAAACTGGATAGTGCAAAGGAGAAAGCATTATGCCAATTTGCGGAATTTGACCTGTTAGAAAAGGCAGCACCAGACCTATGGCAATAAATAGAGCCATAAGAGCCAGATTGCGTGTTGTAAAACTTTCTTTCATGATTTTTTGGCATCATGACAAGCCGATTGCAAGTTGCGAGAATTGCAAGTGCAACCGGCTTGTACTTCTAATGTTTGAGCAACTAAATGCCTATTTTAAGTCGATATTTTTCATACCCAAAGCTTGAGCTATGAAAGAGAGAATGTCGGCGCTTTCGTCCAAACGCTTAGAAATAGGTTTGCCTGCGCCGTGGCCGGCTTTGCTATCTATGCGAATTAAAATTGGCGCTTTCCCTGCTTGAGCATGTTGTAAAGCGGCCGCATATTTGAAACTGTGAGCCGGATAAACACGATCATCATGATCTCCTGTAGTTACCAAAGTAGCTGGATAGGCGGTGCCTTCTTTTACGTTGTGGTAGGGTGAAATCTTGTAAAGAGTTTCAAATTCTTTCGGTTTATTGACGTCGCCATAATCGCCGGTCCAGTAGCGACCGATAGTAAATTTATGGAAACGCAACATATCCATAACGCCTACTTGAGGTACAGCCGCACCAAATAAATCAGGACGTTGGTTTAGACAAGCACCTACCAACAAGCCGCCGTTACTGCCTCCGTTGATAGCTAAGCGATCACTGTTGGTGTATTTATTGTCAATTAACCATTGAGCACAATTTATAAAATCGTCAAAGGTATGTTGCTTTTGAGTTTTAGTGCCGGCTACGTGCCAAGCTTCACCGTATTCGTTGCCTCCGCGCAAGCTGGCCTGGGCATAAATACCGCCCATTTGCATCCAAGTCATAGTGCGAGTAGAGAAACCAGGCGTCATATCGATAGCAAAGCCGCCGTATCCATAGAGCAAAGTAGGCACATCGCCATCAATTTTTAGGTCTTTGCGATGAGTAATAAATAAGGGGACTTTGGCGCCGTCGGTACTGTTGACAAACACTTGTTTGGTGACAAAATCGTTAGGATTGAAGCTGAGTTTAGGTTGATGCCAAATTGAGCTTTTACCACTAGCAATGTCGTAAGCGTAGATAACTGAGGGAGTATTGAAACTCGTATAGGAATAGTAAGCGGTTTGGCTATCTTGCTTGCCATGAAAAGCGGAGGCACTGCCAATACCAGGCAATTTCACTTGTCTAATCAGCTGGCCTTCCAGGCTATATTCAGAAACGCGGCTGGAAGCGTCGTGCAAGTAGTTAACAAAAAGATGATTGCCTACTAAGGAAACGTTGTTTATAGATTCTTTAGTTTGGGGAATAACTTCTTTCCAAGGAGTATCTATTACATTATTGGTTAATTTTACGCTGACGATACGGCCATTGGAAGCTTTCATATCGGTGAAGGCGTAAAGAGTATCGTCCTTTATACCTATAATAGAAAATTTGGCTTGGAAAGCGTTAGGTAAAGTAATAAAGTGGCTTTGGGGATCGGTCGTATCTTTAACCAAAAGAGCTACGTTATCATTTTGGGAGTGGGAAACTTCTATGCAAAGCCATTTATGATCTTCGCTGGCACCGCCGTAAACAGAGACGTCTGGATTTTGCGGATTGCCGTAAATAAGCTGATCTTGAGCTTGCGTTTGACCGACTTTGTGGAAATAGAGTGAGTGATATTTATTTTCGCCAGCTAAAGCATTGGCATCTTGGGCTGGCTCTGGATAGCGACTATAGTAAAAACCGCTGCTATTTCCATCCCAAACAATAGTAGAAAACTTTACCCACTTTACTAAGTCGGAAGTGATTTTGCCGGTAGTTAAATCAAGCACTTGGATTTGGTTCCAGTCCGAGCCTGATTTGGCAATAGCAAAAGCCAAAAATTTGCCGTCCGGGCTAGGTACAGCGTCAGTTAAGGCTGAGACGCCTTCTTGAGAAAAAGTGTTAGGATCAAGTATCGGCTTACCCAAACGATCGGCAGAATCGCTCATATAAAGGACGCTTTGGTTTTGCAAACCACTGTTGTAATAGTAGAAATATTTGCCAGCTTCATAGGTGGGAGCGCCAAAACGGGGATAGTTTTGCAATTTCTCCAAATGACGACGGATTGCTTGGCGGTTAGGTACTTGGCTCATATAAGCGTCAGTTTTATGGCGCTGAGCTTCGATCCAAGTACGAGTTTGAGCGCTGTCGATATCTTCCATCCAGCGATAAGGATCGGCTATTTTCACACCGTGAATAGTTTCCGTAAAATCAGTGCGCTCAGCGGTAACATCTGAAGTAGGTGCAGCTGAGTTTTGGCTAACTGAAGCAACTGTGGTCGGTTGCTGAGAAGGCTCAGCATAAGCGGGAAGGGAAACCTTAAGAGCCAGAGGGGCGCTTAAAGCTAAGGCTAAAAGTAAAAAATTAAAATTGCGCTTAAACATACCTTATCAATTTGCCACGGCTGAATGGCTTTTCCTGTTTGCAAACTAGAGGCAAACATAGTCCGAAGCTGTCGCCAAGAAAAAAGTTAGAAAAGGGACAAAGACGGATAAGCTGGAAAAACCGTTAGCTTTGTCGAAGACTTATAGACGAGAGCAAAAATGGGAGTAATGTATGCTACCGTCAAAAATAGTAAGAAATAAAACAATCAATTGTCCCTTGAATGAGTGTAGTGAATTTCTGGAACGTTGTGTGCAATTAAGCGAGCCGCAGCAAGATTTACGCTGTCTTCTTGACAAAACAATAAATGGAGATTTTTGGCAAGTTTGCCAATTCTTACCGCACCAAAGTGTTGATCTAATTATCGCCGATCCTCCTTATAATCTAACTAAATCTTTTAATGGTACCGTTTTTTCCAAGAAAAAGGATGATGAATATGAAGAGTATACGCGCCAATGGCTGAGCGCTGTGCAACCTTTACTTAAAGAAAAGGGCTCTATCTATGTTTGTTGTGATTGGGAAAGTAGTTTAATTATAGGTCGGGTTTTAGGTGATTTTTTTAAGGTAAGAAATAGAATTACTTGGCAAAGAGAAAAAGGTCGAGGAGCCAAAGCCAACTGGAAAAATGGCCTGGAAGATATTTGGTTCGCTACCAAAGGTGACGATTACACCTTTAATCTTGAAGCGGTAAAGATTAGGAAAAAAGTTATTGCGCCTTACAGAGTTGATGGTAAACCGAAAGATTGGATCGAAACCGATAAAGGCAACTATCGCGATACTTGTCCTTCCAACTTTTGGGATGATATTACTATTCCTTTTTGGTCAATGGCCGAAAATACGGCTCATCCTACGCAAAAATCAGAAAAGTTGGTGGCCAAACTTATTTTAGCCAGCTCCTGTGAAGGTGATGTCGTTTTTGATCCTTTCTTAGGATCGGGCACTACCAGCGTAGTCGCTAAAAAATTACAGCGCCATTATTTGGGCGTTGAAATTGAGCCTCAATATTGCGCTTGGGCAGAAAGGCGTTTAGAAGAAGCCAAGTCTAATTCCAGAATTCAAGGTTATTCTAGCGGAGTATTTTGGGCTAGGAATTCTCTATCTGAACAAACAAAGTAACATCTTATATTTTTGAGAGTGAGAAAATTAATATGTCGGAAACCGTTCTTGTAACTGGTGGAGCTGGCTATATTGGCAGCACAGTTTGTGATGAAATTTTAAAAACCGGTCGTCGGGTGGTTGTTGTAGACAATTTCTGTCATGGCCACAGGGCCGCTATTCCCCAAAATTGTATAGTCGAAGAATGTTCTATTGAAGAAACTGAACGTTTGCAAGATATTATGGTGCGCTATGGAGTAAAAGCTGTGCTCAATTTTGCAGCTTTTATAGAAGTAGGCGAATCTATGCGCGATCCTGGCGCTTTTTTTGCTAATAATACTATGGGTACGCTCTCTGTTTTGCGAGCTATGGTAAAAGCCAAAGTAGATCGCATTGTCTTTTCTTCGACGGCTGCTGTTTATGGCAATCCTAAAAAAGTGCCTATTACCGAAGACCAAGAGCTCGATCCTACCAATGCTTATGGTGAATCGAAATTGATGGTAGAGCGCATGTTGCGCTGGTTTGAAGACATTCACGGTTTGAAAAGCGCTCGCTTGCGCTATTTTAATGCAGCCGGCAATACTCCCGAACGCGGTGAAGACCATCATCCTGAAAGTCACTTAATCCCTTTGGTTTTGCAAGCTGCCATGGGACAGCGCCCCCATATTTCTATTTTTGGCACCGATTATAATACTCCAGACGGCACTTGTGTGCGCGATTATGTACACATTTTAGATTTGGCTCAAGCTCACATTTTAGCTTTAGAAGCTTTGGAAGAGCGAGGCAATTTAGTTTATAACCTCGGTAGCGGCCAAGGTTTTTCTGTCCGCCAAGTAATTGAAGCCGTTCGTAAAGTGACCGGTTTAGATTTTACCGTTAAAGAGGAAGGGCGCCGTCCTGGCGATCCCGGCTTTTTAATCGCCTCTTCAGAAAAAATACGTCGCGAATTGGGTTGGAAGCCCAAATACGATTCTATAGAAGCTATTGTCGATTCCGCTTGGCAATGGCGTAAAGTCCATCCACATGGTTATGAAGACTAACGCCTAAAACTAAAATAAAGCCCCTGCCGTTTCCTTTATATCAAAAAAACTGCAGGGGCTCATTATGTTTTAGAACAGAAAATTGCTATTCAGTTGGCTCTTTTTCTTTATTGACTTTTAAGTTGCCGCTTAAATTGACTGTAAGGCTGCCCAAACTCTTGGGACCGTCGGAAGCTGGAGCAATTAAAGAATTGCCTACGCTCATAGTTTGATCTAAACCGTTAATGGTTATGCCGCCGATAATCACTTTAGTAAAATTGCCATGTTTGGCTAAAGCTAAATTTTGATTACCGTCCAATTGGGAAAGAATAATTACGGCAGTATCGGCAGGATCAAAGCCTTTTAAAGCTTCATCCAAAGCTTGGATTGCCGGTATCGCTTCTGTGTCTTTGGGAGTTTCCGGACAAGCCATACCCAAAATCACAATTTTGTCTTCACCACGTTCAATTACCTGGCGATTGGTAAAATAGTCACCTTCACCTATACCGCGCCAGTTTGTGGCCAAAAAAGGAAAATCGGCCATGCGAGCCATCTTTTTGAGAGCTTTGGTGTCCATAGCCTCGGCTCGTCCAGGTACGACGGCAGTGTATTGCAAATGATTGTATACTTTGACATGCGGTTCACCGGCATTGGGACCGGGACAACCGGGGCCGCTAAAAGATCCTGTATCAAAGAGCAACATATCCGGATATTGGGTTCGTTGCTGTTTGATGATTGTGGCTAAGTAGGGCAGAGCTTCTAAATCTCCGCCGATATTGCTGGTGTAACGTATCTCCAGTTTGCTGGAAGGCTGCCATGAAACTTTAGCTTTACTCATGTCGGCTTCTTTCGTGATTTTTGTTTTTTAGCCTTTAATAGCAGTTTTTTTTATGCTTGCGTCTGCAAATTTAGATAGCTCAAAGCGAAAGTTAAAAAGGGGAGGCCGCTTTGAGGTGCGAAGGCCGAAAAGTCTCTGAGAAATGGCGTTTTTGCGCTATGTTTTTTTAGTATTTTGACCTCTGGAAAGTGCGACATATTTTGAATCAGGAAGCAAAGCAAAAATCTTTTGCCATTGGCTATTCGGGCGGTCTCGATTCTACTCTGCTAGCTTTTATTTTCGGCAGATTTTATTCTCAAGGTCAAATCCATTTAATTACTGCTCAACATGACTTTGGCCATATTTTTGTCTCTTGGCCACTTAAACATGTGCGTGATTTGCGCCAAAAATTGGGATCAAAGCGAGTTTTTCATCATTATGCCCACATAAAAAACGAATTTAAACGTTTGGTAATTGAAGACTGTTGGCAAACCTATAAAAAATTCGGTCGCAGCAACTTTTTTGTTTGTTTAGGTTGCAGTCTAGCTATGGATGTGCACATGATTTGCTATTGCTTGGAAAATATGGTGCCTTCCACTATTTGGGGATACACTCCCAGGGGCAGCGATTTTGCGGCTGTCGGTTTGCCGGAAACTTGTCGAGGCAGAAGACAAATCTACGCTCGTTTTGGACTTTTATACAGAGTGCCTCTATCTGAATGGCATATGGAAAAAGAAGAAGAACGCGATATCTACAGGCAATTTAATATTTGGCCCGGTTGGCGTTTTCGCAAAATCGCCATGGGAGTACAGCCGCCGTGTCTTTGGGGTATTGCCATGCACCATCTGGATATTTGCTTCGAAATCCATCCCCAAATAGACAGACGGCAAGTGGTGTCCTTTATAGAAGATCGTGCTCCCATAGTAGAAGAACTGGTTTATGCCAATTTGGCGGCGCGAGGCATTTTTGATGTTAAAGAGCGGATTGAGTTCATGCGACACCTCAATGCTGACGAGTGGTCAAAATATGGGCCTGACGGCCCCATACTTGATAATAGAGAAGAGCGACGTTTAATTAGCCAAGGAGCCAGAATACCAAGCATTGCTTTAAAAAAATTTCCCAATACCGTTCCGCTCTTTGATCATGAAAGTCTATCTAGAGACGGTCGCTCTTTGCTAAGGGTAATAAAAACAGACCAAAACTTAGATAACTCGCCGGAATGCGATTTGACAGGGGATTGATGTCAAAATTTAGAAGGCGCACGATACGCGCAAATGGCGGAATTTGTAGGCTCAGGGAGGCTGACTGATGGCAAAACAGAAAAAGACACAATTGACAATATCTGCAAGTCCTGAGGCCATTGCCTCCGATACTAACAAAATTGATTTAACCAAAACAACTGCCGCCGAAGCTGCTGTACCTGCTGCCGAAGCGGCTGCACCAAATGCTGAAGATGTTGCACCAATTAACGAAGCTGCCGCACCTGCTGCAGAAAATGCTGCATCAATCAATGAAACTGCCACACCGGCCACAGAAGTTACCGAGCCAATCACCAAAGCTACTATGTCTGCTGTCGAAAATAAGGGAGGCAGCAAGTCTGTAGTAGGCATGGCTCTAACTGCGGCTGTCTTGATTGTAGCTATTGGATGTTGGGGATATTTTGTGACTCCCAAGCTCGGAACTAAGCCTATGCAGCAACAGAATGTATCCGTATCAGAGCATGAAGCAACTAAAGGTGAGGCTTCGCCTAAAAGTAGGCAACAAGCACCCACAGCTAAAAAGCCAGCTGCTCCAAAACTTGAAAAACGCCAAGAAGAGCAACCTATTGATGAAGTAAAGCTTAGCGATCAGGAGTTGGCCTTATTAGAGCCGCCGATTTATCGTAAAGTAAGCAATCCCGTCTTACAAAAAGATATTATTGTCAGCCAATATATGTATGCTCGCGATTATTTGTCTTTTGCCGGCATGGACGTAAGTTTCATTGATAAATTAGATAAACGAGCCCAAGAAGCCGCGCAAAGCGGCGATGGCGCCGATGAACTTTTAGTTAAACAAGCTTCCGAAACTTCCGCTAAAATGCTGCAGCATTTCTTTAGCACAAAATTAAAAAGCAGCAAGGTTAAGGATAAAGACAAATTAGCTCAAGAAGCTGAGCGCTATTTGCAAGGTGGAGATCTTAGCAAAGGCATAATTACTTACGAAAAAGCTTGCGGTTTGGAGAAAAGATCTCAAACAGCCCGAGCAGCCGAATAACCATTTAGGATAAAAAATCATGTCTTTAGCACGCTGCTTAAGTTTTGCCAAGATGGCTTGGTCTGTTGTTAGATCTGTTGGCGCCAATCAATTGGGATTGGAAGCCACACCTAAAATGGCTCACTTAATGCTTTCTTGGAAATGCAATCTTAAGTGTCTTATGTGTAGCGTTTGGAAAAAGGAGCGCTTTAAGCAAGCTCGCACTAGTGATTTTTTACGTCTTATCGACAATTTACCCAACTTGGACATAGTCAAAATCAGCGGCGGCGAACCATTTTTGCGTCCCGATTGTGCAGAAATTGTGGCTCATTTACAAAAGAGGCACAACCCTTATTGCTTAACTATTATTTCTAATGGCACTATGACCGAACCTATGGTGGAATTTGCCCAAAGATGTGGTCGCCCCGGTTTACATTTACGTATATCCTTAGAAGGAAGGGGAAGCGTACACGACAAGTTGCGCGGTTGTCCAGGATGCTTTGATAAAACTATGGCTACTTTGGAAGCGCTCTTGCCTATTATGCGACAGCGTAGGTTTACAATTGGTATCAACTATAATGTGAATAGCGAAACTATTAAAGATTTGCCGTGGATTCTAGATATTTGCCGTCGTGAAAAACTCAACTTCATTCCCGGCTTTTGGGTTACTCCTTTTTTAGAACCGGGGCGCCCGGAAGATTCCAGGGCTTTAATAGACAATATGGACGATTTTCGCCGCCGCTTAGAAAACATCTACAGCCAGAAGGAAGGCTTCTCCCTTTTAGAAGCTTTTTTGCTGAAAAGAACCGTTTTAGGCCTTTATGAACAAGCTGTACAAAGCTGCGGCGATAAACGTTTTGCCTGTCGAGCTAATCGCAATATTCTCTACATTATGCCTGATGGCAGTTTGGTTACTTGTGGTATTCGCCAGGAAGTACTGGGAAATTTAATGTTTCAAAATTTTGCCGATATTTGGCAAAGCGAAAAAATGCGTCAAGCTAGACAAATAGTGGACAGTTGTTCTGGATGTTGTCAATATTCTCTAAAAATTATGAGTAAACTTTACAATGGGGAAATTTTTGCTTTGCCCGCACCTTATGCTTGGAGAAAGCTGGAAGCGAGCTGCAATAGCAAGCGGGAATAGCTACTGTGAAGGAGAAAGGGGCGGCGTTCGTTTTTTAGGGTGGACCATATGAGCAACGAAGAATTAGCAAAAATACCTACGATAAATGGCGCAAAGGATGTAGCCTCCGACAGCTCGGCGTTGTCAGAGTCGGCGGAAGATAAAGTCGGTGGCCAACCCGACAAGCTTAAAAATACCAAAGAAAAAGAATCAATTGACTGGTTCTCGGTATTTTTAATTGTTTTAGTTTTAGCTAATATAGGCTATTGGTTGGCCACCAGGAATCGTGTTGTGGGCCCAGATATGCGCGTCTTTTTAGCCTCCCCAGCCGAGCAAACTTTCCCTATAGCCGACAATAAAAAAATGCCTTCGCACGGTATGCTGCCGCCGGAAGTTAAGTCGCAAGCCAATTCTTCGTCTTCTCAAGCTCAATTAGAGCCGACTCAGACTGAACAATCACGCTTAGCCGATTCGGCGCCGCCCCGGTCTGTATCACAAGCTTTGCCTCAGCCTTCAAAACAAGCAAACGAGGCTAGATCCGTAAGCAATGAGGGATCGTCTCTGCAATCTGTTAAGAATGAAGAGAAGCAGCCTTTAGTTGCCGCTTCTAATCCTGAAGGGCAAGATAGCTCGAATGATATATTCTCCGAGTCGGATTCGTTTTTAATCTCGGAGGAATTGCCTAAAGCTCCTTTTGCGCCTTATTTCAAGGGAAAACCTTTAGAGGTGTCCACTGCTTATAAAAGTGGCGTATCTCATGAAATTAAGCGTGATTTTTTAGTAAATCAATATATGTACGCTGCCGAAGTATTAGATCGTTATCGCGCTGATACTAAGCCTATTTTTGATTGTGATGCCAATGCTCAAAAATTTTCTGTGTCTGGTGACAACGAGGCAGAGCTGCGGGCCGTTCAGCAAACTATAAAAGTGAGTGCTGACTTGTTGCGTAAAACTTATAACCATGAAGTTGCCAAAGCGTTGGCCAAGACTAAGCTTAAAGGCAAAGAGCTCGAGCAAGTCAAAAAAGAAGCCGGAGAAGCTGAGGCTTTGTTAAAGGTTAGCTTTAGCCGCAGTGCCGAAAAATATGAAGATGTTTTACGCCGCCTTAAGGCGCAATAGAAAGTTGCTGTAAATATGACTCAAAAAAGTGCTTTAATCGCTATGAGCGGAGGAGTAGACAGCTCTGTAGCTGCTTTGCTTATGCAAAAGGCCGGTTACAATTGTATTGGTGTAACCATGAAATTGTTTGATAATGAAGACGTGGGAGTCAGCCGCGAAAAATCTTGCTGTTCATTATCTGATGTAGATGACGCTCGCAGTGTTACTACTCGTTTAAATATCCCTTATTACGTAGTAAATTTCGCGGAAAATTTTAAAGAAAAAGTAATTGAACCTTTTGTTTGCGCCTACGAAAAAGGTTTTACTCCCAACCCTTGCATAGATTGTAACCGCTATCTTAAGTTTAAAAAGCTTTACCAACGAGCTTGCGAATTAGATTGCGATTACATTGTAACTGGTCATTATGTGCGCTTAGGATACGATGAAACTAAAAAGAGATACACTTTAAGCAAAGCTGTCGATGATCACAAAGATCAGAGTTATGTCCTTTATTTTTTGAATCAAGAACAATTGGCTCATAGTCAATTTCCTTTAGGAAGTTTAACTAAAGAAGAAGTGCGTGGCTATGCTGATGAATATGGCTTAGTTACAGCTCACAAACAAGAAAGTCAGGATATTTGTTTTGTACAAACTGGCGATTATGCTGATTTTATTGAGAGCTATCGCGGCCAAACCAGTATGCCTGGGCCTATTGTAACTAAAGATGGCCTCAAAGTCGGTGAGCACAAAGGACTTATTCGTTACACTATAGGGCAAAGGCGCGGGCTTGGAGTTTCTTATAAAGAACCACTTTTTGTCTGTTCTAAAGATGTCGCTTCTAATACTTTGATAGTATGTACTGCTGATCAACTGCATACCAAAAGCATTATAGTTGATGATGTAAATTGGGTTTCTATAGCAGGAATTGATGATGAGCTTGAATGTGAAGTAAAGGTGCGCTATTCTTCTAAGCCTCAAAAAGCCAAGCTTATTAAAGGCGAACATGAAACTCAGGTTCAGGTAGTATTCGCTGAAGAAATTCCCGGAGCAGCTTGCGGTCAGGCGGCTGTCTTTTATGATGGCGATTTGGTTTTGGGTGGTGGCATAATTACGGCTGCCATGTAGACTAATTATGGATAATCCTACTCTTTGGGTAAGTTTAATAGTTATAGCTACGGCGGTACAACCTATTTTAGTTAAGCTCGGTTATAGAGTTTGTCTAGACGCCGCTCAGCTTTTGCTGGTAAAAAATCTCTTCTCAGCACTTATTGTGCTGCCTTTTGTGAAGTCTTTTCGTTGGCTGAAAAAAGAAGAAATTTGGCGTATAGCCAGAGTTAGCGTTTTAGTGCTGGGCATAAATGGGTTTTCACTTTTGGCTTTAAAATTGCTGCCCGCTGCTGTAGTGGTGACCGTAACGACTACCGTGCCCATATTTGTTGCTATAGTAAACCGCTTTATTCTTAAAAGAGAAAAATTGCCTCTTAAATTTTGGTGCGGAGTTATTATTTGCTTTGTCGGTGTACTTTTAGTGACGAAAATTGTAGGCGCTTTGCTTACTGGTAAAGTTGTGATAACCGACTTATGGGGATTGGCAGCATGCTTTGCCGCTGTAGGATGCGCCGTTACCTATAGAGTGAATATGGAAACTCTTACTGGTACTTTTGATCTAAAATTGCTTTGGATTTGGGCCTTCTGGATAAATGCAACTGTTGTATTTACTGCACTGGGTCCTTACACTCCAATGCCCAATACTGACGGCTGGCCTCTGGCTGTCGGTGTCGGACTTTCGGCTGCCGTGGCTAACAGCGCATTTATATGGTCCATCAGGTTGATAGGCTCGACTGCAACATCTGTCTTTCAGCTGTTGCAGCGGCCTGTCATAATAATATGCACCGCCTTAATTTTAGGAGAAACCCTGAGTGTATCTCAAATTTTAGGCGTTGCCTTAGTTGTCATTGGTCTTCCTCTGGCTCAGCCAAAGCGTCTTTCAGAGGGGCACTGACGACACTTTGACAAGTACGACACTGTCCTTTGAGGACAAGTTCATACGCCTCGGCTGTGAACGAATCTATTTTATCGAGGTTCTGGAAACTCACAGCCTTAGGATCCAGATCAAACACTTTGTGACACTTGGTGCAATAAACATGACCATGCATCACTTTAGTGTTCCTATCGAAGCGGAACTTTCCGTCAGGGAAAGTTAAACGGGCCAGTTTATGACTGTCAGCTAAGTTATTCAGATTCCGATATACAGTAGCCATACTGACGTGTGGCATCAGAACTCGAACCTGGTTATAAACCTCTTCAACTGTCATATGCTTATCCGAGTTAAAAACGACCTCTTCAATAGCTCTTTTTTGTTTTGTATCGCCCATACGGTAGATATTCTACCAGAAGTGGTAATTAAAGTTAATATTTTAGGCTCTAATTTTTTGAAAAAAAATTATAAAATTTTACCTATAACCGCCATGTAATGCAGTAATAAACGTCAAAATGGGCTTTTTTTGCGCAAAATAGTTATAAATAATAAAAGCTCTCATTTAGTTAAGAAAGTTAACTAAAAATATTTTTATAAATTTAAAGCAGGAATAATTTGCTTTTAATTATAACAATTATTATTAAAAATAACAGTAAAAAAACTTTTGCGCAACTCGTTTTTGCACGGTTGTTGTGGAGTTTATTCAACTTTGCTAAGATTATATTGGCTCCTTTTAGGTTTGAAAAACTGAAACAATACTAAAAATGGGGCTGATCTTTTTGGTGAAGACAGTTAAGATTCGCTAAGGCGTCTACATTTAAAAATTGTAGATATTACTCATTTCAATCTGGAGGTATTGCGATAAGTGGATAAAGCTGCTTTATTTAAGTTAAGCTACGGACTTTATATACTTAGTGTTCGTGATGGTGGAAAACTTAACGGATGCGTCGTCAATACTGTCACTCAAGTGGCAGATTCCCCTTACAGAGTGATTGTTGCTGTAAATAAAGCAAACTATACAGCAGAACTTATCAACAAACAAAGATCATTTTCCGTTTCAGTTCTGACTGAAGAGACCGGCTTTGAGACTATCAAACATTTTGGTTTTCAAAGTGGTCGCCAGAGCGATAAATTTGCCCTTTTTCCACATGAGATAGATCTGGAAAGTGGCTTACCTTATTTAATTAAAGATTGTTGCGCTTATCTATTATGTAAGGTTACAGAGATTAAAGATTTAGGTACCCACTATCTTTATACAGCCGAGATTTTCGATATGAAAACTCTCAGTTCGGTTCAGCCTTTAACTTATGCATATTATCATAGCAATATTAAACCTCGTCCCGGTTCAGCAGTTCAAGTTGAGTTTAAACATACGACTGAAAAGGTTGTGCGTTGGGTCTGCGATGTTTGCGGCTATGCCTATGAAGGCGCAGAGTTACCTAAAGATTTTGTTTGTCCCTTGTGCGGAGTAGGCGCCGAGATGTTCCATCCCGAAGTAGAGGAGATGCAATCGGCTTCTGCCCCTGTGGCAAAGGTCAAAACTAAAAAACGTACCAAAACTGTTAAACGTTGGGTATGCACTATTTGTGGTTTCGTTTACGATGGCGATACTCTTCCTGAAGATTATATTTGTCCCTGGTGCAAGCATGGTGCCGAGGCCTTTGAACTGATGGATGTAGAGATCGAAGTTGAAGACGAATTGCAAGATGATTCCCAAGCAAATACAAAAGATGTAACAATAAACGCAGCCTCGGTTCCACAAACCGCTGCTGCAGGAGGAAAAAACATGGAACTTAAGGGTTCAAAGACTGAGAAAAATTTACAGGCTGCTTTTGCCGGTGAGTCTCAGGCTCGCAACAAATACACTTACTACGCCAGCAAGGCTCGCAAAGAAGGCTACCAGCAAATCGCCAATCTTTTCTTGGAAACCGCTGAAAATGAGCGTGAGCATGCCGAACTTTGGTTCAAGCACTTGCACGGTGGAGCCATTCCCACTACTACTGAAAATCTTCTTGACGCTGCCGAAGGCGAAAATTACGAGTGGACTAACATGTACGCCGAATTCGCCAAAGAAGCTGAAGAAGAAGGCTTTACTGAAATTGCTCGTCTCTTCAGAGCCGTTGGCAATATTGAAAAAGAGCACGAAGAGCGCTATCGTAAGCTTTTAGCCAATATCGAGGGCGGTTTGGTCTTCTCTCGTGACGGCGAAGCTATTTGGCAATGCCTCCAGTGTGGCAATATCGTAGTAGGCAAAAAAGCTCCAGAGAAGTGCCCCGTTTGCGGCCACGACAAAGCTTATTTCCAGCTTAAAGCTACCAACTACTAATACCTTTCCGCCTCATATATAAGAGTGCATAGAGCCGCCGGAACTACAGTTAGTTCTGGCGGCTCTATATTTTTTATTCCTATTTGCTTACTTGAATTTTACTTGAAAATTTTTGGGCACTGAGCGATTACCTTTACCGTCGGTGGCAATAATGGTAAAAACAGCTTGCATGCCCGGCAGCTTCACCAAAAATCCGTAATCGGTTTCAAAATAGCCTTCTGAATCTGAAGTGCAAGGAATGGAACCCATTACATCTTCCTCAGTGTTGCGTGTAGCTGGCTCAATATTGTCGCTGAAGCCTATTTTAGGCACAATGCTGATATTGCAATTTGGCAAAGTGCGTCCTTTAATTTTAAAATTCAGCGGCACTTTGGCTTTGTCTTGAGGCTCCAAGATGACAACTTGAAAGAGCTGTCCCCAAATGGAGGCAGTCTCTGGAGCTGTCATTTCAAAGGTGCGATTGCCTTTTTGTAGATAGCCTATAACTCTAGCTCTAAGTCGGCTATCTCCGTGTTTTATGCGATAGTATCCTTTATATAAACCTGGATTTTGCGTATCTTCTGTCATAGGAATATCAAAGCGATAATCTTCAATCTCAAACCAGGCTTTATCCGCTCCTTTGACACCTTTTAGTTCTACATTAAGATCTTCAAAAGTGCCTAAATCCAGACGGCTGGTAATATGCACAGACTCAATAGAGCTGGGTCTTTTAATTGTAAATGACCAACTAAACTCAATGGGAGAATTTTGGGCGTCAAGCAAGCGAACCTTCACTCCTACCGGGCCGTCGTGATAATCAACAAAGGGACGGTAACTTATAAAAGCCGACGTCTTTAGGCAATTGCTACTTACTTCCGTATCGTTTACCCACATTCTGGAAAATTCATAACGAATTGAAGTAGAGGGGGCAAAAGTTATCACTATGGAAGGACGCGCCTCTTTTACAATGGCTTCGGGAGCTGGATCGGCGGTAATATTTGAAGGAATATTGGCACAAATAGAATTTGTTGAAGAAACAAATTCTTTATCGGTTGAGCTTGTTGTCTCAGCCGAAGTAGGTAAAGAAAAATGCCAAGCAATTAAATTAAGCGAGATTAGAAACAATAAGAAAAAAGAGATAAACCTGCGCATATCAGCATTTTTTACCCTGTCTAGTTTAAGCTCCTGCCCAGCGAATAGCTAAAACAAATTAGTATAGATCCAGTCTGCTTAGTTAAGAAGGAAGCACTTTTTAGGCGTGGAAGGGCCAAAACGTTCAAAACATGACAGAGACTATGCGGAGACGTTTTTTACTACGAATGCTCCAGCTCATGGCTCTTATTCGAAGGTATCGGCTCGAATTATCTTGGGCTTGGGCTGTCTTTGTCGGCGGTTGCTTATATTGAGGTTTTATTATATATGTCATTATCAGATAACACTGTAGTAATTACTGGTCTGGGAATTATTTCTGCTCTGGGTTGTGGTGTAGACGAATTTTGGAAGAACTTGACTGCCGGTAAATGTGGTATCGGCCCCATCACACAGTTTGACGCTAGCGATTTTAGTACAAGAATAGCTGCTGAAGTAAAAGATTTTAATCCTGAAGATTATATGGATCGTAAAGACGCTCGCCGTCGCGACAGATATATCCAGTTGGCTTCAGCTGCTTCCAAGTTGGCTTGGCAAGATGCCAAGTTAGAAACTGACAAAATCAATCCTTTGCGTGCTGGAGTAATCATCAGTTCTGGTATTGGTGGCATTTCCACTTTCGAAAATAATATGAAGACCTATATGGAAAAAGGCCCCAGTCGTATCAGTCCTTTCTTCATTCCTATGATGATTTCCAATATGGCTTCAGGAGTAGTTTCTATTGAGCTTGGTCTTAAAGGCATGAGCTTTTGCGTAGTTTCTGCTTGTGCTTCCAGCACCCACGCTTTGGGTGTGGCTGCCGACGCTATTCGTTCAGGTAGAGCTGATATTATGGTAGCTGGCGGTTCTGAAGCGGCCATGACTCCTATGGCTGTAGGCGGTTTTTGCTCCTTGCATGCTCTCTCTACTCGCAACGACGATCCTACTAAAGCTTCTCGTCCTTTTGATAAAGAACGTGATGGTTTTGTTATGGCTGAAGGCGCAGCCACTGTAGTTTTGGAGTCTCTTGCTCATGCTAAAGCCAGAGGTGCCCATATCTATGCAGTTTTGGCTGGTAGTGGAGCTACTTCCGACGCTCATCATATTACTGCTCCCGATCCCGAAGGCAATGGCGCTAAAGAAGCTATGCGCATAGCCTTGGCTGATGCTGGTATTAAGCCGGAAGAAGTTGATTATATCAATGCTCACGGAACTTCCACTCCTTTGGGAGATCCTGCAGAAATTAAAGCTATCAAGCAAGTCTTCGGAGAGCATGCCTATAAGTTGGCTGTTTCTTCTTCCAAATCTATGTTCGGTCACGCTTTGGGCGCTGCCGGTGCTTTGGAGACGGCCGTTTGTGCTTTAACTATTAAACACGGTATTATTACCCCCACTATCAACTACGAATATCCCGATCCAGAATGCGATTTGGACATTGTACCTAATGTCGCTCGCAAAGCTGATGTCAAAGTGGCTTTGAATAACTCCTTCGGTTTCGGTGGACAGAATGCAGTCGTAGTGTTGCGCAGGTACGAAGAATAGTTTCAGCTAATACTCACGGCCATTTTGTTTACTATATCCGCCGGGCTTAGTTTTGTCTCGATTTAGTTGTATAAACAAATCCAATTGAGCTCGGCGGCGCGAGGTTATTTAATAATATGAAATCGGCAGTGCTGCCGAATTCCGATTTGGGAACTTTGCAGCAGAAGATAGATTACCACTTCCAAGACATCTCCCTTTTGGAGCTGGCTCTCACTCACGAGTCTTATTCTAACGAACATAATTTTGAGTGTGGCAATAATGAGCGTCTGGAATTTTTAGGCGACTCTGTTTTAGGAATGATCATTTGTTTGTATTTATACAAACGCCATCCTAAGGCTAACGAAGGGCGTATGGCCCAAGTAAAAGGGCTTATTGCCAGCACCTCTTATTTGGCTGACAAAGCCAGAGTTATGAAAATAGGCGAATATCTCAAGATGGGGCGAGGTGAGTTACTTTCTAGGGGATATGACAAGTCTAATGTTTTAGCTGATGTCATGGAAGCTGTGATTGGAGCCATCTATCTTGACGGAGGGTTTGAGCCAGCGCAGCGTTTTGTGCTCAGTATGCTCAAAACGGCTATGGACAATATGGAAGGTTCACAGCGTGACTACAAAAGTCTGTTGCAAGAATTTTCTCAAAAGAGCTTTCATATTTTGCCTATCTATCAAGTCGTCAAGGAAGAGGGGCCGGCTCACGATCGTTTCTTCCAAATAGAAGTTTCTTTGGCTGGAAAAGTTTTGGGCAGCGGTGAGGGGCACACTAAGCAAAATGCTGGCCAAATTGCTGCTGAACAGGCGCTCCGTCTCTTGCGTTTGCAAATGGGCTTCGATTTAGAGATTAAGCCAATGATTATTCTTGACGATCCTATGCTGTAAATCATATGTAGAGGATATGCCTGTGTTGGGATTGAGTGAATCTTCTGAGGGTTGCATTCTGACCATAAAAGTTGTACCTAGAGCTGCCAATAATGCTTTAATCGCTCCCAAAGATGAATCTGATGAGGCTTGGCAAGTGCGCTTGACTGCACCTGCTGTCGATGGCAAGGCTAACAGCGCTCTAATCGATTTTTTGTCTAAATGCTTAAAATTACGTCGTCGTCAGATTCGCATAAAATTGGGAGAAAAATCTAGGCGCAAGGTTGTAATACTTGAAGGCGTATCCGTTGCTGAAGTTGAGGATTTGCTGCCGGTTAGTTCTCCTTAAAGCCGGATTGTGCCTTAATTGCGTTGTTCTCGAGGCAGGTTTAGGCTTAATGTTTTGCGAAACTAGCTCAATCAAAAGTTTTTGTTGATGTACTGGAAAGGAATGAGCATGAAACCTTCGCTGCAATTCTCTGTACCTTGTCTCGATGCTACTATGGAAGGCAACAATTTGTCTTTCAACAGAGTATTTTTTGATCTTCCTAGCCACGAGTTTCCTACTCCGGCTTTCGATAAATTCTACATTGCCAATGGCTGGAGTATGGGACAAGGCCATTTCAATGTAAAGATGCGCATTCTCGATCCTAATGGAGAAACGCTCGAAGGTTCTACATTTGAGAGAGATTTTACTTTAGAAAATAAATATACCCCATTCCTCACTTTGTTCCGTCTGGAGAATATTGTTTTCCCCATGCTTGGTCAGTATAAAGTACAGATCTTCTTGGATAACCAGCTCCATTTAGAATACTACATCGAGTTGAGAAAAATTTAGATCTTTTCTCTCTGAGTGAATTTTGCTTCAGGCTATATCCGCTTCCAAAGCTGGTCTATAGCCTGATTTTTTTATAAAAAAACCGACAGCGCCCAAAACTGAAAAGTTTCGCTGCCGGTTTTATATATTTTATGGTAAAGCTATCTTAGTCGCGTCCGTCTTCTTTTACTTGGATAAATTTCTTAAAAATTATCAAAGCAATGGGAGTAGATACAGCCATTAAGCCTACAATTAACCAAATGTAGTGAGAACTGCGTGGGCCTACTTCCGGACAGAAAGTTTGCAACAACCACCCTGAAAGAACACCTACAAAGAACTTAGCGATAAAGTAGGGTAACATGGACAGGGACATGTAGGAGCCTTCTTGTCCTTTGGGGGCGATAGCAGCCGGATATTCATATAAACGTGGTGAGTAAAAAGCTTCGCCTACAGATATAAAGATCGTTGCTAAAAAGATGCTTACATAGAGTGGATTGACGGTCGGATCGGGGATGTTGAGCCAAGTGTAAGCAATAAAATGACCCAAAGGGCCGTCAGCCAAACTTTGGAAATAGTGGGGAGGGACAGCCATAAAGAAAGGGCCTGCAGCGGCAATAGCACTGCCAATGACTACAGTTTTGTAGGCGCTTAATTTTTGGGTTAAAGCTCCCACTAAGGGAACTAATATAATAATTAAAACGGGATTTAATACTCCCCAGAGCTGACCTATGGGAGCACCTTCACCTAGTTCACGAATACCATACTTAGGGAAAGTATAGTGGAAATGGTAGAAAATTAAGCGAACACCAACCACGATAGTTAAAAAGGCTAAGAATTTATAAAAAGCACTTTGGTGCCATAAACTGCAGAAAATTCTTTTCCATTCAACCAGGGCGTTAGTGCATGCATGTAAAGCTGAAGAAGCCGGAGCTGACTCTTTTTTGAGCTCTTGGTAATGGCCGTCGGCATCTACAGAAGCATTTTCTCTAATGCCAAACCAGACTATGAGCAAGTTAGGCACAGTAAAGACAAAGCTGAGGAAAATGATCGTTTGATAGGTTGACAAATTAAGACCGGCCAAAGAAATAGAGCCAGTTTCACCCATGCTGCGGCGGATCTGGTCAAACAGAAAACCAGAAATGGCAAATCCCACATTCATGACTGCATAGAATATAGAAAAAGCCATAGAGCGCTGGGCTGCGGTAGTATACATTTTTATGGCTGCTACCATAACTGGCACCATTAGAGCTTCGCCTACTGCCAGAGGCATAAAGCCTAGTGGCAAAACAATCGCTTTAATGGTAGTTATGGCCATAATAAAACGAGAGAAAATGCAAATTAAAAAGCCTATAATTAGCGCTTTCTTAATGCCTATTGCGTCAACCAAAGAACCGACCATAACCGTAATTAAAGTCAGCAAAGTGGACCAACCAGCCACCATTAGGCCGGCATTTATATCTGACATGCCCAAATCTTTGGAGAGCCAGAGTATAATAACTCCATTACAGAGTCCGTAAGCTACAATGTGCAGAATTTTGCAAGCGAACATGTTCCAAAGCTCACGTATCGCCCCTTTCAGAACCAGTAACTTACTTAGAATTGATTCAGATTTATTTTCCATTTAACCAGTCCTATGCAGCTTAATTTTTGTCACAGCCTAGCTTTGCGCTTATAAAGTTGGCGATTAACTAATAGTTGTGACAGCTTTGAAAAAATTCATAATAAACAATAACAAAATTAAGATTAGGCTAATACAAATAAACTTTGTTCTATAGAGAAAAGTAGAAACTTTTTTACAAGTGGTGTGCAAAATTGAACAGCAAAGAAATAGCTCTCCGCCTAAGCCTATTGCGATTATAAATATCGACCAGAGAAAAAGCGGCTCAGTAGAAAAAGACAGTTTAGTTAGGGTTGTGGTGTGCTCAGTAATCATAATAAGAGCTATGCCATAAAGTAAACAACACACAGAGCCTATTTTAAGGCGTATTTTATCAACTATCCATAAAGTGCTTTTTGAAGAATTGTCATTTAACTTCGTTTTCAGTACTTTTGCTAAGGGCCAAAAAGCTGTGCTGATTCCTATAACTAAGCTTAGCAATTCTCTGCTATTGGCGGCTATAATGAGGCCGAGGGTGGAAAACAATAATAAAGATATGTCGCTGTCAGTTACTTTGCAATTATTGGGACAACGATGCAAAGCTATCAAAGCTAGCGAGCATATCAGTGCGGTGAGTGAGGCTGAAGTGCGATCTAAACACAGCATACTTTGCCAATATGTACAGACAAGTCCATTTTGAAGACGAAAAAAAAGATAAATAGCCATGGCCAGAGCTGCTATTAAGCCTCCATTAGCTATGTACAAACTGTATTGACTAAATCTTTTAAATTTGTTTTCGATAATTGATGACCAACAGGCCGTGCCGCTGACAAATAGTAAAGGCGCTAAAGCTAAATAAATGGCTATTGTCTTTTCCGGCAAGGGAAGGTTCCTCTGTTTTCTTTAGTTCAATTGACGAACATATTGGGCAAAAACAACTGGCTCTTATTCGGAGTTGTTGGCTCGTAGGTATTTACTCGGGAAGCTTAAAATCCTTTTGTCTCTCATTTTTGATTGTCTGGAGGCTACAATCTTCCGATAAGAAAAAAAGAGCGGCAGTTATTGATAATTGAACTAAAGTCCATAAACTTACAGCTAAGCCCCAAATCAGTATTTCTTGGTTGGGAAAATATCTAGCTCCTGAAGCTAAGATTAAGCATGCAGCTCCCGAACAAAATTCCAAACTCAACAAATAAGCAAACTTGGAATCTGAGAGCATAAGGCAATAAATTCCCAAGCTAAATAGAGTGGCAGCTACGAAAAGAAAAGCTTGAATAGGTACCATTATCTAATTGTCCCCGCTGTCCGTTTTTAGCATTGCTTTTTTCTTGAAATTAAACGCTAAGGATGTAGTCATTATAGCGCTAGTAGAAATGGCCAATATAATAACTAAATAGGGATAATTTAGGCATATTCTCAAAAATAAGGCGGATAAATTTTCTAAAGCATCATAGCTATTTAATCTAAAGGCATAGTCTGTTTGAGGGAAAATGAGTGGGCTGTCGCCGTTAGCTAATGGCATTTCCGAAAGTGAAGTATTTGCAATTATAGCCGCACAGTTTAAACATAAAAATGCTGCTGCTACTAAAGTGGCTTTTAATTTTTGTTGAGGAGTGATATTTTGAGAAAGATTTTCATTTGATTGTCTTTTAGCTGAGCAAAGCAAGATGACGGCTGCGGTAACAGAAGAAAGTAAAAGTTGTCCCGCAGCCCAAAAAGGCAAGTCTAAGTATAGAAGCAACAAACTCAGTGAGATTGAAAAAACACTGGCATAGGCGGCAGCCGTATTCCAATGTCCTTCAGTGCAGCACACGGTGGCTCGCCAGGCCAGCACTAGGCAAAGTAAAGAAGCTGTTGTAAAGGCTGACCAAGCGCCAATACCTGTAGGAAATATATACATGCTTGGCGTCATATTTTTTAGCCTCCTACATATGTAGCGTTAAAAATGGCCAGAATCAAACAAAAGAAAAGGTTTAATATAGCTAAAGTTAAACTGGTAGAAAAGGAGAGTTGCGGTCTTTTTTTCAAATAGTTATATAAGTATGGCCATAAAGCCGTTAATATAATTAACTTTAAGATAAAGACCAAAAGTCCGCAAACTAAATCGACGTCTGAAGCAATTAAAAATCCCAAATTTATATAAGCGGGATAGATTAGGTTGGGTACGTTCCAGCCACCGACAAAAAGTAAAATAAAAAGACAAGTTAGGGCAAAAAAGGTAAAATTGCCTGTCAATTTTATCAGGAAGCGGCTTGGCGGCGAATAGGCATTGGTAGCGGTCATTTGAGCGTAAGCGCTATTTAAGTTATGTTGCCAATTGTAAAAACAAATAATTGCGGTCGCAGTTCCTAAAAAGCAAGGAATAAAATATAAACCGAGCCAGGAAAAGCCAAACATACCTTCTGCCTGATTTTTAACAATTTCACTTACTGAGAGGCTGTTTGCCAATACAACCGGGCCCAAACAAGCTATAAAGAAAACGCCAAGCCAGCTCAGTTTTTGCCATAGCAAATCTTGCAAATATAACTGTTTTTTGTTTTGTAAAAATAAAGCCAATTCTGGCAAACAGGCAATTGAGATAAAACCGAAAAAGCACAAAAGATCAGCTTGATTATAAAAACCGCTTAAAGCCACTTGAGAAGGTAAATTGCAATGTGAAGCTGACCAAGGCAAGAATAAACAAGCCGCCCAGGCTGACAATACCCCCAAAAAAGCCGCTATACAATCTGACTGCTGCTCCAAAACGGCAGAAAATATTGCAGGCAAACGGTCAAAATTGTTGCCTAATTTTCTTTTAAGAACAGCCCAGATCCAATTTGCTTCGTAAACATCAGAAGCTATGTTTGCTTGCCAAAAGTTACTCGCTATATAATTTACACAAGAATACACTCCGAATAAAAAGCAAATTAATAAACTTAGCATTACCGCCCCCACAATTAGGGAAACAATTGGAGGAGAGTCGATATTCCACCAAGTTTGTATAATGTTATCAATAATGATTTGCATAAAGTTTGCTTAATTAGTCGCAGCTATACTTCCCAAACATAAAGTTAAAAAGGATGCTAAGCACAAAAAATGGGTAATATATCCCAATTCCACCATGGGACGCCAAGCGCAAGCTAAGAACAATGCTCCTGATGCAATAATCAAAAGGGCGACTATTTTTAAAGCAGCCGACAAACCAAGTATCGGATGGCTCTCTTGTGTCAAGTGAGAAGTTGAATCATGAGAGGGAATGGTATAGCTTGGTAATTTGTCACGCGTCATAAGATTGTATCCATTTTTGGCAAATGCTAATCGACGAACATGAGGCTGCGAGCATTAGAGCCTAAGTTGTAAGAAGTAGATACAGCCTTAGTTTCTAAATCAACTACAGCCACTTTGCCTTGAGCAATTTGCAAAATGTACAAACGTGCGCCATCTGATAAGATTTGGTCGCCGCCTCCCTGAAGGCGCAAACGGGAACCGCTTTTGCCAAAAACTTCATCGATATTGCCCTTATCATCCAGGCTGTCTGTTTTTAAAAAGATCAACTCACCGCGTGTATTGTCAGTAACACAACCCAAAGATTCTGTAGCTAAATATATAGCGCCCGGATTGCTCAGATCTGTGGTAAATTCACCCCAGTTGCGTCCGCCCATATCTTGATTGCTAAAGTCTACGGCGCGTACAAAACCTCCTGAAGAGCGTGTACCGATAACCCAAACTTTAGTATTATCACTATTGGGCTCGGCAGCCTTGGGCACGTCGCCGCCTAAACGCAAATTATCTTCATATACTAAGCTGTGACTGTTTATGTCTACTAAACTGAGATCGTATTCATTTTCGTTACATACCCAAACTTGGCTATTATTCGTCAAATGGCTTATGTAATTGGTTCCGGAACCTGTATAAACATAATCGTAATTAGATTCTTGACTGAAGTCGAAAAAGCGAACTAAGCCTTCTCTAAAGAAAGAAA
The DNA here is from genome assembly GCA_934636825.1 of uncultured bacterium. Taxonomy (GTDB): domain Bacteria; phylum Vulcanimicrobiota; class Xenobia; order Xenobiales; family Xenobiaceae; genus Bruticola. The sequence goes on along the minus strand of CAKUBG010000021.1, from coordinate 7,640 downwards.
TAGCAGCGCTGTCTCCGCTCTGACTGCTGCGCACGAAGGCGCCGTCGGTGGGAAAAGCAATATCTTCGACATCTATTTTTTTATCTACAAAGCTGGGAGTTAATTGTAAAATTTTCACTCCACCGGTAGTAGCGTAAAAAATATCGCTGAAAGACGGCTTTTCAGTGCGCTTGGCAAAAAGATAAGCAGGATTGCCAGAATTGAGTTTTATACTATCGATAAGATTGCTATAAAGACTGATGCGGCTGACTGTTCCGTTGGCAGTGTGGGCAGCATATAAATAACCGGAAGGGGCTGTACCTGGCTGAAGCCAACCTTTGAGCGAGCGGCTGCCGCCGTTGACCGTTAAACCATCCTGATAGTAGGCTAAAACATTGTTGCCATTGTCTAAAGCCGAAACTCTTACTACCCAATCTCCATCTTGGATTCCCTCTAAAGAGAGTTCCGGTTCACCGCCATTATAAGCTACGGAAGTTGAATAATAAGTTTTGCCTTCGTTTTTCTTTTTGTCTTTATCTTTACTGGAAGTGCCTAAAGCATAGAGAGGTTGCCCTTGGTCAGCCAATTCCGCTTCAGTTTTGGCTTTACTGTCAGTTTGCGAATTGCTACTTTCAGAAGTAGAAGAATTGGAAAAGGCTACTTTTTTGCCTGTAACCGAAGGCTCTTGAAAAACTTCCAATTTTAAATTTTTTGTACCTTCGGGAATAAAAATTTGCGGATCGGCAGGGGAGCCGGAATTGATAACTTTAAAACTCAAGCTACCGCTTTCGTCACTGTCGGAGCAACTTATGCAAGCTAAGCTCAATCCCAGCGCCGTAAAGCACAAAGTTAAACTCAAAAGATGGGTACCGTACTTCATTTTTTGCTGCCTTTCTTATTTTTGCTCTGTTTTTAACCAATAATCGAGCGCATATTGGAGATTGCCGGCTTGGTGGTAATACCAAGCTTGCTTGGCGGAATCGTCAGGGATATTTATCTTATGCGAACTGGGATTATTCAAAGAGCATATATAAATATTCTTCATATCGTATTGGTTGGAGACATAGGCCACTGCTCCACTGGAGCCTACCGCAAAATTGCTGGGAACACGTTCCAGATTGTTCGAAGATAGCAGAGGCATATTCTTCTGCTGATCAAAATCATAACAATCGACACGATTGAGGGAAACAAAAGTCAGAGCGTGAGCACTGCTGGTTATTAAGGGAATAATCTCACCGTCTTGAGGAACGCCGCGCAATTTGGCTGCTTGGCAATTATTATCGCCATAAAAAGCAAAGAGTTCAGCCTCATCTACATAGCGAGCAACGCCGCCGAGCCATTTGGAGTCTTTTGACCATACGACACTAAGATCGCGAGCATTGTTGGCGGCAATAGTAGTCCAAGCTAAAGCTTTACTATCTCTACTGAAAAGCCAAACTCCCAGAGGGGTGTCGTCGTCCTCGCTGACCTCTTTACTTAAAGAGGCTACTACAGAAATAACAATAGCCAATTTTTCATTATCAGGAGAAGCTACTACGCTATCTACGTGCATCATTTCTTTTTGACGCGAGGGAACGGATACCAAAACTTTGGCTTCTGTACTGCCCGGTTTGTAAGAAAGGAGGTTTATTTGGCCTCGATCCCTATCTGAAGTCAAGTATTGAGCCATAAACACTTCATCTTTGCTATGACCGACGACCTGGGTGTTTTCTATGGGCAAATTTAGATAACGAATTGATTGATCGTCAACTTTTACTTCTGCGAAAGATAAACCTGGCTTTACTTCATTATTTCCCTCGGCAACTCCACATAACTCTTGAGAATTTGCTTCTGTCAGCTGAATAGTCTCTTCTTTAGTTTGGCTTTCGTTTGAGGTTGAATTATCTTTTTTCTTGCCGTCAACTTGTTTAAATTTTTCAAGATCTAAGGGACGATTAGCAGAGTTGAGCACAATCAAAGAGTCATTGGCAAACCAACCGATCAATTTGTAAGCTTCTGGCAAATTGTCTTGCAAACGGGAAGCCTGATCGCTGAAGCGCTCATTTATCCAGAGTGAGCTTTTTACAGATTTACCCTTAGATATTTGTTTTATCTCATCGCGAACAAAAGCCAGTGATTCTCCGTCTTGAGACCAGCAAAGTTGAGTGTAGGAAGTTTCTGGCTGTATATCGACATCGTGTTTCCAGGTGAGCAAGCTGTTAACTCCCCAAGCTAAAAAGCCACTCAAAAAGACTAAATAGACTGCCAATATAAGCAAATCTTGCAAGTTGGCTTTATCCGCTGCTTGCTTTTGAGGAAGCGAAGATGAAACATATTTATTTTCGCTTGTGGTAATCTCTTTTGGATCTTCCGCCGTAGGTGTTGCTTTGTCAATTTGTTGGGAAGTAGCTTTATTTGCAGAAGCTGTTGCTATTTTGGCTAATTCCTGACCAGAAGAAGCTTTTTTTACGGAGGCGGACGATTGGTTTGGATTTACTTTAGGAGCTTCCAACGGAGGGGCTAAGCGACGTGCTGCAGTGGGTTCAGCTTCTGCCCCCCGAGTTTTAGAAGAAGATTCTCCGACTAAGCTTGCTTTAGAGGCTGCCGAACTACTTCCGCTGTCAACCTTTTTATTTTCTCCGCTTTTTTTTATCACTGTGTTTTCGGTAACTGATGTCGGAGCAGTGACTGCAGCGGAAGCATTAGGAAAGCTGTTTGAGGCTGATGGAACGGCTGCCTGTTTTTCTGAGGAAGAATTATGATTTTTCTGGGAAACAGCATCGATTTTACCTTCGAGAGTGGCAGAAGCGGATACACTCGACGGCTGTTGTTCGGTGTCATCTTTAGGAAGCGCTGGCGCGGAGCCAATTTTGGGAGAGGGCACAGGCACATTGCTTTCGGAAGAACTAGATTTCTTTACGGACTTGGAAAGGGGGTTCAACTTCAATTCACCGGAAGATGATTTCTCGGTTTTTAAACCGGAAAGCAATGGCGCTTCCGAGTTGGGCGTGTTTTGGGAGACGCTGCCGATAGACTCTCCAGATTTACCGGAAGAACCGGATTCGCTGCCGCTTCCGAGAGAACCATTAAAGTTTAAGCGAAGTTTATTAATATTGTCATTCTGTTTTGCGGTGTCGTTGTCGGAAGTTGGTATATGGGGAGAGTTGTTATCAGTCATGTTCCTATAAAGTCCTTAAATCAGCGAAAGTCCGTCGGCTGACCTTACTTTTCGATCTCACTCCCAGACGGCTTCGGTGGCGGGAAATTCTGTTGAAAAAAATAGTATCCTTCAAATTTTAGCTTGCCAACAAACAAACGTGAATTTTTTAATTACCTATGGCTGCAACCTTCCAGAGGACTTTAAGCAGGCAAACATTTTTGCGTAGAGAACCCCCCCATCTAGTTAAATTTGCAAATCGGTAAAAATGGACTGAAGGTTGCAAAAGTTTTAATGGTGAGGCTGAAATAAATGGCAGACGTTGTAGATCTTATGCTAATGGCAGCGGCTCGTGAGCCGTATCGTCAGGCGGCTATCGCTCACTACCATGAGCTCTTGGAAAAATGTGATGTTGCTGCTTTTGCTGAAGAATTGCAAAGTGAGCTGCGCAAGCGTGATGTCGAATTTGGAGGGCGTTTTTTGTGTCCGTTTCTACGTCCTCATTTTATTGGCCGCGAGCAAATGTTGCTCATTCAAGATGCTGTGCGTGGAATTTGTCGAGCTCTTAAAGCTATAGCTCCGCGTTTACTCAGTGAAGAAGAACTGAAAGTCAGATTAGGCTTAACCGATGATGACCGTCGTCTTATCGAGATCGATCCGGGTTATAAAGAGATTTCCGTATCCTCTCGTTTGGACAGTTTCCTTATGGGCGGCACTTTGCAATTTGTCGAATATAATGCCGAGACTCCGGCCGGCGTCGTCTATTCTGATGATATGATTAAAAGCTTCTTGCATACCGAGCTCTTCCATGATTTTATGAGGGCTTTCCCTTGCCAGGCTTACTACACGGCCGATCGTTTATTACAATCTCTTTTAGACGCCTACGAAGAGTGGGGCGGTACCGAAAAGCCCACCATAGGCATTATAGATTATGAAGGTTTGCCAACTGCTCCGGAGTTCCGTCGCATTCGGGATCATTTCCAAAAATGTGGTTATAAGTGTTTAATTGCCGATCCGCGTCAATTGGAGTACCATAATGGTGTACTTAGTTATCAAGGACAGCAAATCCACATTTTTTACAAGCGTTTACTTATCAATGAATATTTGGAGCATGCTTCCGAGTGTAAAGCCGTTTGGGAAGCTTACAAAAATCAAGCTGCGTGTTTTGTAAATTCTTTCCGCTGCAAGATTTTCCACAAAAAAGCTATTTTCGCTATTTTAACCGATCCCAAATACCAAGAAGGTTTTACCGAACAGCAGTTGCAAGCCGTTTATTCCCATATTCCTTGGACGCGTATGCTTCTTGATGAAAATACAACCGGCCCCAATGGAGCTAAAATTAACTTATTGGAGTGGGTACGAGCCAATAAGAATAATTTAGTTATGAAGCCTAACGACGATTACGGCGGGCACGGTATCATTATCGGTTGGGAGAGTGATCAGTCTGCTTGGGAACAAGCTATGGAAAAGTGTCTCAATAACGATTATCTAGTTCAGGTTAGAGTAAATGTAGCCAGGGAACACTATCCAAGTTGGAACGGTTCTGCTGTAGAAATGGGCGAATACGCTGTTGACTTGGATCCATATGTTTTTGACGGTCGCATTTCCAGCTTTATGACTCGTTTGTCCGGCACTTCGCTTTGTAATGTTACTTCCGGTGGCGGATCAACAGCGACTTTTGTTTTAGATTAGTAAGAACAAAAGGCGAAATATCACGACTTACACTATATCTATTATTTAGAGGAACGCATTATGGGCAAGTTATTAGCCAAAGTTTGTACTTTATTATTCACCTTGGGAATGTTTTGCTGTTTGTCTATAGGCGCCTACGCGGCTAGCAGTTACAGCAATGAGAGTGGCAAATATGATGGTAGTTTTGTAGCCAGAGTAAAGAACCTCACCACTAAGCAAATTATTGACGAGAAGATGCCTATCGAAATAGAAGGTATGTACATTACCGTTAAATTTAAAGATGGCGATAAGCGTTGGAAATTTTCGGAAATTTTAGATCGCCGTTACGAAAAAGAAATAGTAGTTGCTCCTTTTGGAAGCAAAGATCGTTTCGAAATCGTCTACAAATAGTAGTAGGGGAATCTTACCCTGTGTACTTGGCTGTTTCTAAGTAACCTTAGAAACAGCCAAATTTTTTAGGCTCACCGATTGTAGTTGCCAACTATAAGGAATTTTATTTATGAAAATGTCGTCTGGGCTTGTCCTTTGCGTTTTACTTTTGGCTGTATTGTTGATCGACGTTGCCAGCTTTCCTAAAAATTTTTACATTGGCGATCCTTACTGGATGCGGGCTCAGGCGCAAGCTTGGCTTGAAGGTCGAGATGATATTCCGGCTCAATATGCTTCACAATTGGAGATAGGGCAGTATTGCTTCTATAACGAGAATAGCGGCAAATATTACAGCAAATACGGCTTATTTAACAGCTTATTTATGCTTCCGGTTGTTGCTTGGTGGAATTTTTCCGGCCATGCTCCGCTATACAGTGGAAACTTAAGTTCAACTTCATTTGTTGCAACACTCAATTATTACAATTTGCTTTGGACGTTGGGGTTGGCAGCAGCTCTGTATTGGGGAGCTTCGTTATTTTGTCGACGTAAGGAGATCGCTGCAGTCTGGACTTTGATGTGCCTATTTGGCAGCTTTGGTTGGAATTATTTGCGTGCTCAAAGTGGTGAAATCTTTCAATGGACTATGGCGGCTGTCTTTTTCGCTGTTGCATTGAGTATTTTGAGAGCTAAAGCGCAAAGTCAAAAGATTTCTCCTTATCTGTGGGTTGGAGTTTGGTCTAGCTTAATTAGCTTGGTTATGCTCAAGAGCATATATATTTTGCTTGTGCCCATTTGGCTGGCAGTGTTGCTTCGGCCTTGTACGTCAGTATCCGATTCTGACAACTCGAATTGCGGAGTACAACCCGATCAAAATTTGTCTTCTAAAATTTGTTGGCATTCCTCTTGGATAATCGTTCCCTTGATTTGCTTGGCCGTATTGTTTTTGGGCGCCAATTATTGGCGCTTCGGCAGTCCCTTTAATAGCGGTTATACACAATGGAGCCGCGAAGCGGATGCTTTTGGTGGCAACCTCTTAGAAGGCTTGGTAGGCTTCCTCTTCAGCAAAGACAAGAGCATTTTTCTCTATCAACCGTTGCTTATTTTTGCTTTATTGGGAGCAAAAAAATTTGGGGTACGCTTTCCTCGTGAAAGTTGGCTAGTAGGTTCCACTTTCTTTGTCTTCTTGTTGGTAAATTCCAAATTTGTCAATTGGGGAGGTCATTGGGGATATGGGCCGAGGTATCTTTTGTTTATTCTTAGTGAATTATCTTGGCCGGCGCTTTTGGTTATGGAAGATTGGGCGCTAAACTTTTCCACATGGAAGAGTAAAATAGGTTTGGCTTTGCTTGGTATAGCGATATCTTTATCGACTTATATGCAAGTAGAGACTAACGCTTTGGAATTTTTTACCTATTATAGGGTAGAAGCTTTACTAAAAGCTTATCCTGTGCCTCAGGCGCAAAAAATGTTCAGTAGACGTCCCTTCGGTTTGGTAAATCGTGATTTAATTAAACTGAATGAAGAGGGAATTTATCCCGAATGGCTTTTAGAAGCTTGCCGTGAAGCTCCAAATGATACGATGTATCTTCCCCAAATGGTCGTAAAATTTTGCGTCTACAATTAGGGCTTTCCTTTAGCGACGTTAAAAAACGGCGCCACCTTATTTAGAAAAACAAAAAGCGACAACCTAGCCCAAATAAGCTGGGAACTGTCGCTTTTTTACGATATAGGGTAGGGGACTAACCGCGATTATACATGAGCCTGTAGGTACCGGGAGGCTCAATTTGCACGGAAGCACCGTTGCTAAACGATACGAACGAGTTGCGATTGCTGTAGCCGAGATCGACAATGTTCGTACGGCCGGCGGCACGCTGTTCTAGAAGAGCCATTTGGCCTTCCAAGCTCAGGGTAACTCGGTCGCGCAGCCACGGGCTTTTAAAGTCCGCTCCAAGGATGGAATTGTTGTCGTCGCCAATGCCTTGCACGCCTCGGGCTGCAGAGGCACCGCCAACTCCACTGACTCCGGCAGCACCGACTCCGCCTACTTGCTGTTGCTGCTGCTGAATATCATATGGATTGTAACCTAACTGAACGCTGTCGCGACTGCGTCGCGCTCTTATTTGTTCAATTTTATCCTGATGGTCATCTGCCATCTCGTACTCCTTTCATCGCTACCAAAGTAACGCCGGAAATACAAAGTCCTTTGTTGAAGAAAACTTTACTCTCCCTAAGTATATAATACCAACTCAAATAAAATGAACCTGCTTAGTTACAGTTTTGTTAATAAAATATGAACAAAAAGTTCTTTTAGCTTAAGGATAGGCTGTTTTTGGGGAGTTGGCTCAAGATAAAGGCTAAAATCAAAGAAGTAAACATTTTTAAACATTTTTTTTAAATTGCAATATTAAGTTGAACACCTCTCCATAGCTTTATGAGTTGAGTATATTGCTTAATTCATCGTCAA
>CAKUBG010000020.1 GCA_934636825.1 uncultured bacterium | reverse complement strand
TGTATTTCGTCCAAAATTGACGCCATTCATCCCACGGTCTAAAGACCGTGGGTTTTCTGGCTGAGTATTTTATAAAAAAATAGGCCGAAAGCAATCACAAAAGAACACTTTCGGCCTATTCTGACAGAGCAGCGCTAGTAGCTATATTTTAGGCTACATAGCGATACTATAGACTGAGAACAAAATTATTAGCGAATCCAACCACGAATGCGGCAAGCTTTTACTACACGATCGATAGCGATCATGTAAGCGGCGTCGCGGAGAGAGACATTGCGCTCTTTAGCTAAATCGAAGACAGCCAAAGCGGCGGTTACCATCAGCTTCTCGAGCTTGTCAAGTACTTCTTCACGCTCCCAGTAATAGTTCATATTGCACTGAACTTGCTCGAAGTAGGAGCAGCTTACACCACCAGCGTTAGCCAAGAAGTCGGGCACGAGAATAACGCCACGCTCGATCAAAGCCTTTTCAGCAGCGGGAGTCGTGGGGCCATTGGCGCCTTCTACAATCATTTTGACGGTAGAAGATACTTGGTCGCAATTGTCTTCGGTAATGGCACGATCCAAGGCGGCGGGAATCAAAACGTCTACAGGTAACTTCATCCACTCGTCACCAGCTAAGCGCTCGTAACCAAGCTGGGCGGCCTTTTCTTTATCAATACTGCCATACTTATCGGTAGCAGAAATGAGCTCGCTGTAAAGAACGCCAGATTCTTTTACGTAAGTGTAGGCGCAACGATCAGCTTTGTCCCAGCAAGATACACCAGCGACTTTGGCACCCAACTTATTGAGCATCTCAACGGTGTACTGAGCCACATTACCAAAGCCTTGTACAGCGACTTTTACTTCTTCAATCTTGTGACCGTAGTATTTGAGAGCTTCACGTAAAGTGAAAACAACACCATAACCGGTAGCTTCAGTTCTACCCTTAGAGCCACCCATACCTACGGGCTTACCGGTAATGAAACCGGGCTCGTGAGCACCGCGAATGTGCTCGAGCTCATCCAGCATCCAAACCATGTGCTGGCCATTGGTCATTACGTCGGGAGCAGGTACATCTTGAACATTACCGATAGTGCTGGCGATAGCACGTACCCAGCCACGGCAAATGCCCTCTTGCTCACGCTCGCTCAATTCGCGAGGATCACAAATAACGCCGCCTTTGGCTCCACCTAAAGGCAAGTTGGCAACGGCACATTTCCAAGTCATCCAAGTGGAAAGAGCACGTACTGTGTCTACAGTCTCTTCAGGATGGAAGCGGATGCCACCCTTACCAGGGCCGCGAGCGTCGTTATGTACAATGCGGAAACCACGGAAAACACGAGTGGAACCATCATCCATACGAACCGGAATGGAGAAATGATATTCGCGCATAGGGTTGCGCAACAATTCGCGAGCATCCTGCGGCAGATCTAACAAGTCGGCTACGTGGTCGAACTGGGCCTGAGCCATCTGGAACGGGGTCTGGGACATTATGTGTAAAGCCTCCGAGTATTTTTCGATTTTCAGACGTGATTTTTACTTAAGATGCAGCTGCACTGCCAATGATGACAGAAACCGCCCGACCTAAAAGCTCTGCAGAAGGATTATCCAGCTGACAAAGCTGCTCAGCCGAGCGGCAGCTTCACCGAATAGCCGCCTGTTTCTAACAAACTAAGAGCCAGTATGATGCGCCCACAGATAGAAGCGGCAAACTCCTCTAAAACGCATTTACTGCTTACAAAGCAGTCTGAAACAAGGCGGATAACAATACGAACTAAGGAATCAAGCTAGGAAGAATAGCATAGAATTCGGCGGCTTTTACAACGTCGTCGATAGGCACGCTGTCACGTACGGTATGAGCAGTGACTTCATCGCCAGGGCCAAAGCCGATGGAAGGAATGTTAGCCTTACCCATCCAGTAAATACCGTTGGTAGAGAAAGCCCACTTGCTAGCGGGAAGATCCTCTAAGCCGATCTCTCTGCGAGCTTCCAAGCCGGCCTGCACCAAAGGATGTTTCTCATCCAAGGCCCAAGCGGGGAAGTACTTGTCTACAGGGAAAACAAAACCGGTGTAGGAGGGCTCGGAGTACTTCATCATCTCTACGGTGATGTCGTTCTTGTACTGCTCGGGAACGAGCTTACGAACTTGCTCTAAAGCGCCTTCGGCGGTTTCACCAAAGGTCATACGACGGTCGACGTATACGCGGCACTCATCGGGTACGGCGTTGATGGAGGGGGTCTCTACCTTAACGTCGGAAACAGTAATCTTACCGTGGCCGAGGAAAGGATCGTCACCCAACTCGGGCTCGAGCTTGGAGATGCCTTCGATTACGGGGAGTACCTTATAAACAGCGTTGTCACCTAAGTGGTTAGAAGCGGCGTGAGCGCTGCGGCCTTTAGAGATAATCTCGATCTCTACGCGACCTTTGTGGCCACGGTAAACTTGCATTTTGGTGGGCTCGCCGATAACTACGAAGTCGGGCTTTACGCCTTCGTGCTCAACCAAAGCGTTAGGAGCGATACCATCGCACCACTCTTCCATATTGCCGAAGTAGTAAGCTTTCCAGCCTTCGAGCAAGCCTAAACGTTTAGCAATGGCCAAGCCATATACCATACCGGGAGTGCTGCCTTTTTCATCGCAAGCACCGCGAGCATAAAGGATACCATCTTCGATTTTGCCTTCGAAGGGATCCCATTTCCACTCGGTGGGGTCGCCGATACCTACGGTGTCGATGTGGCTGTCAAAAACGATAGTGCGAGGGCCGTTACCGATCTCACCAACGATGTTGCCCATGCTGTCGAACCAAGTTTTGTCAAAACCGAGCTTATCCATTTCGGCTTTAATGCGCTCGCCTACGTCTTTGAGCTGGGAGTTCATAGAGGGGATAGCGCAAATCTCGCGCAAAAACTTAACGATATCTTCACGATGTTTAGCGACTTCAGCCTGAATAGCGGCTACGCTGTTTTCACATTTACTCATTATCAAATGCTCCAAAAAGTACAGTGCACATTGGCATTTCTATGCAACAGCAAAGAATTTCCGAGGAGCTCGACGTCAACAAATACGCCGACTCTCCTCCCCAGGGGCTTGCCAAGAGCCCACCTGTTTGAAGGCCTCATCCCGCCGCACTAAAATCCGGGGGCATTACGACCCAATCTAAAAACCGAGTCATGCTTTCATTGCCGACGAAGTTTCTTCCTGCAGAATAATAACTTTTTTTTAGGCATTTTACCTAGACACAAGGAAGCGCAGAATCGCCTTCCCAACGTCCGGAGCCGTCAAGATAGATTACCTGACCGGCTATTTTTCTTACTTTTTCCAGGAAATCTCCTCCAATTTCTTCCTCTACAGCTTCTATGTAAATGGTGTTGGTTTCATCATTGCAACGGAAATAAGTCAATTTTTCAATTAGCTCACGATTGCGTTTTTGCATATATTCTTTATCTTTAACAAAAGCACTATCGAAAAGTGGATAGACTTCACTTACAGGCTCGTTGGGATTAAGAGAATCACTAAGTTCATGTAAAGCTTTATGCACAGACTCCGAATTAATAAAAAATACTACTTCTTTGGAATTGCGAACATCTTCATAGAAGTGACAAAAGCGCCTGGAGATTCGTTCTCCGTCACCCACACAGAGTACGACGCTGGTAAGAGATAATCGGTTAAATTTATTGCTTCGTGGCGAATCTCCGGAAAGGATCCATTTTCTTTTTGTATAGTTTTTGAGTTCGGATAAAGAGTAAATGCCACGCTGAATAATGCGCCAATCGTGGGAAGACAAATCGACAACTAACTTTTCCTGATTGCATATTTGACTATTGTTGCCGATAAAAAGATCGCAACCGGACACAGCTTCTTCTAAACTGTTTTCGTTTTTTTCACCTTCTGAACTTATAAAACACCCTGCAACACGACAGCGCAATGAGCGCAAAACACTGTTTACCGTCCCCCGTTGTCCAATCCACACGGCGGCTTTTGATCCATAATTTTCCAAACCATGTTCAGGTGTAGAATCGGCCGTCAAGATAACAATGACGGATTCTAAGTACAAATACGATAAGAAATCGTTAATCTCGGCTTTATTTGGCGTATCCTTCCAAATTTGCCATGCTTCTTTTAACTCGTGAACACAAAAACAAAGCATGTTTTTACGGCCATGCCAATTTTCAATTTTTTGTACGGCTTCACGGCAATCAGCTTTACATAGAAGCAAACATCCTGATGAGACAACACAAGCAATAATGCCGCCGTTTTCTATCACTTCACCGACTTTTTTACCGTCACGCGAAACTTTAAAACTCTCTATACAACGCAATTTAGAAAATGCCCTAACTGTCAAAAACTAAAATATGATACCATTGAACACATGGATCGACCCAATCGAAAAATAGTGAACGCAACCATTTTAACTTTCAAACTTGGTGAAAGCAATTTTGCCATCTCGACTGATTATACAGTTCGCGTCGAACAGACTGCAGCCGTTGCCGCCATTTCCAACTTACCACGAACATCATAAAGTCCCCAGCTTTAGTCATGGCGGATATGCCAACATAGGCGAACTTTTTCCAAGTGTAAATAATCGGCAAATTGACATTTGGGGAACGGATATTTCTGAGCATTTCTTGGAAAAAGCCGAGCTAAAGAAAGTTGCATGAAAATGACTACACATTCTCAAAACAATATATTGCAAAAAACACGAGCCCAAATTTTAACTAAGCCTGCCCCAACTTCCAAACATAATGAAAAAGCGTTTAGTCTGTTGCGTTTTAAATTAGGCTTAGATACTTATGCGATTGAAAGTAAATATATAATTGAAGTAGTCGGCACAAGCAATATTACTCCTTTGCCAGGCGTACCTTCATTTGTGGTCGGCTTGCTTTTTGTGCAAGGAAAAATTTGGTCAGTTATAGATATACGTGATTTTTTTAATATACCCAAACAAGGCATTTCCGATCATCCCAGAGCTATACTGGTAGAAACTTCTCATTTAAGATTCGGCATTATGGCTGATTCCGATTTGGAGATCATAAATACTGACTGTCTCTCTCCTCTACCGGATATTTACGAAAAAATTCCACATAACTTTATTAAAGGCACTATAAATAACACTACTATCGTTTTAGATTTAAATACTTTGTCAGCCGATACACATTTAATTGTTAACAACTAGGTATGAAGCAGGACTTGGTAGAGCATGTAGAATGTCAACTGCAGTTGCAATTGTGCCTCTAGCACTCGCTTGCTGGACGCATAGTCAAGATCACAAGAACACAAAAAGCGTTATATAGAAAAATGGGCAGCAGTGCATTTTTTATACATAGTTTGAAGGAGTGCATTTTTATTTTTTTGTTTACGCTTTTAACTCCTAAGAAGTGCCAGTTTAGAAGTAAACTAGTTGATATTTTTTAGATATCGAGCCGCACGAAATACATTTTAAGTTTCTGGTGTAGCGTATTTCGTTTTTAAGTATTCTAGTTTCTTCATTAAAAAAACAACTGGCTTTGTTGTTTGTCACACGCAAAAAATTTATTCGGAGAAGTTATGAGTAGTTCTGACGATCGTGTTGCAAAATATTACACAAAGATAAAATGGAACCTTAAAGCCCTTCATTATAGCCTAACTGCAGTTGAATTGTTATTAAAACTAGTGCAGGACGCCGCAAAATGCGCTTCTGGAGGCATTGAGCGCTATATTGCGTACAAAGGATGCCAACGATCTACTTCCTTTATAGACAAAACTGTACTATACGACCACCTTCACTCCGTAAAATCGTTAATAAACGTAAAAGATATTGTTGATCTAAGTTACGAACGCGTCGGACCTGATACCGACGGCGGTTATGTAATGGTCAAAGGCTTAAAATTAAAAGATACTGAAAAAATTGCTTATAGTTTTGGTATAGGTGCCGAACCGGGGTGGGATTTAGCGATGGCTGAACGTGGCTATGAGGTTTATATGTATGATCATACCCTAGATCCATCAACTCTCAAATTTTCAAACAACCGTTGTCATTTTTTTCCGATTGGTGTTTGCGGCAACCTTGCTATGAATAATTGCCAAACTCTTCAAGCATTGTTGCAAAAAAACGGACACGAGAGCCAACACAATATGATTCTCAAAATGGATATAGAAGGTTGCGAATGGGAAGTTCTCAGAGATGTGCCAGAAGAAATTCTCAGTCAGTTTTCTCAAATAATTTTAGAAATGCACGAAATGACAGATTTAAAAATCGCTTCTTCTATAAAACACGTTTTGGAAAAAATTGCCCGCACCCATGAACCGGTACATATTCATGCCAACAATTGCTCATGCTTAATTAATGTAGCCGATATGGTTATCCCCCAGTCTCTTGAAGTAACTTATCTAAGAAAAGGAGATGCAGTTTTTAAACCATCTAGACGTTTTTTTCCTACAGAAATTGACCGTCCTTGTGATAAAAAAAGACTAGACGTAGAGTTGGGTTATTGGTCATAACAACCCAATTTAAAGCCATCAAAGCACGAGTTTTTGTATATTAAGAGCAAAGACTCGTGCTTTTTTCTTAAGGAATCGATCCTTTTTGTAGGGACAGCCTTCACAGCACTAGAAGAGGAACTGTCATGGTCGGCAATTGTGCATAGCAATAATTAAGTGAGGCAAATACAAGTGGCAACAGACGGACTTCAAGCCCATGCTCTCAAAAGGCGCTCAACATCTCAGACTTTAAGTTATGTAATTGCCATACTGTTGGTTATCACTTTGGGAGCCACATGTTTCTTGGTATTGGTAATGGAGCCTAAGTTAAAAAGTGCCAATAAATTGTGCCAAACTACCTCCAGCACTGAAAGTAGGCTTTGGAAAATTTCCGACTTATCGGACAAACTCACGGCAGCTTCAGATCCTATCAGCAAACACCAAACTATCAAAGAATTGCTCAATGAAAAGAGACTTTTAACTAAAGAGCTCAGTGACCTAAGTAGCGATCTCCCTAATTCCGGCCCCATAAGTGACAATATAGCTAAAGCCTACGACGAATGGAACAGAATTTCTCTCCATTTAAACACTCTAGTCAGCGAGCAAGGTGCAACTTTACAAGGTAAAACGCTTTCTTTTGAAAGCGACATATCACCAATTCTTATGTCTTTAAGTACGGTAGCCGATATGTTGGCCGATCGTACCGATAAAATATCCAATCAAATCAGCTTAATGACTTCAATAGTCAATATCTTCATTTTGTGTTTAACTTTGGTCATTTTGGCTATGGCCCGCAGTGTCTCCAACCGAGTCCTTTTTCTTCAAGAATCAGCAGCCAAGATTTCGTCTGGCGATCTAACTTCACGCGTCCCCGTAATGGGCAACGACGAACTTACTACCTTAGCTGAGTCTTTCAATAATATGGCCGAGCAAATTGAAGTTAAAATTGCTTCAGAACGCGATGCTCGCTTTAAATTAGAAAATTTAATTAAAGCCTTGCAAGAAACCGCTTCATTGGTGGCCGAAGCTTCTAGCGGCATTTTGGAAGCTACAACCAAACAAGCGAATGCTATGGCGGAAGAATCTTCAGCTGTTTCCGAAACTTCAGTTACGGTAGGAGAATTAAAGCAAGTAACCGCTTTATCAACGAAAAAAGCTGAAGAAGTGGCCCATTTGGCTCTTACCTCCGAGAAAGTTACTTTGCGCGGACGTGAAGCTGTAGAACGCACTATCAGCGGTATGCAATCGATACGCAAAGAAGTGCAAGCCATTGCCTCCGATATGCAACACTTATCAGAACAAACTCAAGCTGTTGGCGAAATTATCTCTACTGTACAAGAACTAGCCGAGCAATCTAATATGTTGGCTGTCAATGCTGCCATTGAAGCGGCTCGCGCCGGCGAACACGGTTACGGTTTTTCAGTTGTAGCCAGCGAAGTTCGCTCTTTAGCTGAACAATCACGCCAAGCTACAGTCCAAATACGTTCGATTTTGGGCGAGATACAAAAAGCGGTTACGGCTGCTCTCAATAACACAGCAACAGGAACACGTGCTGTAGAAACCGGCGTAGAATTAGTCAATCAAGCCGGCGACGTAATTAGAACTTTGGCCGAGACGATAAGTCTCTCCAGTAACTCGGCCGGTCAAATCAGAACTTCTTCCGAGCAACAATCAGCCGGTGTAGAACAAATTGCCCAGGCTATAGCTGCCATCCAAGTAGCCAGCAAACAAACTTTAGAAAGCACTCATCAGACCGAAGAACAAGCAAAAAATATGAAAAATATGTCTTTTTCATTACATAATTTATTAAAAAACGGTGAACTCTAGCTTTTCGAAAGGCAGAACTGCAAATTGGGTACTCGCAAGGAACAATTCAGACGCCGTTTACTGGCCACGTTCCAAGTAGAAGCAGAAGATTACATAAAAGGCATATTAGTCGGATTATCAACAATAGAAGGAGCTTTAGATGAGGGGCCTTTATCTGATTCGACTTTGATAGAGCCTGTTTTTCGCCAATTCCACAGCTTGAAAGGAGCTTCTCAAGCTATAGGCTTTGACAATGTCGGCCACATTTGCCAAACGTCGGAGAATATACTGTCTACTTGGAAGAAGTCACCTGACAAAGCCAATAAAGAGGAACTTTCTTCCATACTGGAATCGGCTTTGAGTGCGGCTGCATCTTTAAATATCGATCTAACCTCCTCTGCCTTCAACTTTAAACCTATTGTTTCCAGTTCAGCTTCTCTTTCTTCCACAAATACAAATAAGCCACAGACCGTTCTATCCTCAGAAGCAGCGCCAAACGGATTGGCTTCTTCGACGAAAGCTAATCAAAGCCAAAGTTTTCAAACAAATGATTTTGCCTCTAAAATTGTCGATACGATGCCACCAGCGGGTACGCAAAGTAAACAAGAAACTGTGCGTATCAATGCTAACAAATTAGATCTTTTGCTCAGACGCGGCGAACAATTAGTTCTAGCTAGACTTAACAGTCAACAACGCCGGAACGAAGCTCAAAAGTTGCTCAATAGTGCAATCTTAGCCAGCCGTTTGCTTCAAGACATAGTAAATAAAAGCAAAGAAGATCCTTTTCTCAACCATTTAGCCGAAGAGATGCGCTCTATAGTCAGTTCATTACAACATCATACTCGCAGTTTGGGCTCTGACTATCACGAATTCAACAATCAGCTTCAAGCTTTGCTTAGCGAAGTAAAAGGAGCGCGCCTGGCTCCTGTTCGACCTTTGTTGGAAGAGCTTGAAATTGCAGCTCGACGCATAGCCAGACAATTAGCTAAAAAAGTGTGTGTTACTATTACGGGTGGCGACTTAGAACTGGACCGAAGTATTATAGAAGCGCTAAAAGTGCCATTGCTTCATTTGGTACGCAATGCTCTAGATCACGGTTTGGAAAGTATCGAAGAGCGCCTTTCCAGACACAAAAATCAAGAAGGCCACTTAAATCTGAAAGTAACTTCACGCGGTACTAGCATGATGGAGTTTACCGTTTCTGACGACGGGCGTGGCATTCAGACAGAAGAAGTTTTAGCTTCTGCTAAACAACAAGGACTGATTTCGGAAGGCTCTGAAGCAAACTACCTAGACTTAATATTTACTTCAGGAGTTTCTACATCTTCTGAAGTGACAGATCTATCCGGCCGAGGTTTAGGTATGGCTATTGTACGCGAAAAGATAGAAATGCTGAATGGATCTATAAGAGTAAAAACAAAAATTGGCCAAGGTACCTCCTTCATTTTATCTATTCCTACCAGTTTAGCCACTTTCGAAGGCTTACTAATTAGGGAACAAGACCGTTTTTTTGTTTTTCCTTTGAGTGGCGTCGAAGCTGCAACCAAAATTAAATTGGAAGATATTTTTACTGCCGAAGGTAGTCAAGTAATACGCTTTCGCGATCATGTAGTGCCTATCACCCGCTTGGGTCGGTTATTAAAGTTGCCACAGGTGCCTACTGAAGATCTTAGAAACGGTCGGCCAGCTGTTATTGTTATGGCCGGAGGTCGACGTTTGGCACTGACGGTAGACGAGATATACGGTGTGCAAGAAGTATTATCTCGAGATTTGGGTCCACAGCTGAAAAGAGTCCGTTTCGTGATGGGTGCTTGCATGGCAGGGTATCATCAAGTAGTTCCTGTACTGAATATTTCCGATTTATTAACTCACATGCGAAGCTATATACGTCAGTCACAAACTGACGACAGCCCCACTTCTTCCGCTATTTTGGTAGCAGATGATTCTATAACAACCCGTACTTTAATTAGAGATCTTCTAGAAGCTTCAGGATTTATTGTACGCACAGCCGCCGACGGCAGCCAAGCTTGGGAATTGCTACAAAATGAGAAGTTTGGCTTGCTCATCTCAGATGTAGATATGCCCAGCATCACCGGTTTTGATTTGACTACAAAAATTCGTTCTAACAGCAGATTAAACAAAATGCCCATAATCCTTATTACCGGACAAGAAAGAATGGAAGATAGGCAGCGAGGCTTGGAGTTAGGTGCCAATGCTTATATAGAAAAACGTAGTTTTGACAAGGGATTACTCTTAGACACAGTAACTAAATTTTTAGGTGAGGCCAAGTCCAGAGCGCAATTAAAAAAACGGAGTTCTTCCCAATAGCATGTGGGGACTTTTATCTACACTGACGAAATAGGTAATCCGCAGTGCTTAGGACTATCCACTTCGCCTGCCCAAAGATTGCTTTTCTGGTGAGTAACTACCGCTCAGGCAATAATATATTTTTAGTTTTTTACTCGATGAGGGAAATATGCTTACTTCTCCTAGATTATATCAAGCCTTAATGCAAGAGACCTTTCGTCTAAATTCGCCTAAACGAATTTTATTGGTAGGAGCTCAAATACCAGCTTTAGCAATAAAGGTAATAAAATCGCTCCATAAAGAAGACGAACTGTTTATCATTGACGGCAATTCAACTCAAATCGCGTCTTTAAAAGACAATTTAAAAAACGAGCCGACTTATCATACTAAAAGTTCTCAAATTCATTTTGAGAACAAGCTACTCTGGGAACTAGACATGCCTAATTATTTTAATTCCGTTGTCTTGAGTTACCCTATAGATTTGCTTTCTGACGATATTTTACAAAAAAGTATGGAGAGCTGCCGTTTGCTTCTGACGGAAGGTGGCACTTTAAGTTGTCTGGAGATGGCTTGGTTGCGCAAAATTCGCAGCTTTATTACCTCTTGCTGGCGTAAAAATTCTTGTCAGCCGGTTAAACCTACTTGTTTGGAAAGTTATATAGATTCTTTTCGAGTCTATAAAGAAACTATCGTCACCAATTTGCCTCCAGTTTGGGTAGACCATTTGCGCTTTACTCCAAGCTCCTGTGCCGATGCCTTGAAAATTCACGCTGTCGAAGGGCGCGATTCTCTACCTCTGGGCCCCATAAAAATAGCTAAAGATATTTTACATTTCATTCTTCCTCTGAGTGCCTTAAGCTGGGGATTAAAAAAATTTGGCTGCACTTTATGGTATTGGCCTATGATTTTACTGGCAGGAATAGCCGCCTTCTTGCGTGATCCCAGACGCTCCATAAAAGCAAATCGTCGCGTAGCTCTCTCAGCTTGTGACGGTACAGTTCTGGATGTGGCTGTAGTAAAAGATCCTCACTTAGGCGAAGGCGAATGGTTGCGCATTGCTACATTTTTATCTCTCTTTAATGTTCATATCAATCGCTCGCCTGTTTCGGGAAAAGTGGTCGATCAATTTGACGTCAAAGGCGGCTATGCCAGTGCCAATTTACCCAAAGCCAACCACAATTACTCAACTTATGTAATATTGGAAACAGAGCACGGCCCTGTAGTAGTAGCTCAAAGAGTAGGCTTAATTGCCAGACGTATCTACAATTGGGTTAATAGAGGCGAATTATTAGCTCAAGGCGAGCGTTACGGTTTAATTCGCATGGGCTCACGCACCGATGTATATTTACCTTGTGACAAATATCGTTCTTTAGTTAAAATAGGTGACAATATTCAAGCAGGCTTAACGCCTATTGCCGCTTTGATCGATAAAAATGAGACAAAGACCTAAATAGATTAGCTATTTACACGGAAATACTTCAAAACTAAATATAAGCGAAATGCCGGGCTCCTCTTATATGAAGAAACCGGCATTTCGCTTATAAAAACATTGCTTAACGCTTGCTAAAACGAGCCATCAAAGCGGCTTGAACGCTAGAGCCGCCTCCATTTCTCTCTCTCGGAGTTTCGGCAACTTCATCTATATCAGACTCAATACGAGAGCGGCGTCCACGACGTCTCTTTGAAGAACGATGCGCGGAACGAATGGTAGCGGCACTAAAAACGCTTTCACCAAACATAGAACTGCTCGAAGAGGCAAAGGCAGAAGCGACAGGGCCGGCCTTAACTTCTTTCTTGTCAGGCTTTTGGACAGCACTGTTGGTAGCAACTTTTTCTTTTTGTTCGACATATGCTTTGGCTTCAGCTTCTGCTTCAGCCTCTGCATCGGTATCGAGCACAGCCAAATACTCCCAAGGCAGTACGTCTCTTGACGGCGGCTCGGAAATAATAGCTTGCATAAGCTCAATAGTGTCCGGGTAAGAAGCCATCACAAAAGGAACCGGCACCTGAAGCTGTCCGGGAACAGCCTTGCCGACCAAAACTCTGGTTACAGAAAGGGGCTTTTTATTTGGCGAAGTTGCAGCAACAGTTGAACTATTATCTACAGCGACAGAAGAAGCCATCAAAGGTAAATAATCGTCATCTATGTTGCCTATAATTTCAGAATTGGCTTCTTCCGACGGGGCCTCAAATTCGTCATCGAAACCTCCTACCGGCCCGTCATCGGCATAGAGATCTTCTTCACTAGCAACTTGCACCGCAGTAACGGTCGGCAAATTGTTCGAGTTATTTTCACTTTCTTTGGCTTGTTTGGCCATTTCTGACATTTTTGCCAACCTAGCTTCACGCTGGGCGATTATATCTTTAATATTGGAAAGTTCACGTACGGCATAAGTATTATTGGAGTCCAATTCAAGCAAACGCTCCAATACGCGGACTCCGTTGTCATATTCTTTAGCTCCGATATAGCCACGCGCAATTGTAGTAAGTTCTATAATCGCTTCCGAAGGATTATCCGTTTTAACATACACTTCAGCCAGTTGTTCTCTGGCTTCAAAATCATCAGGAGTGGCGGATAAGATCTTGCGCAAAGCTAAACCTGCATCGGAGAATCTTCCCATATGCATAGAAGCAGAAGCTAATCCCATCAATACTTCGCGGCTATCATATGCAATATGCATACAAGAACGGTAAACAGCCACAGAATCTTCGTAGGCTCCGGTAAGGCTATATAGCTCACCTAGACGCAAAGCTATGCCCAAATCTTCGGGCAGAAGCATACGCAAACGACGATAAAGCTCAGCAGCGTGGACATAGTCGTTTTTATTTTCATAAAAGGTAGCAATATTTTGACATTGTTTGGTGCATTCTTGAATATTGCCCAATTGCATATGAATATCGGCCAATTTCACAGCCAACTCTACACGCAAAGGATAAGCTTCCAAAGCTACTTGCAATACCTTTACAGAAAGTTCACCGTTACCAATATCCACAAAATAGTTGGAGTAATCTAAAACGGTTTGAATATACTTTTCTTCATCATCACTGTTTTGTATACAGCGAAGTACTCCCAAACGCGCTTCCAGAGATCCCAAATCGAAGCGCATTACAGCTTGCGCTACCACAAGAGCCAGCTCAAACTGTTTCTCTTTTTCAAGCTGTTTCATCCAATCCAAAGAGATATTTATTAATTTTTTGAGACGACCACGTATAGCATATAGGCGAGCTAAATTATTGATTATTTTATAAGAAGTAGGCTTAACTTTGTGAGCAGCCTCATACTTAATGATAGCTTCCCCAAATTCACCTTTTTTAGCAACTTCATCAGCCTCATTAAGCAGAGCGGGAAGTTCATCTTCGGACAACTCCTCCTCTTCAGGGGTCTCGCTTTCTTCTTTTGCAGCTTTTTGTTTATCGGCCAGACTCTCTTGATCGGGAGCCAGGTCTATTAAACCGACCTCATCTTCAGAATCGAAATCATCATTATAAGAAAAAAAATTTCCGCTCATGGTTGCTCAGTTTACAAACCTCTTTTATTGTTTAACAATGCACTTGAGAAAAAAAGCACTGCTCTTGTAAAAAAATCTTATATAACCTTAAACGCCGGTAGATCCGAAGCCACCGCGTTCAGTATCCGTTACGGTTCCGCAAACGAGCTCTGTATTCCAAACCTTTTCAAGCTTTAATTGGGCTACTCTGTCACCTTCGGCAAGTTTTATCATCTCCGAAGAATTGTTATGTACAATCACGCCCAATTCTTTACGATATAAGTGATCGATAGTGCCAAAATGTACAGTCAATCCTTTAAGAGCCAAACCACTGCGCCCTCTGATTTGCGCTTCCCAACCGGAAGGAAGTTCTAAACGAATACCAAGCTTTAGAGCTACAGTCTGTCCTGGCGCTACTGTAGCGGATTCCGGCAGAAATAAATCGTAAGCTGCATCTGTAGGAAAAGCTTTTTTGGGAAGTTTCGCTTTTTCTCGAATCAGTTCTACTTTTACGGTACAATCGATCATAACCAAGGCCTGCCATTCTAAAACGACTGAAAAGACCGCCAAATAAGTTGTTTTCAGCTTTTAAACACACTCAGCAGTCGTCTTCGCTCCTTCCGCACATAGATACGACGATCCTACCGGTAAAATGCTCAAAAAAGCCAATATTTTCGACTTTTAGCCACTTGGGGACGGTGTCGATTATGCGCCATATCAACTGCAAACAGACTTCTCTGCCTCTTTTTTACACGCTAAGGCCCAAAGAAATAAACGACCGACAATTAACACAAGATAAAAAATAGCCATTTGACATGTAGAAAGCGGACAACAATCATAAACGGGAAGCTGTTCTCGTAGCCACATAGCCACAGCTACAGAGTACCGGCACAAATAATCACAGATCAAAGGTAAAAACTGACCCACTACAGGCCATGATGATAAAAGCAAAGTTGGAATTATCAGAATAAATACAACCTCTAAAGCCGGAACCACCAATAAGTTGGCCAATATTGAAGCGCATGGAACCTTCTGGAAATAGTTTATTAATAACGGCAACAAAAACAAATTAACAGCCATAGTCAAACTAACGGATTGTCTTAAAAATTTTGGCAAAAAATGTAACATTCGGTTCCATAATGAAGCCCAACATATAATGCCAAATACAGCTCCAAACGAAAGTTGGAAACCTATATCTTCAATCCAAGTCGGACAACTCAATAGCATAAAGCTCCAAGCTAGACATACAGTTCGTTCCAAACGCACAGGGCGTCCGATAATCAAAGCCCCCAGAGCTAAAGTCGCCATAATAAAAGCTCTTAATAGCGAAGCCATATATCCAACTATGTACACATAAACAGCGCATAGAATGATGGCATTACAAGCCCCCCACCTGCGACTGCGCCCACTCCAAGCAACAACCAACATAGCTATAGCTGCCATAATAGAAAGATGAAAACCAGAAGCGGCAGTCATATGACTCAGCCCTACATCTCTAAACAGTGCTTTGGTTTCTTCTGCCAAAAGATCGCCGCGCCCTAAAAACATAGCCGCTGCAATTTCCCTGCTGTTGTGGCTGAAAGCACTTACGATCTTGTTTTTTATGTAAGAATTGGCCCCAGTGCCGTCAGGAATAAGATACGACTTGGGAGGAGAGACGTCTTTAAAGCCACTGAGTTTAACCATGTACATTATATTGGCTTTTTTTCCGCCTTGAGTATTTTCTGTAATAGGTAAAAGTAAACCACTAAATTTCACTTGTTTGCCCTGATAATCGCGCAAACGTTTGTCGACACTTTTCCCCCAAAGCAAGCCGCCGTTTTCCAAGCGCAACAGCGCCTTCGTATTCCAAGAAGAAGCGTATATTTTGACTACTTTGCCACGACCGGAAACATGAGTATATTCCAAAGATCGCCATATATTATTTTGTAATTCAGGCTGAGGAGCCTCATATCGCCAGGTTATCAAAAAAGTATTCAGCGCTACAATAAATAAAGCGAAGGCTATTCGTCTTCGCAAAGTAGATAAAGCCACCAGTGCCCATAAGCTAAATAGACATATTACAGATATTCCACACACACTAAATCGCGGCCAAATTTTTATACAGAATCCACAGCAAATACCTACCATACACCATAAAGGCCAGGCGTATTTAAAATCAGTTCCCCAAATTAGACAACGGCTCAACATTTGCACGTATTTATTATGAGAAACGAATATTACCGAAAAGGAGATAGTTTTACATAAAAATTATGACAAAATGATTAAAAAAATTATACATTGCCGCGCACTTTGCTAAAAGCTATATCTAAAGACCTAAAGTTAATGATTTTTCAACAGCTTTTAAAGCAATATCTACCTTTTTTATGATACACTGGCCTGGAGATGATAAACGTAAATTTTTCCATAAACCAGCATAGAAGCGCTGATATTCTCAGCCAGGTAGGCTCGCAAGAACCTCTCTCCCATTCTGAAGAGAACCAGACTGTTCAGGATAGTTTGCAACTAAACAGTTCTCTGTCAACCAACGGCCAGCACAGCAGTGATGCCGATCTTTTGGCCAGACGTATCGTAGGCAAGCGTGGCGATCCCTCGGAAGTAAAAATTCTTACTGCAACCGAAGGTGACGATGAAATAAATATCTCCAAAGGCGAGAACGGCGGAATTACAGTCGATATAAATGGTCAAAAAAGTAACTTTACTTCGGAAGAAGCCAAAAAATTAGTTATTGACGGTTTTAAAGGCAACGACAAAATCATCGTCCAAGAAGATGTACGTGTTCCTTTATTTATTACCGGAGGTAGCGGTAACGACTTCATCCAAGGCGGCTCCGGTAACGACACTATTATCGACAATTATGGACAAAACGAAATTTATGGCGGTCGCGGCAACGATACAATCATTGTCGGCGGCTTAGATTTAGCCTCCGATGCTCCTGTAATAAAAACAGTCGACGGACATAGCATAAACGGCAATATCATCTCCGGCGGGCTGGGACGCGATTATATTGAAGGAAGTAACAACGCAGACTACATTGTCGACGAAGGTGGAGGCGGTGTCATTTACGGCCTCGACGGAGATGATGTTATTACTGTAACGTCCGGCCAGAATTATGTAGACGGTGGCCGAGGTAACGATACCATTAAGGCTGAAGGCGGACGCAATATGCTCTTTGGCGGACGCGGTGACGATACAATCGACGCGCAAAGCGGTACCAATGTAATCGTAGACGGCAGCGGCAACAACAACATATCTACTGCCGAGACAAATAGCCGCGTCTACGTTTCTCCGCAAACCCAAGTTACGGCTGGAACCAACACTTCAGTAGAAGAGACGACTTCTGCATCCGTGCCCGAATTTTTCCAGATTAGCGGAGACGCTTCATTTAAGAACCGCGTTACTAGTGATTTGGAAGCTCTTTCCGATATACCCATCGGCCAACAAGCTTTTGCAGCTATCGGAGAGACCGGCAAGAAAGTAAGCATATCTGAAACGCCCAGCGGCAATCAGTGCAGCTCCGGTGCCGATGGTTATTTTGATCACGAAGACAATAAGCCTAATGTTGGCTCCGACTCCACTATTTATTACAACCGCGCATCCGTTTCTTTAAATACGGAAACCGCTTGGCAAGACCGTCCTCCCTTAGTTGGTTTCCACCATGAACTCATGCACTCTTACAACGCTTCCACCGGCACTATGGATAATTGGGCCTACGATCCTTATACAGGAGGATATGCTACTGGCCCCTTCGGTGTAACAGGTGCAGAGTTTCAAGCAGTGGGCTTAGATAGCCGCTTAGTGCAAGCTAATCCTGAAGGACTATCCGAAAATTCTATGCGTTCTTTCTTAGGATTAGAGCGCCGAGATCGCTACTGAGCTAAAAAGCACACAAAAAAAACAGCCGTTTCCTTTTCGTTATAAGTAACTGCAAATAGCAGGGGGAAATAGCTGTTTTTTTATATATCGCACAAAAAAAACAGCTCCTTGCAAGATCGTGACTTGCGAGAAGCTGTTTACTTTGGAGCCTAACGCTACTCCATCGTACTTAGAGAGCTTCTTTAAAAACTCTCTTGGCGCCTAGATAACGAGCAGCATAGTAGGGCTGACTCAAACGACTGATAGTAACGCCTTTACTGGAAGAAGCATGAATAAATTTTCCGTCCCCAATGTAAATGCCAACATGAGAAGGGCCAGGAAGGTAAGTTTCAAAGAAAACCAAGTCGCCGGGCATTTCTGCTCCAAAAGGCACTTTAACACCTACGCCATACTGTACATCGGCTGTACGTGGCAAATCGATGCCTGACATTTGATACATTCTCATAGTAAAGCCGGAGCAATCAAAAGAGCCGTTACCGGTTCCGCCAAACACATAAGGCGTCCCCAAATATTTGTGGGCATTGTCTATAAGGCGTCCGTTTACTCCCATGCCACCACGATAAGCCAATTGACCGCGATGACGATTACCCGCGCGATTCAATTCGGACACTTCTAATTTTACCAAACTAGGAGAAGGCAAATCTTTTTCCAATTTGGCCAAAATTTCTCTCTCTTGCTCTTTGCTGATAGAGACATCGTCTGGACTATTGGGGATCACAATAAATACGCCAGGTTTAAAGCCAGATTGTTTTAATTTAGGATTGACTTTATTGATTTGCTCGGGAGTGACATTGTATCTGGCGGCCACTCTCTCTATAGTATCGTTATTCCTAATGGAATAGACGACATCAGCTTGAGCACTCACACCAGCGCCCAAGCAGCACAAAAGGGAAAAAGCCGCAAAAAACTTAGCTATACGCACAAATAATCTCCACAACTAAACTAGCGATGGCAGCCAAAAAAAATGGCGTCCTTCCGAGCTAAGTCTTGTATCTAAACCTTGCCCAAAGTACAACACTAAAACAAAATTCAGCTAAAAAACTTAACTCAGCGCGAACTGCAGCCGCTTGCACGACCCAACGCCACCGAGACAGGGAAGGCAAATTCGTTTTTGTCAAGGTGTCCTCCTTCTTTACTATCAACAATCAAAAAAAACAAAAAGCGCCTTACGATACACATGTCCAGCGGCCACGAATAATAAGCTTCAAAAAATAACTATTCTTTTTTGGCTTTTAGTCCTTGACATAAGCAGCGTCTACGCATATACTCTTCATGCGCAAGGCGGGGGTCAAGCGTAGTTCTCGCGAGGATAGCTCAATGGTAGAGCTCCAGCCTTCCAAGCTGGATGTTGCGGGTTCGAGCCCCGTTCCTCGCTCCAAAAGCTGAATGTTGCATAGGATTCACGCTGAGATAGCTCAGTAGGTAGAGCACGTCCTTGGTAAGGACGAGGTCGACAGTTCGAGCCTGTTTCTCAGCTCCATGCTAAAGCAAGTATCCTGTATAGCATTTAGCGATTATGCTGAGATAGCTCAGTAGGTAGAGCACGTCCTTGGTAAGGACGAGGTCGACAGTTCGAGCCTGTTTCTCAGCTCCATGTATTGGTTTTGTTGGTCGTGGATTGCCGTAAGTAGTTTGCGATAGACAAAATTAACGGTCAGGAAAAGAACGACTTATGTTGTTCTTTTTTTGACGGGTGGGGCCTCTAGTGAAAAAAGGGTTCTGGAGTGATCTGTGAAGCCATGATATGGCGGGATTACTGTCAGGACTCTTTTTTAGGTTTACCGCCAAATAGTTGACAAGGAGAGTCAAAATGGCCAAGAAAGAAGTGCGCGTAATCATCAACTTAGCTTGCCAGAGTTGCAAGCGCCGCAATTACGCGACTAAGAAGAACAAGCAGAACGATCCCGATCGTATGGAGATCAAGAAGTACTGCCGTTTTTGCAAAAAGCACACGCTTCACAAGGAGACTAAGTAGTCGTGGCTAGTTCCGGTAGCGCAGCGCGCAGCAAAGCCCGTCGCGGCGGAATTAAGAAAGACCAATCTCCTGCAGTAGGCCTGACGAAGTCTCAAGACGCCGGTAGCTCCAAGAAAAATGTAGCTTTACATGAGACAACCGGTTTAGTGGGCCTTTACGATAAAGTAGTCAAGTTCTTAGTATCTGTGAAGGATGAGTGGGGACGAGTTTCCTGGCCCACAGCCAAAGATCTCCGCTCCGCAACCGTCGTAGTGCTGGTTACCTTGATTATGGTTTCGTGCTACATGGGAATTGTGAACAAAATACTAACCGCGTTGTTTGGTACGACTGAAGCCTCAGTTTAACCGAGCTGTTCTGGAGCTAAGGCTCCGATCGCGGAATGCAAATTCTACTGGAACGACAGAAAAAGCTAAAAGCTTAGTTTGATTGCTCAAAGGTGTATGACCATGACAGAAGATAAAATAACGCAGACTGAGGACTTTGAAGCCGAAGAATTATCATCTGCTTCAGATGAAGAGACCTCGGAGAAGGCTGTCGAGAACGCTCCCGAATTCGATGAGAACGATCCCGACGCTCCTAAGTGGTATGTAGTACATACATACTCCGGATACGAGAATAAAGTTTCTGAAAACCTCAGCAAGCGTATTTTAACTCAAAATATGCGCGACCAGATCTTCCAAGTTCTGGTGCCCGTCGAGGAAGAAGTCAGTTTTAGTACTGACGGAAACAAAAAGCAGAAGAAGCGCACCATCAAGAGAAAGATTTATCCCGGTTACGTTCTTATCCAAATGAAGATGAACGACCGCTCCTGGTACGTTGTCCGCAATACTCCCGGCGTCACCGGTTTTGTCAGCCCCGGCTTAAAGCCGGTTCCTCTTCCCAAAGATGAAGTGGAAAAGATCAAGCAATTGATGGGTTTGTCTGCACCTAAGAAAATAAAGCTTGAGCTGGAAATAGGTCAGACGGTTCGCGTTATCAGTGGTGCTTTACAGAATCAAACAGGCGAAGTAATCGAAGTTAATCCAGAGAGCGAAAAACTCGGTCTTAATGTCGAGATGTTTGGTCGCACAGTGAAGACCACTCTTGAGTTCGGTCAAGTTGAAAAAATCTAGCAGCTGCTTTCTCCTATAAAACGATTAAGTATTGTTTTTTGGGAAGGATACAGCTTCAGCTACAGAGGTGTAGAAAATGGCGAAGAAAGTAAAGGCCATCATTAAGTTACAAATTCCTGCGGGTAAGGCTAACCCCGCTCCCCCTGTTGGTCCTGCTTTGGGTCAGCACGGCCTCAACATCATGGAGTTCGTTAAACAGTATAACGAACGCACTTCCAAAGATGTAGGAATGATCATCCCCGTAGAGATCACCGTTTACGAGGACAAGACCTTCTCCTTCATCACCAAGACCCCTCCGGCCAAGACCTTGCTCCTCAAGGAAGCCGGTATTCAGCACGGTTCTGCCGAGCCTAACAAAACCAAGGTCGGCACCGTAACTTCCGCTCAGATCCGCAAAATTGCCGAGATCAAAATGAAAGACCTCAACGCTAACGACATCGAAGCCGCCATGAAGATCATCGCCGGCACCGCTCGCAGCGCTGGTATCGTCGTAGAGGGCTAGTTAACCAAAATTACGTACACGCCAAACTAAAAAAGAGAGGCGTCAGTGGGAGGGTTGAAATACTTATCAACCTGCAGCACCACATTGGAGGTTTAAAGTGGCGAAGAAGAGTAAGAAATTCGCAGAAGCATTAAAGCAAATCGAAAAAGGCCAAATGTACACCCTTACCGAGGCCGTAGACTTAGTAAAAAGACTCTCCTATGCTAAGTTCGATGAGACCGTTGAAGCTCACTTCCATCTCGGTATCGATTGCAAAAAGTCCGACCAGAACATCCGTGGCACCATCGTATTGCCCCACGGTACTGGTAAGACCCTTCGTATTTGCGTAATCACCAAAGCTGACAAGATCGAAGCCGCTGAGCAGGCTGGAGCCGACGTAGCCGGTTTCGAAGATGTAATCGCCAAGATCAAGTCTGGTTGGTCTGATTTTGACATCTGCATTGCTACTCCCGACGTAATGGGCGTCATCGGTAAAGAGCTCGGTCGTGTGTTAGGTCCGCGTATGCCTAACCCCAAGTCCGGCACCGTAACTCCCGATTTGCCCAAGACCATTTCCGAGTTCAAAAAAGGCAAACTCGAGTATCGTAACGACAAGCACAACTGCATCCACAGTATTTTGGGTAAAGTAAGCTTTGACGCCGAGAAGCTCGAGCAGAACTTCCGCACTTTGTTCGATGCCATTTTGAAGGCTCGTCCCGTAGCTGTCAAAGGAACCTATGTTCGTTCCATTTATCTGACCAGCTCCATGGGCCCCAGCATTAGCGTAGACGTTCTCAACGCTACTCAGTCTACCGCTGCTGCCGCTCGCTAGACCTAACTTGACTACCTAAAGGATGCCGTCTCCCCTACCATGGGGGAGGCGGTGTTTTTTTGTTTAGGTTGATTTTTTTACTCCCAAACAGTCATCGCCAATCAAAATCTACCTTGCGCCAAGAAAAAAAAATTAGTTTTTTTTGCGTTTAAGTTGTTGACTTTTATTTCTAGTGAGATATAATAGCAACGTTCCCGGGGTTATAGCTCAGTTGGGAGAGCACTTGCATGGCATGCAAGGGGTCAAGGGTTCAAGTCCCTTTAGCTCCACCAAATGTATAAAAAAAAGTAAGAAGTCTCCTATATGGAGGCTTTTTTATTTTTTAAACCAACTACTTCCGATTGTAATAGGCGAAGTTCTACCGCCTTTGCAGCTATAGGCTCCCCTCTCTGTCATTTTGCAAGCATCAACTTTAGTAATCTTCACCATTTTATAGACATTCAACTTTTACATAAAAAAAATTGGCTTTTTTTGTTCTAAGTTGTTGACTTTTATTTCTAGTGAGATATAATAGCAACGTTCCCGGGGTTATAGCTCAGTTGGGAGAGCACTTGCATGGCATGCAAGGGGTCAAGGGTTCAAGTCCCTTTAGCTCCACCAAATGTATAAAAAAAGTAAGAAGTCTCCTATATGGAGACTTTTTTATTTTTCAAACAAACCTGCAAGCTCTTGCCATAAAAAGAAAAAAACTCTATCTTTAGCAATAACAAACATTGACCAATTTGCATATACCATTTTTGGCAAAGTTTATTTCTATAAGGATAGAATTACATGTCTACAGCAGAAAATTTACCAACAGAGCACCCTCTTTCCGGTAATTCTTGCCAAGAAAACTCACAGCTAACTATTCATCCGGAGTACAAAAAGCTTCAAGAAGCTATCCAGCAACTTCATACGGAACTATCCATGCTGATTCTCGAGCATGATCAACTCTTATATACAGAATGCAAAAATATAGAAACTTTTTATTTAATGAATCTCGGTGGCTTAGAATACAGAGCTTATGAATTACAATGCCAAGTTTTACGTGCTAAACGCAAGATGACCCTTATACAAGCCAAAATAAATAGACAAGAGCCGGTAGATCTAGCGCAAATTGAAGAAGTTCTGGATATTGAATTTGCCCAATATCAGCAAACTCTAAACGAAAGGATAGACAAAATAAACCAAGCCTTAGAGCGCAGCAAACATCTTCACACTCTTTCCGGTAAAGATCAAAAAGAATTAAAAAGGCTGTATAGGCAAATAGTCAAAGCTTTGCATCCTGATCTCCATCCAGATTTAACTAAATCGCAATTAAATCTCTTTCACCGTGCCACGGAAGCTTATGCTACAGGAGATCTGGAAGCTATGCGCCTTATTAGTGAAATGATTTCCGACCCCCCGCTATTACCATGCACCGACGACAGCCTCGCTTTACTTCACCAAGAACAAGATCGCCTCACAATGTTACTGCAAAAGCTCACTGATAAAATCAACAAGATAAAAAGCGAATATCCTTATACCTTAAAAAAGTTGATTAGTACACCAGAAAAAATCAAAGAAGAAAAAGAAAAATTACAAAATATTATTGCTGATTTTCAAAACTTACTAACAGCTTACCAAACACAAATCAACGCTCTGTTAAACACATAGGAAAAGGACCATAAAATAATGAGCGAGTTAATCAAAAGTCAGCAATCCGGCCTTATGAGTTTGCTACATAGCAGTAGCGGCAGCCTTTCCATTCCCAAACCATTTGAAAAAGAGATTTTTCTTTTAGATACGCACGTAGCCGGTACATCATTTGTCGAAGGGATTATAGACCTGGCTCCTTCTTTACATATAGGCGACAAACTTAATTTTTTCCGCGAGCCGGACAATCCCCACGACGATAAAGCTATTTTAATCCGCACTCAAGCAGGAGTAAAAATCGGCTACATTCCCAGAGCAGATAATCTTATATTTGCCAGACTTATGGACGCCGGCAAGCTACTATTCGGAAGAATTGAAAGCAAAGAAATAAAAATAACTTGGCTGAAGATCGAAATAAAAGTGTATTTGCAAGACTAAAACAAAAAATACATTTTTCTTTTTTTGTTGGGCATTCAGCGGGAAGTGCTTCCAGTTTATGCCCCAAAATTATGGAAGTCGGCGCAGGGGATTTTGCCCACAACGGCGAAAATATTTCACTGTTGTGCATAAAATGCAATATTCTCGATATTTTTTGTCGGGAAGGTGCTTTTGACGTTTTTTAGTCATAAGCGAAGTAGAAGTTGCGCTTCGTCAGCCCCTTTTCGGCTGCAGACGAATGCCAACTAATTTCAGGAGACGTAGATATGGCATATAGGCCTTGCAGATTCCGCAGCTCAGTATTAGGCATTTTCCAATGTGAAAAGCATATGTTCCAGCACTCAAGCCCCGAGATTTACAGCGAGCTATATGAGTTCTGTTACGACAATGTCCCTGATCGTTTCTGCGGTTACGTCGATTTCGGTTTCAGCTTAGAGGGTGAAACCCCCAGAATTTTCATTAACTGCACCCATCCATATCAATCTCGTCCTATGCAAAGTTTCAGAGATTGCTTAGAAGAGTGCGACTACCACGACAAAGAAGGCGAATCGCTCGGCTAATAAACGTCTTTGTGCATGAGGGCAGAGCAGGGCTAAATTTGGGGGCGTTTTTTGGCGTGCCCGGTACCTGTGGCTTTTTTTTATCGATGTTTTTCGGATGACAAACTTGCAGGCAGAATTAAGTAAGATAGCGGAAGCTCCATACGTTTTGCGACGCGATTCGTTTGGTTGCGTTCTCTATCGTAGATCATCCAAAGACTACATTCTTTGCGATAAAAACGCTTTGGAGATACTGTCAGCGTGTCAGCAAGAGGATGCAGGTCGTGCCTACGAGATTTTGCCTGAAGATGTGCGCACTCAACTTAGTCGCGTATCTTACGATCAGTTCGTAAATTTGTGCTCTTCCGTCGATATTATTGAAAATGGACGTTTTAAAGGTTGCATTCTGGATAATGATTTCGTTAATTCCAAAAATCATCTCAGCGCTCCCTTGAGAGTCCACTTGCAACTGACCAGGTATTGCAACTTAAAGTGTCCCTATTGCTGGGCCGACGCCGGCATGCCTCAAGATCACGAGCTCACTTTGCGTGACTTGGACAATCTTTTTGCCCAACTTTGCGCTATGGGTGTCTTCATCTTAGACATAGGTGGAGGAGAGCCCTTAGGTCGCAAAGATTTCCCGGAAGTAGTTGCCTTAGCCAATAAGTATGGCATGTGTGTGAATGTGTCAACTAATGCAGCTTTGGCGACAAAATCCATTGAGGAACGTCTCTCTAAGGTACAAATCAATTCATTCAGAATAAGCATGGACGCCGGGAGCGAAAAGATTTACGACAACATACGCGGTGTTCGTTCTTATCGCAAAGCCATGCGAGGCATTGCTCATTTGCGTAATGCTTGCCCTACGGCTAGCTTTTATTTTCATGTCACCATTTTTAGAGACAACTGTTCTGAAATACCGTCAATTGTTAAAAAAGCCGAAGAGCTAAAAGTAGATAAGTTAATTTTTAATATTGCTCTCCCAGTAGGTCGTGCGGCAGCTTTTCCCAAACAAGTTTTAAAATCGGAAGAGATTGCCAAAACGATAGAAATTATTAGCAACATTTCTCAGAGTAATCCGCTCAATATAGAAATTGAGTGCTTGACGCCTCCTAAGCGGCCTCAACGTCGTCCTTTTGAAGGTTTGGGATGTGAGTGTGGTCGTACAAGAGTGCATATATCGTCCAATGGCTTCGTCTATCCCAGCGGGCTTTTGAGTATGTATCCTGCTTGGAAAGCTGGGGATGTGCGTAAAACTCGCTTTTTTGACATCTGGAATAGATCATCAGTATTGGAGACATGGCGTTCCGATGCAGTCAGCCGCAAGTGTAAAACTTGTTCTAAAGCAGCTTCTTGCCGCGGCGGTTGCCGTACCAGAGCTTTCATCTTAACTAACGATATAAAAAGTAAAGATCCCTTCTGCAATTTTTCTGGTGACAATCAAGTCCAGGAAAACAGATAGTTTCCGGTTTTGACAATTTTCACTTATAGCATTACGACCAACTTAAGCAAGTTACAAAAATGCCCGATCTATCGTATCTGCGTTTAGGTAACTTGCTCTGCGGTTTCTGAAAAGTAGCTGATATTATTATCAGCTTTTTTCTTAAATGACACATTTTGCGGAGTAGAACACAGAGTTGCTGACATCTTGCTTTTATGCCACGCTAGCTTTTTTAGGATTGGAACTTTTCAGCTTATTGGGAGCCCATTTTCTCACTATCATGTGGGTGTTTTTGGCTGTTTCACTTGTCGGAGCCATACTCTGTTATCTTCGTTTTGACAACTTAAGACTCTGGTATGCGTCTTCTTCCCTACTCTGCTTATCTTCTTTCTCTATTGTCTTAGCTACAGGCGCGTTAGATAGTAAGTATTTTTTACTTCTTTATTTGGCTTTATTGATAACTTCGCTAAAAGGGAAAATTTGGCTGACTTTAGCTTTTTGTGCCCTATCCTCTTTTACAACTTATTTTATTTCCGGACGCGGATTGGCCATTTTTAGTGACGTTGCCTCACTAACAGAACTTACTCTTCTACCTTTCTTTACCATCATTGCTTTCTTCGTCAATTCAGCAATCAACAAGCCTGTATCAGAATTGGAGAAACGCAAAGACGAACGCGTCGAAGAAGCTTATGCTATAGCGCGTCACCAAGTAGCTGAAAAAGAAGAAAGTGAAATTCAATTTTTCGATCGTCAGCGCAAACTTTATAGCTTATTGCAACTCTTTCAAAAGCTTGCCAAAGAACGTTCTTCCAAAGTTGTCGAAGATAGTGTAGTCTATTTTGCTAGAGAAGAAGTAAAATCTCAGGTATCTTTCGTCGCTTTTAATGAAGATGGCCAATGGCGTACACCACGTTTTTTAGGTATCAGCGAGGTAATGGCCAAAACTATTTCGCAAAAGATTGAAGCAGGCATTTTTCAAAAAGTTGTTAGTACAGGGGAAATTATCAACTATAAAAATGTACAATATCATACCCAAGGCATAGGAGCGACGGAGAAAAAACCTTTTGACAGCAACAGTATGTCGCTGCGCAACCTTTTAGTAGTACCGTTACAAGATGCTAGCGGAAATAAACCTTTTGGCGTTTTGGCAGTTGCCAATAAGCTTTTAGGAGATCAGTACGATAAAACAGATACCGACTATTTAAGCTTGCTAGCTACAGAAGCAGCTATAACTTTAAGTAATATGAAACTCTATAGTAAACTAGAGCGTTCATATTACGAAACCATTTTAGCCCTAGCTCAAGCGATAGAAGCCAAAGACCCTTACACTCATGGCCACGTTTCCCGCGTAGAGCAGCTCTCTGTCTTTATCTGTAAATGTATCGGATTAGATCCAGACTCCACCGAGCTAATCGCCAAAGCAGCTATTTTGCATGATGTAGGCAAAATCTCGATACCTGACAGTATTTTAATGAAGCCCAGCGCCTTAACAGATGAAGAGTTTGAGATTATGAAAACTCACACCAGCAACGCGAGAAATATTCTCAATAATATTACTTCTCTGCCTTCTAGTGTAGTAGAAATAGTAGTACATCACCATGAACGTTATGATGGTAAAGGCTATCCTGATAAGCTTCAAGGACGCGCTATACCTTTAGGATCGCAAATTATTGCTGTAGCCGACTCCTTTGACGCAATGGTAACCGATCGCCCTTATAGACGCGGCCTAAGTTTTGAAGAAGCCCTAAGTAGACTCGAGCGCGGCAACGGCACTCAGTTTTCACCATACATTGTAGAAAAATTTTTACAATATATTAGAGACGTGGAAGACATCAACGCTCTCCCTCATTATTACGATTGTTAAAGATAGTTTTGCTTAACGGAAAAAGCGACTCAAAGGACAAATGAACAACTCTCAAATTTCAACTTATTTTTTGCCTATTTTGCCAATTTACGGCTTCGTATGTCGCCCTGGGCAAATAGTCAGCCTTAATTTGGAAAATCAAAATTACTATGCTGAACTTTTTAGTTATGTGCAAAAGCATACCAATTCACAAATAGCGCTAGGCTACTTGACCGGCCCACGCACTAAGAAACCAAGTTTTTATCACTACATGAGCATAGCCAACTTAGACGATGTAACTTGTTCTGGTAATAAAAAATCTTCTCTGTGGACTTTGCAACTTTCTGATATTAGGACGGCAATATACGATAAGCACAGCTTAGATTCGTCATTACCTTTTTGGCAAGCCAACCTCACTACTATGCCAGAAGAAACTTATTCACCAAATGTCCGTGCGCCGCTATCATTATTAAAACTTTGGATAATGTGCCGAAGAATGGCTGCTAAAAGCGACGATCCTTTTGCTTCCTTAACTCCCTCGCGAGGCAATCGTTACTTTAAAGCCTATTTTCAGGATTTTCCCAGTTTTCTTAATCTTCTTTACAAGAATTTGCCTTTAACTTTTTATCAACGCGTGCAATATTTGGGGGCTTTCACTCTAGATGATAAAACTGATTTTATGTTAGATAATTTGGAGTTCTTCAGAAAAGCTGGGTTGCGTCTAAAAATAATTCCCGTAGATTATGCTTGCCTTTGCCGAATCAATAAAGACGCAGCCGAGGTGATTTTACGCAGCAACTAAAAAATTACAAACCCAAAAATTAAGGCGAAGCCACTTTTACAAAAAGAGGGACTCCGGCCTTAATTTTTACTTAAGTATAATATCTCAAGCGTCAGGCTTACTGATGGCGCAAGGTATCAGCTCCTTGCTCTTTAATCCAAGCAACAAGACGTTCCATCCCCTCGGCTACAGAAACTTCCGGCACATATTGCAAGTCACGTCGAGCATTAGCAATATTAAAATAGTGGGAAGTAGCCAACTGAGCAGCTGTAAAGCGAGTCATCTTGGGCTCTTCTTTTTTGCCAAGCAACTTATAAACAAACTCTAAAGTAGCTCCCAAGCCCCAGGTAATACCATAAGGAATGGAACGAGTAATTGGCGGAGCCCCGACTTTTTCCAAGAGTTCGCGCACCCAAGCCCACAAATTGACCGGCTGGCCATCACTAATAAAGTAAGCTTTACCGGCACAATTTTCCATGCGTAAGAAAGCATCTATATGAGCTAGAGCAGCATTATCTATATAAGTAATGTCTACTTTATTTTTTCCATTACCAACTTGGAAAAGCTGACCGGCGAAAGCTCGCTCTACTAAACGAGGAACTAAGTGAGGGTCTCCAGGCCCGTAAATCAAGTGTGGACGCAAGGCAACCGTAGCGAGCTCAGCACTGTTAGCTTGCAAGACTTCTCTCTCAGCTTGCGCTTTGGTTTGGGCGTAGGCGCACTCAAATTCTTCAGGATAAGCTACATCTTCCTGAATATTTTCAATCTTGGCTTTGGGATGATAAATCACGCTGGGAGTACTGGTGTAAATAAATTTCTTTACACCATTTTGGCGACAACCTTCCAAAAGATAACGCGTACCCAAAACGTTAATACGTTCGTACTCCGAATAAGCTCCCCAAATGCCGGCTTTTGAAGCAGTATGGTAAACAGCTTCGCAACCTTCGGAAGCTTTTATAGCGGTCTCACGCTGAGTAATATCGCCACGCAAAACTTCAGCGCCCATTTTTTCCAACTCAGGATAGGCACCTCGAGAGAGACTGCGCACTTCATCGCCACGATCTAAAAGCTTCTTGACTAGAGCTTTGCCTAAGAAGCCGCCTCCACCGACAACTAATACTTTAGCCATAACTAAAACCTACTTTTCAGTTTCGTACCCAAGCTCTTCAGCAGCCCAAACAGCCAGCTCTTCACGATGGATTTTTACATTGTGACGAGGATCTACAGGAAAAGAATCATAGAACAAGACGTCCTTGATCTGGCTGTAAAGCTCGTTTTCATCGTAGCGAGCTAAGATTTGACGGGAGAGCAATTCTTTTTGCTTATCTTCTTCGGGGAAAGATCCGGGCTTAGGCTCAATAATTAAAACCGGAGTCTGTTTGCCTTTGGGGCCTACTCCAACTAAAGCGCTGCGGAAAACACGCGGATGATTGTTGGCCATACCTTCAACCATAACGGGGAATAAGGTGCCTTTTTCGGTCTCTACACGGTGAGCCTTACGGCCACAGAACCACAAATTGTGATCTTTATCAAAGTAACCAGTATCGCCCATGCGATGCCACTTATGGCCTTGTCCATCATTCATCTTGGACAGAGCGTTGGCTTCATCTTCACGATAATATTCTTGAGTAACGACCGGACCATGCACAACAATCTCGCCGACTTCACCGTCGGGAAGCACTAAGCTCTCATCGAAATCTGTGATAGGTTCGTCAGTAATTTTTATAATCTTGACGTCCATGCCTTTGATAGGCTTACCTACACAAGTACCGGCACCTTCGATAGTGCGCTCAGCCGCATGATCGACTAAATAGCTGCCGGGAATAATAGCTACTGGCAAACTTTCGGTCGCACCATACGGAGTATAAATTTCGGCGCCTTCAGCCATAATGGTAAACATACCTTGCAAAAGCTCGGTAGGAATAGGAGCTCCGAAAGTAATAAGCCGCTTTAAGGTGTCCAGCTTTATGGATTCATCTTTGCAATAGTTATAGACCTTGCGCCAAATAGCCGGAGAGCCTTGACAAGTAGTAACATTATACTCTTCCATAGTTTCTACCAACAAAGCGGGATCGCAAGCGGCCGGTTTGCTCGGATCTAAACGCGGAATTACCGAAGTCATACCTAAGGCTATATCAAATAAAGCAAACAGCGGATAACCAGGCATATCTAATTCGCCGGGTTTAAAGTCGAAAAGTTCTTTTAAGTATTTAACTTGGTTTTGGAAAATAGAGTGAGTATAGACTACACCTTTAGCCTTACCTGTAGATCCGGAAGTAAATAAAATAGCGGCAGTTTCATGCTCGCCTACTGGAGTGACAGGGAAAGGCTCTGTATATTTAGGAGCTTCTTTGGCCAATTCTATGCAGCCGGGGAACCATTCGTTGGCTGTAAAATTGAATTTTACAGAAGCGAAAGATTTTCTATACAACCAACGCATTAAGTGGGCCAAACGGATGCCAATAAAAACATCCGGTTGCACATGTTCTATACAACGGCGCACATTATCCTTACCCATGCCAGGATCAAGCATAACCGGCAATACGCCCATCTTAAACAAAGCAAAAACAGTAGCAATTAGATCTGGGCCACAAGTCAAAAAGACCAAAGCTTTCTGCCCTTTGGTAACTCCAGCTGCTTTCATAACGTGTGCATAAGCATCTACGGCCTTGTTGAGCTTATCATAAGTCCAAGATTCATACTCTTTTTTGACAGGAAACATAATAGCGTCTTGATTGGGACGCTCTTTGGCCATGCTGGGAAGATGGGAAGAAATATTGGCTGCCGCAGAGGCCTTAGTGTCTTTGGCAACGTCAGTATGTGCTTTACTCATAACCGATACCTGTAATTCTTAAGAAAATTTTTAGCGAGCCAGCAATGCTCTCAAATGTTCAAATACTCGCTCAGAAGCATCTTCCATTACATAATGGCCCACATCATCCAAGCGGTGATATTCTGCCTCAGGATAAATAGTCTGCCAATGTTGCAAAAATTTATCATTGAAGACGTGATCGAGAGCTCCCCAAACGAATGTCTTGGGAACGGCTGCCAATTTGGGTAAATTTAATTCTATTTCTTTTAAAGTTTCGTAGGACGGGTGTTCCGGTCCCATAGGAATATCTTGAACAAAGCGCAAGACCGCTACTCGATTAGCCCACGAATTATAGGGAGCTTTATAGCCGGCAGCTATATAGGAGCTTATCGGCCTCTTGGTACTGGTAAGAATAGCGCCCAAAACAAAAGCGTTGAGGCCACGCACCAATAAACTGCCCAAGAAAGGAACACGCGCCAATCTTATAGTTCCGGGCATAAAAGGAGAGCGGTAGGCAGCCGTATTCAAAAAGAGAATATGCTTCACCTTTTCGGGATGGCGTACAGCATATCCCATACCAATAGCTCCTCCCCAGTCATGCACAACCAAAGTGAAAGGTTCTAAGTTGAGCTTTTCCAACAGCAGTTCTAAATTGTCAATATGGCGACGTAAACAATAATCATACTCTTGAGGCTTGTCGGAAAGTCCCATACCTATATGATCAGGCACAACCACGCGGTGATGAGGGCGAAACGCTTTCACCAACTCACGATAATAAAATGACCATGTAGGGTTGCCATGCACACAAACTATAGGTTCACGCTCTTTACCAGGCTCAGCATTGCATTCATCCAAAAAGTGCATACGCGCTCCGGTATTAGGCAAATACATATAATTGGAAGCGAAAGGATAGAGAGGCTTCCAAGCATCAGCTTTAATTCTTCTCATTTTCTACCAAACAATCTCCATCATGGCGCAATTCAATCCACTGCCGATTCCCATAATACCTACATGTTCACCGGACTTGATGATGCCACGCTCAGCCGCAATAGCTAAAGTGATAGGAGCTGCAGCCGGGCCGACATTTCCCAAAAAAGGAAAAGTTTGGAATGATTTGGCTAAATCTAGCCCTAAAGTTTCAAAAAGCAAACGATAGTGGCGAGCTCCAACCTGATGGCAAATATAATGTTTCAGCTTGTCGGCGCTCCAGCCTAAAGTTTGCTCAGCCACTTTCCAAGTGCGGCTGGCCAATTCAATACCTGCTTTCATTAGGCTTGTTTGATCGGTAATAATATCTGTAAAACTGCCAATGCAATGGTGGCAATATTTAGTATCGGCCAATTGAACATGGCCTAAAACTTTATGACCGGAAGTAGCCAACTTCTCATTGCAAATTACGGCAGCTACGGCACCGGAGCCTAAAGTAAGACCAGCGAAACGCTTGGAGAAAGTATTTAAATCGGTATCGGCTTGCGCCAAATGAGCAATGGTATTTTCCATTACCAAACGTGAATTTTCCACGTCTACAATAAGAGCAGCTTCATATATTCCTTTATCAATAAGCTGTCCCATATAAGAGATGGCGTTAATGAAAGCCAAACAAGCATTGGAAATATCATAGCTTATCGTCGTAGAAGGCAACCCTAAAGCGTTATGCACCATACAAGCCATGGAGGGCTCGATAAACTCTTTGGATACGGAAGTGCAAATTATACAGCCAATTTTGTCCAAAGGAATAGCAGCCTTTTCAATGGCTTTCTTGGCTATTCTAGCGGCAATATCGGGAAGTTGATCATTAGCTTTCCAAACTCGGCGTTCATTCACACCGGAAAGGGCACTTACCCAGCTGCTGGGGATTCCCAAGCGCTTAAAAGTAGCATTCAATCTGGCATAAATATCATCAGTAGTTACAACATCAACAGGCAGTTCATATTCCAGAGACTGCAAAAAAACATCGTTATGAAGCATTATTTATTCATACAATCTGACACATAAAAAAATATTATTCATCATGGCGTAAAAAGCACTGCTAGCAGCAGTTGCTTGGCCTTACATATTTCCTCTAATCAATTCGGCCACTTCAGCTAATTCTTCTTGAGAAGCTTCTTGAGGACGTTTAAATAAATCGGCTTCGCTCATGATAGGCAGCAAATGAATATGAGTGTGAGGCACTTCTAATCCAGCGATTAACACCCCGATTTTGTTCGGGTTAAAAGTTTTCATCAAGACTTTACCTATTTTTTGGGCTACGCCAAAACAGTGATTCATATCATCGCTACTTAAATCTATCCAATGTTCAACTTCGCTGCGAGGGACAACTAAAAGATGACCACGAACAATGGGAGCTATAGAAAGAAAAACTCCGCATTTTTCATCCTCATAAACAAAGTGCCCAGGGAGTTCGTGGTTAAGTATTTTCGTAAATAAAGTTGACATAGTATAAATAAACCTCTAGCAGCTGATCAGCCGGTGATTATAGGTGTTGTTGGCTATTTTGCATTTTTCAAAAAGCGCTCCGGTGCGGCCTTTTACTCAGAACTCCAGCTTGGCGACCGGATGAACAGCAACCGCTAAAACACCCCGCTTCCGTTTCGCTTTAAAGCCCAAGTCTCCTAGTATAAAACAAGCTTTACGATTATAATGGAAAGCACTACGGAACTTAGCACAAAACTTTAAGCAAAGTCACCCCATTTACTCCAAAGTAAAGTCATTCTTAAAAACCAATTATGCAAAAATCAGATTCTCCCATATCCAATATTGCACCCACAGACAGTGAAGTTATCATTTTTACCGACGGATCTTGTTCCGGAAATCCAGGGCCGGGAGGTTGGGCTGCTGTGCTCTTGCATCCAAAATCGGGCAC
Organism: uncultured bacterium; assembly: GCA_934636825.1. GTDB lineage: Bacteria > Vulcanimicrobiota > Xenobia > Xenobiales > Xenobiaceae > Bruticola. The sequence goes on along the minus strand of CAKUBG010000020.1, from coordinate 24,711 downwards.
AGAAAAGCGTATTTCCGGAGGCGAAAAATATACAACCAACAATCGTATGGAAATAACCGCTGTTTTGGAAGGCTTGCGAGCTGTAAAACGCCCGGTTTCCATAACCATCTTTGCAGATTCTCAATATGTATTAAATGCTTTCAGACTGGGGTGGCTCAAAAAATGGCGCTCTTCCCATTGGCTAAACTCAAAGAAAAAACCAGTTGAAAATGCCGATTTATGGAAACAACTCTTAGAAGTGGTTGGCCGCCATACCATAAATTGGCAATATGTTCCAGGCCACAAAGACCACTACTATAACGAACTGTGCGATCAGCTAGCTAGAGAGCAAACAGAACTTTACAAAAAAAGTTAACTTTGCCACAAAAATTACCTTGACAGTTGTGTCGTTTATGATAAAATTTTTGGGACGTCTAGCCTATCTTGGTGTAGATAGTAGTTTTCTGCGGAAGTGGCGGAATCGGTAGACGCGCAGGACTCAGGATTCTGTGGGGTTAAACCTGTAAGAGTTCGAATCTCTTCTTCCGCACCACACACATGGAATGAGCGACTGCATGCTGAAAGAATTTTTCGGTATGTGGTTGTTTTTTTTTGCTTTGTTGAAGGTAAAAGATTTTCTTAATACATGTAGAACTCCGCCAATCATGTGTCAGGAAAATATCGATAAAAATTCTCAAGAGCAAAAAAATGATACCGCTGAAGTAAATAACAAGCACAAATTCAGCAGAATGGTTCGCAATTTTTTCTTTAGGCGACGCAACGCCAAAGGCACTAATGAGCGCCAAACCGTACAGCAAAGTGCTGATAACTCGTCAACAAGTAACGAGCTTGCCCCAACTGAACCTAAGGGAGCCAGCAAGTTTTTCGGTGCTGCCAAGCGAGCAGTAGACAAAACTATTGACGGATTGGGATTTTCAGTTGCTTTCGGTACAGCAGCTATAAGCTCACTGATTTTGTTCCGTCTTTTAAATAAAACCAAAGTCTATGGTTTAAAAAACATCCCCTCTGAGCACGAAAATGTGCTCTATTGTATCAATCACAACTCTTTAGTCGACAACTTCATTTTCGAAGCTGCTGCTTATGTGCCCAAGATCTTTTTCCAACACAAATATTTGCCCATAAATCTGGCCGATCGCAAAAATTTCTTCGGTGATCCTTCCTCTAAGAAATTGCGCGATAGAGTTATGCGCATTTTAGGACGCCACTTCTTCCGTCATTTAAAAGCCTATCCGGTCGATCGCCGTACCGGCAATATGGAACAAGTAGAAGAGTGGCGCAAACTTATCAAAGACAACATTATGATAGTTTATCCCGAGGGAACCAGATCTCGCACCGGTAAAGTCGGCCACGGCAAGCCCGGCGTAGGTAAGCTTATACATGAAGCCCGCCCTATCGTAATGCCCGTTTTTATGTCAGGTACAGCTCAAGTATTAGGTGTAGGGATGAAATTTCCGGCTGTCTTTAAGACTATGAAAGTCTATATAGGCAAACCTATGGATTTAAGCGACATATTTTTGGATCAGCTCCCTGAAGACAGACGCAATCAGATGCTTTACTATACAAAGATATCTGAAGCGGTTATGGACGAAATTCGCAATTTAGATCCGGACTATCGTCCCTCGGAAGAAGAACTTCCGATTGTAGAAGAAAAAGCTACCACTAAAGAAGGCTAACAGCAAATTTTAACGCTTCAATTTGTTTCTTAGGCATCAGTGGATATTTTTACATTTATGCCCAGTTCAGAGAGGCCTATATGTCGGAAGAAAGCGGCCAGCTTAATCTACCTTTGGGATTAGAAAATGATTCCAATAGTACAGCTAGTATAACTAAAATAAGTTTAGACGATTGCCAGCGTATGCAAGCTTTCTGTTTGCTAATTTTAACTTGTCTGACTTGTGCAGCTGCGGCTTATTGGTTAAAATCTGTCTTATTGCCTTTTGTATTTGCAGTCTTTCTTTGCTTAACTTTACGCCCTATCGTGGGCTTTCTTCACACTAAATTTCATTGCCCGCGTTTTCTTTCCATTATCTTAACTTTGTTTATAGGCGCTTTCTTATTGGTAGCTTTGACAGTAGTTGTATCCAATTCAGTAGTAGATATAACCTCCAATTTGGATCTTTACGAAAAACGCTTTATAAGCCTTATAGACAATTTATGCAGCAATGCTTGCATGCGTCGTTTAAACTTCAAAAGTGCTGATATTTTATCGACTATAGGTTCTGAAGCGGCCAACAGTGTAGGCGATGCTCTGGCAGCTATTTTTAATGCCCTTTTTTCTTTCGTATCCAATATCGTACTGGTGGGAATTTACCTAATATTCCTTATGTTCGGTTCTTCCATAGGCAACGATAACGAAGAGCACACCACGCTTTTCCAAGACATATGCAAAAGTATAGAATATTATGTTTTGGTCAAAGTGATACTTTCACTAATTGTAGGCTGTCTGACTTGGCTTATCTTAACTATTTTCAATGTTCCTATGGCCTACGTACTGGGCATATTAGCTTTCGCTCTCAATTTTATCCCCAATGTCGGCCCTATTGTGGCCGTAATTTTACCTTTGCCTCTAGCCCTACTCGACCCGGAAATTACTGTCAGTTCCTTTAGTATGGTAGTTATTTTGCCAACTATAGTACACTTAATTATAGGCCACTTAGTAGAGCCTAACGTATTGGGTGGTTCTTTGGAGCTCGATCCGGTAGTGATCTTGCTGACCTTGATGCTGGCTGGTGTTCTTTGGGGGCCGGTAGGAATGCTATTAGCTACCCCTATGACGGTAGCCGGGAAAATGGCTGTAGATCGAGTGAATTGGGCGAAACCTCTAGTAAGCCTACTTTCCGGACGTCGATCCGGGCGTCGCTGTAGTGGAGATAAATTGACAAAATCATCTGACACTAAAAATTTATCCAAAACTCCTTCTTCAAACGCTCAGAAACAAGCAAATGATTCTACAAGCGCTTCTACCGCAACACCGACACCCTAGCTTATCTGTTTAAGGCCACACTATTGGAATTTTTTTGAGAGCGCGAAGCTAAAAACTGACGTTCTTCTTCAGTGAGAGATTTAGCCCCCTGAGAAGCAAGTTTATGCATGAGAGCATCCAACTTAGTATCTTCAGAATGGCGCTTGGCTGTACGTTTTTCTTCTTTGTCCTCAAGCGGAAGCAATTTTAGAGCTGTACAAGAGCGTTTTTCTGTGCTAGTACCGTCGTTATTTTGCTTTGCGCTACCCCCGTCTAAGCAACTTAAATTGCGAAATTTTTTCCTTCGCTTCCAAATCAAATAGCGTTTTTGTATTTTCTTTTCCAATTTGAGCGTATTTACTTTTTCAAGCAGCATAACAGCCACAGTTCCGAAAACGAAACCACCCAAATCAGACTGAAGATTGCCACTGTGGCCGACGCGTCCCAACAGCATAACAGTTAAGCCTATAGCAGTAAACCACCACAAAAAAGCCGCTTTGATAGGAATAAGTACCAAAAGCCAAATATGGAATATTGCTTCCGGCTCTACACGAATTAAGTAGGCTAAAGCTCCCAAAATTCCGGCGCCACTGCCCATAATCAAGGTCCAGCTATTTCCGACACTTAAAAAAATACCCGCGCAAAAGGCGGCCACGGCCCCAGTAAAAATACTGCCCAAATAAATAAGCAGAAATTTTATGGTTCCTAAACGCTGCTCCAATGGTGAACCAATAAAAAACAAGGCTAAAGCAAATAGCAAAAAGCTAAGCGCTCCGGAATGTAAAAAAGCATAAGAAATAAAACGCCATATTTGCCAAACTACTCCCCAGCGACAGACCAAAGCCAAATAGCTTTCCGGCCCACCGCTGCCAATTAGTTGGGCCAGATAAACCAAACCGTTAATGAGCAGCAAATATTTTACTGCCGGAGTTAATCTCACAATGGCTTGGTTCACTTGGCTAACTCTCCATTCAAGACCGTTGGACAAATATAGCGACTACTTTGCCTACTCTGCTTTGTCATCGAAAATTGCAATATCGATCACTTCTTCGGCACGTTTTACAAAATGGAAAACAATTTGTTTACGTATATCCTCAGGAATTTCCTGAAGATGACGCTTGTTTTCTTCCGGTAAAATAACTTCGCGTATACCACAATTAAAGGCTGCCAAAACTTTTTCTTTAACCCCTCCAATGGCCATAACCCGACCGGTGAGAGTAATTTCTCCGGTCATAGCCAAATCTTGGCGGGCAGGCTTGTTAAGAGCTGCTGAAATAAAAGCGCTGGCTAAAGTAATACCGGCAGAAGGTCCATCTTTGGGGATAGCTCCCTCCGGCACGTGTACATGAATATCGTGTTTATAATAGTCAAATTCGATACCCTGAGAGTTCAAGAAACCGCGAGCCCAAGTAATGGCAGTTTTGGCAGATTCTTTCATAACCTGTCCCAAATTACCAGTCAGAGTAACTTTACCTTTACCAGGAATAATATTGGTCTCTATAGTAAGCATCTCGCCTCCTACTTGAGTCCAAGATAAGCCTTGTACACAACCAGGCACGGGGTTGGGATCTATTTTGTCAGCTTCTGAATAAGGAGCTACACCTAAAAATTCACGCACATCTTCAGCAGTTAAAGTCTTGAACTTAGTACGAGGTCGGCGCGATTCGGTAATTTTACGAGCTACTTTGCGGCATAAACCAGCGATTTCACGCTCTAAACCGCGCACACCAGCTTCTCTGGTATATTCTTTTATAACGCAGCGCAAAGCTTCGTCAGTCAAATTGAAAAGCTTGGCATTTAAGCCATTTTCTTCACGCTGACGAGGCAGCAAGAAGCCCTTGGCTATTTCCATCTTTTCTTCCAAAGTGTAGCCGGATAAACGTATAATTTCCATACGATCCCGCAAAGCGGGGGGAATAGTATCTAAAACATTGGCCGTCATAATAAACATTACCGACGACAAATCTACGGGAATGCCATAATAATTGTCTTTAAATTCGCTATTCTGTTCCGGATCTAAAGCTTCCAACAAAGCTGCTGAAGGATCGCCGCGATAGTCAGCTCCAAGCTTGTCTATTTCGTCCAACATAATAACCGGGTTGCTAGAACCAACATTGCACATAGCTTGCACAATACGTCCAGGCATAGATCCAATATAGGTACTGCGATGGCCACGAATTTCAGCTTCGTCACGCACACCTCCTAAGGAAGTGCGATTAAACTTACGTCCCATAGTATGAGCTATAGAACGTCCTAAAGAAGTTTTACCAACACCTGGCGGGCCAACAAAACAAAGTATGGAGCCGCGATGATTCTCTTTCAGCTTACGCACCGACAAGAACTCTAAAATGCGCTCTTTAACTTCTTTGAGACCGTAATGCTCTTCATCTAAAATAGCGGCCGCCTTTTTCAGATCCAAACTGTCTTGGGTAGACTTATTCCAAGGGAATTGCAACAAACGATCTACATAGGTGTAAATCATGTTGTAATCGGGAGAAGCTGAAGACATACGACTCAAACGCTTGACTTCTTTGCTGGCATGTTCAGCAGCTTCTTTGGGCATGCCACTAGATGCAATGCCTTCTTTCAATCTCTGAATATCGGCATCTTCGTCTACTCCATCGCCAAGCTCTTCTTGAATGGCTTTGAGCTGTTGACGTAAGAAATATTCTTTATGCCCTTTGACCATTTCCATTTCAGCTTTGTTTTGAATCTTATTCTCAATTTTAAGAATTTCGATCTCTTTGGAAAGCAAAAGAGAGACCTTGTGCAACCGAACGCCGACATCATCGATATCTAAAACAGACTGTTTCTCTTTAGTGCTAATACTCAAATTGGCCGCTACCAAATCGGCAATTTGTCCGGGATTGTGTACACTGGACATAGCCATAACTAACTCTGGCGAAATATGAGAGCTCAAAGAAGCGACTTGGCGGAACTGGTGGGAGATAACTTGCACAGCAGCTTCAGTTTCCGAACTGTCGCTGTTAATATCGTTGACAACTTCAAGCATAACCTTGGCAAAAGGTTTGCGAGAAGTTATTTTTTTCACTCTGGCTCTGGCAATACCATGTAAAACTAAGCGGAAACTGCCATTGCTTAAGCGTAAAGCTTGAACCGGCGCACAAATACAACCCGTTTTATATAAGGTAGTCTTGGCCACATTTACCTGATCACTTTTACGCCTGGTAATTAAAAATAAAGGTATGTCCTTTTCAATGGCATACTCAACCGCCTTTATAGCGCCTTCGGTCTCAATAGAAACGGGCAAAATAACGTTGGGGAAAACTACCAATTCGGGAATAGGCAGCATAACCAGTTCTTGAGATTCGAAGAGAGAAAAACGCTCTTTTTGGCGTTCAGCCTCAAGTTCTGCAGCGGTCTTTTTCTGTTCCGATTCGGAGATACTACCTATAGGAGTAACAATTTCAAATTCGGTGGGCATATCGGCAGCAGCATTTGCGGCAGCAACATCTTCTTTAGACTGCTCAGCTTCTCTTTTGGCCGTACGCTTTTGCCAATCGCTGATAATACTTTCCGTTAAGCGTTCCAAAGCATTGGGCTCTTCCGGTGCGTCGCTGTCAACAAAGACAAACGTTTCGTCATTGCCGCCCTCCTTTTCCGTATCGGTATTTTCTTTAGCCGGTACACTCGAAGAGGTCGTCGACACTTCTAACTTAATATCGGTTAATGGCTCCTCTTTGAGCGTTTCATCTTTAACGGACGTAGAAGAATTTTCCGAGGGATCCACTACACATTCTTTATTCTTATTTTCGCTATTTGTGTCTTTTGTGAGTAATTCGGAGTTATTTTTATCGTTTTCAATCATGGTTTGCCCTGTTTCTATGCCTACGAAAGGCCTTCCTTTTTCAAATTAAGCTTCATAAACGCACTTCCGCCTTTAGTTAAAACGTCATCTGAAAAGAACATTTCACAATTTTTCTATTTTTTTATTTGCCGCCTGAGCTTCGGCAATCCGGCGCAAAAGTTCAGGAGCCCAATTGCTCATAAAATGACAAGGCAATGGCGGGTGGGAGTAGTTACTGTCGGTACAAAAATGCCAATTAGGGCAGCGACGGCATTTATTCTTAAACCAAGAACGTCCCTGACAACGTTGCAAAGCCTTTGACCTACTTTCATAACGAGGAATTTTACCTTGCAAATCTTGAAGCCAACGAGTAAAAGGAAAGATAGTTAAATTTTTATTCAAACCACCCACAGTAAAACAAAGTTTTAGGCCCTCAACCAAAGCGCTCTCCAATTCTGCCGATTTTTCTTGCCAAAGCTCTTCTGCTAAATTAAAGCCGAAAGCGCTGCATCCCGATTGTTCAAATAAAAGCCAAACTCGCTGCAATTGCTTCACACCGACTATTTGCACTATCGGCAATATAGAAATACCAACCATAGGGAAATGTCCACAACACCCTTTAGGTAAACCGAATTGCTTTCGGGCAGTATCAAAAAGCATAGCCGCAACTTCAGCAGCCTCAGCCAATCTGGGAGCAGCGATAGGCTTCTCAGTAAAACAAGCGGAAAAAGCTGAGCTTCCCTTATCTAAAAGTTCGTCAAAAGGAAAGCGCCAAATAATTTCCGCGTTCAGCAGATGCAATTTGCACCACAATTTGCCCAAAGACGAAAGTCTATCCCAAGTGCACAACCTGGAAGCCGAGGCACAACCTTGACAATAGTTAACAAAATCGGCTCCCTTGGGAATTTCTTCAGTATCCAGCACTATGTTAAAACTAGGCAAAAAATCTTTCTTATCTCTATTGACATCCGGCTCACAGTCACACTCTTGCAACCATCGCTCCAGCAAATTGTCCATAAATTCACTATGTTTTTTCCAAGATATATGCTTAAAATAGAATAACGGTATAGCTTTGGACTCCGAAGCTTCCTTCAAGGCAAATTTACAAAAATAGGCGCATCCTCTTTCAAACCACGCTTCTTCTGCGTCTTCCAAACAATCATCCCTAAGTTCAGCAGCGTCAAAAATTGCTTCCGAGCACAAATTTTCCTCAAGTACGCAATTGCAAACTTCAGATTCGGAGCTAGCAAGAGTAACGGTCGCCTTTCCAACGATTTTAATAAATCCGCTTTGCCATAATTCTTCAAACAACTGACATCCATAATTAAAATCTAAGCCCAGTTTCTCAATAATTTGAGCGCAATTATCCAAGCCATTACAAGCCATATAAAGATTTTTTTCCCAAGAATTAAAAATCTGTGATTTTCCGCTATTTAGCTCAATTGCCAAGGTAGAATTGCCGGAATTAAAAATTCGCACATTTTCCGATTTTATAAAAATAGTCTGTTCCAAACCATTTACCACAAGCACATCAGTTCCGATCCGCTTCATAAATAAATTACTGACCTTCGTTTTTATTTTTAGTTTGTCAATATATTGTCCGTTGATGGTCGCGTTTTCGCGCAGCCTTCTATAATTCCCCGTTTTGCTATCTACTAAAAGGAATAAGGGATAGCCTGAGTATTTTACGGAAGCAGGGGAACTAAACAATCCGATATAAGAAACTTTTCATGACATTAATAGACTTAAAAGTAGGCTATTCTTGCAATGATGCCTGTATACATTGCGTAGTTGATGATTTTCGTGATGCTTTGCGAGATAAGCACATGAGACAAGACAAAACTTTTACAGAAATTGCTCAAGAAATGAGAGAAGCCAGAAGCCGCGGGGATCTCTTGGTCATTACCGGAGGCGAGCCAACTATACGCGCTGATTTTTGGGACATAGTTGAATTAGCCAAGCAATTGCAATACAAAATCATGCTGCAAAGTAACGGTCGAGCCTTTGCCAAAGCCGATTTTGCCGAGCACTTGGACGCCTATCGGGGATTAATCAATTTTTGCATTGCTTTGCACGGCCCTAACGCGGAGATCCATGATTGCATTACTCAAAGATCCGGTTCCTACGCAGAGACGGTACAAGGCTTGCAAAATATTTATAAAATGGGTTTTGATTTTGGAGGCAAAATCGTTATTTCACGTCAGAACTTCCAAGTATTATCAGATATAGCCGAAAAATTCGCTTCCTTGCACGCTTCTTCTGTAGATATAGCTTTCCCTCACGCTCAAGGACGAGCTTCTAAAATGTGGGAACAAGTTGTCCCCCGCTATAAAGAGATAGGCCATCATATGAAACAAGCTGCTCAATATTTGCTGAATAAAAATATCGCTGTACGTTTAGAAACTTTTCCCTTTTGCACCGTGCCCGGATGCGAAAATTTAGTCAGTGAAATCTTTCAACAAACTCAAGCTTATGCGGAAATAAACCAATACGGCTCAGACTCTGGAGCTTCCAATTGGTCAGAACTGCGGCCGCAAATTAAAGAGAAATTCGCTCCCTGTCTTTCCTGCCGCTTCAATCTAGTATGTGAAGGTCCCTGGAATGAATATGCCCAACGTTACGGTGGAGAAGAGTTTAGACCTGTGTATGGAGAAAGAATTAACGATGTACGTCAAGTAGCCGATCAAAGCTTCAAAGATCAATTTGCCCTGGCAGGCCGATTGGTCTAAGGCTTAATTGCAGTACAGCAGGTAAGTAATTATTCGGCCCTTAATGTTAATTGAAATTTAACCTATAGGCACGTTTATGCTTGACAAAATAGAGTAAAATAGCTACATACAATGGCAGATTTTTCACAAAATTGGCTATTTTCAATCAGGAGGGTTGTTTATGCTCAATAACATTCAGCAAGCAATGAATCGTATAGAGCAAATTGAAAAGCGTCTGGACAAAGAGCCTGAAGTCAATTCGCTCGCTTTTTCTCAGATGTTTGAGCAAGTGAATAAGGCTCCTATGCCCCAGGCTCTCGCTCAGCCTCAAGCTCCTATCAATTTAAATGATATTCAGGGTGTAAATCCCCAATTATGGAGCTTAATGAATAGTCAGAATACCGGCGTTATCGATCCTTCAAACTTTGGCAGTGCCAAAGTAGGTGAGATGGGAGTTAAGCCCCTGGCACAAAATACTTCGGTTTCTTGCGGTCAGACCAGCGTGGCTATGGCTGTCAATGCCCTTACTGGTCAGAACTTAACCGATTATGATATCAATAATAAATATGGTTTTGAACTTCTCAACGCTTTAAATTCTGAATGTGGCAAAGCTGGCTACAGTTGGAAAGATGGTGGCGATCTCAATGCCGGTTCTTGGGAACTTATCGATCACAAAGTCAATCAGGAAAAAACTCCTGTAATTGTCGCTTTGAATGGCCCGGAGTTCTCCCCTTCCGGTCGCGGTCATATTGTAACTATCGTCAAAACTGAAGGTGACACTGTGACTATCGCCGATCCGGCTACCGGCGAATTGCGCACTACCACCAAGCAAGCCATGAATACAGCTCCTCAGCATCCCGATGGCAACTTCGTCTTCTATGCCAATAGAATCGAAGCTCCTCAGAGCGATGTTTATATGGCTTCCGCTCAGTAAGCGTAATCCCAATATATTAATTACACATATAGCAAAAATCCCCACAGATTGATAAGTCTGTGGGGATTTTTGTTGCAAAGTAGTTTTATTTCTCCGGCTCCGAAGTTTCTACCAGTTTAATAATGGCTTCGACTTCCTTATCTTTTGGCTTGAAAGTTTTTACTACCAACAAGAAGCACTTAGCTTTATTTAAAGCAGCTCTAGCTTCTTGCTTCCTACCGCTAGCATTCAGACGCCTTCCTTGATCCAGCAGATAGACAGCCGCCTCCTGTAAGCTATTAGGCAAAGATTGCTCCAATCTACAAGCTTTAAGCAAACACTTTTCAGCATTTTTCTCGTTATTTTCAAGCAACGCTAACTCAAAGCGTTGCAAACAACAAGATATTAGCTGATTTTTTATATCTTTATAGCGGAAATCGAACAGATCGTCGCTAATCAAAAGATCTTCGTTAAAAGTCGAAAAGGCATTTTCCAAAACATTTTCCGCTTCTTTTATTCTGCCCTGACGCGTATAGACACGCGCTAAATTAGCATAAGAATCTGGCGAATTTTTGTTGTCTAATTCTAGAGAGCGCTTATAACTAAGCTCAGCTTTGGGCCAATCGTTACATATTTCAAAAGCCTGCCCTAAAATACTTTGCACTGAAGCTCTGTGAGGATCGGCACTTGCTGCCTGAATGGCACAAAAACGAATGCTCTGCGCTAAAGATTTAGCTCTATCTTCACTATCACATTGATTTAGAGTCAGCACAGCCATTTGTCTCCAATATTCACCGATTTTAGGATCGCACTCCGAAGCCCAGCTATAACACTGTCTGGCCTTCTCCGCTTCTCCCATATCGAGATATATTTTACCTATCGTGCTGTAATATTGTCCTCCCCAAGCTTGTCCAGCCAAGCAAAATGCTGCTACCAACACTAGTACCGGCACACAGTTGCTGCCAATAAAATAGCGCCTACTTATGCTCCAACCATCAGCACAACTATTTTCTGCCAACTCAGATTTGCTCGGTATTCCCCAAGCTATGCCAAGTAAAGTTACTCCCCATAAAGGTAATACAAAAACATGATTGTCTATATCGACTTGTGAATGCAATAGCAAAACCAGGGCACCTAAAGCGCAAGACAAACGGAGTATCCGTAATCGAAGAGAATCTTCCGACAACTTCTTAAAAACATTCCAGAAGATAAAAAATGCCAATAAATAAAATATCACAAAGGACAGCACTCCGCCTTCGGCGAGTAAATCACAACTCAGCGAATGGGAGCGCTTAGAGAACCAACGAAAATCTGTCTGGAAAGCAGGATAAAAGCGTTCAAAGTTGCCGGATCCTACTCCAAAAATAGGGTGAGCTAGGGCGATTTTTAAAGACGCTCTATAAAATTGATATCGTGACGCCAGTGAAGAATCGCGACTGCTACCTAATTCCTGTAGATGTTGCGCTCCCTGAGCAGCCATGGTATCGACTTGAACAAAGGAAACTATGCCGCAGATAAGTGCCAAGCAAACCCCACAAACCGCAGCCAAAGTGCGCCCGCCACTTCTCCCCCCAAACAACTTACTACAGGTCAAAGCAAAAGCGGCTACGATACAAGCAAGTGCCAGAGAGAATAAACGCGTCCAAAGAAAGACTGATACAAGTAACAGTATAGCAGTAGCTCCACCCAACAATACAACTGAACGTCGGCTTATTTTCTTATCGGACAAATAAGCAAAAAGAACGGCCCAGGCAACTAGCAACAAACAAAGCAGCACCAAACAGGAACGACTATAAGTGAGAATAATGAGTGAAATAGTAGAAATTATAAATAGAGATTGGGCACAAACTTTGGCCAGAGCACTATTTTCCTTTGTATTATCCAGTTCACAGCAAACTTCTGCCAAGCGCAGTAACCCGCAAGGGGTAGCCATAAGCAGAAAAATAGCCAAAACATTTTTGTTGTAAAAGCTGCCAGAAATGCCATCAGATGCAGGGTTACATAGATAAAGCCCCCAAGCGCCTACCATGACAAAGACAACGATTATTTGTAGGAAATTAAGTGCAAAATTAGCTGCCTTTTCAGCCTCTCTCGTTGCAAATTCTGCCTTCGCACTAGATTCTCGCGAAGAGAATTCTCTGACCAAAGAAGATACTAAAAAAAACAGAGCCGCTATAGAAGTGTAAGAACAAACGTCAAGCAAGCTTTCGTAAAAGCAAACACTGAAATAAGCTGACAAACTTGCCCAAATCAGTAAAGCAGAAACGCCCCCTACTACAATAGGCCCATATTTGGAACGCAAACGAGCCACAGATAGCCACAATAAAGAGGCAATAAAAATGAGCATGGAAAGCGCACCGCGCCCCATACTCATCATAGCTCCGGAATCTGAATCTAGAAAAACATGGCTCCAAAAATTAACCAGACTTATTTCTGACACCGGAGGCGAACTGAGCGCACCGTTACTACAAACCTGGGCTAAAGATGTTATGGCAGGAAAAGCCAAAATGCCTAAGACAGTTGCCAAAGCACCGTAAGTGCTTATATTAAAAACAATGCGCTCTGCTTTCAATTAACAAAAACCAGCCAGTTCCGTCCGGCATCGCTCCACACGCTGACGTAACACACCGAGAGTTATGGAACGACCGTCGACTAATATATAATAAGAATCATTAATTTGTTGCATAATAATGGAGCAAGCTTTGCTTTCGCTGACTAAAACAGACAAGCGGCTCTTTCCTTGACAACTCATAACTTTCAAACAGTCGGCAGCTTTCACGGCTAAAACTTCAGCACCTTCAAATTCACCTTCAGTAGCAACCAAACGGCCACATGCAGTGAATATAATAGCTCTGACGCTGCCTTTAACACGACACATATTGGCCAAAGGCTCAGCAAACATGGCCTCTCTAGCCAGATCTTCTTCGCTAGGTATATCACTTTCGGCTTCAGCCTGAGCCGTTTCAACAGTAGCAACAGCAGCTTCAACAAGCTCAGGAGCCTCGGCAGCCATTTCCGGCTCGTTCTCGGTCTCGCTGTCTATAGTCTCAGTAGAACTCGTTTCGTTACTATCGACAACATCAGCCACAGCAACTGCGAGTTCAGTTTTTTCGGGCTCAGCCACTGTATCAGATACACACACAGACTCTGAACTTTCGACTTCGGAAGGTATAGCGAGCTCAATCTGGTTTTCAGGTTCAGCAGTTGTTTCATTTTCTGGAAGATCGGCAGCCGAAACAGACTCAACAGGCTCTGAGGAAGGCGAGGGAACCACGACTTCAGGGACAGCTTGGGCCTCTTCTTTATGTTCGGGCTCGTCGCTCTCAGAAGTTTGAGCTTGATTATGACGATTTTCCTTATTGCGCTTGCGTCTGGACTTCTTGCCTCGTTTGGAGTGACTTTCTTCTACTTCGGGCTCACTCTCGACAGCAACCTCAGCTTCCTTAGCGCTAGTAGAATCGGCTGCACCCTTGTCAATTTCGGTAATAGAAGGAGTGTCTACAGGCTTTACGTCTGTTGAATCGGCAGGCAAGAAGCCTGGCATATCTATAGCCAGTGGCTCCCAACCATTCATTATTTCCAAATATTCGTTAACACGCTCGGTACGCTTTTGAGCTTCTTTTAAACAATAGAGTAAAATAGGCTCAGGATCATTAGCTCCATTAGCGGCTATAGCTTCATATTCTTGAACTTCTCGGCGGTAGAGATCACGCTCATTACGCTCATTGATGATTTCGTCGCTCAAAGCGGCTCTTGAAGGGACAAAAGCCAAACGCGGGGCGAGATCTGCCGGAGCGCTCTCCTTATCATTGAGCAAATGTAACAGAGCATGGCCTTCAATGTTGATGGAATCGATTTGGAACAGACGGCGCAACTCATCGTACGATTCGCGGTAAAGAGATTGCAAATAAAATATCTTGGCTAAAGCCAAACGCGCCTCAGCAGTCTCTTTTTGCTTAAGTGCTTTCTGGAAAGTGACTAAGGCCTCAAAACGCAAATCGCGGCGAAGACAATCCAGCGCGTAGGTAAGCATCAAATCGACATTATTGGGATCGCTATCCAGTAAACGGCGATTTCTCTGAATTTGCCTTTCCAGAGTTGTCATTACTTCCATTTTAGTTTCCGGCCTCACTATTCATCATTTAGTTGTCACAAATAGAACAAAAACGCTCTTTATCCAGAGCACAGACCTTACATTTCAGTCAAAGCTGTTTCTATATTCTTTTTGCCCTTACGAATTTCTAAACGCACACGCCCCTGATTGCTGCTATCAATGCCAGTGTAAACTACCAACATAGCTCCGCCGACTAATTCCTCAATCATAAGCTGCTTGTCGTCTAAAATCAGATGATGTCTATCTAACTCAGAAGCACCCAGTTCCGAAGCCAAAGTATTTATCTTGGGCAAAAACCCCTTAAAGTTCATAGCCAGAGGATCATTCTTTACCGCCTCACTTAGCTCTTCCGCCAAGATCTCGCAGTCTTTGCTTAAGATACAAGCGCCTAAGACTCCGTCCAAACGCTGAAAACTTTGTAACAGAGACGTCAATTGAGACATGCTCTCTCCTTCCGAAATTGCTTATTTCAAGGAATGAATGTGCTCCTCGACTGCCACGTAGCAAAAGAGAAGCATTTGTTATAACTTTACAGAGGACGAACAGAAATATTATCTCCCTCGGCAAGTCCCATCTTTTTCATCATGGCAGGCGTCAAGCCAGCTCTATCGCCGAACTTGGAACCGGCTTGGCACTTGTATTCATACAAGGAGCCATCCGGAGTCTCTATTTCTACTGAGAAGGTGGACTTCACATCAGCGATATTCCATTCACGCACAATATAGTTGTCCACTTTGACAACATCGGCAGCTCTGAGGAAACCGCCATCGGACTTAACGATCAAAGTCTTGATCTTTTCAAGTTCTTCTTCTTTGGCACTACGCTTAATATCGATCTCTTCGACACGCTCGGCATAGACGCTCATAGTAGCGCCGTCACTGTCAAATTCAAAATTTAGAATCCGATCGACAGCTTCGGCTCCACTGAGGATTTCTCCGTAATTGTAGCAAAAACGGTCGCGTACAACTTCCCCATTATCTATAGCCAAATAATACGTACCTTCACGAGTGGACAGCTTCATCAGGCCGCTGTAACCACCGTCTTGCATCTTCTCCAGAATACGTGGCATATCGCGTTTTTTTACTTCATAATCTATATAAAGGGGCTGAAAAGCGAATATACCGGTCAGAACATTCACAATACGTTTGGAAGTTACGTAACTTGAGCATTTTATTTCGTTAAGCTTGATACGATTCAGCAAGCGCTGCTCCAATTGCAAGCTAACTAAGCCAGTATCATTGTCAACTTCCAAGACTTGGGCTACCGTTCCACCATCATAGAATATGTAAGCAGATGAATTTTCCAAGTCTAACTTAACATAACCGGTGAAGCCGTCATTGGATAAGTTGGTTTGCATCTCGCGCATATTGTCATAAGACAACGACACGTCTTCGATTAAAATATTGCCTTTAGGGATATACAACTGGAGATCCTCCGTCGAACTTCAACGCTATTATGGGGTCTGAGTGGGCGGGAAACCGCTACGCTTAATATCTAAAGACTGATTGCGAGCGCTTCCATGCGCGGGGGCTTTTTGTTCCATACCGCCAGCCAATGCCTTCCAAGAATCTCCGGAAGCGGCCGGGCGAGCAGCTCCAGCACCACCACCGAAAGGAGCGGAAGGACGGGCAGCCCCAGCAGGAGGAGCCACAGGACGAGCAGCAGAGGCTCCCGGTCCCACGCCCAGACTGCTATGCTTAGGTGGTGCAAAACCGGCAGGAGCCGAAGAAGGAGATTTTGGTGGTGCAAAGCCCACACCGGAAGTGGGAGACTTGGGCGGCGCAAAGCCCATACCGGCAGAAGGAGACTTGGGTGGTGCAAAGCCTACACCGGAAGTGGGAGACTTAGGCGGTGCAAAGCCCACACCGGAAGTGGGGGACTTGGGAGGCGCAAAGCCCACACCGGAAGTGGGGGACTTGGGAGGCGCAAAGCCCACACCGGAAGTGGGAGACTTGGGCGGTGCAAAGCCTACGCCGGAAGTTGGAGACTTGGGCGGTGCAAAACCGATGTTCTGCTGTTTGGCAGGAGCTCCAAAGCCGATAGCTCCGGATTGCGTCGGTGGTTTGGGAGGAGTACCAAAGCCTATGCCCCCACCGGGAGCATGGCCGAACCCGCCGGTTCTTTGTCCAGAGAATCCTGCACTAACGGCAATTGTAGCATTTCCGTCAAAACTAGGCACTTCTTTATCGCGACGTGTAATGCGATCGCTGCTATTTTTGACAGGTTCAATATTTTTATAAGGTTCAAACTTCTTGGCACCAGGAATATTGCCGCCGTTATCTTCTTTTTCAGAAGACTTCGAAGCTGAAGAAGACTCTTTCTTTTCTTCCTCTTTTTTATCCTCATCAGTAGAACTTGCCTTATTGAGAAGAGCTTTGAACGGATCTTCAGTTTCATCCAAAACGGGAGGCGCAAAGCGAGATTCCTTCTCTACTTTTTCCTCTTCCTCAGGTTCTGGTTCAGGCAAAACTCCGCCGTTTTGACGCAACTGAACAGTCACCCATACTTCCCAGCACAGGCAAACAACAAACACAGCCACAGCTGCTCCGCAAACAATTTGCAAAGTCAGTAGATGAGAAGCCAAAGTTTGCACAAACCCACCATCACCGGCGGCAGTTCCAGCATCTTGGGCCCACGCCCAGCAAGATTGGCTGAAAAGTGCCATAGCAGCACCCACAGCAACCACACTCCTACGTAAAGCGGCCCTATATGGAGCAATGGAGTAATTCATGAAAAAACTATCCCTACTCCTCTCCTTCGAAATAGTAGTACCCATCATCATAGCCATTGCCTTCGCCAGAGACACCGTCACCGACCTTCTCAAACAATTCGCTCAAGCGCTCGGAGACATCTCGATATTTAATATCGACAGCATAGCATTCCTGGAAAGCGTTAATAGCATCATCATAGCGTCCTTCGGCTTGCAAAATAATGGCCAGATTATAGCGCAAGTCAAGAAGCTCCTCATCGCTGAATCCGGGCTGTTCCATTGTTTTTTGCAATTGCTTAATAGCTAAATCGCGATATCCTTTGTCTTGGAAGGCCATAGCCAAACTATTGACTGCAATTAAAACTTTAGCCGGATCGGTGATAGCCTTATGGAACTCATCGATAGCTTCTTCAAGGAATCCTAACTGGCGGAAGAGTTCACCCATCTTAATATGATAAGCGGCATCGTTCGGCTGGCAATCCAACGCTTTACCATACTCCTCAGTAATTTGTCCCACCAAACCTTTAGCAAAGATTTGACGTGCCAAACCAGCAGCTTCTTCCAGTTTACCATCCAAAGCGTAGATAATAGAAACACGAGAGAGAGATTGCGCTCTGTCCGGTTCCATCTCCAACACTTCTTTGTAAATAGGACAAGCCTCATCACGATAACCACGTTCGAAGAGGATATCAGCAATACGCTCCACTGTCTCAGGCGAATGATTGTCGTAGGCACGAACTTCTTCGAAAACAGGACGCGCAGCCTCAATACCGCGATAGTCGATTAACAATCCGGCCATCTTGAAGGCCAACTCGACACCGCGCTTGGTCATATCATGATTGACAGCCAAATCTACGCCACGACGATAGTAGGCAATACCTTGCTCAATATCGCCAAGTTCCAAATTGGCATCGGCAATGGTAATGACCGTATCGAGAGCCTCGCTCCACTCTTCCAAACGTTCCATAATAGAAGCCAAGCGATCTTTGACAATAAGGGCCAAATCGGTTCGTCCGGCAGCAGCAAAGCGCTCTTCTAATTCTTTAAGAAGTCCAACGCCTTCAGTCACGTTCTTATGGCGGAAGAAACCATCACTCAACTTAACGAAAAGCATATCGGTATATTCACGGCGACCACGACGCAAATATTCTTCCAAAGCTTTAAGATAGTTGGCTTGGGCTTCTTTCCATTCATCAGCTTCGACTTGCTCGTCGCCTACGCGCTCGAGATACTCTAAAGCTGCTTCCCACTGCTGATTGGCATCGAAAGCCTCAGACAGAGTCTTGAGAACTTTAACCACGTTCTCATGATCGGAGCGTCCCTTGTAAGCAGGGATCAATTCTTCAAGCAATTGCTGCCCCTCTTCAAGGTAGCCTGCTTTCAAGAACATACCGCCTAAGCATTGGCTAAGTTCGAGATTGAGAGGTTGCAAGGATTTTACTTCACGTACACAGGTTAAGGCTTCTTCGAGCTCCCCCCTGTCGAGATGAATTCCCAACAGTACGCGATAATTTTCTATAGCCTCTTCCAAACGCATATTGCGAGCCAACAGCGTAATTAACTGACGGCGATGCACAATATCTTTGCTGTCTAAATCTAATATCCGATGTAAAACTTTCTGGGCAACCTCATTGAGATTTTGGCGCAAATACTCACCGGCCAAGAAAGAGAAGTGCTCTAAAGCCTGAGCAGTTTGACCATGTTGAGCCCAAATTTCACCTAAACGGTAGCGAGCATTGAGATTATCAGGATCTATTTCCAGCAAACGAGTGTAAATATCTACCGCAGATGTAGCGTTACCCTCTTTGCGGAAACGACCGGCCAAAACTAACAAGCCTTCGCAAGCACGTTCTAATTTGCCCTGAGCAGCCACTTCCTGACACAAACGCATTCTGATCTCCACATCCATTGGATGATAATCCAACAAGTTGGAATAAAGACGCTCAGCCTCGAGGTGGTTTCCTTCGGCAGAAACTGTTTCCGCTAAGTTGTAAATCTCTTGACGCGCTTTAGCCATATTGCCGGCCGTCAAGAACGAATGGACTATACCATCCAAATATTGCTGTTTTTCCGGCATACCATCAGGTAACTTGACTACAAGTTCTCTGAGATTATCAACCAAACCGTTTATCTCATATTTTTGCAACAAAATACGCAAGAAAGAGAGCTTTTCTGGATCGTCGGAGTCGAGCAACATAATGTCGCGTTCGGCATCCTCAAAGCGGTTATTATTAAGATAAGCTTGAATAATACGACGCATATAGCGTGAACAAACTTCCGTTTTGGGAGGTAAGCTGGCCACTTCTTGAGCGGCTTTATCAATATTGCCATCCTGAAGGTAAGCCTCGATAAGCTGCCCCATAAAGGAATTGCGAGCAGGGTCGCTCTCATCGAGTTCTTTAATACAATTCATAGCATCATTCAATCTGCCAGATTGCATTAAACCGGAAATTTGGCGCATAAAGAAATCGTGATAAGACTCATCACCGGGAGGCAACTTAGCCATCTCTGTAGCGGCGTCTTCAAAACGCCCCATCTCCTGATAAGAGTTTATCAGACGACGCTGGAAAGAGAGTCGCAAAGAATCGTCATCCGGTAAGCGATCTATGAGAGCTACAGCGCTTTCCATATTGGAAGCTCCCAAGTAGAGCTCCATAAGACGAGTCACCAACTTGTTGCGCTCTTTGTCAGAGCGAGGCACAAGTGTAACTACGCGATCGGCTTGGGACAACTCACCCAAATCGAGATAGCGTTTGAGGAGTTCCTTATGGAAAGACACCAAACGTTCGTCATCCGGATCCAAACCGTTGATATAATTTTCGGCCTCTTCGGTACGATTTTCTTCTAAGCAACGCTCGATAATTTTATAAGCGAAAGCTTTCTTCTCAAAATCGTCCTCAGGAAGAACGCGAATCTCCTCCATCGCCTGATCGTAGACGCCCTGTTCAAGATAGTACTTTATCAAGCGTTTACGTACATCGTAGCGAGCCGGATCGTGTTCCAAGATAGCCCTATAAGCGGCAATAGCTTCATCCCAATGGCCTAAGGCAGCATACTCTTCGGCCAGGTAATTCATAGCAATCATGTCGTCGGAATTATTATCAACTAAACGAGTCAATTCATTGACAGCTCCGACATGATTGCCCTGGCTGCGCAAAGATAAAGCCACTTGATAGCGCAAATCGGAAGTTTCAGGGAACATTTCTACCAGTTGATGCTGGAATTCAATAGCCTCATCATCTAAACCATTTTCCTGGTAGAGACGCACAACCTCCTGATACTCGGAAAGAGCTTCCGTACCCATATCTTTGCGACGATACTGATCGCCCAAAAGGCGTCGAGCCTCAATATTGTCCGGCTCGATCTCGATAAGCTTGCGCAAAGTGGCAATAGCTTCATCAACGCTACCCTTATCAATATAGACCTTAGCTAAGTAGAGTTGATTTTCCGCCGCTTGAGCAAACATACCCTTCTTGAGTAAATTGTCAATTAAACGAACTCTGAGATTGACGTTATTTTGATCGTTATCCAGAGCTTCACCGTAGATAGCAATTAACTTAGTGCGAGCTTCGTCATCGGCAGGATTAAGTTCGATAGTCTTCTCCAGATAGCCCATGACCTTATCGGAGAAGCCTTCATCTTCACAAATCTGAGCTAAGGTAAAGTAGGCAGCGCAAGCTTTTTCTACATAGCCTTCAGCAGCATAGATGTCACTCAGACGAACCAAAATATCTTTGTTGCGCGGCTCAAATTGCAAAATGCGCTCGTAAGCTCTTATAGCGTCAGCATACTCACCACGCTGTACAAAAAGCTCACCGGCATTACGGAACCAAACGACGGTATTTTGCGGAGAACGACCGATGCGTAAAAATACCTCGCCGAGTAATTCATAAGCGCTGGCCGCCTCACTGCTAGCCAAGCGGACAACTTCTTGGAACTCAGAAATGGCTTCCTTATTCTTGTTGTCCATCATTAGAGCTCGGCCCATAGCCATGTGGGTGTCCCAACGGCTGGGATCTAAGTCCAAGCTGGGACGCAACCACTTAATAGCCTCCATGTACCGGCCTTCGTTGAGATAAATAGTACCTGTTTTAGCGAAGATTTCAGGTTTGACCTGAGCTACCAGATTTTGAATCTCACTGAGTCGATCGCCACCAATACCTTGACTTTGGGCCATCTTCTCCAAGTTAAGAATGTCTTTGTAGCTATCTATAGCTTTTTCAGCTTCACCATCGGCTGCGAACAACTCAGCCAAGGCCATATCCTGACTGATAATAACTTGGAAATCCAAAGCCTTCTTCGCTGCAGAGAGTACGCTTTCGCGTATCTTTACATCATTAGGGTCCTGACTGACCACTTGCTTATATATTTCTCGGGCCTCTTCCCAATTGCCGACCCCAACGAGTTCATCGGCCTGCTGAATAAGGGACTCCATATTGCTACGATCTGTCATTTTTTCTCCGATTCCATTGACGCTCCCCATGCCCGCAGGCAGAGGATTCTTGAGAAATTTGGCATTCAAGACGCCCCTATTCTCAAAGGGCTTACCAAAGGCCCCACGCACAGCACTACTTCATTGAAGAAGCTTTGCTAACTTGGCACAAGGCCTTATAAGCACTTGAGAGTTCCACTATTTGCGACGGGGAGGAACACCTCTGCCTTTAGAAGCACCTCCACCGGCAGCTATCTTGGCTTGCAAATCTTTCACTCTAGCTTCAACGTCGCGGTAAGTAACATCGAAGGCCAAAATGCTCTTGAATTCGGTCAGAGCCTCTTGGAGGCGGTCAGTTTGGTAGAACAACATAGCCAAGTTGTAGCGAAGTTCGAGATAATCTTGCTCCGCATGTCCTTTGGTATCCAAGCCTAAACGGAATTGACGAATAGCCATCTCACGCATACGAGGCATCTTAATAAAGGACAAACCTAACATGTTACGTGAGCGCAATTCCAAATCTCTATCAACGTGAGTCTTTTGGAATTGCTCAATGGCGTCGCTGATACGGTTGAGATGGTAACAGAGCTCACCATAGCTAAACCTCGTATTCAAGTCGGCTCCGTCTTGCGCAATCTTGTCCAAGAAGGATTGGCAAATAGCATCGATGGCCTTCTTGCCGACCTCTTTGTCAACCGATTGAAGCTTCAGCAACACAGAAGCAGCCTCTTTAGGTTTGCGCTGATCAACTAACAACTGAGCATAACGACTCATGGCTGCGGCGTCGCCAGGATTCAATTCGAAGACCTTCTTGTACTCTTGCATAGCTCCACTTACGCTTTGCAATTGCTCGTCGTAAAGTCTAGCTAATCGGCAATGCAATTCGGCACGCTCGGGAGCTAATTCTATGGCGCGACGCAAGTAGCGGACAGCTTCACGATACTCTCCTTTGTTCTCATGAATTTCATCCAAAGTGAGCAACTCATTGAGCATGTTGTCACGTTGGTCATCCAAAGTATAGAAGGAAAGTAATTTTTCACGTAATTCCACAGATGTAGGATCGGCATCAACCAAACGCCTGTACATTTCAATTGCTTGAGCATATAAGCGTTCGGACTGGTAACGCTCAGTCAAAGGCTCAGCCTGAATCATGGCTGCAGCCAAATCGCCCTTAGCCAAGTAACAATCTACTAAGCAGCGACGAGCTTCATAATGGTTGGGATCCTGCTGAACGATCGCTTCGTAAAGCTCGGCAGCTTCGTCAACTTTGTCTTGCTCTTTATAGAGCCCAGCCAAGCTGAACTGTTCAGCCATAGCTTTATCGTAACGGCCCAAGTTTTGATACAAGCTGATTAACAGACGGCGCTCGTCAAAATTATCAGGTTCCAAAGAGACCAGTTTTTCACAAATGGCCAAAGCTTCGGTCCACTTCTCTTCCTGAGTGTAACGCTTGGAAAGTATACGGTAGTACACAACAGCTTCATTAACGTTGTCATGATCTTCATAAACTTTAGCCAAACGCTCCACGAAAGCAGGATCATCGGAAAGCTCAATCAGCTGTTTGAGAGCAGAGATTGCGTTATCTACACTACCCAACGAAAGAGCCGTATCCACAAACTGACGCAAGTGATGAATGGCCAAATCGATCTTGTCTTGCGCAATGAAGCGTTCGATTAAGAGGCGACGAGCTTTGAAGTTCTGTGGATCCAAACTAAGTATAGTTTGCAATACGTCAATAACATCGGCATATTGCTCATTCTTGGTATGGAGCTCAACTAAATCGAAGTAAACATTGACAGCTTCGTCAAAATCTTCGTTCCACAGATGAGCACAAGCCAAGCGATGGCGCAAAGCCACTGAATCTGGCTTACGACGTAAAATCTGACGGTACTGGTTGATAGCGTCGTCCATTAAGCTGAAGCGCAAATGGACATCAGCCAAATCTGTACGCAGCACCAAATTCTCGGGAGAATTTTCAATAGCGCGACGATAATCTCCAATAGCAGTAGTGACATCAGCGCCAACCAATTTCTCACGTAAGCGCTTAGCCTCTTCCAAATACTCGGGAGGAAGCTCAGACTCTACTGACAGTGAGCACAAACCGTCATCGATAGTTTCAACTTCGGCTTCAGGTTGTTGCTCAGGCTCAGTAGCTTCGGCAACAGGCTCTTCGCTAACAACAGCTTCAGGCTCAGCAGCTTCGACAACGGGTTCTTCGGCAGCGACGGCTTCAGGCTCAGTGGCTTCGACAACAGGCTCTTCGGTAGCAACAGCTTCGGACTCAGTAGCTTCGGCAATGGGCTCCTCGGTAGCAACAGCTTCGGGCTCAGCAGCTTCAGAACTGGGTTCTTCAGTAGCAACAGCTTCGGGCTCAGCAGCTTCGACAACAGGCTCTTCTGTAGCGACGGCTTCGGGCTCAGTAGCTTCAGCAATGGGCTCCTCAGTAGCGACAGCTTCGGCCTCAGTAGCTTCAGCAATGGGCTCCTCAGTAGCGACAGCTTCGGCCTCAGTAGCTTCAGCAACAGGTTCTTCTGTAGCGACGGCTTCGAGCTCAGTAGCTTCAGCAATGGGCTCCTCGGTAGCGACAGCTTCGGGCTCAGTAGCTTCGGCAACAGGCTCTTCGATAGCGACAGCTTCGGGCTCAGTAGCCTCGACAACAGGCTCTTCGGTAGCAACAGCTTCGGGCTCAGTTACCTCGACAGCAGGTTCAACCATCTCAGGAACTTTGGCTAAGCTGACCACAGTAGACGATTTGGCTTCTGTAGCCTGGTCTTCAGGCTGATAATCGTAACCGCCCATCAATTGATCGCCTTCGAGCTGGGCTTCTACATGCTGAGCCTGAGCTTCAGGCTGATAATCGTAACCGCCCATCAATTGATCGCCTTCGGGCTGGGCTTCTACATGCTGAGCTTGGTCTTCAGGCTGATAATCGTAACCGCCCATCAATTGATCGCCTTCGATCTGGGCTTCTACATGCTGAGCCTGAGCTTCAGGCTGATAATCGTAACCGCCCATCAATTGATCGCCTTCGAGCTGGGCTTCTACATGCTGAGCCTGAGCTTCA
>CAKUBG010000019.1 GCA_934636825.1 uncultured bacterium | reverse complement strand
CACAGGGCACTTACACAAGCTTCATAGTAAAAGCTGCTATTCTGTTTTCAAAACTTTGCTTAGTTGCTCGTCGCAACCGCTCGAGTATATTACCGCTAAGTGCCTACCCTGTCAAGCACTTACACGCAAAAATGTGCTAAATTTTTACGCAATGCATGTTGGTGCTAAATTTATAGCCACATTGCACACGTTAGCGTAGTTTTAGTCAACAGGCGGAGACAGTGGTGATTGAAGGCGAAGAATATTGGCCGAAGCCAAAGCTTCGGTCAGTTCGAGCCTGAAAGAGCCACTGGCGGAGCCAGCCAACATGAACATGAGCCCGCAGCCATAACTTATAGCGGAATTTTTTGCTATATCGGTAGCGCAGGCCTCTGGCCGTTAGGCCAGTCAGCCGGAGCGTAGATATGGTAAAAAATGCAGCTAACACAACATAGCTAACGGGCGGGCGGTGCACTATCAGCATCTCTAGGCTGAAAAACTACGCAACCAAATACTACGCTGCGCTACATAGTTACACTCACTACATCTAGCATTTTACGCTTGCATCATTACGTCCGTAGTTTTTAACCAACAGGCAGAGACAGTGGTGATTGAAGGCGAAGAATATTGGCCCGCTAAAAAACTACGCAGCCAAGCATGCAAGCAGCCACCAAACATGCAAGCAGGAAGCTATTTTTTTTTGCAGTACCTATCAGAGGATTTTTATACAACAAGTCAATGGCAACGTCTATATAGTGAGACGCCGTTTTTTTATGTCCAAGTCTAAACTTGGTTAGAAGGAAGTATACATGTCTGACGCCCCCATTTTAACTACTTTGGAAGAATTGTATAAATTCGGCCCCGGTCCCTCAAGTTCACACACTATGGGGCCCATGTTGGCGGGGTATAACTTTTATCAATTGATGTCGAGCCAAACGGAAGAGTTATTACAAAAAGCAGCCAAACTGGAAGTAACTTTGCTGGGAAGCTTAAGTGCTACTGGCAAAGGTCACGGCACAGACAGAGCCGTTTTAGCTGGTGTTTTAGGTAAACAGCCAGAGAATTGCGATCCAGATTTTTTAGACGAGTTGGCCGAAAATCGTCATAAAAAATACGACTTAAATTTAGGGCCTTTTCATACCTGTTTGGCTGTTGATGATATTATTTACGGAGCTACCGTAGGCAATTTTTATCATCCTAACACCATGCAAATAAAGCTATACGACTCCAATGGACAAATATTGCTAGAGCGTGAATATTATTCTGTAGGCGGTGGCTTTATCGAGTGGAAGGGGCATCAACCGGAAGCGAAACCTCTTCCCCCCTACCCTTATACAACTTTCAAAGAGCTCAAAAGTTATGTAAATGAAGAGCGATCACTCTTTGACGTCTTGCTAGCTAACGAGATGGCTCTGACAGGCAAAAGCGAGCGTGAAGTCATGGAATTTGCTGCTAAAGTTGTTCAAGTTATGCAACGCTCAGCTATGAGCGGTATGCACAAAACTGGCAAACTTCCAGGTCCTTTGGGTTTGCAAAGTAAAGCTCGCCGCTTATTGGACAAATTTAAAAGCCGCCTGGAATTTTCTGCCGAAATGGCTATTACTGCCGTAGCAGCTGTAGCTATAGCTGTAAGCGAAGAAAACGCTCGCGGCCATGTCATTTGTACTGCTCCAACTGCCGGTTCGGCTGGAGTGATGGCCGGCGCTGTACAAGTTTTGCTTAATCGCAACGCTCACGATTTACGTCGTGTCTGTGAAAGCCTTATAGTGGCTGCAGCTATCGGATTTTTATGCAAAAGAAACGCCACTATTTCCGGCGCTGAAGGTGGTTGCCAAGCCGAAGTTGGCGTAGCTTCTGCTATGACGGCGGCTCTCTTGGTCAATTACCGCGGCGGCAAAGCAGAAATTATTGAGCATGCCGCCGAATCTGCCCTGGAGCAGCATCTAGGACTAACTTGTGATCCTGTAGGCGGCTATGTACAAATTCCGTGTATCGAGCGCAATGGTTTCGGCATTATCAAAGCTTGGACAGCTAGTAGTATAGCTTTAGATGAAGCGGCCAGCAGCCATATGGTAGACTTAGATAGTTGCATAGAAGCTATGAATTTAACGGCTAAAGAGATGTCCTCAAAATATAAAGAAACCGCTGAAGGCGGTTTGGCCAAAGTACTGTGCTAACATAAAAAAAAAGGCTCTGCTTCAAATAAGAAGCAGAGCCTTTTTTTCAACGATAGCTAAACTTTAAGCTTGCAAAGAAGCAGCGATATTGGCGGCCAATTGCTTGAGTTCTTCCACGTTGTGATCATCGACCGCAGAAGCGAACTCTACAGAACCGATTAAACGCATATCGTTCATTTTTTCCATAAAGCTATTCATAATTTTAACAGATTGCGGTGCCCAAGAGCCGTTGCCTATTAAAGCCACATCTCTATTCTTGAGGCCGTGAGCTTGCAAGCTATGTAATAAATGAGCCATTTGCGGATACAAATCGTTCATATAAGTGGGCGCAGCAAACACTAAATGGCTACAACGGAAACTCTCAGCCACCAAATAAGCGCAATCAACATTAGACACATCATAAATGTTAATGTTCTTAACTCCCAATTTGTCCAACTCGGCGCCTAAAATTTCGACAGCATTTTCGGTATGATGATACATAGAGCCGAAAGCGATCATGACAGCCTTATCCTCTGGCGTATAGGTAGCCCATTTAGTATACTTGTCTACAATGTAGGCAAAGTCTTCACGAAGAATTAAGCCATGCAACGGACAAATAATTTTGAAGTCTAAACCGGAAGCAGCCTTTAAAAGCCTAGCTGCTTGCATACCATACTTACCGACAATATTTGTATAGTAACGACGGTATTCGCCGATATTGGCTCTCATATCAGCATGATCATTAAAGATATTGCCATTTAAAGCACCGAAGCTACCAAAAGCATCAGCGGAGAAGAGCACTTTATGAGTGGCGTCATAAGTAACCATAACTTCTGGCCAATGTACCATAGGCGCAAAGACAAACGTCAAAGAAGTTTTGCCTACTTGTAAAGTCTCTCCATTACCGACCACAACAAAACGATCTGGCCAATTTTTGGCTTCGGGGAAGAACTGCTTTAAGAAAGTTAGAGTCTTGGCATTAACGACAATTTTAGCTTCAGGATATTTGGCAGCCACAGCAGCAATGCCGGCACAGTGGTCAGGCTCCATATGTTGGACGATTAAATAATTAAGTTTACGTCCACGCAAAACATATTCCAAATTTTCAAAATAACGAGTCAAAACGGCTTCATCGGCCGTATCCATCACGGCAGTTTCTTCGTCATCAATAAAATAAGAGTTATAAGAAACACCGAATTTCAAAGGGAAATGATTTTCAAAAAGGTTGATGCGCCTATCGTTAGCGCCCATCCAATAAATATTGTCAGTAACGTTAATTACGTTATGCATATTTAACCTCTTTCCTGATAGTTGATGTACAAAAACAGAAATTGACTTCCGACTGTTTGCGGCCTAAGCGTTTTCGCCTTCCAAGCTGCCCTTGTCAATTAAAATCATCAGTTGCTGCTGATTGATAATAGTTACATTATGCTTGGCAGCAGCCGCCAATTTTGCAGCGCCAGGCTTAGTACCTTCTACCAAATAATCAGTATTTTTGCTGACACTGCTAGTAACTTTGGCGCCGTGACTGCGCAATAAAGCGTCAGCTCCATCACGACTGAATCCGTCTAAAGTGCCGGTAATTACCATAGTTAAGCCTTTAAGAGTTTGGGCTTTGCCTTCGGAAGCTGTATCCAAGAAATTGACTCCGGCTCGGCGCAGTGCTTCAATATTGGTCAAATTGTCCTCTTGGCTGAAATATTCAATCAAAGAATTTTTAACAATAGGCCCCAAGCCGGGTACACCTTGTAAACCGTCCGGCCCTACTTTAGTTGCCTCAATAAGCTTATCCAAAGATTTAAAATGGCCGGCTAAAGCAATAGCAAATCTATCGCCAATACCTTCTATACCAAGAGCACAAATTAAATTGGCTAAAGGCTGCTGGCAGCTCTCTTCGATTTGCTTCTTGATCTTTTTAGCATTGATTTGGCTGCCACAAGCTAAAGCCAACACCTCTTCACTCAGTGAGTACAATTCGCCA
Source organism: uncultured bacterium (assembly GCA_934636825.1). Classification (GTDB taxonomy): domain Bacteria; phylum Vulcanimicrobiota; class Xenobia; order Xenobiales; family Xenobiaceae; genus Bruticola. The sequence goes on along the minus strand of CAKUBG010000019.1, from coordinate 56,226 downwards.
ATTGAACGCACTTTATGTTCACGTACCAAATTTTCGATAATTTTGCGCCCTAAGCCATCAATATTCATAGCTTTGCGCGAGCAAAAATATTCTAAATTGCCAATAACTCTCTCGGGACAACGCCTATTGGGGCAACACAATTCCTTGACGTTGTTGTAATCATTTAATACGGTGATTTCACTGACGTCTAATTTTGTGCCACAACTAGGACACTTTTCGATAAGCCGAAGTCCTTGACCACGCAAAACTTTACTTATTTGCGGAATAATTGCCGCAGCTTTATAGATAGCAACTGTATCGCCCACACGCAAACGGCGCACATAACTTATATTGTGCAAAGAAGCTCTGCTAACTGTAGAGCCATCTAAGCGCACCGGCTTAACAATTACTACAGGAGTAAGAGCACCAGTTCTACCTACTTGATAGATAATATCTTCCACTACTGTTTCAATTTCACGCGGGGGAAACTTGTAAGCTATAGCCCACTTGGGAGCGGTCGCTTCACGGCCGATCTTTTTCTGCCAAGAAAAATCGTCAACTTTGACTACGATACCATCAATATCAAAATCGATCAGTTCTTGAGTATTGCCTCCCCAATCTAGACAAAATTGAATAACTTCATCAATATTATGATGGTGAGCAATAGGATCGCCTTCTAAATTGGGTTGTAAACTGCGACAAACTTTAAAACCGGCTTTATGCAAATAGGCCAAAGCCTGGCTTTGCGAATGTACTTCGGTAGGTGGGTTAATTAAAGTGTAAGCAAAGAAGCTTAAACGGCGCTCTTTAACAATTTTGGGATCAAGCTGGCGCAACGAGCCTGAAGCCAAATTGCGCGGATTGGCTTTTTGCTTATCTTCAGGCAACTGAGCATTGATGTCCCGAAATACGGAACGGCGCATATACACTTCGCCACGCACTTCAAAACGATCTGCAGGACAAAAATCAGGCAAAGTCTGCGGAATATCTTCTATTTGCTTGACATTCTCGGTAACATCTTCACCAACGCTGCCATTACCGCGCGTAGCTCCCAAAATTAATTTACGATTTTCGTAAATTAAGCTCATAGACAAGCCGTCAATTTTAAGCTCGGTAACATAAGACAGCTCCCCGTCTCCTACCGAATCGCGAATTTTTTTATCAAATTCTTTAAGTTCCTCAATATTGAGAGCATTATTTAGCGATAACATTTGCTCTTTATGCTCAACTTTAGGAAAACGATCTGAAGCTTGTCCTCCTATTTGCGAACTGGGAGAATCAGGACTGACTGACTTAGGAAAATGTTTTTCAAAGTAGAGTAAACAACGCTTCAAAACGTCATAAAGATGATCGTCAACTTGGCTGTCATCTTGGTTGTAATAAGCATCATTATATTTATTGATTAGGGCACTTAAGCTGCGCAACAAAGCTGTGGGTTTAAAAGCACGCGCATTGTCTGGTTCTTCTTTAAATTTATTAAGTAAGGAAAAAACCGTTTCTAAATTTTTAAATTCATTTTCGTCAATGCTGTCTCGGCCTTCGCGCTTTTCTCCCAAACAGTGAGCAAGAAAACGCCCCAAATAATCGAGAGCAGCTTCTAAATCAGCTTGGATTTCTGCAACTTTTTTAGGCGCAATTTGTTCTTGCGCAACGGGCTGTTCGTGTCCATTATTATCGTCTTCGTAGGCAAAAAGATCGGCTTGCAAAGCTTCTTCGCTTTGGCTTCCATTTCCGTTAACAACAGTGCTAATCTCTGTATCCATAGCCTTTCATTTTTTCTCACTCTGCATTTTATCCTCTAAGGGATATTTTACTTGACAAAAATAGTACAAGGATTCATTTACTTCCGTCTAAAATAAATTGCTTATGGATGAAAACTCTTATAAAACGATAGCAGACTTTATAAATTTAATCGACAATGATCCTGCAGCTACCATCATTGTCCAAGATAATCAATACTTAGATTTTTTCGTCAAACAGATCAATCAATATTTTTTAAATAAAGGCCAACAAGCTTGGATCAGTCCCAATATACACACCATTGGAGTTTGGAGTAAAGAGCTTTGGAACCGTCTCCATTTACACAAAGATTCTTTAGGAGGCAACTTACCTACGCTTGTAAATCCACTTAGTGAGCGACTCGCTTTCGGCAAATTGATACACAAGTGGAATGAAGAGCACAATCATAAGCTTTTAAATGTAGAGGGTGCGGCAGCAGCTGCCGTCAAGTGTTGGCGTTTGCTTTGCCAATATAATTGCACGCCTAAATTACCACCTTACGCAGAGATTTTTCCTATACGGCCGGTCAATGCCAATGCTGATTTTTCTCAAATTGCTCAAGACTTCATTAACCACATACAAGAAAGCAACCAAGATTTACATGCCATAAATGAAGATCACCGCTTTTTCATTGAAATAGCCCAAGAATATTGCTGCAATATGGAAAAAAATTCAGCTCTAAGCGGCTTGCTGTTGCCTAATGCGCTCACCTATTTTATGAAATTGCTTCCTCCAGAAGCTTTGTCTCTAGGTAAGCGCCTAATTTTTGCCAATTTTATCGAATATACGTATCCCCAACTTGCTGCTTGGCAACAGGCCCTGAGCGATTTAGGCTTTCAAATTGAAACGCCCATTTATAAAAACGCCCCTGCTCCGACATTAAATTTAATAGGCAGCCTAGAAAATGATAAGGTAGTAGCTCCCTGCGAAAATTTTGAACAGGAGCTAGCTCAAGCCATCAGCTACATTAAGCCTAAGTTAAAAGATCCCAATTACAGCGTTGCTTTAATTATTCCTCAGCATAATGAAGCTGTTTACCGTCTTTTGGATAAATATATCAACCCACAAATTCTCTTTATAGAAGGAAGCAAAAAACGCTCTTATAAAGCCAACAGTGGCTTGAGCTTATTAAAGACACCTCTGGGAAGCGATCTGAGCACAGTTATCTTACTTGCCAGACAAAAAATCAGCCGTTTGCAACTTTTGAGCTTAGTGCAAGATAGTTTTGTTTATGGTTATCAAACTGAATTTTCCCAGCGTTGCCATTTATACGAAAAGATTCGCCAAGATCATCGCAGCGAGTTCGGCTTAAAAGATATCTACGATTTAGCCTCTAAAACTAGATGCGTACACTTAGCTAATTTAGCTGCTTTAACAGCTCAATTTACTCCTCAACAGAGCAATCAATTGCGTCATAGTTTTAAAGAGCTCAAAAAAAATTATCGCCAAGTTGCTACTGTCACTAAAGAAAGCAAAAAAGTCGATTGGCAAGCTAAAATAAAAGACAAAATATTAAGTTGGCCCCGCGAAAATGTCGTCGCTTTTGCTGCGCATAAATATCCTTTACCCATATGGATAGATTATTGCCGAGCTTTGCTTAAAATATGGTTTGCTTGCCCTCAAGAATTGAACGCAAAATTGATTATACTTACCTATATGTCGCGATTGCGTTCTTTCTGTACTCTGGCCAATTATTCTGTTGAGAATTTAACTTTTCATGATTTTTGGCGTTACTTGCGTTTAGGATTATGCAACGTAAAATTGCCTCTCTCCGAGTGTACAGAAGAAGCGGCCAGATTTAATGTGCTAAATTTGCGCAAAGCTCTGCGACGCCATTTTACAGAGCTTATCCTTTTAGAATTTAATGCCGATACTTTCCCCTCCCCTGTAAAATATCAAGGTTTCCTTCCTCAACAACTTTTAGCCGATTTAGGATGGCCTAAGGGAAGTGCCTCCCTTTGTTTAAAGACCGCTTCAGAGAATTTACATGCTCTCAGATACTGTGCCGATAGAGTTATTCTCTCTTTTGCTAACAATATTGTAAAAAATGATAACACAGTCGCTGTCGAAGTTAGTCCCCTCTGGAAAGATCCTTCCTTAAAATGTATTCTCAAAAATGATTATACCGAATTAAATGATTTATCGGCATTGGCTACCCAAACAGTAGCTTCAAGCTCTGTAGTAAACTCTAAACCTTCAACAATTTACGGATTGCCTCTTTTACCAAAAGAGCAAGCAAAAAATATTTGCGAAACGGTTGAAGAAGTCGCTCCCGGGCCGGCCCATCCCAACAAATTGGAAAAAGATGGCCATTTATCTTTCCAAGGCGGCGTAAAAGTCATTAGTTCCATGGCCAATTGTCCTCTCCAGACTTTACTATGCCATCGCTTAGGTTGCCCTTCCAGTGAAGATGAAATAAAAAACGGCTTTGATACAAGCTTAGATCGAGGCAATTTATTACATAAATGCTTGCAAAAATTCTGGGAAGAATATAAAAAAGCCCCAAATAGTCAGGGGCCTTCTAGTCGCAGTCAAGCTATAAAGTCAATTTTCGGCTTGAACGAGCTGGCCGACAAGGACTTTAATGAAATTGATTTTCACCCTCTGGAAGAAAAAATAAAAGATTTAGTTCATCATATATTACAAAGTGAAGAATATAACACTTTGAGCCAATACGTTTTAAATAACGAAGAAAAGGCAGCTACAGAAATATTGTCAGTTTGGATTAAGTATGAACTGAATCCCCAAGTGCGTAGAGATTTTAATGTAGTAGCTCTGGAACAGCCGATTAGGCTAACTATTTCGGCTGATGCGGAAAAAGAATTGCCATATTCAGAATTGATTTGCTCCGGTACGATCGATCGTGTAGACGAACTACAGCACCAGCAACACCCCCTCGGCCAAATTATTATCGATTACAAAACAGGCAACGCCCATAACGCAGTAGTCAACGCTTGGGATCCTGGCGACGATTTCGCCACCAATAGTCAAGCCAGAGATTATCAATTGCCCCTTTACGCTTTTACCTCCGATCAAGACATATACAAAGGTATATTGTTTGCTAAGCTAAAGAAAGACACTTTTGTTGGCAAAGCAGACTTTGGTAACGAAGCTATTCAAGCAAATTTGCAAGGCGCTATTGGAGATAATACCAATTCGCAAGGCCCTAGTAATAGTTTAGGGACTTGGGAATCTTTCAAAGAAAATTGTCAAAACAAATTCCAAGCTCTAGCTACCCAATATTTACAAGGCAGTTGTCAACGCACCAAAAACAAAGTGTTATGCAACAATTGCCAATTTAAACAACTCTGTCATATAGGCGGAATAGATGACGAAGTTGATAGCGAGTCTTGATTTATTTCTTGGTATTAACAACTATTTCGCAAAAAGCTTCACCTTCAAGAGCTAAAGGAAAGTAAAGAGCTGTACGAATTTTATCTCTATATTGTGGGAAACATTCCCTAACGATATTTCTATAAGCGGTCAATTGTTCTCTATAATCATCAGTTTTCCGCTTATAGAAATCATCTATCGTTTCGCCATTTCGCAAGCAACTGGTTTTATAGTCGATAATCCAAAAAGTATCGCCTTCTACAAAGCACCTATCCAAAATGCGTTTTTCAACTTCAAAACATGTTTCTATACTTTCATTTTCTCCGCTAATTCCCTTAAGGAGCTGCCTATGGGCATAAAAAGCCAATTCGCAATTAGCTTGAGAGCGGCAACGCAAAACCCAACGCCCTTTTTCTGAATTGAGCAAGCGACGAATGGCTAGATAGGCTTTATCGGCCAATTGTTGACGACGGCTGTCGATAAATTCTTCAGCACACATTTTATCAATTACTGGCTTAAAAGCAGCAATAATTGCTTCCGTATCCCAATTGCCAGTATTTATTTGAGGATATTGAGCTAATTGTTCAAAAGCATAATGAATTATTGTACCAAACTGAGCTTTTATCGAATGGTCAGAAACTTTACGCACAAATTTTTCCACACTTTTAGAAGTACAGCCACCATCTTGTGCGGAATTAGCTTGGCTAGCCGACTTTAAGCCATCACTTTCTGCTTCTTTTACTTGATGCAAGTAATTTTCTAAACCGCATTCTTGACGCCAAGTAACTTTCAATCTAGGAATTTTATTATCTGTATCTTCACTACTTTCTATCGTTTTAAATATCGCCTGGCACTTGTCAAAATAAATTTGTGCAAAAGTACTTATATTTTCGAGCTCAATCAATTTTTGGGGAAAAAATTTATGAAGCGAATCTAAAAGACGACCGTTTAAGATCTTGCCACTATTAAGAACACTATATCCTACCAGTGCCTCTTTCTCAAAAGTAAACTTTATATAAGCGTAAATAAAAAGGCGCTTTTTAGCTCTGGTAGCGGCAACATAAAAGAGACGCACTCTCTCTCTTTCATCAAAATTATTAGAGATATTTTTAATAGCCTTTCCGATAGGTGTATCTTCCCGACCATAGCTAAGCAGCATATTATCTCCCCAGCCGTCGCTAACCTGGTCATTATCATAAATTACTGATGTATGTTCCAATATACTTTCACTATTAGGGCGTTTTCTTTTTTTGCCCAATCCGGGAATAAAAACATAGTCAAATTCCAGACCTTTAGCTCCATGAATAGTTAAAAATTGCACAGGATTGCCAATATTGGTCAGAGTATCAGCATATAAATCGTTTAAATCATCATTTAAAGAATCAGAAGTCGGCCAAGAATTACCCCCATTATATTGATTAAGGAAATCAAGATATTGCTGAGCAACTTTTAATTCCAATTCATTATAATAAGCTGGGCCGCCTAAGCTGCGCCACAAACACTCTATAGAACGCGCCAAAGTTAAACTGCGTCGCCCCTTAAAAACAGCTTTAAATGTAGAATACAGAAAACGACAACGCTTAAGTAAATTACTATCAGCCTGCTTATTTTTGACAAATTTATGTAAAGCCGACCAAAAATCTCCAGGACAAGAATATTTTATCGTGTCGTTATCTTTGATAATATATCTTTCAGCAATTGTGCAAATATCTTGCCAAGTAAGTCCCAGTAGCGGAGAGCGCAAAAGCATAATCCAAGAAGTACGATCCAAAGGGTTCAAAACAATATTTGTTATAGCCATTAAAAGCGGCACAGGCTCAGCTTCTTGCAACTTTAGAATATCTTTTTGACTAATAGGAATATTTTTTTTCTGTAAAGCTTGTAAAATATGGCCGCCTAAATTTTTCTGTTCCAAAAGCACAGCACAAGAAGCATCCGGCTCTTGCTCACGTAATTTACAAATTTCCGCAACTATAAGCTCAGCTTCATATACTGAAGGATCGTAATTTTCGTCGATTATCAAGCCTTGTGATTCTAATTTACCTCTATTTGTTTCATTAACAGAAACTATAGGTTCAACAGTAATAGGACGTTGGCTTGAAGCTTTGTCCGCTGGGGCAATGGAAGGAGAAAATTCAACAGTTCCTTTAGAAGTGCAACCGGTCTCTGGAAAAATATGTTTAAAAATACCACTGCCCAGCTCATCAATTAAATTGACGACCGAGCGAAAATTTTGGTGCAAAGTACAAGCGCATAATTTCAAGCTATTATATTCACTGCGAATACCAACTTCTTTGGTGTAAGTATAGACACTCACATCAGCGCCACGAAAACGGTAAATAGATTGCATAGGATCTCCTACACAAAAAATGGTTCTACCTTCCTCTTCACTCCAGTTGCAAGTCAAATTTATCAGCAATTTATACTGTTCCCAAGAAGTATCCTGATATTCGTCCACTAAAATATGTTTGATGGGATTCTCTACACTAAATTTGTCGATACCGTTTGCATTATAAGGATCGCTAGCTTGCAAAGCAGCTCTACTGATCTCTGTATAATCGCATTTCATTTCCTGAGCAAAAACTTGACGCAAATTATCAATAGCAAAAGCCAAAATATGCAAAACTTTAGCTATTTTTTGCCACTGTTCATCTTTATATCTGTAGTCGCCGAAATCGCGAGCGAGTTGTAAAAGCTCTATAAATTCGTCTCTTTGAGCGCAACTAGCACATTCGCTTAGCAAGCTGCCTTGATTATTTTTATCAACAAAATTTATCCAATCTTGATAATAAGGCTTCTTTTTATCTGTAGAAGCTTTAATGCCTTGCAATTTACCATCTTTGCCATTTTTATAGGTTAAAGAAGTGGCCGTTATTTGTTTACGGAAGCTATCTCCACTACTATTAAGCAACACTACGCTTAGCCATTGCCACTTTTCCCAAGCTTCCACTTTATCTTTTTCTGCAAAGAATTGACTATCAGCCAATCTCGCCAGGGCGTAAACTAATGCTTGTCTTTCTCTATCGGCTTGTTTTATATCGTTTTCACGACCGGAATTATGCTCTAAAATCAGCGCTCTAGCTGCTCTCTCAACCACTTCGCAAAAATCAGAATCTATTTTTGTGGCCGTTTTCTCCAATTCGTCAGCAATTCCATCACGCCATCTTTTATAGCTAGTTTCTATTTTTTCCCGCAATTTATCATCTTGCCATTCGCTCTCAGCCTCAGACGATTTGGCAAACGATTCTTTATATAAAGATGTATAATTTCCGTCCGTTTCGGATATCGCAGCATCAAAAATTTTGACAAACTCGCTGCGTTTCTCCAACATTTTGGCTAAAGCTTCTTCAAAATGGCTCTGATTATTGTCATAATCAGCTAAAATATCTTGAAGTTCTTTAGCCAAATCGGCATATCGATCGTCTTCGTTATACAACAGAGCGTTGACAGTTTTTACAGATGCTTGACTATAATATTTATAACTGTCAGAATCAGTTCCCAAACTGTATCCCATACCGCTAGAAACAGGTAAATTTTGAGCGATATAATTACAAAAAGAGTCGATAGTACGAATGCGCAAGCGAGCAGGATTATCTAATAAATGCCATTTTTTTTGTTGATCACGTTTTAAAGCTTCGGAAGCCAAAAGCCAATTATCTTTTTTATATTGCACATCTTCAGGACATTCATTATCGGCCGCATCTTTGAGACACGCTAAAATGCGTTCTCTCATTTCACCTACCGCTTTATTGGTAAAAGTAATGGCCAAAATATCTTCCGGTTTGTCGACAACACTGAGCAATTTCAAAAAGCGCTGCGTTAATAAACTTGTTTTTCCAGAGCCGGCCGGAGCTTGTACAATATAAGAAGCGGTTGTGTCTACAGCTAAACGGCGAGCTTCTTCATCAGCTTGGCGGAGTGTATTTATAAACTGATTGTTTGCCGAATTATCACTGGATTGTCCTTCAATATTGTATAATTGGCTAAGCTGTTGTGAAATTGCTGTATTTTTATCCATTTTAGCTTATATTCTCTTTCCGGCCTCAAAAAAAATTATTGCCATTAGTTTTGCCACTCAAACACTTTCTTCCTTGATTGTGTTATCCCACTATTGGCATTTTGCCCATTCCTTTAAGTTTTTATTTTGCCAAATAGACATTGCTCTTTAGAGATCATTACTGAAAGCAGGTTTCAATAATTTTCTATACGAAATAGTCCAGATATTTTTTTTCGGGGAAGACTATTATGGCAGATTACGATGACAACGAAGTTCAATTGGCTGAAGCCAAGACAGTAGATAAAACTGATCAGAAATGTCCCAATTGCGGCGGTCCCATGACTTTCAATCCTACTTCGGGAAAATTAGTCTGTGGCTATTGCGACCATGAAGAAGAAGTAAAAAAAGATCCCCCCAAAGTTGCGACTGCCGCTGTGGCTGCCGCTGCTGCCGTGGCAGACGCTACCTCTGTCAATAGCAAGGATAGCTCAAAGGAAGCAGTAAAGGCCAAACGCAATAAAAGTGGCAACAGCATTCCCGGTATTCCTATTGACAAAGCTCCCGAACAAGCCAACACTAACTGGGGCGACGAAAAAAAAGTTGTCAAATGTAAGTCCTGCGGTGCCTCAGCTATCTATGACGCTAAACAAATTTCCGACACTTGCCCTTATTGCGACTCCAATTTAGTCACGCAAGAAGACGAAGAGAAGGTTATGGCTCCTCAGGGGATCATTCCTTTCAGCGTTGACAAAGAAAAAGCCGGCAAAGAATTTTCCAAATGGATCAAAGGCCTTTGGTTTGCCCCTAACGATTTGCAAAAGCGTGCTGCTCGCGGCGAAATAAACGGCATGTATGCGCCTTATTGGTCTTACGATACTGCCAGTGATGCCAAGTACAAAGGTGAATACGGTGTAGAGCGCGAGGAAACGGATAGCGACGGCAATACCGAGACAAAAGTCGATTGGTATCCCACCAAAGGCGAAATCCGCCACCAGTTTGATGACAAGCTTATCCTTTCGGCAGACAAGCAAAATGCCGATTTGATTAAAGATATCGAGCCTTTTGATATGAAAGCTTGTAAAGAATACTTGCCTGAATATGTAGCGGGCTTTATTTCTGAGCGTTATGCTAAAGGCGTCAGCGAGTGTTGGAAGACGGCTCAAGAAGAACTGAAAAGCGCCCTTAAAGATATGGCTGATAAGCAAATCAGAACCAAGCATAATACCAGCCATTCACGCGTAACTACTTTAGATGCCAAATTCTACGAAACTTATTACAAATATATTCTCTTGCCACTGTGGCTTTCAAGCTATCGCTACAAAGGCACAGTTTATCACTTTGTAATTAATGGACAAACTGGCGAAGTTTCCGGCAACCGTCCCTACTCTATTCTCAAGATATTCCTTACTGTGGTTTGCGCAGCTATCTTCATCTGGGGCTTTGTCGATGACGACAACATGTTTATGTGGATTATCTTGGGTATTGTTGCTTCAATTATATCTTGGATCATTGCCAAAATATTCGCTTAGTCCATCTGTAACCTAAATATAAACACAATAGATCCGATCGTTTGCTTATCGATAATAGATAAACGGTCGGATTTTTTATTTAAAGTATTTACTGGCAAAGCGAACAACTAAAAGGGTACAAAAAAAGACGCCCCAGGGAGAGAGGCGTCTTTTCGTTCTAAAGCTTAGACTTTATCAAAGCATAAACTCAGAACAGACTACAGTCGTTTTACTATAAGCGAGCAACATCCATGCGGCGGACGTCTTTAACGGAAGGCCACCAGTCGAAGGACTTGAAGGTCTGGCCGTTGCGGACGAAGGATCCGACCATATTGTCGTGGTTTACGCTGATGGAAGAAATTCCTAAAGCCTGTACGGAAGTGAGCTCACCGGCATCGGCAATACCGTTAGCGTTCTTGTCCTGCCATACGAAGAGGCCCTCGAGCTCAGCACCGCTCAATACGCCGTCGTTGTTCTTATCTAAAGAAGACATTTCATCGAAACCGTTGGCATAGCCGTTGGCGGTACCGAAAAGATTGGTGCCGTTGATGGTACCATCGGCGTTAGGACGGCAAAGCAAACCGTCATTGGTGCCAACCCACTCGGTGTAAACGGGGAAACCGTTACCGTTGAAATCGAACATAGTAGCGCCTTCAGACTTGAAGGAACCGGCATGAGCTAAGTACTTACCATTAGAAGCTTCAATCTTACCGTCGCCATCTAAGTCGAGGACGATAGGAGAAACGTTATAGGCTTCATTGATCTGGTAAACTTGATACTGGTGAACATCTAAGGTCTTATTGGTACGACCCTGAGCGCTGTAAGCCTTGGCCAAATCATCGATATCACCAACGAGGATAGCATCCTTGCTCTGCTCGATGATGTTAGAACTCTCGAAGTGATCGAGAACAAGCTGTCTGCTGCTATAAGTGCAACTGTGACGGTAGCTATCTACCATGCTTTCGTACTTAGCGATTTCGGCTTGTACAGCACTGTCAGAAATGTTACCTACAATGAAACCACTCTCATGATCGATAACACCGCTAGTGGTGTGCGAAAAGACAGTATTGCCATCCTCATCGGTAGTGTAATGGTAGAAGGTCATGTCAGCGTGCGCATCAACCTTGGTATGGTAGGTGTGCTTATAAGTGCTGCTCTTAGTTCCTCCGGTTACGTCGGTCACACCGGCGAAAGAGGGGGCAGCTAGTAGAGCGCCAGATAGTAGTAGTCCTAGAGCGATGTACTTGTAATTCATATTGTTCTCCCTTCAGGTGGCCGCTAATTAAATTTATAGCTGTTCGCTGGCGACACACCATAAACGACTTTTGCATGTCCAGTATACAATTATTTTTTTTACAATGGAATATCTTTTACACTTATTTAATAAAATTTCGGCGTAAGAATTGCATTAGATTTGCAGCAAAATTATATTTTTATTCTCAAAATGTGCGCAAAGTAGGAAACAGGAATTATTTATAAAAGTTTCTTAACTTGAGATCCTAAGCCCGGCTTATTGTCGGCCAGGGTAAAGATATTGCGGAGGCATAAATGCGTTTCAAACACTTATTTTTAGCAGCTGCCTGTTTGGCTACCTTGACATTTGGTTCCGACATGGCCCAAGCTGATAACCATTTCACTACAGCAGCTGACCTAAAGCGAAACGGTATCGACGCTAAAGAATTTAAGCCAGTTTGTTTTTCTCCCGATGGGCAATCTATACTGGGAGTCTTATACAACGGTAAAGAAGGCATTGCCCAAGGCAAAAAGTACAGTTTTGCCGTTATGAACATAGATAGCAAATTAGCCATCAGCAAAGTCCGCTTGTACGATATAGATATTCCTATTATCGAACAAGTTAGTTACACTCCTGATGGTAAAGCAGTAGTTTTTACTAGTCGCTCAGGAGCCACTTTCCAAAAATTGGATTTAGCTACAGGCAAAGTATCCACCATCTTGGAGCACAAAGCTGGTCAGCCTGGATTCCGTTGTTATCCCTTGGTTATTGCTATCTACAATGATCAACTTATTGTGAACGGCTTCTTCTATGACAAAGACGACTATGCCGAGCGCAACTCAGTGGCTATTTTAGATCCGAATAAAACTGGTGTAGAAGCTTTTACTAAAATAGCTGAAGTTCAGAAGGCTCAGAATAAAGCTCGTCGTAACGCCAATTTCCACATTGAAAATTTAATTTCTACTAAATACGCCTTCTTCGCTGACGATTTTGGAGGCGATGTTGAGTATTGTGTTTGGGAACTCAAAGATCCTGATCTTAACCTCAAAACCTTTGACAAAGGATATAGTTCTGTAGGCTTATGGAGCTTCAATGATCGCCTTCTTTATTCGCTACAGCGCAATAGAAATAGCTTCGACCTGATGCTTTACGACGCTGGTACTAATAAAAAAGTGGAAATTGCTACTGGCAAGCAAGTTCCTTATCGCAATCTTTTCCTCTCTCAAGACGGTAAAACGGCCATGTTTAGCGAGTTTAGCAAGAAAGATACCCGCACCAGAACGTTCTATGCCCGTGAAGATGAGGGCTGGCAAGTAAAACCTATTGAGGGCTATCATGAGTTGGGTTACGGCTTACAACGCATTTCTAGCGATGGCAAACGAATGTTCTTATTCACGGATAAGGGCATGCGCATTTTCGACGTTAAATAACTTCGACCAAATAGCCGCTTTTAATTGAAAGCAAAGCCCGCCTACCCTAAGAAAAGCAAGTAGCGCGGGCTTTACTTTTGTCTATAGGTAAAACAAATTTCCAAAGGTTGTACCAACTGTGAAAAAAACTAGTATCCATCGTTACTGTACCGCTCCTATGCTGGGCATAACCGATCGTCACTTTCGCCAGATAGCCCGCTTCTTATCCTCACAAGCTCTTACCTATACAGAACTAGTTCATTCTAACGCCATAACTGTAGGCCAATACAGTCTAAAACTGGCCGACAATGCCAAAGCCCAGCCGGTAGCCTTGCAATTGATAGGTTGTATCCCCGAAGATTTAGGAGCTGCGGCTGCCAAAGCTAGCCAATATGGCTTTGCAGAGATAAATTTCAATGTTGGCTGTCCCAGTCCCAGAGGTATGAGTGGCAACTTTGGCCTTTGTTTAATGGATGACGCTCCGTTAGTAGCTAAGTGTGTAAAAGCTTGTTGTCAAGCATCTCCCTTGCCAGTAACTTTAAAATGTCGTTTGGGCAGTCGCTTCGATTATAGTTGGGATGAATTACTACGCTTTATCGACTTAAACGCTTCAGCCGGCTGCAGTTGTTTTATTGTGCATGCTCGCAAGGCCGATATGAATTTAGACACGCGCAAAAATCGTTCCATTCCCGAGTTAGAATACGAAAAAGTCTATCGCTTGAAAGAGTTGTACCCAGAACTTGAGTGGGTGATAAATGGAGATATTAAAAACAACGAACAAGCATTGCAACATTTACAATACGTGGACGGAGTTATGTTAGGCCGCTCTCTGTACCACAATATTTACCTTTTATCGGAAGTTGATAAACTGTTTTTTGGTATAGATACCCCTACTTTAAGCCGAAGGCAATTTGTAGAAGAAAAAATTATTCCTTATGCAGAGGAAGGCTTAGCTCAAGGCATAGCTTTATCCCATTTTGTGCGTCATATTTTGGGCTTATATCAATACCAAAATAAAGCTAATGCCTGGAGGCGTTTTCTGGCTGAAAATGCTTATAAGCCAGGTTCCGGAATTGAAGTTATCAGGCAAGCGCTGGAAATTGTCGAAGAGCCCAACCAGTTCTAATCGCAAAAGTGAGAGGCTTTACAAAACAGAAAGTTGAAACGGCAAAATATTATGAAAGAAAAAATTCTTCAAGTTCTTAAAAAGATCAATTTACCAGACGGTTCGAAAGACTTGGTATCTTTAAATTTAGTTAAAGATATAGTCATTAAAGATGACAAAAACATCAAAATTCACCTATCTAACCCTACTCCTTTTGAAGACATATCCTGGCTAATAAAGGATTCGGTTAGAGCAGCTCTGCACCAGGAATTACCGGAGCTTATCTGTGAATTGGAAACCGAACAAGAAATTCCCCAAGGCCAAGCTACTCCAGAAGCAGTTTTTAAGCAAAAATCCATCAAGCAATTTATAGCCGTAGCCTCTGGTAAAGGCGGCGTTGGCAAAAGCACCGTTTCCACAAATATAGCCTGTGCCTTAGCTAGAGCAGGAGCCAAGGTAGGCCTTTTAGATGCCGACGTGTACGGCCCCAGTTTACCAATTATGCTTGGTATTAAGCGAGCTATGCTTCTCACAACTGAAAGCCACAAACTTATTCCTATGGAGCGTTACGGCGTAAAAATAATGTCAGTTGGTTTGCTTTTGGGAGATAGCCGTAAATCATTGCTCTGGCGAGGCCCGATGTTACATAACCTCATGCAACAATTCTTAGAAGATGTTGAGTGGGGCGAACTTGACTATTTAATTATGGACTTACCTCCGGGAACAGGCGATATTCAAATGTCCCTTGGACAGCTAGCCCCCATTTCTGGAGCGGTTATAGTATCTACTCCTCAAGATCTAGCCTTAAATGTAGCCATAAAAGCTGTCGATTTATTTAAAGCTTTGAAAGTGCCTATAGCCGGTTTAGTTGAAAATATGAGCTATTACATTTGTCCTAAATGCGGCGATAGGCAAGACATTTTCGGAACTCATGGTGCCGAAGATATGAGCCAAGAATTACAAGTGCCTCTCTTAGGTGCTATTCCTTTGGAAATAGATATACGCCAAGCTGGAGATAAAGGCACTCCCATTATCGTTTCTGAACCGGAAAGCCCTGCCGGAGAAGCTTTCGATACTATAGCCCGCCACTTATCTATTCGCTTGGCCGAGCTAGCCTAGTTGCACCTATTTTTTATAGTAATACAATCTAAAAGAAATGTAGCCCGCTTGGCTAAAACCAAGTTGGCTACGTTTCTTTTATCAGGAATTGATTATTTCCAGAATTTTTGCTCCATACTCTTGAATAAGATCTGGCGAACCGACATCGAGCTTTTCTAATTCACTCTGAGTTTTGGGCAACTCGACAACCAAGACTCCAAGCATCTTGTTAGTAAGCAGGGCGCTGTTGATTTTACCCGCTTGAGAGTATTTATTGCGCCAAGAACGCAAGCGGTTGAATAACTGCTGTTTTTTTTCGCTAAAGCGGTTGGCCAATTGCCGCTTTTCCTGAGGCCAACTTATAGGCCCTTCCTCTATACCTTTACGCACAGCCTCTAAAAGTGAATCACTAACTTTGGTCATCATTTCCAAATGGCTAGATTTAGCAAAGAAGTCAATCACTTCTTCAGTTGTTTTTGGCGCACACTCAGCTAAACGAACCAAAGAATAATCTGACAGAACTCTGTAAGGAGCCAAATCGAATTTACGAGCCAATTGATCACGCCAAACATATAAAGATCTAAGCACAGAATAAGCAGATGCATGCAAATTGCGCACAGTCTTCACATTGATCCAATTGTCAGGAGAGAACTCCTTATGATGCAAGCGGGTCTTTAATATTCCCTCGCACATGCGTTCGGCCACTCCAAGCAAATTGGCTTCTTCCAGCTTGGGCAGCAACAACTCACGTAATTCTATCAAAAAGCGAGTATCATATCTGGCATAATGATCCATTTCCGGAGGTAGAGGCCTAATAGTCCAATCGGCCCTTTGATATTGCTTATCTAAATCTATATCAAAGTAAAGCTTGATAAGACCGGCTAAACCTTTACTGGGCAAATTTAACAGCTCGGCAGCCACATAAGTATCGAAAATGCGATTAAAAACTATATTATTATCGCGACGCAAATGAGGGACATCATTATTGCCGGCATGAAAAATAGCCGTACAATTAGGAGCGTTAAAAATTTCATTTAAAGGCGAAAGATCCAAATGAAGAGGATCGATCAAATAATCAGTATCATAAGAAGATATTTGTACTAAACAAACTTTATCATGATAGTGATAGCAACAGTCCATTTCGGTATCGATAGCTACAAGTTCAATACCGCGCAATTCTTCTACTAAAGAATGCAGAGCTTCCACTGTGTCGACAATAGGTGGGGTACGATGAGAATCCATGCTCAACAAAATCCATAAAAGTATCTGTATAAAAAAATAATCCAAGCGGCTAGGCTGCTTGGATTCTTCTTTTTGTGGTGCCCAGAGCCGGGGTCGAACCGGCACTCCCTCGCGGGAACGGGTGTTTGAGACCCGCGCGTCTACCAATTCCGCCATCTAGGCGGGCAACGACAGTATAATAACCATTTAGCTATCATATGTCAATAGCTATTTAGCAAAAAAGTCAAAAAAAAAAATAGCAGCCTCTATGGAGACTGCCACCAAGTAGCTAAATGCCACTGCCATCTCTCTTCCACCATTGCCAAGATGGCGTTTTATGGTCGAGGTTTACAGTAGTACGATTTAAATACCACCACCAACGACTGACCGGTGGGTTGTTAATAATTTGGTACTGTTTAAAATTGGCATGACCCACTTCTTGTACAAAGATACTGGCTTTAGCTCGCAATTGCAAATCAAGTTCGCGTACTTTAATCCAGCGACTCTTAAGATCAATTCCCTTATCGTTAATCAAGGCATCTAGCATGTCTTGAACCTCGTCACGATAATAAAGAAGCTGAGCTGCTGTATATTTCAAATTGCCAATTTGGCTGACATACTTACCGTAATCAGCCAAAGATGCATCTAAATATTGGAGCAATTCACCGGTTTGTAAGCCATCGTGATCGCCAGTTGGTTGGACGCTCCCCTCATTAGACATACATTTCCTCCAATAAACGTCTGGCTACCGTTATATCATCCACAGTAGTGATTTTTAAGTTGGTATATTCACCGGGAAGAACCAGCACTCTGCCGCCGCAGCGTTCCACCAAACTGGCGTCGTCAGTACCTAAAAATCCACTCTGTTCAGCTTCTTCATAGGCTCGTACCAAAGCATCAAAGCGAAACATTTGCGGAGTTTGTATAGCTCGCAATTCGGCGCGTTTTAACGTATCGTGCACACAGCCGAACTGATCTACACGCTTAATAGTATCTTTAACAGGCACACCGGGAATAACTCCACAAATGGCCTCCTCTGCGCGTTTTTCTACTTTACCGTCTTTTCCCCATAAACCGCTCTTGGTAAGTTCTTCATAACTTAAGTCTTTGCCGATATCCAGCCTTTTTTCCAATTCAAGCCAGTCTTTATGGCTGAACTGAGCATCAACTTGGCTGTGATACTTTTTATTAGATAAATTACCACGCAACAAATTAGCATACAAATCGGAAATAAGCTTTTCCGTTACCAAGGGGCGGGCGCCATCATGAACAGCCACAAAGCGACATTTAGTTGGACGCAATACATTTAAAGCTATACTTATGGAATCTTGGCGCTCTTTACCGCCTTCAACCACAGTCAAAAGTTTGTTTATTCCGTACTCTTCACACAAACGGCGATACTCTTCAACACAATTGGCTGAAGCGGTAACAACAATACAATCCACAAAATCAAGACGATTGAATAATTCCAAAGTGTGAGCCAAGACAGGCTTATCTCCCAAAGGCAACATCAATTTGTTGACTCCACCCATACGCCTGCTACTTCCGGCAGCGGTAATAATTACACTTAGAGACATAATTTTTTTCACACCCTTTGATTTTCTGAAAATGTTAATCTTATGGAACAAAACTTAAGTGGCAGATGTAGCCCCAGCATGGGCGCCGCTACCTTTTTTACCCAGGCAGCGGCTGAAAAACATACGCCCCGCAGTAGTTTGCACTATAGAAGCGATTTCTACATCCACCGTCTCTCCTACATAGCGACGCCCACCTTCTATGACTATCATGGTGCCATCATCAAGGTAGCCGACGCCTTGGCCGACTTCTTTGCCGGCCTTGATAACCTTTATACTCATCGTTTCACCGGCAATTATAACCGGTTTCAGAGCACTGGTTAATACGTTGACATTGAGAACTTTTACACCTTGAACTGTGGCCACTTTGGCTAAATTAAAGTCGGTAGTGCATAAGTGGGCCGACATTTCCAAAGCAAGTTGTATAAGTTTAGCATCTACACCGTGCTCAGAGAAGTCACGGTTGATAATTTCAATATCATCGGCTTTGCGCAAATCATTGAGCAAGTCTAGACCACGGCGGCCACGATTGCGCTTCAGCATATCTTCCGAATCGGCTAAAGTCTGTAATTCTTGCAATACAAAGCGCGGTACTACAATAGTTCCATCCAAAAAGCCCGATTCACGCAACATAACAATACGTCCATCAATGATTACACTAGTATCGAGCAAAACTACACGAGAAGCAGCAAGTCCATTCACCGAAACGACTTTGCCTAAACCATGGACGTAAACAAGCTGACTACCGAACCAAGCTCCTAAGGTGCCCAAAAAGATCGTGCTCATAACGATAAACATCGGCCCTAAGTAATCACCAATTATTGGAATAGCGTTGAAAGAGACCTTTTCTAAAGCTAAATTAACAAAAAAGGCCACAATCAAGCCGAACAGAAGACCAATGGAGCCCATTAACACTTCTTGTACAGGAAGTTTTTTTAGGGTAGAAGCTAGAGCTACTACGGCTTTCATCACTAAAAAAGTGCACACTGGAGCCAAAATATAGCCGATCAAAATACCGAACAAGATCATCGCCACAGAATTGCTCCAAAGCAAGCTCGGGGGCAGCCCCTGGGCGAAAAAGCGCTCAGTATGAGTCGAGAGACTATAGCCGCACAGTCCGCCAAAAATAATTAAAATTACGTAGAAAAGCCGAAGTAAAAATTTTTCCATAGAGAGTTATTTCCGTTCTCCGGACGCTCCCTTTATGAGACAATAATAACTTACTATATCTCAAAAGCGAAAAGCCCTAAGAAAAAAGAGCCGAGCCAGAGGCTCGGCCAAGAAATGTTATAAAAAACTACATTCGCTCAACAGTTTTTAAGCCCAGCAAGCTCAATCCCAATTGGAGTACACGAGCTGTTTCCGAACAAATAGTCAAACGCGAACTGCGAATATCAGCTTCGGGAGCAGATAAGACCGGACAATTTTCGTAGAATTTCATATAAAGACCGGATAATGTATAAAGGTAGTCGCATAACAAGTTAAGCCTCCAGCCATCAGCAACTTGAGCTATAATCTCGTTAAAGCGAGCTAATTGCAAGAGTAAGCGTCTCTCAGCTGGGTGGGAAATTACAATATTGCCCAACTTAAACTCACCAGCTTTGCGTACGATAGAACGGATTCTAGCATAGGCATACAGTAAGTAAGGAGCGGTATTTCCTTCCATGGCCAGCATTTTGTCAAAACTGAAAACATAGTCGCTCAGACGGTTTTGCGAAAGATCGGCATACTTTACAGCACCAATACCCACCGCTTCAGCAATTTCTTCAATTTCTGCTTCGCTAAACTCACGTCCCTGACCGGTTTGAATATTTCTGCGGGCCATATCCACAGCCTCTTGTAATAAGTCGGCCAAATGAATATTGCGTCCAGCTCTGGTTTTCAAAGGCTTATTATCCTGCCCCAATACAGAGCCGAAAGGCACATGTTCCAGCTTGGTATTTCCTACCCAACCAGCAATATTGCCAGCGGCAAAAAACATCTTGAAATGTAAGCTTTGACGTAAGTCGGTAGTATAGATAATCCAATCGGCTTTTAATTCCTGAGTGCGATAGCGCAAGCAAGCCAAATCAGTAGTGGCATATAAATAGGCGCCGTCAGTTTTTTGAATAATTAAGGGTAAAGGCTCACCTTCAGGATTGGCAAACATAGGGCTGCCATCTTCTTTATACATAAAGACACAAACTGCACCCTGATTCTTGACAACTTCCATAGGACGGCTGCCAGCAGGAAAGCGTTTTTGCAAATCGGCAACAACTTCCGGCAACATAGGGTTATAGAAGCTCTCACCCACAACATCATCTCTGGTGAGCAGCACATTAAGCCTGGCGTAAAGTTTATAAATATGTTCCAAAGATTTGTCGACAATACAACGCCATACGCGCAAAGTCTCGGGATCGCCCTGATGCAAGGCCACTACTCTGGCTCGAGAAAGTTCTCTAAAATGCTCATCTTCCTGAGCTAAAGCCTGACTTTCGCGATATAAAGCCTCTAAGTCGCTAAGATCGGCTTCTTCACAATCTACTTTGGCATGGTCCATAAGCCAAGCGCAAAGTAAACCGAACTGAGTTCCCCAATCTCCAACATGATTGTCGCGCCTGACATCATATCCTAAATAGCCCAAAATACGACAGACAGCATCTCCAATAATAGTGCTGCGCAAGTGGCCCACATGAAGTTGTTTGGAAACATTGGGGCAAGAATAGTCAACAATAACTTTCTTATCCTGCTTATCTTGAACTTCGCTGATATTTTTGAGCATGTCGCTTAAAACATGGTCTTGTAAAGTAATATTTACAAATCCGGGGCCAGCTACTTCACAATTGGCAATAATAGGTTCTTGGCCGTTTCGCTGAGCAATTCTTTTGTCTATTTCCATAAACGCTTCAGATAGCTGTTGACCAATTTGGCGCGGATTCATCTTTAAACGCTTAGAAAGCCCCATAGCCGCGTTGCACTGATAATCGCCATGTTTTTCGTCTTTAGTGGGCATAAGCAAAGGCAAAGCATCCTCTAAGCCCAATTTTTCTTTAATGGCTAAGCTTATAATGTTTTCTAATTTAGCTGCCAGAGTAATCATAGAAATACCTCCAGAATAATAGACACTCAACAAGAAATTGCTCGATAAACAGCCCACTTTTCTAAGCTCAACGCACGCCCTCCTCTTTTAATAATTAATCCCTCTAGATGGTAGTGGTAAACGTAAGCAAACCACCTTAAAGCAGCAGAAAAAAGACTCTGTCAAGGCCACGAACATTTGATTTTCTGCCTTCTTGATTTAGATAACTTTTGTTGATACACTGAAAGTTCGCGGTATAGATATTTAAAGCCGTTATGGATTATTGCTGTGGACAGCAACTTTCAAGAAGACTTTTTTACGGATCGTTTTTTACGCAAGGATAGCGCCTATGGGATTTCTCAATGATATGTTTCGTGCTCTGAAGCACCACAATTATCGCTATTTTTTCACAGGCCAAATATTTTCTCTAATTGGCATGTGGATGCAAAGTTTAGCCTTATCTTGGTTGATCTTTAGGCTTACCGGTTCTCATCAAGCTCTCGGTTTGGTTAACTTTTGCAACCAATTGCCGGTGCTTTGTTTAGTTGTTTTTGGCGGCATTGTAGCCGATCGTTGCGATAAAAAAGCGATTTTATTACGCACCCAGTCTACTTGTATGTTTTTGGCAGCAGCTTTAGCTATATTAACTCTATGCGGCAATCCTCAAGTCTGGCATCTCTACATCTTTGCTTTCGGTTTTGGCTTAACTCAAGCTTTCGATATGCCTGCCCGCCAAGCTTTTGTTGTCGAGCTTGTTGGCAAAGAAGATTTGCCCAACGCTATCGTGCTTAATTCTTCTCTAATAAACGGAGCTCGCCTAATAGGCCCTGCCGTTGCCGGCATGATCGTCGACTGGGTGGGTGAAGGCTGGTGTTTTGCGGCCAATTCCGCCAGCTACATAGGCGTAATATTAGGCTTACTGGCCATTCATAATACCAAAAAAGCTATTCCTACTTCAGGAAATCCTATACATAATTTAAAAGAAGGTTTTAACTTTATTATCCACAGTTTTCCTCTGACTATCTTGCTTTTTATGCTTGGCTCACTCAGTTTATTAGCCAGCGCCCAAGTAGTTATGATGCCAGCTGTAGCCAAAGAAATTTTGCACGGTCAAGCTAATACTATGGGCTACTTGATGTCGATGTCCGGTATCGGCGCTCTGGTGGGGGCCTTGCTCTTAGCCTTAAAAAAATCGATACGCGGCATGGAAAAGCTGATTGCTTTTTGTATGATCCTGTGCGGTATTTGTTTTATACTTTTTGGCAATTCCACCAATTTAACCTGGTCGCTAATTTTGATGTTACCGGTAGGATTTAGCATCATGGGACAAATGGCTTCTTCCAACACTTTGGTGCAAAGCTTAGTGCCCGATCAAATGCGCGGACGTATTATGTCCTTCCACGCTATGATGTTTATGGGTGGTGCTCCCATAGGCGCCTTGCTTTCAGGGCTCAGCGCCGACAAACTGGGTATACCGGCTACTTTTACTATAGCCGGCTTATGTATGATTACCATCGGCACAATTTTTTGCTTCTTGCTGCGCCGCTACCGCATACTGGCTTCCCGCCAGTTTAGCCGCACAGAGCGCATTAATGCATTGCAAATGAGCAACCGACGTGTAGGTGAAACTTTAGGTTAAACACTTTATTTTTTAGTTTCTTCAGCTTCAGCGCTTGGCTGCACAGCCGTACAGAATTTGCAACGTCTGGCTTTGATAGGAATTTCACTTAGGCACTCCGGGCAAACTTTCACAGTAGGAGAAGCTTTTTCTTGGGCCTCTTTTTTGGCTGTCAACATGGAGACAACTTTTATAACAATAAATAAACAGAAACCGATAATTAAAAAGTTGATAACTTCATTGATAAAACTTCCATAAGCGATAACCGGGATACCTTTGGCACGAACTTGGGCCAGAGGCATACTCATCAAGTGTTGCATAGTTTCCAAACCCTCACCAGGATTGAGGAATTTGCTCGGATCGGTAATCAAGGGGATATGTAAATCGGAAAAATTTAAGTGTCCCATCAGAACACCAATAGGCGGCATCAAAATATCGCTGGTTAAGGAAGAAACTATCTTACCGAAAGCGCCACCGATAATAACACCGACCGACATATCCAAGACGTTGCCTCTGGCGATAAAACTTTTAAATTCATCAATAAAGCCCATGTGTAAGTACCAACTTTTTAGAAAATATTATTAAGTAACAAACAAAAAAAAATACATCCTGCCTCCACCTAAACCAAACGGCCAAAACCGTCTTATTCAAGCGGAGACATAATGTATTTACCTCTTACAACAGTTAACGACTGTTGCGACGCATCCTACCGTTTCGTATTTTGGCACTTCCAGCCATAATCGTGCCGGACGAAGTTGGAGCATAGGTGCGTCCCGCTCCCTCTTGTCCACGATAGATGCGGAATTGTCCATATCCTTGGGCAGAACGGCTTCCGGTTGGCGCAGGAGCAGCCACAGCTTTGGTAGGTGCCTTAACGGCGCCAGAGCGTTGCTTTCCAGCACTACTTGACGCAAAAGAACTACGGCCGGAAGAAGATCCGGCTCCGCGAGCGGAAACACGCCCGCCGCGCTGGTGACTACCTTCACGGCAGGCAAAACCACCAGTACTTCGTCCTTTGCCCCGCTTGAGACGAGACGAACGCTCGGTTCCGGAATTTGCGCGGTTCTTACGAACAGTGCCAAAACTGATCAAGCGACGCTTTTCAGCAGGTTCAGCCGCCTTTTCCAAAGTAGACTCAACCCAACGCATTTCCTCATAGCGGAAATCGCGACACTGTCCGGGAACCATACCCGTCAAAGCTATAGGGCCAAATCCCCATAACAACAAACGCAAGACAGGATTGCCTAAAGAAGCGGACACTTTACGAATGCCGCGACTATTGCCCGATAAGGCTCTCAACTCTACCCATGCAGTAGGAATGCTCTTGCGCTCTCTAATAGGTACGCTGCGCGAAGGTAACTTAGGGGCCGGAATAATTTCAGCCTCTACACTGTCGGCTCTGCCACCTTCAACCAGACAAACTCCCTCGTGCCAAGCTTCAATAGCTTCATCACCGGGAATGCCCTCAGTCTGAATAAGGAATATCCTTAACTCTGAGCAAAGCGGATGGGTGAGAACAGCCCTGAAAGTAGGGTTGTTGGTTAAAATCATCAACCCTTCAGCTTCCTTATCCAGAACATTGACAGGGCGGACATCGGGCACATCGATATAATAATCGAGTTCGCCCTCAACACGCTCACCAGTGAATTTTACGTCAACTCCGCAAGGCTTCCAAAAAGCCAAATAGCGATATTGTTTTTCTGCTTTCGCAGTAGTATCGGCACGCCTTATACCGGGCATATCGGCATAATGGCGACCGTTCATACGAAAAGACCGCACACCGCGACCACCGGAAACATTCAAGCGTTCTCCGGAAGTATCGGCTCCATACCGGCCTCTGCGTCTTAAAGATGCGCTCTGACGAGCCCGGCCTTTATTCAGCCGGGCTTCTCCGCCTACAGCGCTGCGGCCCGCTGCAGACGAGCCGTAGTGGTTACGATTTCTGTTTACCAAATTAACCTGCCGCCGAAGTCGCTATTTCACGATCGGCATCAATATAAGTCTGTGCCACGGCTTGCAAGGACTCATCGTCCCAACCAGCAGCGAGGTCACGCAACTTCTCGGCGAAAGCGGCTTTAGGATCTAAACCATTGGCGCCGGCCCAGTTCTGTACAGCGTCTTTCATCTCGGAAACGATAGCGCGACGATCTTCAGGCAGATTGCTTATGGCATTATTGATATAATTTTCTGCCATGCTCTGCTTGTCCTGAGCGCCGATTTCTTCTTCGGACTCGGCGATCATAGGCTTATTCTGACTGTCGTGAATATCCAAGATGCCAACGTTCTGGGCAGGAGTGAATTCGATTTGGTTGACACCCTCAACAGGAGTCAAAGCGGCCAAAGCTTCGGTAGGACGACTCTCATGAATCATGTTAGACACATAATTCTTGGCAGGCTCTAAGCTGCGGGCAGGAACATCGCTCAAAATTTCTCTGGCGGCCATAGCATCGTCGTCCATACGTTTGAGACGGTTGATGTCTTCAGCCTTGATATTTTCGCCCAACTCATGAGTAGGAACTTCACCCAAAGCGCCATACTGTTCCTGATCGTCTCGGAACTTGCGCTCTCTGATTTCCTCATCATCATCGCCATAAGAATCCTCTAAGATTTCGCTGAGGCTGCCGGATTGAGCGGCGTTCTTGGTCATCTCATCGGCTTCGGGAGTTTCATCCGTCTGGCCGGTAAGAGATAACTGAACATTGTCGCGAACCTCATGCTGGGTGGTCTCGTCCTGCTTCTGAGTAACCTCTTTTTGAGAGCGAACAGTACCGAAACCGATGTGGCTCAGGTTTCTGGTAGCCTGAGTCTGAAACATACTAGTTGAAGGGTCCAAACCCCGCATTGCGTCCATGACTAATCCTCCGATGTATAACTATCTACTCTGAATTGTAAAAACTTTTATGCAGAAGTGAATAGCTTTTATGTTAAAAAATCAACAACTCCCCAAATAGCACCCTACGAGCCGAGAAAGTTCCTAGCATTTCTGCATTTAGGTAAAAAAATCTTGCTCAATAAAGCTTATGTCTAAACATTTTATTACAAATGGCTCTCCAAAGGTCGACAAAACTACTAACGGGAAAGAGCTTTTTTCTGCAGAAAGCCACTTGGCTTTAGACTGAGTTGTACACCAACAACAGACAATATCGTAAAAAATATCAGGAGGCTACTTTGCAAGTCGTTCAAGCTTATCACCCCTTATTGCAAACTATAATGTTTACCAGTGAGTTTCCTCGCCCTCTCAAAGAAATGACTAGTCCAGATTGGCTCAAACACTTGCTCACTTTAGAAGGAGAAGCTGAGCGACCTAAAGGGGAGCTCCCACCCAAGGAAGAGATTTTTAAAAGTTATCGCTCCTTGCTACGCTGGGGAGGCTTTAAGCCGAGCGGTCGCAGCAAACCTGCCGCAGAATATTTAGTAAAAGCAGCTGCAATCGGCGAACTAAATTCTATAAATGCTGCCGTAGACGTACTCAACGGTGTGTCTTTACATATCGGTTTACCCATAGGTGTTATAGATTTAGATCTGTGCCATCCTCCGCTACGTATAGACTTGGGTACCGAAGGCGAGTCATATA
The DNA here is from genome assembly GCA_934636825.1 of uncultured bacterium. Taxonomy (GTDB): domain Bacteria; phylum Vulcanimicrobiota; class Xenobia; order Xenobiales; family Xenobiaceae; genus Bruticola. Next base: position 29,739 of record CAKUBG010000019.1, on the reverse strand, counting down.
TTTTTAACAAATCCGGCCAGGAAATGTCTCTCAAGGGACTCATTGTTATGCGCGATCAGGAAGGCCCTTGCGCCAACCCGGTAAAAGATTCACAACGCACTAAAACCAATGACGAAACTAGACGAACCCTCACTATAGTGTGGGGCAACAGAGAATGTCTGGCTCCTGCACTTATGGCTGTGCAATGGCAAAAAGAGCTATTGCTCAAACTTGGAGCCAAAATAGAAGACGTCACCACTGTTTTTGAGGCTGCCCCGGAAGTTTAGCCAAAAATGGAAGTTAAAATGCGTTTAGGGGAAAAATTATTTTCCCAAGCGAATTTCTACGACAACTTTGACCAATGCGAGGTAAAAATATAGAATATGCATAAATCGATCCTACGTTTTGGCTTGCTCATTCTAGCAACCGCGTTTTTAAGTGGATGCACAGGTAATGATGACAACAATCCCGGCCGCTACTATTTGGAAAGTAACCGCCCCTGCCCTATTGAACAAGTAGCTAAAAATTTGCCTTCCGACATATTGCCCGGAGAGACAACTATCAAGTTATATGCTTATACCGATGGTCAGCCTCAGTTGATAAAAACAGCTACTTACGCTCCTCATACTGTCAGCGCGGCTAAAGTGTTGCAAGATTTGCCCACTTCAGGCCACTATTACTTAGAAGCTCAACTTAAAGGTTCGATACGTACTTTAACTTACAAAGCTGAATTACAAGACGCCAACATAACTTTGCGATAGTTATTAGAGACTATTTTGCAAAGCCACTGAGAAAAAAACGCCTCCTATTGCTATTAAATAGGAGGCGTTTAAGCTTTTAGAAGCTATAGCTAAGGAGCTGAGCGTACGGTACGACCGCTAATATCGCTGCTACCTCCTTCACTCTGTCCAATAAAATCATTCAGAGCTTGAGCCAATTCTTCAGCGATAGTCTGGCGACAGCCTTGATCAGCTAATTTCGATCCATCTTCATAGTTAGTCAAATAGGCCATCTCCACCAACACAGCAGGCATATCAGTATTGCGCAATACATAGAAACCTTCACGCAAAGTACCTATTTGGTAGAATCCCAACGAGCTGAGCGAAAATTCTAAAGCCTTAGCCAATTGTCGATCTTCCGGCTTAAACCAGTAAACGGAGCTGCCGTTGGGTATAGAAGAAACACTGGCATTACAATGCAAACTAATAAAGAAATCGGCGCCGATATTGTTGGCCACATCACAACGTGATTGCAATTCAACCGAATCTGGAGATCCCAGCCAGCTGACGTCTCGATCTGTATCGCGAGTCAGAACGACTTCCCAGCCCTCTCTTTCTAAAAGGTCACGTAAACGCACGGCCACATCCAAAGTGATTTGTTTTTCGTATACACCCAAACTGCGACTGTAACATCCAGGATCGCCACCGCCGTGGCCGGGATCGATCACGATAACTCCACGTCTATCGACAAAACCCAAAGTATGGCCTTTACCACTAAGACTATCCTTTTGAGCAAAAGATTGCAAATCGCCTTTAAAAAAGCGTACAGCTGCTGTGGTATTAAGTTCACTTTCAGGGAAACTGAAAGCCGTATCTTTATTTAAAAGGAAATCGATACGTAAAATGGGGTGTTGGGAGCTGCCAACTTGTACAGCATCGGTTTTAAAGAAAAATTTACCGGAGTCATTTGGTAATTTAACGGTGTCGTCACTATCAACGTTGTCTAAATAAAGACAAAGTTTACGACAATCGACGCAATAATTCCAAAAATAGCGAAAAGGATCTGAAGAAGTGATTAAAACATCTTCAGCTTCGGAAGAATTTTCTTCCAAATTGACCGTTTCAGTTTCCAAACAAGTTAAGGCAGAAGGTTCATTTTGAGCTGCAGAAAGGGAGAATTGCGGAGAGCAAACTACGCTAAGCGACTTATTATCAAACGATTCGCGCAAAACCGGAGACCAATGGGGCGGCATCTTATAAGTTAAAAGAAGATTGGACTTACCGTCCACAGTTTCTTGCTCAGCTTGTACAGTTACATGTCCCAAATGAACTTGTTTTTGCGCTTCTCCCCATACAGTATTATCAAAACGGATAGTGATAGATTCAGAGTCGGAATTTATCACTTTAAATTGGGGGCGGAAGTCTAAATGTAACGTCAACTTGGTGCCATCAGTATCATTTTTTAATACCGGAGCATATACCTTATGAGCTAAGTTCGTTGGCGCAGTAATGGTATTTTCTTGCGGGGTAGCCACTAAATCCAGTAATTGTATAAAAAGCTGAGGCTCAAGCAAACGCTGACCAGAGTCTACATACATGAGACCGCTAGACTTAATAGTTTCTTTGTTGGGGCCGATTATTTCCGGGCTATTGGCAGAAACTATCCATTGGCCTGAAGTAGAAAAAACCATAAGGGTGGAGCCACTGCCCGACCAACTAAAACGGCGACCTGACTTAGCTACAAGGCGTTCGGCATCTTCGCTGCCCATAAGCAAAAACAAATGTTCGGACTCACCACCATTGATAGCGTCAGGCACAGACAAAGCCCGACTGGGAATAGAATAGCTGGTGCCATCAAGCCAAAAGACTTTGTCTTCATTTGCAGCTTGAGCTTGCGCTATAGTAAAGCTACACAATAAAAATATAGCTACAATAAAAACTAATAGATGAGCTTTCTTCATAACTAAAACGACAAGTCGCACCCCATTTCAAAGAAATTGACTGTTCCCCCACTAAAATCTTGTCACGACAGAACAGTAGTCGACTAAATGTTCCAGAGTACTGTTTTTTCCTGTCCGCTTCCCCAAAGATTCACAAATACAACACAAAAAAGACAAAAAAAAGAAGATGATTTACATCATCTTCTCAATTGGTTGCGGGAGAGGGATTTGAACCCACGACCTCCGGGTTATGAGCCCGACGAGCTACCGGACTGCTCCATCCCGCGATATTCTTTATCGCGTTTGCGGTATCTCTCAACCGCTCCTAAAGTATACATACCGAAGCACCTATTGTCAACACATTTTTCAAAAAAAACGCAAAAAAATTAAATTATTTTTTTGCGTTGGTGGTATCGTCCTCCGCATCGTCTATCTTGGCAGCTCCGGAGACCGCTCTCACCATTATAAAAACTATAGCTCCCAAAATAAAATAAGGTACAAGCAAAGCTATAATATAAGCAATTTGAGCCCGATCTCCGTAGGAGCCGGAAGGTTGCTCAATACCACTTAGAGGCACTTTATATTTAAGTAGCAAGTCTATAGTATAGTTGTCAGAGACGCTGCGCACAAAGTAAGACTCTTCTTTGCTTCTTACATAAAGAACGTCGCGATACATTTCTACCGAAGCGACGGTACCTTTTTTTACTTCTTGCACAAATTGGTTGTAATTTTTTTCCAAAGTCGGCGATTGAGCACGACGGTGCCAACTGGCCATAGCCAAAGTCAGGCAAAAAGACAACAGAGCCAAAACTACGATGGATAGACCAATTATCTTAGGCAAAGGCATTCTGCCCTTAGAGTATTTTTTTTTAGATACTGCCATACAAACTCTCAGTTTAATTTATCGATTTTTGTGTTCTTCTGATTCAGAGGAAAGTTCTTTTTTAGAGATTTGTTTTTTAATCCAATCCTTAGCTTTTTGTCGATCCAAGCGATAGAGGCGACGCAAATCAGAGCCTTCCGGGTAAGGATTATTTTTAATCTGTTCATCCAAACTCTGGCTTATCTTGGTGTAAAAAGAGCTGAAATCACCGAGAGCTGGTACGAAGCCGTCACTATTCCAAGAGTAAGGAGAGGGAACATAAACAACATTACCGGGATCGGTGGAGTTGGCTACAGCACTGGAAATCCAAATTTCAGAACGTCCGTTATTATCATGATCGGCCACATCAAAATGGATATTGCCACCGCGCTCGGTAGTAAGGAACTTCTTATCTATGCAACCTACTATGATACCTTGCAAAATATCGGGATTATCCAATAAATTCCACACTAACAGCGCTTCTTCTTTGCTTTGGCTACTGACATTGGCACATTGTATACTTACCAGATGGGGAAATCCCTTGACTTTTTTGGTATAAACTTCGCTAAAAATAGCCCCTTTCCAAGAATAAACGGTAAAACTTCCGGTAAGAGATGCTTTAGAAAGTGCATTTTTACTTTCTTCAAGCGAATTTACCAATTCAGAAGCGGGATCGTCAGAGCCGGCCACTAATAGGTCGCGTTGACCGTTACCGGTCATATCCACATAGATGCAACCGACACGGGTTTTATACATATAAACGCCTAAAGAAGATAACTTTTGGGCAGCTTTTTGGTAGGCCGCTTCTGGAGAGACATAGATGCTGCCGGAATAGAACAAGCTATTTACTATAGAAAATACTTCATAATAATCATTCCAAGAAATAGCCAATTTTTGCGACATATCTTCCAATTCGGCATTGGGGCCCAATTCCAGAGCCTGACGACAGCGTATGTAAGCTTCGCCTTCAAGTTGCTTATTTTGCAACTCCTTGGCCCAATTAAGCATACGTGCTTGCACTATTCCCGCAGAATATGCGTCAGTTTTGGAAATATCCAAAGCTTGACGGGTATAACTGTCGGCGGCACTGTATACATGAGAAGCAGCCGCTTCTTCTGCCAACCCCAATAAAGAGGCGGCATATTTGGCGCGTATATTAACATCAGAAGGCGAATTTTGAAATTCGATACGCAACTGATTACTCTCTGAACTGAAATCACCATTTATTAAATCGGCAGTTCTGCCCTGCCCCAGACTGAGCAAGTCGATCTTTTTGTGATTTTGTATATAGAATAAACTGCCTACGACTAAGGCTAAAGCTATTAAACAAACAAAGCAGCCAAACAAAGAGAAAGCAGACTTACCCGAACGCAAACGCTTGCGTACATCTGAAACTTCTTTAGCCAATTCAGGATCTAGATTTTCGGCCTGTTTCAAAGTTTCTTTGATACTCTTGGCAGCTTCTTTACCGCTATTCCACAAAGAAGCGCTTCCAGAACCAGAATCGACGGACATGGAAGCTCTATCTATAATTACCCTAGCCAAATCTTTGCGAAGATCTTTTTTGAGATCTTCGTCTGCCACTTCGGCAATAGCTTCATAAATGGCGCCTTTTTCCAAAGTAACAGCTTGAGCCGGATCGTCTTTAAGCCAGGCATAAACTTGAGAAGCAATATCTCCCGGCAAATTTTTACATTTGCCAGAAAGACGACGCAAATCGGAAACAGCCCCAATATAATTTTCTTCATGTAAACAACAAGCGGCACACAAAACTGAGGCATCAGCTATGGAAATGCGATTATCCAAAAGTTTGCGTCCTAAAGCTCTGGCTTTAAGATAATTGCCATCACGATAGAGAGAGATAGCGGTAGATACGGCTATACGGCTGGCCTTAACCGTGACGGTAGACTCTCCCCCCGAAGTCTTGAATACGATCTTGCCTTCTCCGGAGTTGCCTCCCAAAGCGGTCATGTCCAAAGTAAGCATAATGCGCTGGTTATTGCTGGCAAATTCTTGAGGTTGCGCAATAATCCAATCTACGTCAGCACGTAAAGTTCCATAAAGGTATCCCCTACCCATATTGCTGATATTGATAATGGTATCTACTTCATCATCAGCGCATTCGACAGTTAAAGAATTAGTGGAAAGATTCAAAATCGGCTTGCTGACGTAGCCTGAAGACTCCAAAAAGACTTCTAGCCCTACAGAACGTTGACGATTAGATTGCCTGGCTTCCTTAGCTTTTTGAGCCAACTCTTCGTAGCCATTATTTTTCAGCCAATATTCAAAGTCGCCATTATATAAATAGCGTACAGAAGAATTCCAATCTTTATCAGCCTTAAGAATAAGCTCTTTATCAGTAGAAGCTTGCCAATGTTTTACAGAATTGGAACTGAAAATTTTGCCCACAAAACGAGCCTCCAAGGGCTCTCCACATTTTGAGCACAAAGAAGCTCTGTAAGGATTGTCGTTGCCACAAGCTTGGCACTTCACAGTTGTGGGTAAACTCAAAGTTTTAGAAACGGATTCAGAATGAGTACAACGGCAACCAAAAACAGCGCAACGTTCTATTTTATCCCAGCATTCGTCATGATAAAGATAACCACACTGTCCACACAATGTGCATCCTAAAGCATTGCCACTGCTTCCATCCTCATTCTGTTTGGCAAAAGGCTTACCGCAAACAGGACAAACTCTCTCAGCTAGAGACATAAAAAACCTTCCGTTTCTTTTGCTTGATTATGGCCTAAAAGCCCAAAAAAGCGCCCTTATGGCTATTCTTAAGAAGGTATTTATTACCTGCCTACCTTGCCTAAAGGCCTATTTCCAGGCTGTCGCCTTTAAATATGATTTTATGTCCGTGGCCCAAATTTTACAAAATATCTGCAGGGAATCGCCGTTAAGCGTAAAAATCGCGTCGAGCGAATTAGGGGGAGGAGTTGGCAACATTGGAGATGGATACATGAGCAAAAAAATAGTAAAAGATGTAACCAAAGCCAATAGGATACGCAGCAGCAAAACAAACATGAAGCTAGCTGCGCCCTTAGAGGCGATACTAAGTCCCATCAACAGTTTTATGAACATGGAGACCTCCGGAGGTATCGTCCTCTTGTTGGCCACTATAGTAGCTCTCATTTGGGCAAACTCTATGCCTGAAAGCTACCTTGGCTTTTGGGGCACTCACGCTCGCATAGGCATAGGCTCTTTCAGCTTGGAGCATACGCTGCTTGAATGGGTTAACGACGGCTTAATGGCCATATTCTTCTTGCAAGTCGGCTTAGAAATAAAACGCGAAATGCAAGTTGGCGATCTTTCTAGTTTTGGCCAAGCTATTTTGCCAGTTATTGCCGCTGCCGGAGGCATGTTGGTACCGGCTATTCTCTTTAGTCTCTGCGCCATGGGCACTCCCTATACTCATGGCTGGGGTATTCCCGTAGCCACCGATATTGCTTTCGCTTTAGGTGTGATTACCATGTTGGGCAAACGTGTTCCCAACAGTTTGAAAGTCTTTTTGGTAGCTTTAGCCATTGCTGACGACTTAGGCGCTGTTTTGGTAATTGCTTTGTTCTACAGCAGCAACATTAACGTAGCCGCCTTAATTTCCGCCTTAGCTGTATTTGCTATTTTACTTCTTCTTAATAAACTCGGAACCCGTTCTCTGATTGTATATTCTTTAGGTGGTATTGTCCTCTGGCTTTGCGTGCTCCATTCCGGCATTCACGCTTCTTTGGCCGGCGTAATGTTAGCTATTACCATTCCTACCTGGACAGCTTTAGATAAAGATCGTTTAGCGAAAGCCATAGCTACCGTCCGAGATGTTTTAGACAAACGCCCCGACAACGAAGAGGGAGCTATTGGCGACACCAAAGTTATTTCTGCGGTAGAATTTTTACACGAAAATGCCTCCAAAGCTTTGCCTCCTCTGGTAATTATGGAGCATTCGATTGGCACTTTCGTTTCTATGGTTATTATGCCGCTCTTTGCCTTGGCCAATAGTGGTGTTATTATTACCAAGCTCGATCCCGGTTTCTTGAGCGACACTATTACCCACGGTATTGCTTTAGGTCTGATTGTGGGTAAGCCGGTCGGTATTACTTTAGGCACCTTCCTCACTATTAAGTGCGGCTTAGCCAAATTGCCTCGCGGTGCCAATTGGATTCAGCTTTTCGGCGCCGGCATGCTCGGTGGTATCGGCTTTACTATGGCCTTATTTGTTTCTAACTTGGCTTTAGGCGCTGGTTCCCATCTGGATACTGCCAAATTGGCCATCCTCTGCTCGTCCACTACAGCCGGTATTTTAGGCTTCATTTGGCTTTATCTCCATCCACAAAAAACTGATGGACAAAACAACGAATCGGTCGAACCTACTCCTGATAAAGTTACAGAAAAAGCAACCGCTCCGGCCAAAGCTTAAACGGTAAAGTTTTTTCCTAAATAACTGAAACAAAAAGGGGCCCGCAGTGAGCTTTGGCGCTTAGCGCCAACCGACTGCGGGCCCCTTTTACGTAGTGGCTTGGCCAAGAGCAAAAACAGAGAAAGAGCTTAATTGGGAGGAAGCTCCTCATCTGGTTGCTGCTTCTCCATAGTTACACTTAATAAGCGGCTTACACCAGGTTTATCCATAGTCACACCGTAAAGCCGCTGGGCAAATTCCATCGTTTTACGATTGTGGGTAACAATCAAAAATTGCGAAGAAGCAGCAAAATCTAGGAGCTTACGCGCTATTTTTTCTACGTTGGCGTCATCCAAAGGAGCATCCAACTCGTCAAAAATAACCACCGGACTGGGCTTATGGGTAAGCAAAGCGAACAGGAAAGAAATAGCGGACAGGGCTCTTTCTCCTGAAGAAAATAGGGTTAGATTTTGCATCTTTTTGCCGGGAGGGCAAGCGCAAATGTCTACGCCTGAATCTAACCAATCGTCAGGATCACATAGCTCAAGCTTGGCCCAGCCACCGCCAAAGATGTTTTGGAAAATGGCCGAGAAGGTGTGGTTCACTTGATTGAACACTTGTTTAAAGCGCGTAATTAAAGCTTGATCCATTTCGGCGATAATGCGTTTAAACCCGTCGGAAGCTTGCTCGATGTCGCCTATTTGACTATTAAGCTCATCCAATCTAGCTTTAAGTCGTTCATATTCTTCGCGTGCTCCCAAATTAACGCTGCCAAAATTAGACAAATAATTGCGCAATTTAGTCGCCTGTCCGGCTACTTCGACAGCATTAACTTCACCAAATTCAGGTGCTTGCGTATCGTAATGGCTTTGGGCATAATTTTGCCAGCGAGCTTGTTCGGCTCTAAAACGAGCTTGCCACGTATCTTTATTAACCATAGCGCTGCTCAACGCTTCGCCCAATTCTCGCGCTTGTCTGGCCACTTTGGCTTGTTCTTGACGCATTTGCAGCAATTTGCCATTTTCTCGCTCCAAAACAGAAGAAGCCTCTTCCAATTCTTGGATAGCCTGGCGCAAGCGCTCTTGTTTTTCAGCAATAGAACGAGTTAGGTTATCTCCTTCACTTTGGGTACGCACCTGAGCAGCAGCCAAACGCTGGGCTTCAGCTTGAGCCCTCTGCGCATCTTCATCCAATTCGTCTAAATTGCGCTGCAAATTGCTCAATTCGCGTTCTCTGGCCGCCAGAGCTTCCTGGGCACTTTTCAAATGCATTTGTTCTTCAATTAAACGCACTTTTAAAGCGCTGCGCTTAGCTGTCAATTGCGTCTCTTGCTCTACAGAAAGTGCCAAACGCTCATTTAATAAAATCCACTCTTGGGCCAAAGTTTCCATTTCCGCTTTGTGGGCGGCCAAAGTTTTTTCTCCGTCAGCCAAAGCGCCTTCGAGTGATTTTATCTCGCCATTTAAGCGATCGCGAATAGATTGCAAACGCATTTGTTCGCGCTCAACTCTCCGGTTTTCAGCTTCTAAATCAGCCAATTCTTGTTTAGCCAAGCGCTCTTCTTCAGTTAAAGTGGCCATTTTAGCTTCGGAAGTAACTAATTGTTGTTCCAGACGCTCTTCTCGGCGATTTTGTTCACTTAGTGCTTTTTCTAAATCGGCCAAGTTGCGCCGCGCTTCCTCACAAGCACGCATTCTCACAAACATACCAGTCTTTTCCGTTCGGCTGACACCACCAGTAACGGCGCCGACAGCAGAAAGAAACTCACCTTGTAAAGTCACCAAGTGAGGCCGCCGCCCTTTGAAACGATCGTACAGGTTTAAAGCAGCCTCCAAATCTTTGACTACTAAAGTTTGGCCCAAAATTTGGCTGAGCACAGGGCGCAACTTAGGTTCAAAATCAATAAGCTCCAAAGCATAGCCAACTACTCCATGGCGAGTGGGCAAAGGGATAGGCTCACTTTCGCGGCGCTGTAAATCTAAGGGCCAAAATGTAACTCTACCAACTCGCTCTCTTTTTAAGCGCTCTACCAAACGCGAAGCAGCGGCGCGATCTTTTACGACAACATCGTTAAGGCGGCCACCCAGAGCTACTTCCAAAGCCGTCTCCATACCCTCGTGAACCTTAACCAGTTCGCCAATAACTCCGACAGTGCCGGGATCTTGCCACTTCATAACCGCCTTAACTGGCAAGGGTACGCCCACTCGCTCTTCTAAGGCTGCTTCCAATTCCATCACTCTGCCATTCAAAGGGCGGCGGCGGCGCTCCAATTCGGAGCGTTGCGAGCGCAATTGCACAAGTTCTGAGCGCAGCTCTTTTAAAAGTGCAGCCTCATTTTCTCTATTTTCTTTAGCTTCGACGCAGCGATCAAGCAAAGCTTGACGCTCTTGCAACAACTCGGTGACGCCTTCAGTATCGCCTTTAAGCTCGGCTAACTCTTGCTGGGCATTTTGTAAACGCTTAGCATCACGCTCAGACTCATTTTTTAAGACTTCAGACTTAACCCGCAACTCTCTCTGTCGCTCTTCGTTGGCAGCTAAAGACTCTCGATAAGTACGTCCTTGGCCCCCTACTTCTCGAGGCAATTCGGCAATTTTTTGTTGAATTTGCTCACAAGCTTCCCCAGCTTGGGCGCACTTCTGACGCAACTCAGGCAACTGTGCTTTCAGCTTACTCAATTCTTCGTTTCTTTCCGAATAACGGGCCGCCAAACTTTGAGAATGTTCAGCTGCCGCCTGAGAGTCGCTTTCCAATTGGCTTAACCGTCTACTGACGCCATCTTGAGAAGCTTTAGCAAAAGAAAGCTCGGCTTTTAAGTCGGCATTTTGGCGATGCAAAGAGTCACGCTGAGCACGCCGTTCATTTTGCATTTTTTGCAAAGCTTCAACTTCTTCAGTTAAAGAACTTTGGCGTCGGTCGGCCTCTTGGGAACTCTCTTGTAAAGCAGCAGTCTTTTGTGTAGCTTCCTTGAAAGCCGACTCAGCTTTACGAAATTGGGCCCAAGTAAGCCGAGCTTCACAAAGTTGCAAATCGTCCTGGGCTTTGCGATAGCGCTCATAACGCGCCAAAGCCTTGCTACTTTCAGAAGTGCTCGCTTCAACTTCAGTATGCAAATCGTGTAAACGAACTAAATTTTGCTGCGCTTGCTCCAGTTTGCGCACAGCTTCTTTGCGGCGGAAACGATAACGATTAGTGCCGGCCGTTTCTTCCAACATGAGTCTGCGATCTTTGGGATCGGAAGATAACACCATGTCCACTTCACGGGCTCCCAAAATATAAAAGGAACCAGGGCCCACGCCTGAGCCCATCAAAAGCTCTTGAATATCTTTTAAGCGGCAAGAGACTTGATTGATATAATATTGAGACTCGCCTTGACGGTTGACTTTGCGAGTTAGGGATACTTCTGAAAAGTCGATAGGCAGAGTGTGATCTTGATTATCAAAAGTTACGGTAACTTCACAACTTTGGGCCGGACGTCGCTCGGGAGAGCCGGCAAAAATCAGTTCTTCTTGCTTAGCAGCGCGTAAATTTTTGGCGCTTTGCTCTCCCAAAACATAACGCACCGCATCAGTTAAATTAGATTTTCCGCTGCCATTAGGCCCTACGATAGCCATAAGGCCGGGAATAAATTCCAATTCGGTTTTATCGGCGAAAGTTTTAAATCCATTCAGTTCCAGTCGTTTGAGAAACAAAGAAAAACTCCATTTTTTAGTTGTCAAGCACGCTATCAGGATAAGCAGGCCCCTAAGGCAATCCCGTCAAATTTTCCGCTTGCGTCTTTGAGGACAATTTTGCGGCAGGTTTTACGCTAACTGCGGCGCACATTCCCCCTTATTTTGGAGAGAAGAAATAATCCCAGACGCTCCAGTTCAAAACAAAAGAAAGAAACGGAATGGCTAATATTACCGAAACTAAACATTCATTCGAAGATTTGCTTCCCGGCGCTCGCAATGCTGTGCACACTTGTTTAAATGTGCAACCCGGGCAGCACATTCTCATTGTAGCCGACGAACATAGCCGTCGAATCAGCGATGCTATGGAACTAGCCGCTAAGGAAGTAGGCGCTTCTTGTCGGCGCGTTATCGTTGAAGACTTGGGGCCGCGTCCTACCACCGCTTTTCCAGACTCCTTCCTCAATTCATTAAAAGGCTTGGATGCGGCTATTTATTGCGTTTTTCCTCAGCCTAACGAGCTGCCTTCTCGCATTCAGTTTACCCGCGCTATAGAAGCCAATCATATAAAATACGCCCACATGGTAGGCATTACCGAAGATATTATGTGCCAAGGTATGCGCGCCGACTACAAAAAAGTGGACGACGTCAGTAGACGCTTGCTCAATTTGGCTCAAAAATGCCGTACAGTTAGGGTAAAAAGCCGAGCCGGCACGGATTTGTTGGGCACTTTTCGCCCTGACTACACTTGGCGCAAAACTAGTGGCATTATTGAAGAGGTATGGTCGAATTTGCCTGGCGGAGAAGTCTTTACTTGTCCAGCCAGCGTAGATGGCATTTTTGTGGTTGATGGTACAGTTGGCGATCACTTTAGCGCTAAATATGGCGTTTTGAATAAAACTCCCATGACGTTGGAAGTGGAAGGCGGCTACTTAAAAAAAGCTTACTGCGCCAACAAAGAGTTGGAAAGGGAGTTTTTGGAATATTGCCACCGCCACCCTTATTCTGACAGAGTAGGTGAATTTGCTATCGGCACCAACTTGGCCGTCTTCGAATTTACCGGCAATTTGTTGCAAGATGAGAAAATGCCTGGCGTCCATATTGCTTTCGGCGATCCTTACGGAAGCCAGACAGGAGCCGATTGGTCTTGCATGACTCACGTCGACGTTATTACCCGCTCTTGCGACATTTGGATTGACCAAGAGCAAGTTATGCAACATGGCATTTTTATTTCCGAATCACTGGGAATCGATTACGCCTACCTTTACAACGATCAATCACTTATGGAAGTATATTCTTCCAATCCAGATTGGAAAGAAAAGTAATTTTCCATAGCAGAATTTGTTACCATAGATTGAAGCCGCTCTTCCCAAGCTCTATAGAGCTAAAGAAAAGCGGCTTTTTTTCTTCTGTACAAGAATAGCTAGTAAACTGAGCGGCAGGATCTTTGGCCAAGCTAAAATAATATTTTGAGCAATTATGATTAACAGATATTCTCACACACTCCCTTGGTCTGTTTCTAAATTGGGGCAACCCAACGATTTACCAGATGTACTGAGAGAAGATCTGTTGCTGATCGTTCCGGTAGATCCCGTCAATATTTTTGCGACCTGGAATATTTCTTATCAAACCCAAAATCAATTAGCAGCCAATTTAGGGGAAAGCGCTTTCGCTTCCAGTCGCTTGGTCATTCGTTTGGAAGATATTGCTAATCGTGAACTAAGCATTATTTACGACGTCAGCGGCCCCCACCGCTCTCGTTATCTTTCCATAGAGCCAAGCTTAGTAAAAGAGAATAATTACGTGCGCCTTAGGGCTCAATTAGGCTACTTGTCTACAGAAAATCAATTTTATACTATAACTGGAAGCAGCGCCGTTTTATTACCGACTGGCCAATCGTGCGGTATCCAGAATGAATTACCCTCTGTCTACGCTGGAGCTTGCAGTATTGAAGATACAGATTTTACTTATACCGATAGTTCAGAACATCTAGCTAAGCGTGTAAATATAGACTTAAAAAAGATGGCCGATCTGCTTGACTTGCAAATGGGAAGAGCACCTATGCCAGAAGGGATTCATCCGCAATTATGAGTTCTTTGCTGCCGCCGCTTAAAAATTCTTCAGGGTATCTAGCTATAGTTCTAAATGCCCATACTCCTTACATTCATCACATAAAGCCACAATTGCATAACGACGATTATTGGCTTTTTGATCACATTTTAGACAGTTATTTTCCGCTTTTGGATATGTTGGAGCGTCTTTATACAGAGGGCGTTCCCTATCGCTTGACTTTATCTTTATCGCCTACTCTATTAGAGATGCTGGCCGATCCTCAAATTCAAGAGCGTTTTGATCGATATTTAGAAAAAAAAATTAGCTTAGCTGTACGTGAAGCCGATCGCTGCCTTTTTGAGCTCGAGCTGAGTGAATTAGTTGATCATTATTTGACTAGGTTGCGCTACTACAGAGAAAAATTTAACTTTGTTTACAATAGACAAATTGTTGAGGCTTTTGCCAAATTGGCCAAAGATGGATGTGCAGAACTAATTACTACCGCAGCTACCAGTTCTATTTTTCCTATTCTCTATCCTTACGGAGCCTTGGGACGCGCTCAAATTAAAGTAGGTATAGACACTTTTTCCCATCATTTTGGCTTTAAGCCACAGGGTTTTTGGCTGCCGGAGTGTGCTTTCAACCCTGGTTTGGATAAATTGTTGGAAGAGAATGGGATAAAATACACTTACACAACTGTCTGTGAAAATGTAGGTGCTGTTCCCCATCCTAGTTTGGCTTCCGTCTCTCCTTTGCGCAACTTAAACAATTTTGTATTTTTCCCCGGCGACACCGAAGCAGAGTTGGAAGTATGGAGCTCAAAAAGCGGCTATTATACAGACTTTAGCTATCGTAACGGCTTCCGAGATTTGTGCGACGAAGTGCCTGATTTAGATTTAAGCGATTTTATGCCCTCTAGTCAGGAAAAGCCCCAAACCGGCTTCCGTTACTTCAGTAACGGCCCGGCAGCGTCTTCAAAATATTATAATTTGGAGCAAGGTTGGTCGATGGCCAAAGTGCACGCCAGAGCCTTTATTGGTAGTCGTATGCGCAAGATTGAACGTCTAAAGGCTAAATTGGCCCATCCGCCTCTTCTAACTCTAACTTTAAATACCGAATTTTTAGGTTGTCTTTGGTATGAAGGTTATGTATGGCTAGAACAAGTTATACGTTTGGCAGCCGAACAATCTGAGAAAATAAGCCTCGCTTCCAGCAGTCAATTGCTACAATATAGTGAAAATTTTGATTTTGCCATACCCAATATCGGTTCTTGGATGGATGGCGGTTTTGGAGCCAGATGGCTCAATAGCGGCAATGATTGGCTAATCATTGCTTTAAGTTTAGCTTCACGCCATATGTATGAAATGGTAGATATGGCTAAAGCCAACGCAACTTTAGATCCGGCTGTAAACCAAGCTTTGCGTGAACTTATGCTGGCCCAATCAGCCGATTGGCCATTATTGCTTTCTTCAGGGCAAAATGTACAAACGGCCAGAAAAAAATTACGCAATAATCTAGTAGCTTTCAATAAACTATACGAAGACTGTTGCCAAGGCAGGGTAGATTTGGAATCCTTGCGAAATTTACAGAAGCGTACTCCGCTCTTTGCCGATTTAAATTATAAAGACTTTTTTTGCAGAGGTTAAAACCATTATCATGGAAGCCCAAAATACAGTATCCCAACACCAGAAAATACTGAGCAATCTTACCGAACTTAAAAACAGCGCGGAAACTTTATTGGCCATGTGTCGCCAAGCTGCCACCAATCCGGCTGAAGCCCAAGCCAACAGAGCTGAAATATCCCGCAAAGCGGCTTTGTCAGTAGGTTTAGTGGAAGAACTGGCTTCTGTTGTTGCCGACGAAACGTTACTCCAAGAGTACAAAAAGTGTACTGCCGACTTAGAAAATTTAGTTAGAAGAATTACCGAAGCCCAAAATGCCGAGCAACTCAATTTATTGGAAAAAGAGTCATCTTCGGTAGTAAATGCTTGGAGCGAAGCAGTAGAAAAGCTCATTCGCCGTCTTTTAGCCAATAAATAAACCGTGTTTAAAAAACTTCTAAAGAGCGGTTGCTTCCATACTTTAGTCATAATTTGCGTAGTCGTCTGTCTAGCCTTTACAGTAGTTAAGCGTGCCGACCGACGCCAGAAGCAAATAGAACATCTGGCCAACTTAGGGAAAGCCACATCTTCTGCTGCAGATCGTTCGTCACTTTCTACCAATCGCAATATTCGTTTAGCCCTAACAGACAACTTGGGCGGCGCACTTTTGACAGCCCTATTGAATAACAGCAAATTTATCACTTGCCCTGTAGCCAATGAAGAAGCAATTATCAATCAACTACAGACAGGCGACTGTGATTTTGCCATTTTAGAACTAAGCCAAATTGTAAAAATGGTGGCTTTAGGTGCTGATATACAAGCTTTCTTTCCTTGTTATTCGGAAAGTAAAAGTTACGGTTTGGTAAGTAAAGCCAGCAATAGCGCTCCTTGCCACTCCTTGGCTTATATTGCGGGTACGCCAAGCGAATATTATTCACTATTTTTGTATAATTCTTCGCCCTCTGCATTAAGTGCCGATTTTAAACACATAGCAGTCAACTCAGCGGAAAAGGCGATAAAATTGGTTCAAAGTGGCGAAATAGATGGAGTATTGTTAAATACAGATGATAAATTGCCCTCCGGTTTGAGGTTTGTCACTAAATTCAAGCCACAAGTTTTTCACTATATGCTGGTTCGCCGTCAACATTTTGTTCAAAACGGTTTTTCTACACCTGTTGATTCAGCCCAAGCTAACTTAGATAAAGCTTCTGAAGAACTTGTAAAAATTTTATTCAGCCTGAAAAGCAGAATCCAAGATCCAGGAAAATACGGATTGCTCACCAGCAATTTACGTCATTCCGATCCAGCAGCTTTAGCTTTGCTTAATCGTAAGTTGCATAGCGGTGAATTAAAATATGTAGGTAAAAGCGCAGATCTTACGTCATATCAAGAGCTAGTTTCCGAAATTTTAATGGACTGGAAGCAAAGTCCTGAATATAGTTTCCCGACACAGCAATTGTCAGATGAGATTATCAAAAATCGAGCTTATAACGCCGATTTTGCCTTATCTTGTCGCAATATATTATCTGACTTAAGTTCGAGTACGACACCTGAGCAACCAGAAAATACGCAAGATACCAATTTTTCCAATTCGGAGAAAGAGTCACCTAAATCGGATTCCCAACCGAGCACAGCAAAACAAGAGGCGCCTTCTACAAACGAAAAGACGCCTCCTGACCCAATCCCCTCTTCTTCTGCCTCTACAGCAGCCCCAGTTGATAGCACAAACAATACTAGCGAACCAGTTTCTGATAAAGAAATTTTTAAAGAAGAAATCGAGCAAGGATTGCTTCCGGAGACGCCTTCCGTATTGCCTGCTACTCCCCAAGCTCCACCTCTTCCCCGACAGAACCCCTAGAGCAATCAATAACTATCTATACAAACTGCACTTGTTACGAGTGCTAATAAATAAAATCAGCCGTTCCACCAATACATTAAGTGGAAGCGGCTGATTTATTATGGCGTTAAAAACTATAAATTAGAAAAAAGGAGTACCTAACTTCATAGGCTCTACGCCAAACACTTTAGCTAAAGTAGCAGAAATATCAGCGAAAGTATCGCGAGTACCCAGATCTACTCCTCCGGGGATTTGCTTGGAGAAGACTAAAATAGGAGCATATTCGCGAGAATGGTCGGTGCTAGGACTGGTGGGATCGTTACCATGATCAGCAGTAAGCATGATCAAATCGTTGTCACCCATCTTGTCCATGATAGTTTTTAAATAGCCATCGAAAGTTTCCAAAGCTCTGGCAAAACCGGGAGCATCCTGTCTGTGACCATAAAGCATATCAAAATCTTCAAAGTTGGTAAAGATAAAGCGGCAATCGGTGTCCATAGCTTCCAAAGTAGCTTTAAAGTGCTCTTCGTTGCTCTGAGTACGCTTTTTCCAAGTGAAACCGCGACCATCGAAAACTTCCGGCACAACGCCAACACCGGCAACTTTAATGCCAGCAGCAGCTAAATGGTCAATAATGTTTTCCGGAGGTTTAATGGGGAAATCTTTGCGACGCTCGGTACGATGGAAAGCGCCGGGCTTACCTTCGAAAGGACGAGCGATAACGCGCTGTACACCGTGATCGCCAACCAAAATTTCGCGAGCAATACGACACATTTCGTAAAGACGCTCTACAGGAATAATGTCTTCGTGACAAGCGATCTGGAATACACTATCAGCACTGGTATACAAAATAGGTTTGCCAGTAGCCATATGTTCGGGGCCTAAATCATCAATAATTTTAGTGCCGGAAGCCGGATAGTTGCCCAAAACTTGAGTGCCGATGCGTTTTTCAAACTCGTCGATAATCTCTTTGGGGAAGCCGTGAGGATAGGTAGGGAACGCTTTTTCTACAGTAACTCCCATCATTTCCCAGTGACCGGTGACGGTATCTTTACCGCCTAAAGAACGCTCGCGCTGCTTGCCATAGCAACCGATAGGGTGAGCCAAAGGAGCTCCGCCTACCAAAGTCAGAGCGTTACCTAAACCCAAGGAACGCAAAGTGGGAATAGAAATGCCGCCGACAGCTTTAGCCACGTTTACTAACGTATTGCCGCACAGCTCGCCCTTATCACCAAAAAGCTCGGCGTCGGGGGCAGTACCAGCGCCGCAGCCATCCATAACTATAAGAATAGCTCTTTCGATCATGATGGCAGAAAAATTCCCAGAAAGGATGGTAATTCCTGCCTAAACTAACTTTGCTATTGAGCATAAAATTATAAAATAACGCCAAGCTCGTGCGCGGGAATGGGCAGCACGGCTTGGCGTTTGGTGCTTAGTTTAGCGTAGAGTTCAAGCTATTTAATAATAACCTTAACTCCTCCGCTGCGGCCGAAGACTTCAGGAGCATACATTTCTTCAGCTTTGGCTGGCGGCACTACGAAAGTGCCTGGAGCTGTAGCACGGCAAACAAAGGAATATTCATATTCGCCGCCGGGAAGAATGAGGCTAAAAGCTTCGGCTTTATCGTCGCGCAAGTTTTGATGGTCGAAAGGAGAACGCCAGAAGTAAGACCAGTAATATCTAGGCTTTACTTGTTCTTGGTCTTCAGGCAAGTCTTCAGTCATCTTGAGAGCACTATTTAAGATCTCACAACCGGCAGGCAACGGCACGCTTAAAGCGACATGAGCTCGGCGAGCTGGAGCTACCAGTTTAGTAGTACAACGCACACGACTACCCAGCTTAAATTGCCAAGTATTGGCGTCTATACGCTGCACATCATTAGGATCATCAGCGCCTTCATAGGTACGCACTACGGCAAAACCAGCTTCTAAAGGATCTGGAGTAAGATCTTTAAGAGCATACTTCAAACCTAAGCGATAGTAGAGACGGCCTTGGCCTTTTTTCTCTAAAGTAACGTTGCCTTTTTCAGGGACAACGCTCATAGGCACATCGCTTACCTGATATTCATTGCTGCGACCTTGATATTTGTGCTGACCTACGTAATCGGCACCCAACCACATATTGACAGCAAAATCAGGTGTTACCGCTTCGTAAGTACGGAAATATTTATCTAAAGCCATGACAGCCATCGCGTTGTCTTGCGTGGTACTCCAGTGGCCGCGACGGCGACCATCAAGTAAAGAGCGCACCAGCTTGGGAATTACGCTATTCTTAGGCTCGTCATACATCAGAGCGGAAAGCACTACAGCTTCATTTCTAAAGTTGGAGCTTAAGATCAAATAACCATCATTGGTTTCTTCAAAATTGCCGATATTAGCTTTACCAGCAGTTTCCACTACTTTATTGTTGATCTGACGTTTGATTTCAGCAACTAAAGCCTGATCGTTAAATTTATCTTTAATTACAGGCAAATACCAGCCTAAAGTATCAAGGTAAACTTTAGACAGATCTTCCTTTTTAAGCTCGGTATAGTTCTTAGTGACGTCGCGTCCGGCTTGCCACAAAACGTTATCAGCATAAGCAGCTACATTTAAGCGAGCTTGGCGCGAATATTCGCGACTATTAGTCTTATCGTAAGCTTTAGCAACATACTTCAAAGCGCGGTCATACATTTTTTCGTCGACTTTGAAACCGTGAGCTTTGGCACTAACTAAAGCTTGAGCACAGTGTACGGAAACGAAAGGCAAAACAGACTTATCGGCAGTCCAGAAACCAAAACCGCCATCGTAACTCTGACGTTTTTGCAATTCTTTAAGCGAAGAAGCCATATAGTCGTTAATTTTTTCTTGACTGGGCAAGCCTTCAGCCTTAAAGCTGCGCAAGACGTCATTCAAATTGGCCAAGACAATAATGCGCGAAGCCAATTGCTCGGAGCAATTGAAAGGATATTCGCAAAGATAGATAACCGCATCGGTCAATTCTTGCAAAGCAGTAGAGGAAGTAGAAATTTCTAAACCACCAAACTGGGTGAAAGAATCTTTAGGACGTTGCATAGGTTGTACTAAAGTTTTTTCACCCTCGACAGTGCCGTAAGTAGCAAAGCCTTCGGTAGTGCAAGGAGTGTAAACGGGCAATTTGCATTGAGCGCTGTCGGCATAACGTCCGGAGGCAGCCGCTACTTGAATAACGGCTTCGCCAGTTTGCTCAGTTTCCATAGGAATAAGCACTTCGCGGCGGCTTTGGGCCGGCACTTGGCAAGTATAAGCGCCAGGATCAAGCACTTTTACATTGGCAGCTCTAGCGGCAACTTGCACGCGCATATCCTGAGCGGTTTGGTTATGCAACACTACTGGCAAGCTAAATTTGTCGCCAAAATTTAAGAAACGCGGAGCGCTGGGACGTACCATTAAAGGCAAACGAGCCGTTAAGCTACTTTCACCTAAACCAAAGCGCGAATCTTTATCGGCAGCTACAGCTACTACGCGATAACGGGTTAAATTGTCAGGCAAAGTCACCTTTTGGATAATTTTACCATTGGAGTCAGTTTGCAAAGCTGCCGCAAAAATAGCTAACGGATTAAAGTTAGAGCGCAAAGCAATAGCGGAATTGCTCGCCCCGGAATCGCTATCAGCAGAAGCCGCTTCTTCGATGTAATAGTCCTCTTCTGAAAAATCGCGGACACAATCATTCTTGTCAATGCATTCGCTTAAATTGCCGCTAGCAGCCCGAGCCATCATAGGAGCTTGGGCAGAATTCATCATGAAAATGCCATCAGCCTTGGCGCCTTTATATTTCATGCCGGCAGCTCTCATAGTCATGCCTTGCTCTTTATCAATATTTTGACTATTGAGCAAAACTAAAGAGCGCATATATTGAGCAGTAGTGTAAGGCCCGCATTTAGCATAGAAAGTCTTGATTGGGTCTTCAATGGAATATCCACTTAAAGCCCAAATGGAGTCGTCCACTACTACTAAAGCAACTTCGGCGCCCGCTACAGGCTTATTGTCACAATCGACTACACTGACGGTAACTTCAGTTTGTCCACCTGGCTCTAAACCTATTTCTTTAGGCTCGGCTTTAACTTGCAGTTTTTTCTCTCTGGTGCTAACCGATAAATCTAAAGATGCGGTAGCGTAAGCCGGACGAGACGTGCCCTTAAGCTTGTTGCCTGCTAAATCAGCTTTACTGTCGGCGCCACTAACGGAAACTTTAAGTTGGAAACCAGGCAACCAGTTTTTGTCGATAGGAATTTGCAAAAGTGCATTAGTGCCATCAATTTTGAAAGCTTCACTCTTAGCAATACCGTTGCGTGAAATGGTATAAATGCCATGTTTAGCTACAAAAGGAGCTTGTACGGCTATTTCCGCAACTTGACCGGGCAAATATTTTTGGCGATCGGGAATAAGGGTAAGCTTTTGGGCTTCAACTTTATCTTTAATGGCATCGGCTGCTTGGAAATTGCCTATCCAAAGACGTACAGTACTTTCATTTAAGCGGCCTTGTTCGTCGTGCACTTGAGCACGTACACGCCATAAACCAGGCTTGCTAAAAGGCATAGCCTTTTGTACAGATTTATCGGCAGAAATGAGCTCGTCGTTAATAACGTCCATTTCTTTTTCTTGTGCTTGGCCTTCAGAATCATAGACAGTTTCTATGCGAGCAATTTGCAAGCTGATTTTTTGCTTAGGTACAGCTTTACCGTCTAAGGTAGTGACAATAAAGTCTAAGTTGGGCTTAACCAATTGCTGGTAGCTAAATTTATCAGCTTTAATGCCGACATAAAGATCGGCCGGGTGGACTAAGAAGGAAGTACTACCAGACCAAGTCTGACGATTAACATCACTTACGGCCGCAGATACGCTTAAAGTAACTGGAGTTGGAGGCAAATTGCGCCCTAAATCAATATCTATGGCACTTTTACCTAAACTATCGGTACTAACTTCCAAAGAATGAGAAACTGTTTCTTCATTGGCTTCATCCCAGAAACGTCCCCACCAAGGGCGCCACTGACCAAACGTAAAGCCATCCCAACCCGGAGGATTATAGGAAGCCTTTTTAGAGTTGGCTCGCCAAATAATAGGCGAAGAAGTGAGTACTCCACCGGCGAAATAGCTAGTTTTGGCTTCTACTGAAGCGCGACCATTCATAAAATGATCGGCAGCATCAGCTTTGACAGCTACTTCAAATTCGGGACGACGAAATTCTTGAATGGAAATATCGTATCTATTACCTGATAAAGCCCAACCTTTACTATCACTTTCAGGCAAAGACAAGATAAGTTCAGCGTCACCTAAATTGATATTTTCCGGAAGTGTAATTTGGAAATCGAAGCCGCCACAAGCGGAAACGGTTGTAGAGCCATTGGCTACAGCAGCGCCACGAGGATCGAGCAATTTCCAATTAACTTGTTTAAAGTTGGGAGCCAACTTGACATTAGCTTCAGGAGCAACATCTAAGGAGCGCAACCAACCTTTTACACTGACAGTCTCTCCAGGACGATAGAGGCCGCGATCATCAAAAATATTAAAAATAATATTTTTGGCATTGCGCAACAAATGAATGTCTGCAGCCACCGGAGCCAAAACTTTGTCTTTATCTTTGTTAACTAAGATGTAAGCTTCGTCTCTATTGGAAGACAAAACAGGCAAAACGGCTCTACCACTAGCGTCAGTGTCAGCTTTATGTCCCTGAGCTTCAACAGTAGCACCAGAAACAGCTTGGCCAGTTTTTAAATCAGTCACATAAACGTAAGTATGCTTATTGTCGCCGACGCTATCGACAGCTAAAGAAGAAGCTTGCAACCAAATAGCTTTAGAAAAATGATCATAAGTTGTATAGCTCCCTGCTTCTATAGCTAAAAGGGCTAAGCCGGGGCCTTCAGAAAAAGCTTGAGAAACA
The DNA here is from genome assembly GCA_934636825.1 of uncultured bacterium. GTDB lineage: Bacteria > Vulcanimicrobiota > Xenobia > Xenobiales > Xenobiaceae > Bruticola. Next base: position 6,787 of record CAKUBG010000019.1, on the reverse strand, counting down.
TCTATGGGAGTTTGCGTATATTCATTGGCCGGGGCTTTTACTCGGAAAGTTTTTTCCCAAACTAACTTGCCTGCACCAGTATATTCACTTAAATTTCTGAAATAAAGGGGTGTTTTTTCGGAAAAATCGGCAAAATTTACTCGAAAAAGCTTAGCTTTAAATTCTTTTACCGCTCCAGTATAAACCGAGTAAACAGTGGGGCTATTAGGATCCAAAACATTGAAACGACCACCGGGAGCATTTATATAAGCTTCCAGTTGACCGATTTTGAAGGTGATCGCTTTAGCTTTACTACCCAGTTTTTGAGCATAGACGTCGCAAATTTCAGGGTTAAGCTTAACAGTATAATTGGTCTCGGCCTTGGCTTCACCGCCAATAATTATTGAAGTACCAACTATAGAGACATTCATGCCTTCAAGTTTAGGACTTATGCTTTTTACTAAGTCGGTAGCTTTCAGACGTTTAGCATCCAGATCATTATTGAAGTTGATAAACCATTTTTCGTGAACGGACAATTTTCCGTTGCGCCATTTTTGATCGGCGTTGGTGCTGACGATTTGTAAAGGCTCAAAAGTTTTAAAGGAAACACTTTGCTCAGCTTCAGTAAGCAAAGGGCCTTCCCAAGCCGAGCTGCCTTTACGCAAAGTTATAGAATAATCGGTATCGGCTTTTAAAGGTATGCTAGGCTTAAAAGCAAGCCAACGCCCTTGAGGAGCTTCTTTTAAAACTTTGTAGGCTTGAGAATCTTTGGGCAATTGCTCTAAAGACAAAAACTCCAAACCTACTCTAGCTGAAGAGCGGCCATTTTGCGCCAACTCTATTTGGCTTTGCGTTTTGGCAGCATCTATTTTTTGGTTAAAAATAGCATAACAAACCGGCACAGGGCCAACACTGCGACCGCTGGGATAAACTTCCTCAAACTTAAGTCTTTCAGTTTGGAAAGAGAATTTGTACTCTTTACCAAGCGCACGCCCGGCTACATCTTTAAGAGTAGACGGAACAAGCACTTCAAAAGAAGAAGACATGGGCATATGGTGGTCGACAGGTTCAAAAATAGCTGTCTTGGTGCCCAGCCAACGCCAATGTCCTTTTACTTCTGGCTTAATTTGAGCGGGAATAAGAGCGTCAGCCACGTCTACTCCACTGAGCTCTACTATAGGCTGACTGAAAGTTAAAGTAACACCGGGAACAGCTTTTACAGCACCTTCGGGAGAAAAGCGCTCTAAAACTGTCGGTGGTGCCTTAGGATCGATAGTTTGAGCGTAAGAAAGCTCCATTTCCTCTGTCGGAGGGAATGGAATGGCCACAGTTTGACCACCGCGAGGAGCAGGCACAGAATCGGCACGACGCTTAAACTCTTGTTGCAAAGAAGCGCTCCGAGGTAAAGAGGGCAAACGTTGCAACAACTTTTCTTTACTGTCGCCGCCTAAAGGCGCACAATCGCCAGTAGTTTGCTCTGCAGAGCTTGCCTTTTCCCCTCCTTCCCCCGGAATGAGAGTAAAATCAAAATTGTTCACGTTTTGCTGTCCTCCGCTATCAGGATTTTCTCTGGAAACGGCTTGCTGAATATTCAGACAAGCACAGAGTGCCAGAGGGAGGATCAGCGCTATAAAGAGGACGACTTTCCTGAACACCATATCGATGTACCTCCAATAGTGCTTATTCTTAGTGTTTGGCCTTAGCTCAAAATCAGTCGATATATGAGGCATTATCAATTGAAAGCCACAAAACAGCCAAGCGTTTCTTTAGCACTCGGGAAAAGGCAAAATATATAATATTTTCCCGGCTAGCTTAACACAGCGCCTTTTTCTTGCGCTCTGTCAAAGACCAATTTGCGCAGTTTTTCATAAATATCGTCAATAGAGTCGGGGTTGAGAGCCGGCACTTCCAACCAGGAAGGAGCATGTTCTTTTACTTCTAAAACTCGGAACTCCAAAACGCCTTTATAAATGGCTCTATCGTTTTCGGCAGGTAATTTGCCCAACATAGACATGACCAAACCGCCGACAGTTTCGGCTTTTTCGTTTTTGAAGTTGTCTTCAAGCTTGTCTATAACCAATTTCATGTGTTCTTTGGCCGCTTGCTTGGCAGCTTCGTCAATAAAATCATCCAGTTCCAGTTCTTCTATTTCATCTTGGACTAATTCATCTAAACGCTGATTGAGACGTTGCTCTCCTATTTGCAAAAGCAAAGTACGCCCCAATTCATGGCGTAAAACTTTTTCACGCTGCGGACGAAGCTTCTGGCTCAAAACCTCGTTGACATGGAAGCTGAGCTCTTCTTCCAAAGCTTCGGTCATGTCCTCAATCAAGTCTTCTAAGGATACGACTCCTTCTACTTCCCAGCTCTTGCAACCTAAGTCGAAGCTGACAGCCTGGCGTTCTTCGCCTTCAAACTCGTCGTAAACATAGCCCACAACTTCTTCAAAGAGATCTTCCATAGTGACAATGCCGGCAATACCACCTTTTTCGTCAACTACAGCTGCCATATGTACAGACTGAGCGCACATCTCCTTAAAGGCCACATCCAAAGTTACAAGCTCGTGAATAATAGGATAAGGCTGGCTGTGCAAGCGCACAGGCTCTTGGCCTTTACCATCACGCATAGCTCGATAAAGGTCGCGCACCAAAACCATACTGTTAGTGTCGTCTAAATCTTCTTCATAAACAGGATAGCGACTACAACGATATTTACGCACTTGGCGCAAAGCTTCCTGAACGGTGGTACTGCCTTCAAAAGCTAAAACCTGAGTGCGGGGCACCATAACGCTGCGCACAATTTCATCGCCAAAATGGAGCCATTCTCGAGCCCAGTCGCCCGCTTCATCATCAATCAAACGCTCATTTTGGAAAGTTTCCAAAGCGCGATCCAAAGTTTCCTTAGAAACGTGCTGACTTAAGTCTTTTTGTACGGGTATATCCATACGATGAAGCGCCCAGTTAGTAATGTGGGTCAACATTAAAGCTAACCAGTGAAGCAACTTGTTGCTCACACACATAAAGCCATAAGTCAGTTGAGCAGCTTGCACGGGCTTGTGCAAAGCGGCCGTCTTGGGAATCATTTCACCGGCGACAACGTGTATGTAAGTTAAAAGCAACAGAGACAAAACAGAAGCAGCTCCGTGAACTGTCGCTTGCATAGGAGTTCCGGCTAAACCGATATTAAAATGCTCAGCCAACTTTATAAAAAGGCCGGCCAAGGCATGCTCACTGTAAACACCTAAACCTAAGCTGGAGCAAGTAACGCCTACTTGAATTACGGTTACATAGTTATCGAATTTTACCGAATCGTTTTTTACTGCCAAAATGTGATCGGCCCAATTGGCTTTTTTGCCTTTGGCTTTGGCTTCATCGATAATGCTGCGCAATTCGAGCGGCTTGATGTTCAATAAAGCAAACTCGGCGGCTACATAAGCGGCGTTAATAATAATTAAAACGGCAATAACGCCAAGCTGAATGAGAATATCGTAAATTTCAGCCATTGCTTAATGCACCTCCTTTTGTTTGCTCAAAGAGGCTTCTTTGGCACTCCCATTGCCGGGAACTCCTAAATGAGTGGTATTTTTGGAGCGTTTCTTGCCTTCTTTTTTGCTGCCGGAAGCAGCTGCATATTTTACATCGGCTTCGTCGATAATATTATTGCCAGACAAAATTTCCAGTAAATCTTCCAAAGTAAGAACGCCTAAAACTTGTCTCTTTTCGTCTTCTACAATGGCCATAGAAGCATATTTTTCTTTCATTTCTTCTCTGACATCATCAAGTTCATCATTTAAACGACAATGTAACAGAGAGTCACGCTTTACAAAACCGTGAGGGAAAAGAATTTCGCTCTGGGCTCTATCGTTTGCATAATTTTCGGCCATTTTGGCAGCCCGCTTATTTTTACGGTCTATAGCCTTTCTGTGTTCGGGACGCAACTTCAATTCAAGCTGAGTTTCCGAATCGATCTTTTTGATGGCTTCTTCACGCTCATTATCTATATTTTGCTGAGTTTGCTGATCGCGAGCGGCGAAAATAGCATCGCACTCTTTCAAAGTGAGCTCGTGCATATTTTTGTGACCACTTTCACGCAGAGCTTGTTCGAAAAGACCATCAGCTAAAGCTAAACCGACATCCTTAATATGTACCAAACCGATAATAAGAGAGCTGTTTTCCCCACTTCCATAAACAGGCAAACGGCTGTAGGGACTCCTATCAAAGATACTTTCTACTTCGGCGATACTGTTTGATTCGCGCAAGTAAATCAATTCATGCGGCTTCAATTCTTCAGCGTTGGTATTATTTTTAGCCCCTTCACCGTCGTCTTTTATTTTGACTCTTACAGCAAAGCGAATAGGCGCGGCTTTATACTCGGGAGCATCAGTTTCGGGAATATCTGAATCTTTTTTATTATTTTCGTCTTTACTCGCTTGCTCCAAAGGGTAAGGAATAAAAACATCAGAGACGTGTTTGTTGGGGAATTTCAAAGAAGAGGTAACGCGCTGGCGTTCGGTAGCTCCGATAAAGCCAGTCTCAGCACTAATATTGGTCATGGTTATAAGATCTTTTAAACTGGCCGAGTGGCTATGTTGGCTGTCTAAGTCGACAAAATGCTTTACGACAAATAAACCGGAGACATTTAAGAAGTTGACTGCCCAGCCGAAATGGCGCAAGAACCAGTCTACAGTACCGATACAACCAAAAGCGATACCTTCGGTATTGCGAGTAGCTACAGACTTAGGAATGAGTTCACCGACTACTACTTGTAGGCAAGTGAAAAAGACGACTAAAGCGATTCGAGTCACCTGAGCGGCACCGGCTTTATCCATACCGAAATAGGTAAATGGAACAATGCAATACTCGGCTAAATATTTTTCGCCTATAGCACCGATAAGCAAACTAGCAACAGTAATAATAATTTGACAAGCGGCCACACAGTGGTCTAAAGAGTAGTTGTCCTGAATATGCGGCAGAAGGCGTACAGCCCTCTTATGGTTGGGATCTTTCTTATTGTTGGCAGCAAATTTGATGCGTTCTTTATCTACTGCCACAATGGCAAATTCAGCCGCTACTGCAATGGCAGTGGCTAAAAGCAAAACAACTATACAGGTTACGGCAAAAAAAAGCGTATACATGGGCGGAAACAGGTTCCGACTCAATTCCTCCTATTGGCCTATAAAAACCAAAACATAAAACCTAATAATATTAAGCCAAGCTTTGTTCTTCCCTTTATTTTTTTTGTTTCGGCCAAAATTAAACGAGTTTAGCTTTGATGAACACAATTAAATCAAGACGAAAGCGATCGGCAGCCAACAAGCTGCGCCTTATGCATACAGGGGGAATTAGTGAATGTAAAGAGAAAAAGCCTCGAGCTTTTGTGCCTATTTTTATATGAGGAGTTCTTCACAAAATTACCATGACTAACGATACTAACGCCCAAGCGATCGCCAACGATCACGTTGTAGGAATCAACTACATTCTTACCGACAAAGACGGCAAGATTCTCGATCAGTCAGAAGGCGAGCCTTTAGAGTATTTACACGGCCACCACAACATTATTGTCGGTTTAGAAAAAGCCCTCGAAGGACACAAAGTGGGCGATAAGTTTAAAGTTACTATCCCTGCTAAAGAAGCCTACGGCGAACGCGACCCCGAACGCATTTTTGATGTGTCCAGAGCCGATCTGGGCAGCGCTGGCGAACCCAAAGTGGGTATGATGGCTCGTCTGAGCACCAACCAAGGTATGATCGTAGCCCGCATCATTGAAGTATCTTCCGAAAAAGTGGTCTTCGATGCCAACCATCCTATGGCCGGCGTAGACCTTACCTTCGAAGTAGAAGTTGCCAGCCTTCGTCCCGGAACCAAAGAAGAAATCGCCCAGGGCGGCCTCCATTCCAGCTGCGGCGGAGATTGCCACTCCTGCGGCGGTTGCCACTAGTATATTTTTACGCGCCAACGCTTTCAAAAGCATGAACGCAACATCATTAGGGCTATAGAACCAAAAGGAGCGCCACAAGAGTTTATGTACGACGAATCTGCTCAAAATGGCAACATGTATGAAAACGATTCACCCCTATCGGCTGCTTCGTCTTTCAGCACTGCCGCTAAGCATGGAGCGCCGCAACCCGGCACAACTCCAACGAGCGCAGCCATACAAGCTTCAGCACCATCAAACTCTTCGGCGCCTTCCTTTTCTTGGCAGAAAAACGCCAATACAAACGCGACTGCCTCTGCTTCTATTTCCAAAGCGTCGTCTGCCCCTGTTCTTAGTCCTCGCCTCCAAGTGAGAGGAGCCGCAGGCAACTTGGCGGGTTTGCGCAATGTCGATCCCAGATATTCTGCTGCAGAAGAAGATTTGCTCCGTAAAGTATCTCCTTCAGCTCCTACTGCCCCCTCCTCGTCTGTTCCGGCTCCGTCTATCAATAGCGAGGGACGTCGTACCACCACTTCTATAAGTCCCAGGCTGCGCTATACCAGCCAGTCCAGACGCACGGCAGCTCCTATCCAAGAGACCTCTCCGGACACCAAGGCAGCGCTGGCTTTAGAGAAGCCCGGCTTACTTTCTTCAGCTCAGCTTCAAGCAGAAGCGACCACCCTTCCCTATCAGCCACAACCTTCCAAGCATTTAAATCGTCTAGAGACCCCTTCCCACCATACCGCCGCGCCAAACGCCAATGCGCAACAAAATCAAATATCGACGCCTTTAAGTGTATCGTCTCAACCGCGCACAGTTGCGCCCACTTTAGGAGCGCAACCTCAAGCACAGCGGACTGCCGCCCCAACTTTGGGGGCACAGCCTTATCAGCCAC
>CAKUBG010000018.1 GCA_934636825.1 uncultured bacterium | reverse complement strand
TAAAAGTCGGAGGGGTAACCCGTTACCACGACTGGGCAGTTACAAGCCCATTACCTTTAGGTGATGGGTAGTTGACAATGTAGCCAGATATAAAACAAAAATTTTATTATGGGGGAATTGTCACATGGAGTTATATCATGGCTCTAACTCAATAATTAAAAAACCAAACCCACGTTTAAATACCAGTAATGGGAAAAAAGATTTTTCTTGGGGGTTCTATTGTACAGAGCTTTATGAGCAGGCGAAAGAATGGGCTCAAACTCGTGCGAAATTAACTTCAAGCCCAGTTGGTGTTGTTAATGTCTATAATTACATTCCAAAATTTAGTTTAAATATCTTACAATTCAATACTGAATCTTATGAATGGTTAAATTTTATGCTGAAATGCAGAGAGGGATATTCACATAATTACGATATTGTAGAAGGCCCAGTTGGAGATGATAAATTCTGGCACTATTTACAAGCTTTGAAAGCTGGTAAAATAACTAAAGAAAAAGTTTTAAAACTGGCTAAGTTTAGGAATAAGAAAACTCATCAAATTTGTTTTTGTAGCGAAAAAGCGGTTGAATGCTTAAAATTCTCTCGCAGTGAGGAGGTTTAAGTTTAACATGAACATGGATTTTGTCTATGACAGAGAAGATGACATTCACTATGTGTGCAGTTTACTCGATTTTATAGCCAGAAAAACGAACAATTACATTTCAGATATAATGTCCTATTTCAATGTTAACGAAATATCCTGGCACCTAAAATACGCTCATATAAATCATTGCACAACCTTTGATGATATTGCTGAAAAAGTCATTAACAATTTACAAATACACCAGGGTCATTTTACCAGAGAAGAAGAGGAACCAGACTTTATAGAAGTTGGCGCTCTCTATAAAACTTTGGTAATGTCATATTGCTTGTACAGCAAGCGAACATTGGAAGAATGTATAATTAAAGTCCTTTCCTCTCCTATAGGCAGAACTTTAGACAAGTTATCTTTTAAAGATTTAGAAACGAAGAGCAAACTTCCAGCTTAAAGCTTAGCTGCCAAAAGCATAAAAAAGAAAGCCCATCTGCGCCTTTGGGCTAGATGGGCCGCTCCTACTCTATCGATTATCAATCAATAAAATGTGTGCGCCTTTAATATTTTTTCTTTTGTGCATAATTTTCATACTACACTCGGAGCGCCAGTTATAACATAAAAAAATTACATATAACATTAGTAATGTTAAAAGCAAAAATTTAGGTTATAACTCGCGACATAACGCACAGACGAAAGTATTGCTATCTTGGTAGACCAGGCTTCTATGCGCATGCTTGCCAAAGTGGCAACCAAGACTTAAAATAACGCTTTGTAGGGAATGAAGTTCTCCCTTGGGCAACCTAAACCGCTTTACCATTAAGCTGATGACTTCTGTGATTTTTCGCAGAGAGCATGGGCTTTTTTGCGTTTAAGGGAGAATTTTTATGTTGGCTTCTTTAGCTCTCATATTTTTACTGGGCTTGGCAGCTGCTTTACTTTGCCAAAGATTCAAACTGCCTTCTATTATCGGCTTGTTAGCTGTAGGCATTGTCTTAGGCCCCCATTTGCTTAATTGGCTCGATCCGTCCATTTTGGCTATTTCAGCTGATTTACGCAAAATTGCTCTTATTATCATTTTATTAAAAGCAGGCTTTTCTCTCAATTTACAAGATCTAAAAAAAGTAGGCCGCCCGGCTTTGTTGATGGCTTTTTTGCCTTCTACTTTGGAAATTTTGGCTTTTACTTTTATTGGGCCTTATCTTTTCAAAATAGACTATCTAGAAGCCGCGCTCATGGGATCTGTTTTAGCGGCCGTTTCGCCGGCTGTTACTGTCCCCAAGATGGTTAAGTTAATCGAAACTAAATACGGCACAGCACAAAGCATTCCTCAACTTATTTTGGCCAGCGCCTCTTGTGACGGTATTTTTGCTGTGGTTATCTTTTCCACACTCTTAAGCATAGCCCAAGGCGGCAGTTTGCATATTGTCGATTTAGCTAAAATGCCAGTTTCTGTAATTACAGGCATATTGGCAGGCGCAATCTTAGGCTACCTTTTGAATATTGGCTTCGAAGCGGCTTACCAAAAGCATCATCATATGCGCGGCAGTTTGAAAGTTATTGTAGTGCTGGGGATGTCTTTTGCTTTAGTGTCTTTGGAAAATTGCTTGCAACAATACGTAGCTTTTTCCGGCTTATTAGCCATAGTAAGCATGGCTTGTATTTTGAAACAGCAAGGAAATTCGAAAGTAACAGGACGCCTAGCAGAAAAATTTGGCAAATTGTGGTTCGCAGCCGAGTTAATACTTTTTGTGTTGGTAGGTGCCGCCGTAGATATAAATTACGCTTTAGCTGCAGGCTTCAGTGCTTTAGCTATGATTGCTGTTGCTCTTATTTTCCGTGCTATCGGCGTATATTGTTGTTTGATGGCCACCGACATTAACTTAAAAGAGCGCCTTTTCTGTGCCTTTGCCTACATCCCCAAAGCGACAATCCAAGCCGCCATAGGCTCAGTACCATTAGCTGTAGGCCTACCTTGCGGCCAAATTATTTTATCGGTAGCTGTACTGGCTATCTTGCTAACTTCACCACTTGGCGAATTGTGTTTAGAGTTGAGCTATAAAAAATTGCTACCAAAAGAAGATTAATAAAAGCAGCCCATCTGCACTTTTGTGTGAGATAGGCTGTTCTATATATTATCGTTCATAATGCGACCACAAGGAAAGAATTTTTATAACCCCTTCCGGTTCGTATACTTCATACACTAGTCTATGCTTTATATTTATCCTTCGAGAATACAAGCCAGATAAGCTTCCAAGTAACTTCTCATATGGTGGTGGTATTTGATATGGATTATTTTTTATTATTTCTATTAAAGCTTTAGCATTATTATCTAAACGCGCCGCTTTTAACTTCGCAACATCTTTGAGAGCGGTCTTAGTAAAAATTACTTTAAACATCACCAATCGACTAGACTTTCGTCAACACAATCTTCAAGCGGAGTGTTCATTCCATCTATTAATTTTTCTCTCATCCCAGGTATTGATACCAAATAAAGTGTTTCCATCAGATTATCATAGTCCGAACGGCTCAAAAGAACGGCTTCACCATCTTTAGTAGATATAGACACTGGCTCATTATATTTAATAGTCTGCGCAAGAATATTATAAATATCTTTTCTAAAAGCTGTGGCATTCGTATTTAGCATGACTCATCACCTCGGTAAAATAATAACGTACTTTTTTACGTACGTCAATTATCTTTACCAATTGCTGATCCTCTCATGGTAATAAACAAAACAGCCCATCTGCGCTTTTTAGCGAGACGGGCTGTGGCTAGTTTGTCGGCCCCCAAAGTGGCAACAACATCATGCCTATTTTAATAATTTTTCTTTTTCTTCAATTCAGGATGTAAGCGCATATATTCGCGGAACAAGCTGCTAAGTAAATCGGGAACTCGAGCCAAATTTTCCGGCGTTTCTACAAAAGCTACACGCAACTGAGTACGCCCCAAGTTGTCTTCCAGTTTGGGCACATTGTAAAATTCGGCCATAGGCGCAGTAAGCAAAGTTACTTTTTTGCCTTCGCGCTCTACATAGCCTTCAGAAGCACACCAAACCACAAAATCATCAGTATTAAACTTTTCGTTGACTATTTCGCGAAAATCAACCACTTCATATAAAGAAGCGTCAGCGCGACTGACAATTACTCCAGGCAAAGCTTGGCGCATATCGCGGTTAAAGTTTTGCATTAAAGGCTTATAATAACGGCGCTGTTTATTAAACCAAGCGTGAATTTCTTCGCTATTCAAATGGGCAATGGCACCGAAAATCCATTGACCGATAGTATTAGTGCACAAATTTACTGTATTTTCTGCAACTAAACGCTTGTGCAACTCTTCACTATCGGTAATTAAAGCGCCTACGCGCAAGCCACAACCATTCCAAGCTTTAGAGGTAGTTTCAAGACTAACTCTATGGCCAGTAATGCCAGGCACTTCCTCTTCAGTAATGCCCCAAACACTAATAGGAGAATTTACTCCCTCAACATAATGCAATTCGCGATAAGCTTCGTCAGAAATAAACCACAGATCATACTTAACGCAAAGCTTGGCAAAATCGACCATCATTTGGTGAGTATACAACTGACCAGTAGGATTATCGTAAGGAATAACTACTAAAGCGCCGGGCTGCTCTTTAATAATAATTTTCTCAATTTCATGCAAAGAAGGTAAGTTAAAGTGACCGCTACTATCCAAACGGCGAGCCATAGAAACGACCCGACGATTTAAGCGCTGAGCAAAAGAGCGGTAGTTGGTATAAGCAGCGTCTACTAATAAGACGGGACGATCTTCTTGACCAATATCTCCACAGCAACCAGTCATGAGAAGTTCCATACCTTGGCTGCCACCGTCGGTTATTTGTACATGCAATTTTTTTACATTAAAACCACTGCACTCTAAAACATTAGCAAAAGCCTGGCGAGCTTCAGGCATACCTACAGTAGGTGCATAACAAACTACACCGCCGCAAAAAGGGCTGTCGGGGCGATCTAAGTTGTTCAGGCGTTCAATCATAGCCGGATGCATAGGCAAAGAGACATTGCCAATAGCCACATTTACGGCTTCGCAGCCGTCTTTTCGTTCGGCAAACTTGGAGCCGGCGTTGCGAATAGCTGAAGGGCGGCGCCCAGCTACATGATTAGAAAGTTTAGGCATAAAAGCCCCCTCCTCTATCTATTTTTATACATAGCAAAAAATTAAATTGTGAAAAATTTCAAAAAAAGGACTTTTGCTAGCACAGATATTTTCCCCCTAAACTGGCTGCCAATTTTAGAGTATTTTCTGCGCATATGCACAAATATTGCTTGTGTTTATGCACATAAAGTTTCGCTTATCTGAAACTTGGCACCAAGACAAAAAAGAAGACAAATACTCAAACTATGCTTCCATGCTTATTGGAGCAAAAGGCAAAAAAGAAACCGCTTCCGCCGACAGAGCATCGACAGAAACGGTCTCCCTCACTTAAGCTTTATTTCAACTGGTACTGGCTGCCAGAAAAAGCTAGCCAACACTGTTGGAATTATGCAAATTGTTTAATTAGTGGCATCCGCAACCGCAGCCGCCCTTTTGGCACTTATCTTCTTTACCTTCGGGAAGGTCGGTGACCAAAGTTTCGGTAGTGAGAACCATAGCGGCGATAGAGGCTGCGTTCTGCAAGGCAGAGCGGGTGACCTTAGCCGGATCTACGATACCAGCGGCCATCATATCGACATATTCGCACTTGGCGGCGTCGAAACCGTGGCCCATAGGCAACTCTTTAACCTTTTCAGCTACGACGGAACCTTCGTGGCCGGCGTTTTCGGCGATGACCTTAACGGGCACATCCAAAGCGCGACGGACGATATCTACGCCAACAGCTTCGTCACCTTCGAGTTTGACATTGTCCAAAACGCTGGCAATGTGAGCCAAAGTGGAGCCGCCGCCAGGGACAATACCTTCTTCAACAGCAGCGCGGGTAGCGGAGAGAGCATCTTCAATGCGGTGCTTCTTCTCTTTGAGCTCGGTTTCGGTAGCAGCACCGACGCGGATTACGGCTACGCCGCCAAGCAACTTGGCCAAACGCTCTTGGAGCTTCTCGCGATCGAAGGAAGAATCGGAAGCTTCAATCTGGTGGCGAATTTGCTCGATGCGAGCTTTGAGTTGCTCTTTGTCACCGCGACCATCAACAATAGTAGTATCTTCTTTGCTGATACGTACGCTGTTGGCCTGGCCGAGCATTTCCAAAGTGACTTTGTCCATCTTGATGCCTAAGTCGTCGCTGACAACCTGACCGCCGGTCAAGATAGCGATGTCTTTGAGCATCTCTTTGCGTCTGTCACCGAAGCCGGGAGCCTTTACGGCAGCGACTTGGAGTACGCCACGCAACTTGTTGAGTACCAAAGCGGCTAAGCCTTCGCCATCGACGTCTTCAGCGATAATAACGATAGGACGACCGGAGCGGGCAACTTTCTCCAAGATAGGAGCGATGTCGGCAATAGAGCTGATCTTCTTCTCGCTGATAAGGATGTAGGGCTCTTTGAAGGCGGCTTCCATCTTATCGGTATCGGTTACGAAGTAAGGAGAGATGTAACCTTTATCAAATTGCATACCTTCGACATACTCGAGGTTGGTGTGCATGGTCTTGGATTCTTCTACGGTGACGACGCCATCTTTACCAACTTTAGCCATAGCTTCGGCAATAATATCACCGATAGCTTTGTCGTTATTGGCAGAGATCATAGCCACTTGGGCGGTAGCTTCGCGAGTTTCGACGGGCTTGGCAATCTTGTGGATTTCGTCAACGATAGCTTCTACAGCAGCTTCGATACCGCGTTTAATGAAGAGAGGGTTGGCTCCAGCGGTAACATTTTTCATACCTTCGCGAATGATAGCCTGAGCTAACACGGTAGCGGTGGTGGTACCGTCACCGGACACATCGTTGGTCTTGGAAGCCACTTCGCGAACGAGCTGAGCGCCCATATTCTGGAAAGGATCCTCTACCTCTACCTCTTTGGCAATGGTGACGCCGTCGTTGGTGATGGTGGGAGAACCAAACTTACGATCCAAAACCACATTGCGACCACGCGGGCCGAGGGTAATCTTTACGGCGTCGGCTACGGCGTTGGCGCCGAGCTCTAAAGCTTTGCGGGCTTCCTGAGAATAAAGAATCTGCTTTGCAGCCATGATAACTTGTCTCCTAATTGTAAATTGTAATTAAAAAATGTTGCCTAACAATCGGCTCTGACAATAACCGTTCTCCCCCACTTGATAACGGCAATTTACAGAACGGCCAGAATGTCACTCTCTTTGATGATAAGATAGACTTCGCCGTCTAACTTAAGCTCGGTACCGGAATACTTACCATACAGCACCTTATCACCGACTTTTACTTCCATAGGAAGATATTCACCGTCTTCGGATTTGCGGCCGGGGCCAACAGCGATAACTTCGCCTTTTTGGGGCTTTTCTTTGGCAGTTTCAGGAATATATAAACCACCGGCGGTCTTTTCCTCGGAAGGCGCGGGCTTTACAATAATGCGCTCGCCTAAAGGACGAATACTGGACATTTTCTTACCTCCATTGTCTGGGACGCTCACGCTCCCCAAAACACTCCCCCGCTACAGCTCGAAAGCTGCTTTTCTTTTGCTTCCCAGACTGCAGTTATCATAAAAAAGGAGACCTCAAGCCTCCTCCGCTATATATTGCAATCTATGCAAGCGCGTTCCAAGCGCTCTCCCCCGCCTATAATTTATAACCGTTGATCTCACACAAAACAAGTGGTTAAGCGTTAGAAGAATAATAGAATTTTGCGAAGCAAGCCTACAGACTCTATACCTTGCACCTAGCAATTTTCTGTGATATAGTTTAGCTATCTTAATTTGCCTTCTGTAGTTTATGAGGAGAGTGGCTCGTCCGCTCTTTTTTTTCTGTAAGCGAAATTCGCTAGCAGGCACAGGTGGTGGGTTGAGAATTGTTTGCATTTCTGAAGGAAGTTCCACTTGGCGAAAATAAGCGAGAAAACACTAAACTTAATCCGTACGGAAGCCGCCCTTATAGCTCAGCCTTTCGGCCTGGTCGTCAAAAGCGTTGAGTATGTGCGTGAGGACGGCCTTTGGTATTTAAGAGTGACTGTGGATCATGAAGCAAAAGATCCCTCTCAGGGGCCGACTCCAGTTACCTTGGAAGACTGCACTAGAGTGCACCGTCCCCTGTCCAAGCGTTTAGATGAGTTGGATCCAATAAAGGGCACTTATTATCTAGAAGTTTCCTCGCCCGGCTCTAGCGCATCGCCAAATCCTTGCGAAGAGACCGCCGGAACTGAACCAAACTAAGGAGCAGCGCAGTAATCATGTCAGAGATGATGAGTAAAGATCAAAGGGAACAACTCTTAGCGGCCCTCGATGCTCTCGAGCGCGAGCGCAAATTGCCTAAAGAGAAGATCATAGAGGCCATTGAAGACGCCCTTCAGAAAGCCTATGAGCGCAATTACGGCACCAATCAGCAAGTGATCGTAGAATTGGATCGCGACACTGCCGATTTACACATTTGGTTGCGTAAAACCGTAGTTCCCGAAGTCATGGACAGCAACCGCGAGATTAAGCTTGAAGAAGCCGAGCAATTGGCTCCTAATGTCGAAGTCGGCATGGAGATCGATATCGAAACTACCAACGAAAACTTCGGTCGCATTGCCGCCCAGAGCGCCAAGCAAGTCATTTTGCAACGCATGCGCGAATTTGAGCGCGATATTATCCGCGACGAATTTAGTGACAGACGCGGCAAGCTTATGAGCGGTACGGTTACTCGCCACGAGCGCCGTGAAATTACTGTCGATTTGGGACGTGCCGAAGGTATCATTCCTCCTTCCGAGCAAGCTCACAGCGAGTTCTTCCACGTCGGAGATCGCATTAAAGCTTTAGTCCTCGAAGTTAAAGACGGCCCGCACGGTCCGCAGATTATCTTGTCTCGTTCCTCCCCCGGCTTACTCAAGTGCCTCTTCGAAACCCAGGTTCCTGAGATCGAAAAAGGTGTAGTCCAGATCAAAGCCGTCGTTCGTGAAGCCGGTTTACGCTCCAAGATCGCCGTACGCTCCACCGATCCCAACGTAGATCCCGTCGGAGCTTGCGTAGGCCCCAAGGGCAGCCGCGTCCAGGGTATCGTTGAAGAGCTGCGCAACGAAAAGATCGACGTTATTCCGTGGTCTGACAATATTGAAGAATTTATTGCCAACGCTTTGCAACCCAGCCGTGTAACCAAAGTTATTCCCAACAAAGAACAGAATAACGCTGTGGTTATTGTCCCCGATCAGCAGTTGCCTTTGGCTATCGGTCGCGAAGGACAGAATGCCCGTCTGGCTGCCAAACTTACCGGTTGGCATATAGACATTAAGAGCGAATCCAGCGCTGCCGCCGAAGCGGCCAAGAAACAAGCCGCCGAAGCAGCCAAGCAAGAAGGAGAATAAGCGTGTCAACCAGCTCGTCCAGAATCCCTGAGCGCATGTGCGTAGCGTGCCGTCGTATGAGATCGAGAGACGGGCTGTTTCGCCTTGTAAGACCTACCGACGGCGGAGCTATCGTTATCAATCAAGATGGCAAGATATGTGGCAAGGGCTTTTATATTTGCCGCTCCGCCGAGTGTCTAAAAAAATTAGAGAAAGACAAGCGGCTGCGTAAGAATTTCAGCACAAAGTTATCTGAGGAAGCGCTTCTGTGGTTAAAAGAACAATTGGAGCGCCAAGAGGCCAACCAGACCGAACCTGCGGCAGCATCTTGTAGTGAGGAAGTGAAAGATTTATGAGTAGTAATACCAATGCCGGGGGCAAAATTCGCGTTTATGAATTAGCCCGCGAGCTAGGCATCGAAGACAGCAAATCTCTGATCAATATCCTCAGGGGAATGGGCTATCCTGTCAAAACTGCTGCCAACAGCATTCCCAACGAGGCTGTGCAGAAAGTACGCGAAACCGTAACTCCACATTTGGAGCAATTGCGTCGCGAAGCTCAGGCCAAAACTAAAGCCCAAGAAGAAGAGGCTCAAGCCAAGTCTGCTGCCAGCAAACCTGCTGTACGCATTGCCAAACGTGCCACTCAAGAAGAAAAGCAAGCTCTCATCGAGCGCAAAATCAGTCGCAACGAGGAAAATAACAATCCTCGCCCCATTCGTACCAGCAACGTAAAAGTACGTCAGACTGCCGGCGCTTTCCGCCGCACCACTTTAGGTGGCATTCGTCCTATTACTCGCAACATTAGTCCCACTTTACGCG
The DNA here is from genome assembly GCA_934636825.1 of uncultured bacterium. Classification (GTDB taxonomy): domain Bacteria; phylum Vulcanimicrobiota; class Xenobia; order Xenobiales; family Xenobiaceae; genus Bruticola. Next base: position 51,427 of record CAKUBG010000018.1, on the reverse strand, counting down.
CCCAAGAAGCCGCCGAAAAAGCTGCTAAAGAAGCCGCCGAGAAGGCCGCCCAGGAAGCTGCCGAAAAAGCTGCTAAAGAAGCCGCCGAGAAGGCTGCTAAAGAAGCTGCCGAAAAGGCTGCCCGTGAAAAAGCCGAAAAAGAAGCTGCTGAAAAAGAGGCCCAGCGCTTAGCTGCCCTCAAAGAGCAGAATCGCAAGCGTTCCGCCAATAAGCGTCAGGACGATGACGACGAAGAAAACGAAAAAGAAATGGTCGATTTGCCTATCATTTCTCCCGAAGAGATGGGTATTAAGCAAGATGAGAGCATTTCTCTCTCTACTCCCATTACCGGAATTTCTGTCGAAGACGCTTTTTCTTCCGATTTCGGCAGCGGCGCTGCCAGTTACGAAAGCGGTCGCAACAATCGCAATTCTGGCGAAGGTCGTCCTCCTCGAGTAAAAGGTGGACACAACAACAATCAACCTAACCGAGGCGGAATGCAAAATAATCGCGGCGGCCAAGGCCACAACAATAACCAGCGCGGCAACAATCAGCGCGGCGGTATGCAAAACAATCGCAACAATCAACGCGGCGGTATGCAAAACAATCGCAACCAGCGCGGCGGTATGCAAAATAATCGTAACCAGCGCAATAATCAGCGCGGCGGTCACGCTTCCCAGCCTCAGCAGCCTGTCGTTCAGCCTCAGGAAAAGACCATCATTATCCCCGAGGTTATTTCCTTAGCTGATTTGGCTACTCGTATGGGACGTCCAGCCAACAACCTTATCAGCACCTTCGTGCGCCAGGGCAAGATGGTCTCCATCAACCAAGCTCTCTCCTACGAAGAAGCCCGCGATTTGGCTCTTTCCTATGGTTACAAAGTAGGCGAAATGTCTACCGAAGATGTGCCTTTAGAGCTTATCGATGAAGATGAGGGCAAGCTCGTTTCTCGTCCTCCCGTTATTTCCGTACTGGGCCACGTAGACCACGGTAAGACCTCCCTCTTGGACGCTATCCGCCGTACTTCCGTAGTTTCCGGTGAAGCTGGCGGTATTACCCAAACTATCGGTGCTTACACTGTCACTCACGACGGCCAAAAGATTACCTTTATTGATACTCCCGGCCACGAAGCCTTCACCCAAATGAGAGCTCGCGGCGCCGCCATTACCGATATTGCTATTTTGGTAGTAGCTGCCAACGACGGTGTGATGCCTCAGACTATCGAAGCTATCAACCATGCCAGAGCAGCCAACTTGCCCATTATCGTAGCTATCAACAAGATTGACTTGCCCGAATCCAACGCCGACAGAGTCATGACTCAGCTTACCGAGTACGGACTTTTGGCCGAAGAATGGGGCGGCGATACTGTCATGTGCAAGATCTCTGCCAAGAAGAATATTGGTTTGGACGACCTCTTAGAAATGGTTATTCTTCAGGCCGAGACTATGGAGCTCAAAGCCAACCCCAATACCAAGGCCCAAGGTACCATCATCGAAGGCTCTATCGACAAAGGCAAAGGCCCGGTCGCTACAGTCTTGGTACAAAACGGTACTTTGAAAGTTGGCGATACCGTAGTTGTAGGTAAGACTTGGGGCAGATTGCGCGCTTTGCTTAATGAAAAAGGCAAAAACATTAAGAGCGCCGGTCCTTCCATCCCTGTAGAAGTTGTCGGTTTGGAAGCTGTTCCTGACGCCGGCGATCACTTACAAGTGGTCGAAGACGAAAAGATGGCTCGTCAGGTTTCCGAAGCTCGTACTGCTAAGGCTAGACATACTCGCATCAATTCCGGCAGCCGTCAGACTTTGGAAAGCCTCTTTGCCGACTTGCAAAACGGCGTAGCCAAAGATCTCAACTTGTTAGTTAAAGCTGAGAGTCACGGCAGCTTGCAAGCTCTTACTCAGTCTTTGAACAAACTCAGTACCGACGAAGTGGCTGTGAAGATCATCCACTCTGGCGTAGGCGCTATTTCTGAAACCGACGTCATGTTGGCTTCCGCTTCCAAAGCTATTATCATCGGCTTCAATGTTCGTCCCGGTGCCATGGTCAAGCGCTTGGCTGATATGGAAGAAGTGGAAATCCGCACCTATCGTATCATTTACGAAGTTATCGAGCATATCAAGAAGGCTATGTCTGGTTTGCTTACTCCCGACATCGAAGAAGTTGTCTTGGGTAAAGCTGAAGTGCGTCAAGTCTTCAAGATTAGCAAGATCGGTAAAGTGGCCGGTTGCTACGTTACCGAAGGCAAAGTGGTGCGCGGTGGTCTCTGCCGTCTCTTGCGTGACGATGTGGTCATCTACGAAAGCACCATCGACACTCTGCGCCGCTTCAAAGATGACGCTCGCGAAGTTTTGGAAGGCTTCGAATGCGGCTTAACAATCACCAACTATGCCGACTTACAGGAAGGCGACGTGGTGGAGTGCTATCAAAAAGTAGAGCACCAGCGCGAACTGTAATTTGAGCTTAGGGCCCGCCGTCAAATTCTGAAGAGCTAAAGAGGCAATAAATAATCCTCCTCTGCTTGGCAAGATGCGGCGGGCTTTTGGTTTTAAACTATCAACAACAAATTACTAAATAAGGACATTATCAATTATATGAATCATCATTTAGTGCGTTTGCGCGGCCTCATTTTAGAGGTTGGTAACGAAATTATCCATCGTGTGAAAGATCCCGCCGTCTTCCCTCCCGATAAAGAAGGCCAAGAGATCATTACTTTAACAGATGTAGATTTGAGCGCCGATACTTCTTTGGCTAAATTTTATGTCAGCATTATGGCTCCTGAAGAGAGACAGAAAGCTATTATTGACGGCTTAAATAAAGCTAAAGGATTCTTGCGCCGCGAATTGGCTAAAGAGCTGTGCATTAAGAACATTCCTTCGGTAGCGTTCTTCCGTGATCAGACTCAGGAAAAGGCCGAACATATGCTTAGCTTATTAGAGAGCTTAAATATTCCCAAAGCAGACAGCAATGACGAAAATCACGAGGAAGAGGATTTCTAAGGTATGGATTTCTGTTACCAAATTCCTTCCGAATGTCAAAATATAGCTCAGGTGCTGTTACATAGTGACAATATTTTAGTAGTACCTCATATCAATATTGACGGTGACGACTTAGGTAGTATGGTAGCTTGTGCGCAAGTTTTAAAGAGCTTACGCAAAAAATACTATTTATACAGTCCTGACGGAGCGCCGGACATCTTCCGTTTTATGAAGGGCACTGCTGAAATTCATACTGAGTTGCCTGACAAAGCTCAATTTGATTTAGCTTTAGTTTTAGAATGTCCTCAGCAAAGCCGTTTGCCGCAAAACTTAAATTTGCGCCAAATTTGCCAAAAAGTCATCAACTTAGATCACCATCCCATGAATAAACTGGAAGCGGACTACAATTGGATCGATCCCAGTTTTGCTGCTTTGGGTGAAATGCTCTATTTTGTCTTTAAGGCTATGGACGCTGAGATCAATCGTGACTGTGCCGAAGCGCTCTACACTTCTATAGTATCTGATTCGGGCTCTTTCCGTTTCTCCAAAACATCTGCACGCACTCACCAAGTAGCTGCTCATTTGGTAAGTATTTTGGGCGACATCAGCTACGTACACAATAATATTTTCAGTGGTTTTACTTTAAACGACTTGAAATTGCAAGCTATGTGTATGCAAACTTTGCAAACTTATGCCAATGGCAAATTGGTGACCGCTTCTTTAACAGAAGAGATGCTCAAAGCTTGTGGTGTGGACGAAAACAACACTCAAATGCTTTTAGGACGCCTCAATGTGTTGCGCGGCAGCGAAATTTTCGCCTTCTTCAAAGCTGTAGTTCCGGGAGAAGTGCGCGTCTCGCTGCGTTCAACTGGACGCAAAATTAACGACGTCGCCGCCAAACACGAAGGCGGCGGCCACGATCAGGCAGCGGCTTGCCGTTTCCACGACAAAACTTTGGAAGAAGTCTACAATATACTTCTCCCGGAGTTGTTAGCTAAATTCGACTAATTTTCAAGCTAAAGCTTGGCTATAGCTCCACTTCCAGCCCGACTTCAAAGAGACGCCGCCAAGGCAACTCTACTTTGAGGCTCGGGCTTAATTTTTTTTCTGGCCAAGCTTGCACAAGTTGCGCCAAATAGCTCTTCTCTTGCACTAAAATTTCGCTTTCTAAGGCGCGTTGTTGTTCTTTGCCAAGTAACACAAAAGCGCCGCCTACTTTGGCACTTAATTGGGGACGTATAAGCGTCTGGTAAAAATAATCATCTAATAAACGCTCTAGCAAGAAGCGGCGCTGCTCTTTTTCTAAGCGGGCTTGCTCAGCGTGTGAAGCCTGAAATTCGGGGCAAGCCCGCCGCCAAGAGGCTAAAGCGGCCCAGGCCAAGATGGTGCCTAAAGCGTTGCCCAACGTATTCCAAGCGCTGTAGCCGACAATTTTGGCAACAGCGCCAGATTCGATAAGCCAGCTAACCAGTTGGCGCGAGCCGCCGTTGGCATAGGCTAGATCGGCAATATAGACTTGTTTGCCTGCTTCTAAAGAGGCGGCTACTTTTTGTTGCCAAGCTGACCACAAAGGCTCTGGTAAATCGGCTTTAGCGTCAGCTTGGCTACAAGCTTCTAGCTGGCTTTGCCAAGGTGCATAAATAAAGATCTGGGGCACGGCCGAGCCTGGGCCGCTTTGACCTTCTGGCAGCAAAACCGCGTTGAGCCACTGGGCCTGGGAAGCTAACACTTGCGCTAAGTTTTTGCCTTCGTAGCGCCCAACTTGCTCTTCAGCTCCAGCATAAGGCCAAACAATTTCTAGGCTACTGCGTCCACACACAGCTCTAGCTAGTAAAAGCATAGCTGTTTCGTCTGTACCTACGCCTACTGAAGCTGAAGAGCAACCTTTTAAACGTTCTTGCAAAAACTTAGCTTCCCAAAGGTTGAGCCCGGTGGTTTTGCTATCATCCAGGCACAGCGCCAAGAAGCCGCCGCACGCCTCAGTGTGGGCACGTTTAGTCCAAGCTTCAAGCAAAAGCCCATTTATTTCATCTTTGCGGCGGCGGAACGTTAAATATTGCTGCCAGAAAGCTGGAGAGAGCTGGTAAAGATCGCTCCAGCTTCTGGCCGACAGCACTTGCGCCTCTGCTGCTCGACGCCGAATATTTAGTTCACGGTAGCTTTTTTCTGTATGTGCTATTTTAGCTGCCGCAACTTGCGAAACTGCTGTTACTACAGGCGCACCTTCAGTATGAGCTACCGCATCCGCGCTGTGAGCGGCAGCAGCATAATGTTGCTCCAACTCTTGGGCAAATTGCTGAGATAATTTAGTTAGGCGCAAAGCACCTTCTACTTCTGCAGCGGTATACTGAGTTGGAGCTACTCGCATAATTACAGAAAAAAGATAAAGCGCATAGCCAGGCAGTTCGGCTAACAAGCGTTGCAGCAGAGGCGCAACCATGTACGGCGGCCCCGGCCTACGTGAAGCTACTAGGCCGCCGTACAACAAAGCATCGACTGCGGCCAACAAACACGGCGCTTCGGCGTCATCTCGGTTGGCCGCAGAACCTGAGGCCAGAGCATCTTTAAACCAGGCGAGCAACTTTTCGCCTTCCGGATTGGCTCTTTCCGGTTGGCGCTTGTCTTCTCCACACCATAGAGCCCTTGTTGGCAACAACAAATCTACCTGAGCTATTTGAGCTAGGCGCTGAGGAAATTGCCAACAACAAGGGCGATCATCTAGAGGGAGAAAGACTATAGGGCGCATAGTATCAGTGTTTTTAACGATAGATTTCGTCGATAGCTTTGCGGAAGGCAGCCACACGCTCGCCTAAGTAAGCGGTGCCTAATCCTGTCACCACGGCGCCGATAGCTAAACCGGAGACGCCGACTTCTTGCAAATATTTCACTTCATCGGGACGAATCTTTTTCTGAGTAGGCACAATTACAGGCACACCGGCGCTGCGCACCAAGCGCTTATATTGACAAAGGTCGGCGGCAGTAAGTCTAGTGCGATAAAGATCGCGAGGAATAATGGAAGACTCAATAACGTCTACGCCTAAACTTACTAAATCTTGTACAAATTCGGGAGTCCAATCGGGGCCGACAGCCGACATATGAGCCAATTCTCTCCACTTTAAGTATTCCGGAGGAATATGATTGGCAAATAAATCCCAAAAATCGAAGCCGAATTGGCGAATTTCAGAAAGATCTTGAGCGTCCGGCACCACTTCAGCGCCGGTAACAATACCTAAAGGAATGTGCGGGCGCACAACTTCAGCCACTTTGGCGATTTTTTCTTTTTCGGCCTCCCAAGAGCCGAAATCGGTGCCACTGGCAAAGTGAGCGCAATTTAAGTGCACTTTCACAGCGTCAGCGCCATTTTCCAAAGCAATACGAGCCAAATTAGGATCGTTTTGAGTGATACTTACTAAAAGGACAAACTTTTTAGAGAAAGCTTTTAATAAACTGTGCATGTTACACTTCCTAACAAGTAATATCGAGATTGCGCCCCACATACTTGCTGCGCAAATAACGTTCGACAAGATCAGAAGGCAGCTTTACCGGGTTGCCACAATGAGGACATTTTACGGTTTCACCTTCTAAAGCTCTTTCCAGATCTGTATCTTCAAGCAAAGCCCGACAATGTGGGCAAGCAATCTTCTGGGCGGTCTGAATGCGGCCTAACTCTTGCATAAACTTGGGCTCCCTTTCAGCTGCCAAAGCATTTCGGTATTTTGAAGCGGCAGCCTCGGGCTTTTCGCGATCAATAATTAAACTCCCCGCCTGAAAATTTGGAGCAACCCAATAAGCAAAATCCAACTACCCTTCGCACCTTGTCTTCTACCGATAAGCCCAAAACTGGCAGGGCCAACTTTAGCCTAAAGCGAAGATAGTGGCGTGAAACGTTTTTATTACCCTATTTTTGCTGCTATTTGTGCCGGTTTAGTCTTTGGCGCTTCCTGCACTTCCGCTTTGCAGGCGGCTCCTGCAACTGACAAAGCTGCCACAGCTACTCAAGCTCAGACAGCTAAAAAGCTCGTCCCTACCCGTTCGCATTCTTTAAGTATTCCCGAACAAGCTACCCACTGGTTTTACCCTACCAACAAAGGTAAAGCTATGGTCAATCCTTATTTAACTCCGGCTCGAGTTTTGAAACACCCCCAGCCGGAACAAGAAGGCCAAGTGGTACTTTGGGAAGGACGCATTCTCAAACAATCTACTTATCAAGGGAAAAGTCAGCTCCTTTTAGGCACTCCGGCAGGCAATATTTCTGTAAGCTATTTGCGCTCAGCTCGCAATTTAGAATTTGACCGCACAGGATACCGAGTAGCTATCAAAGGCTATTTGCACTTCAAAGATGGCAAATTCAAAGCTCTATCCGGATTGAGTTGCATCCTTTTGGAGCCCCCTTTAGAGTTTAGCTACCAACGCTGGCTCAACGGCCGCCAACATTCGTGGCAAAATTTTATCACCTGGCGCATTCTTTTCCATAATCCCGATATGGATTATCAGCAAGTAAAAACTATTTCCCATACTTTTGTACAAAAATGCGAACAGCGCCACATCGATCCCAGTTTATTGGCCGGTCTTATTCAAATTGAATCGGCTTGGGATGTAGATGCAGTCTCTATATCCGGCGCTCAGGGCTTAGGCCAACTAATGCCCAAAACGGCTGCAGGCTTAAAAGTACAAAATGCCCTCGATCCTGTGCAAAATTTAGAAGGCTGCAGCAAAATGGTCGACAATTTGCTGACTGCTTGGCAAAAAGGCTCCAATCCCTACGCTTCAGTATTGGCTTCTTACAACGCCGGCCCTACTGTCGTAAAAAAGCTCAAAGGTGAAGTTCCTCCCTATGCCGAGACCACCAATTATGTTTACTTTATAGGCTACGTCCGCGACGATATGATCGATATTATAGGCAAAACGCCTATGCTGCTTCCTTCCTTTGGCGGCCGCCCAGTCGTACTATAAAAACGCGAAAGCAAAAGCAATAAACGAAATTGAGCCTGCCTCTCAAATGGAGGCAGGCTCAATTTCGTTTTGTTTTAAGCTGCTTACAAAAAAAAGCTCCTTGGCCTTCAACTTATGCTTTATGAACCATAAGTATCGGGCTAAGGAGCTTCTATATAAGCTTCAGCTTAAAAGCTAAAACTTATTTCTTTCTCATACCTTTGACGCGGCGACGCGGACGAGCCGGCGCGTAAGCTACGGGAGCAGCAGAAGCGGCCGGAGCCGAAGTAGCCGGAGTCTTAGCGTCGGAAGCAGCAACTTCGGAAGAAGCGGGAGCGGCCGGAGCAGCAGGACGAGGACGAGCCACAGGACGGCGACCAGAACTCTTGGTGTTGCTGCCTTGTTTGGCATTTTCTTCAGCTTCTCTGCGCAACTCATCTTGACGAGCCAAGTCGCGTTTATTGGCATACTCGTTGCAATCGACAAGTAAAGGAGCGGAAAGGAAGATAGAAGAGTAAGCACCAGTAATGACACCGACCAACAAAGCGTAAGCAAAGCCTTTTAAGCTTTCACCACCCATGAAGTACAAGCAAATGCACACGATGATCGTCGTCAACGAAGTGTTAATTGAACGAGTCATAGTTTCGCAAACGGAGCGGTTGGTGATAACTTCAAAAGTATCCTGAACATCGTTGTGCTGATGCTCACGAATACGGTCGAATACTACCACAGTATCCATCAAGGAATAGCTGGTAATAGTGAGCAAGGCAGCTACGAAGCTAGAGTCGACTGGCAAACCGGCCCAAGCATAGAAGCCGATCATGATAATGGCATCATGCAATACGGCGATTACAGCCGAAGCACCGAAGCGCAACTGGTTGCCAAAGCGGAATGTGATATAGATGAGCTGCAAAATACAGGCGATTAAGAGAGCCTTTAAAGCGCCAGTTTTGAGCTCGGAAGAAATGGTCGGGCCGATAGTAGTTTCGGAAATATTGGCCAAGGGGCCAACATTGAGACCTTTTTCCAATTCGGCACGAACTTCAATAGCCTGAGCGGAAGTAAGGCCGACTTCTTTGGTACTTTCGTCACTGCGGACACGAACGAGAATCTTTTGATAAGATTTACCATCGCCGGAAGTGGTTAAGCCGTTGCCCAACTGAGCGGTAACGTCGAAAGTAGGATGCTTGGCCTTGACAATGTTGACAATATCGCCAGGGGCCATGTCTACAATTTTAGGAGCACCCAATTCCAAAATGGTACCGCCGGTGAAGTCCAAACCGTAGTTGAGACCTTTACCGAAAATACCTACTAAACAGAAGATTAAAACAACTGTACTAGCAATGTAGTAATATTTGCGATTTCCGATAATATCGCGGTGGCGGACTCTGAAAGTATGTCCCCAGAGCACTACGCCTACCAAAATAACAAACCATATGGCCAAGGAAATCGCATCCGATGTAGTTACGTTTAATGCACCCACTGCTCTATCTCCTATTCACCATACAATTTTCTGTTGGAGTCGATCTTGAGGAAGTCGGTAGCGAAATGGAGTAACTGACGAGTTACCCAAATGGCGGTGACCAAACTCAAGGCGGTACCAATCATCAAAGTAACGCCGAAGCCTTTAACACTGGAAGCACCGAACCAGAAGAGGATCAAAGCGCCCAAGAAAGTACTGACGTGACCGTCGATAATGGACGAGAAAGCGCGTTCGAAACCGGCGTCTAAGGAGCTTCTGACGGACTTGCCGTTCCAAAGTTCTTCTTTAATACGCTCAAATTGCAAAACGTTGGCGTCTACAGCCATACCGATGGATAGCACGACACCGGCAATACCGGGCAAGGTGAGTACAAATTCGAGGCCAGGAATGACCATAGAACCTATAACCCAAACAGCGTAGATTACCAAAGCGATAGAGGCTACCAAACCGGGCAAACGATAGTAACCGATCATATAGAGCATTACGATAGCCAAACCGATTAAACCGGCAGTAAGGGAGCTCTTTAAGGATTGCTCACCCAAGGTAGGGCTGACAGTGTAAGCTTCCAAAATCTGAACGTCTACAGTCAGAGCACCAGAGTTCAAAATATTGCACAATTCGTTGGCTTCTTCCAAAGTGAAGTGACCGGTAATTTGGCCGCTTCCTCCGGTAATAGCATTTTGTACAACAGGTTCGCTGTGCATATGACCATCAAAGAAAATGCCCAAAGGCTTACCTTTCATACGGCTGGTAATATCGCCGAAGAGGCGGCTGCCTTCTTTATTGAGCTGGAACTCTACGCACCAGGCATCTTCGCCTACGCCGGAACGACCGACGCTGGCTTTGGTCAAATAACGACCGTCCATAACAGTTCTGTATTGAGCAGACTGAGTGGTGGGATCGAAGACCTTTTCTTTAAATTCCAAGCGTCCGGCCTTTTTGACCATGTTCTTGGCTTTTTCTAAGTCGGTCATTTCAGGAATTTCGATAATAATACGATCTTTGCCGGCGGCGGCAATTAAAATTTCTGAAGTACCGATGGCGTTCAAGCGCTTTGTAAAAACTTGAATGCTGCGATTTAAGGTTGCCTGATCGATTTTTTGAACTTCATGAGTGACGGGATCCTCAACCTCTTTGAGCTGCAAAGCAATATGTGTACCGCTTCGGAGATCGAGACCTAATTTGAGCTTCAAGCGGTTTTCTTCCGAAGTACCGAAGAAGCCGTATAGGATTGCTGCCGTAATCAAAAAGATAATGACCAGGTTAATGAGAACTTTTGTCTGGTTCACGATATCATTCCTCTTACCATTGCGACATTTGCCTCGGCTTTTAATAAAGATCCAATTTTATGCAGATCTCAATATTTAAAAGGCTCCAGGCCTGGTTAAACTCTCTGCAATCATTCCCCCGGATATACAAAAAAAAGCCCTTCATAGTTCTAATACTGAAGGCGTTTTCCTCCTCTTTCCCTTTATGTTATAATCTCGGAGGGCTGAAGGAGAACCGAGCTATGCTTAAGTTTTTAGTCAAAGCCTTGAAAAATTTTTTGCTATCCTACTTCGGTTTAAATTCAGAGCAAGGACGCCGAGAAAAATGGGATAATCCCGAATGGTGGCTGCAAAAAACTCACTCCACAATCTTTGATTCTTTGGATTTTTTAAACTGGTATGACGATGATTGAGAATACTTTACGCAATTTAGCTGCCAATTTGGAAAATAAATATATTTTACGGGCCATTGTCAAAAGTCTCGATATTGCTTCTTTGAAGGATTGTTTAGAAGAAATACTCTGCCATATCGATATTCATATCGCCGAGCGTTGCTTTAAAGAAGCCGATATATTGTTGCGCCTAGGCAAGCGTTTGGCTTATGCTCTGCGTCGCCGCGATAAAGAAACCAATAGTTTTGATAACTACGCCGAAAAATTTATGCGCAAGCGCTGCCAGTGGTTGGAGGCGCAAGGCTTATTTATACATAGTGCCCAACGTTGGGGAATAGCATGTCGCCGATATAAAAAATTGCCAAAAAATAAACGCGACAATTCAGTTTTGGCTGCGATGTACTTGGATGCTGCTTTAGCCTACGCTGGAGCTGGCAAAACTTCTAAAGCCTTGCAGCTAACTGTCAAAGCCAACAAATTATTTGAGAAATACCCCGATCAGCCCAACGCCCTGATCGCCAGATTCAACTTGGCTTCTCTCCTTTACGACAAGGGTCGATATTCCGATTCCGACTTTATTTGTACTTCGATTATGTTTTCATTGGCTGTTCCCGAAGCAGAAGGCAGCAGCAAAATAGCTTTTAGCGATCCTGCCTTGGCAGCAAAAGCGTTTTTACAAATGGCCAATAACAGCGAGTTTTCCAGCGACGCAGAAGATTCTTCCCGACTTTACGGCCAAGCTCTCAAAATGTATTACCACACGGGCGATTATAAAAAACAGGCAGAAATTACTTACCGTATAGGTTGGTTGCTCAAAAAAAGCGATCGTTTTGAGACAGCTTTACAATATTTAAAAACTTCTTTCATTATAAGAATGTTGACTGAGCGCAAAAAAGCTTTATTGCGTCAAGCCTATTTGAAAGCAAGAATTTTTTTGAGCCTGGGACTTCAACATAGAGCCCAGCGCGGTTTTGTAATTGCTTTATTTTTGGCCGAGCAACTCAACGACAGTTCTTATCTTACTCTCAATCGCTATGGTTTTTACAAAGCCGGCCAAGGATTAGGCCTCAATTTGCGCAGCGCTATGACTGCTACAGCTTTGGAAGCTCACAAGCCTTGGACCATGGTCAACATTCCCGGAGGTTTTCGCCATTACGCTTCAGATGGATATGCCCTACCGGCTTATCCTGCCAGAAAAAATGGCGGCATCAGCTTCAAAGATAAGCGCAGCTTGATTAACCTTATCAATGATTTAACTTTTTGTGCTGGAGCAACCGACTCGACGGAAACTCCATATTATAGAGCTCAACAGCGAGCTTTCAGAATCCAATAAAAAATTTAAGGAGCTACTGTGAATAAAAAATTGCGTTTAGGCGCGGTGTGTGCTTTCGCTTCCCTTATGCTGTGCGCTTGGGCCACTCCCGCTTTGTCGGATCCTGCGGCCATGCCTTTGTTAAACATGAGGCAAAAATATTTTGCTAATTGTATGCGTAACGTAGAGCATACTACTATGGGCAATAGCGGCAATACTTCTGTGGAAAGTTACATTACCGGATTAGGCGGTGCCGATGCTGCCATTATGCAATTCGAAGTTAATGGCAAATTTGACATGTTTGAATCTTGGGTAGGCTTTAGCTCTCACGCACCCGACAGCCGAGTGTGCACTTTCGAGTTGTGGGCTGACAATGTATTGATAACTAAAGTGGGCCCTCTTCGCGCCGGAGATCAGCCCGATATTCTCAAAGCCAACATTAAAGGCGCCAAGATGATCAACTTGCGCATGATCCCCGGAAAATACAACGGCACCGCCAGCGCTATGTGGGGCGATCCTAAGTTGTTAGTCGGCGTTGAAGGCACTCCAGCAGCAGAATCTTTGGTAGTCCATGTTAATGGCGAACTTTTCCAAGCGACTCCCAGCAAAACTGATAAAGGGGAACGCATTAGTATTCCCTTCCCTATTAAGCCCGGTTTACAAGAATATACTGTTATCACCAACTATAATAAAAAAGATGGTCGAGTGGATATTCAGTATAACCCTGCTAAAGCCAATGAATAATCTTAAGTTGCACACGCCTTAAACAAAAACGAAGCCCCCGCCCGGCGCGGAGGCTTTGTTTGTTGGCTTAGCTTTTGCAAAGCCAGCTTAAATTGGCGTAGCTAAGATACTATGTGAACTATCTAGACTAAATAGTTCTAATTAAAATATTCCAGAGAAGTGGCGCTATGGGGATATTGAGTGCGCAAATCTTGCAAAATATTTTGCATTACTTGGGGAGCTGAAGCCCTAAATTCCATTTTTTCGCCAGTACGCGGGTGAGCGAAACTCAGATAATAGCAATGTAAAGCCTGGCCTTGCAATCCCCAAGGATTGCTTTTGGGCTTATACAAAGGATCACCTAACAAAGGGTGTCCCAACCAACTCATATGGACGCGAATTTGGTGAGTTCGCCCAGTAAAAAGGTGAATTGATAAATGTGCATATTTATCAGCAAAAGCTTCCACAACGCGATACTCGGTTTTTGAAGGACGACCGTTGGCCCGCACAGCCATACACTGGCGAGAGACAGGATGACGACCTATAGGCTGATCGATTAAGCCACATTTTAGCTTAGGAACTCCATAGACTAGCGCTTCATAATATTTAGTGACTAATCTATTGGCAAACTGGGCGCTCAAATTGAGATGAGCTGAATCATTTTTAGTAATAACAATTAAACCAGAAGTATCTTTGTCTAAGCGATGGACAATGCCTGGACGCTCCACACCACCAATTCCAGAAAGATCATGGCAATGGGCCAATAATCCATTTACTAATGTACCACTGCGCACTCCCGCTCCAGGATGGACAACTTGACCGCGTCCTTTATTGAGCACCAAAATATCGCTATCTTCATAAACAATATCTAAGGGAACACTGGGATCTGGTTCAGGTACAGCCGGTAAGAGCGGAGGCCGATTTACTTCCAGTTTTTCGCCACCTTTAAGCTTGCGAGAAGGAGAACTTTCCATTTGCCCGTCACAAAGAACTAATTGTTGCTTAATCCATTTTTGCACTTGAGCTCTGGATACATTAATGAGTTCAGATAAAACACTATCTAAACGCACACCTTTATATTGCGAATCTACGCAAAAAAACAGTCGCGAACTTTCGTCCTCTTTCGATTCACAAATTTCATTTTCGTCTAGAGCTTCATAATCTTCTGAATATAAGTTGTCCATTGTTAGCGCCATTGAGTAAAGATTACAGGGAATAAAGTGGTAAAGAGAGATCTTTGCATGGGCAAATAAGTCAGGAAAGGATAATAACAAGCTAAAGCGGCTCCTAAAATGGCTAAATAGATACCGATAGCAATATTCCAACCTTCCTTATGCCAATCCATAATTACCCAAGCCATAACTATAGCCATAATCGGTATACCCGGCAACATATAATATATAAAGCCGCCGGTAGTAGAAATAGCCCAGAATAGCCAAGGGATACACCAACTTAAACCCAAAAATAGCCAAATCCAACGGCGATCCTTTAAGCCAAAGTAGATAAATTCCAATACAAAAGTAAAACCTGGCCACCAAAAAAAGATCGAGCCAAAACAAACTATACCCAAAGCCAAACCGACGCCTGTATCAAATTTAAACCAGACAGGGCGAATTACCGTAGGCCAAGCCCAAAATTGCGAGCAATAATGATGAGTAAATTGCTTGGCATTGTATCTAAATTTGACCATTACAGTGTGGGCTTCAGTTATGTGGCCTACAGTTTGAGTTCTAAAGCCTTCGCGCATAAATTGAGGTAAATAGGAAAGGCAATAAATGGAAGCAATTGATGCTGTGAAGAGTAAAGCTAAAACAAAACCTTGTTTTAATAACTTTTTGCCGACGCCTTTTAAGCTAGGCGCAGGGGCAACTTGGCTATGTTCAGATGAATTGTCGGAGCTTGCTTGGACAGCGGCCTCAGCTTGTAACGAAGCTTTATTCATTAAATTCGGCAGTAAAAGCATAAGCCAAAAAGCGATAAAAGCGCCGAAAAGACCATTCCATTTGCACGCTGTGGCTATACCGAAAGCCAAAGAACATAAAGCAGCCCAGCTCCAAGCTCGCGGCGATTGCAAAATTTTGGCTTCTATGTACATCCAACTACAACAAACGCCTACCAACATCCAAAAGGCCAACACCATATCGAGCATACAGATACGAGCCAAAACTATGCTCATAAAGTCAATAGACACCAAAAATGCTGCCAAGTTAGCTAAAGAAGCTGAGCCCCTACTCAAACGCCAGCCCAGAAGGAAAGTTAGCAATACGGTGCCTTCGCCAAAAATAAAAGAAGCCAAACGCCACAGTGTATATTCACTGAAGTGGCAACCGTGATTGTTGAGCCAACGGCCCAAAAGGATAAAATCGGCAATTTGTAATTTTCCCAAAGGCGGATGGACGGAATTTTCATCGACCGTCCCATTTATATAGCTTAAAGCACCGGGCGCATAATAACATTCGTCAAAATATTGCGATTCCGGGTATCCCAAACGCCAGCCGCGCAAAACTCCGGCAAAGATTAAAATTAGAGCCAAAACCAAGCAGCTTTGCCAACTTATTTTCGGTAAAGGCAATACACCCCAATAATTACCCAAGGCTAAAATTACACCTCAATTTTCACTTTAACTAAAAACGGAAAGACCTTGTTTTCTTAATCGAGGCGCCCTGTCCCTGGCTTAATGTTCAAAAACCGTAGTTGCTTTTATTGCTTTTGGTAAATCGAGCCCGACGGCCTTCCCTTGACTTTAGAAGCTATCGATAATAAAATAACGCGAGTAATGTGTCTCCGTAGCTCAGGGGATAGAGCACTCGCCTCCTAAGCGAGGGGCCGTGCGTTCAAATCGCACCGGGGACGCCAATCAAGGCAATGTTCTCTAAAAAAAATAAACCGTTCCTCCGGGAGCGGTTTATTTTTTTATCTACTTTTTGTCGGAGTCTTATTTTTCGCTTTCTTTAGCTATCGCAGAAACAGCGTCTTCTTTTTCTGTATTTTTAGCCGAAGGTACAGCTAAAGCAGCTTTTCCAAACATTCCACAGGCGCCCAAAAAGGCTATAACAAACATGGCTAAGCAAAACCATTGAGCTAAAGAGAAACATCCCAAACTTTTGCTATCACGGAAAAACTCGATGCAAAAGCGTATTAAGGCATAACCACTCACGCCGACCCAAAAAGTTTGGCCCTGAAATTTGGCTTTTTTATTGAAAAACCACAAACAAAAAGCCATGAGAAGCAAATCAAGCACAAGCTCGTAAATTTGCGAAGGATGACGAGGTAAAGCTCCTAACATACTGTTAGCTGGATAATGAATAGCCCAAAGCAAATCCTCAGAGCAAACCTTGCCGGCACAGCATCCTTGAGCCACACACCCCAGACGTCCCAAAGCCATTCCCCAAAGTAGCGGCGCAGTATATATATCTACACAAAACCAAGGCGAAAGCTTATAGCGACGACAGAGCAATGCCAAAGCCAAATTACCAAAGATAATGGCTCCTATGATAGTGATGCCGCCAGTGCGGAAATTTAAAACGCTCCACCAGTTATCGGCAAAAGTTTCGGGGCGCTGAATAACATATCCTAATCTGGCGCCTATAAGCCCGATAATTACCGCCCATAAGCCAATATCGGCTATATCCAAAAAATCCCAGCCACGCTTAGCGGCCAAATAACCGGCGAAATAGAGGCCACTGGAAATGGCTACGGCCAAAATCATACCGTAAGTATAAATAGGGAAATTGCCTATCTGGAAAAGAATGGGATGCACCTAGAAACCTCCAAGGCCGATAGCTAAAAATTTATAAAAAACTAGACTTGAGACGGTGGCAATTTGGCTTCTATTGTCTCTGTAACTTCTGTCAGAAGCGCAGCCTCAGAAGCTGTAGTAGAAGACTCGCTCTCCTCTATCTCGATCGCTGCTTTATTTTCTACCTGATCGGACTCAGCAGGCACTTTGCCTTCAGTCGCTTCGGACGAGCTTTGTCCCACCATAATTACTTCTATAAAAAGTAAAGATACTCCAACAGTTAAAGCAATATCGGCCACATTAAATACTGGCCACCAGCGCAAATCTAAGAAGTCAACTACATATCCAAAACGGATACGATCAATAAGATTGCCGATAGCACCGCCAAAAATAAGCGAAGCGGACACAAAACTAAGTTTGCCAAGTTCTTTTATATCTTCAAAGAAGTAGAGAACGCAAGTGACAGCTATAGCCGCAGCAATTATAAAAAAAAGCTTCTGATGTTGGAAAATTCCAAAAGCGCCGCCGAAATTCTGCACATAAGTCAATTGGATGAATTTTACCGGCAGTTCGATGGTCTCATGAAGAGCCATACGAGTATAGACTAGATACTTAGTATAAAAATCAGCCGCTATTACTAATATGGCTATAATAAATAAGTTGATCCTGGTCAAAAAAGCGCACGCCCTTCCCAAAAAAGTCATCCTTCCATTTTCGGCACAAAAACCGCCGAAAAAGAACAAGAACCTGACCGCAGCAAAAACCGAAGCCAAATTCTTGAAGCAGACTTACCTAAACTGAAATTATTACGTGGAAAAGAAGCTTACCCTCTCCCCTTTTTAAGTTGCGACAAATACGTTTGCCATTAAACTTTTTTTCCACAGACAACACTCTAATTGTGCGGAGGTATAAGCGGCTTTACTTGTTCGGAAAAGAAACCAATCACTCCATCACGCAAACGAGCCTTGTCCTCGCTGCCCAAAGAAGAGTAGATATAATACCCTGATAAAGCTACAGCAGCGCCCAAACAAGCCACACCTATAAGCTTGGCGGGAGTAAAAGGAGTATCCTCACCGGGATGACGCTCATCTCCAAAATCGAGGTCATCTAAGCTCATTCTTTCTATGAATTCAGTCATGTTTCTCCTCCTTCTGTCCGTCGAGGTTTGAAAACTAAGCAAACTAAACTTTCTGGCCACTTCACTGACAGATAAAGCAATTCCTTTAAGAACAAGTATTACGCTTTAGCTTCGGCACGTAAAAGGCTCAATTCCCAACCGGAAGTAGAGTCTAAACCAATGCTTTTTCAATCTTCGGCTTCTGAGAGATATTGATCGCTAAGTTCATTTTCTGCTTCGGCTTCAGCCATAAATTCTTCAGCCGTAGGGAAAGTTTCTTCTTGAGCAAACGTTTGCACAGACAAAAAGCCTTCGTTGTAGTGGGCCAGCTCCCGCAAAGCTTCCACAGCAGTACACAAAAGCACTTGAGCCTTATCTTCAGCTTCTGAGCCCATGGACTCAAGTTTTATGTAGAAAAGACCGCGACTTTCCCGCAAAAAAACAGAAGCCCTAACCACTCGCTCAAGGCCAATGGCTAGGGCACCACATAGAGCAGAAACACCCGCGCACAAAAGATCTTCGCCTCCGTCTTCTACGGTAAGTCCTGCATGTCCAAGACAAGCGAAAACTTTTATACGACCGCGGGCATCGGTCTGCAGACTAACCCGGATCAATAGAGGTTAGTTCCTAATCTCACCAATATGCAAAGTGGTGTAATAATGGCGGGATCCGGTCTTCACACGACGGCGCTTGCGCTTCGCATACTTGAAGACTAACACTTTGCGCTCTCTGTGCTGCTCAACGATACGAGCGGACACTACGGCACCGGCAACAGTAGGATTACCGGCAGTTAAATTATGATTGTCGTCAACTACGACAAGGACGCGATCCAAAGTAACTTCGGAACCAAGCTCGCCCTCTAAGCGATCTACACGAACTTTCTGTCCAGGAGCAACACGGTACTGTTTGCCACCTGTTTCTACCACGGCGTACACTGAAGTAACCTCCTAAATTTTAACCCAGCGCGAAAGGCACTAGGCAACCCGCAGATCCAGGTTAAGTGAGAGGAGAGTCTATCACAGAACCAAACAAGCTGTCAAATTTGACGTTTTGTCTTCTTGAGAAGCTCAAGACTGGGAAGCGAGCCGCTCTGCGAAAAGACAGAAACCCCAAGTCGGAATCAGTCCAGCTTGCACTTACTAAACTGCAGGTAAATGAAAAGATATTTTCTTTTTACCAAGGCGCACCACCGGCGCTCCCTTTCAGAAGAGGGAACACTATCGCTGGCTAAGGAGTGCCGGAACCTTAACAAAGACTAAAAAGGGCACTATGCCGTCTGATAGGATACAACAAACGCAACGATTTTACAAGAGATCAAGCGAAACAATTCCTCTACCCAAAATATCCAAGCAGGGATTTTTTTTCAAATTGGTAGAAAAGTCTCACGCTTAATCTGAGTAAGAAAAATTAAAGTGTTATGAATAAATATAAATCATTGCTTTTCTGTGGTATTTTAGCTTCTTGTCTGGCTTTCTTTAGTTGTCCAGTCTTTGCTGATTCTTCTGCTTCCGTCGACAAACAATCGGAAGCTGCTTCTAAATCAAGTAGCGATTTGGCTTCTTCCTTTAGTCCAGTTACTCCCGAACGAGTCAAAAAAGTACAAGAATTGCTACAATCTCAAGTAAAAGCCTATCCAGGCTTAGATATAGGCTACTCTATTATCCATATTCCCACTTCGGCCAAACTTTCTAATCAAGGCTCCAAACAATATCCGCTGGCCAGCGTTTTCAAAGTGCCGGTTTTAATCGAAACTTGTTTGCAATTGCAAGACAATGTATTGCCTTTTAATGTAGATAAACAGCTTACTATTAAAAAAGAAGACTTTTGCATAGGCAGCGGCGAGCTGATAGACGCCCCGGTCAATAGCAAGATCACTTTAGACAAAGCGCTCACTCTAATGATCACCATTTCGGACAATACAGCTACCGATATGATCGTTCACTTGATAGGCGCGGGCAATATCCACCGCCTAATGCGCGATTTAAACCTTAATGATAATTATATTTTTATGAGCAATCGCCAAGCTTGGCTAATTTGCTTAGGCAAAGGTAGCTTGCTCAAAAGTGATAATCCCGATGAAATTGCCAATACCTGGAAGCAACTTACTCCCAGACAGCGCTTGGCTTTAGCTAAAGAGGTAGAAGAAGACAACAAAAATTTAAGCAAAAGTCAATTTCAAGCTTTAGAAGATCGCTCTGGAGCTAGATATACCTTTACCCAACAGAGACACGTAGCCGAAACGGTAGACAATCAAAGCTCACCTGACGATTTTTCTATGTTGTTGAGTAAATTATGGCGCCAAGAGATTTTGGCTCCCGATTGGACAGACTACGCCCTTTCTATTTTGGCCGCTCAGGAATACAATTCACGCATACCTCGCTATTTACCCAAAGGTACAAAAACTTATCACAAAACAGGCACTATTAGCGGAGTTGTCAATGATAGTGGTATCATTATCAGCAAGCGCGGCAATCCATTGGCAATTACAGTTTTTGTTAAAAACGTCGGTTGTGGCCAAAATGATACGGCTGCCCAAGCTATCGGCCATCTGAGCAAAATTGCCTGGGACAACCTTTAATTTTTATATTGCAAGAGGAAACAAAAAAATTCAATGAGTGCAAATTGGAATAAACTTATTCAAACTTCTTTGCAGGAATCTATCGACACCAAACTGAGGCTGCTCCAAGATACCGAAGCCATAAATCAAGCCGGCCAAATGTTGGTAAAATGTTTGCGCGAAGGTCATTGCGTATTTTTAGCAGGCAACGGAGGCAGTGCAGCCGACGCTCAACATATTGCTACCGAATTGGTAGGGCGCTTCGAGCATGACAATCAGTTGCCGGCCATAGCTTTAACGACTGATACTTCATGTTTGACCGCCTTGGCCAACGATTTCGGTTATGACACGGTTTTCTCTCGTCAAGTCAATGCTTTAATGCGTCCAGGTGATGTGCTGATTGCCATTTCCACTTCAGGCAATTCCCAATGCATCAATTTGGCTGCCGAATGTGCTCACCAAAAAGGCGGCTTAGTTATAGGACTTACGGGCAAAGACGGCGGCATCTTAAAAGATATCAGCGATGTGGCTATAGTTGTGCCTTCTAAACGCACTTGCCGTATTCAAGAAAGTCACATTGCCATAGGCCATATTCTCTGTGAAATTATCGAGGCTGACCTTTACCAAAGCTAATTGCCAAGTGCGGCGGGAATTTTTCGATCCCAATTACTTTTCTTCCCGCCAATACGACTATACATAAAAGCACCGAAAGAGACAGTCAGAGATAAAATGCTGGATATTTTGCTTATTATCGTCCTCCTAATTTTAGCCTGGGGCGGATACAAAATAGCGGCAGCCGGCTTGGAAATATACGATAACAGCCTGGCTAAAGCTATGGCTTTACCTATAGGTTTACTGTCTCTTATAGGCATAACCACTTTATTGGCGCCTTGGCTCCCCCTGTGGGGGTGTTTGCTAAGCTGTGTTATTTTATTTGCCATAATAGGCCTAGTGCTCAAAACTCCACAAACTCAAGGCGCGATACCTCCGTCTTTCACCCGAGGGCAAAAGTTGCTGCTCTTTATTACTATTAGTGCAGCCATTTTCTATGTACACGCCGTCCAGCTTTTGAATTTTGCCCCCGATTTTTGGTCGCTCTATCCAATTTCCCGTTCGCTGATCAAGAGCGGTTTGCCGGTTATACATCCCTTTTTCCCCTGGATAAGTTTAAATGGCCACTTTTCTAAGCAACTTTTAATCGGCGCTTTGGCCGGCGCAGTAGGCCAAGACACCATTCGCGCCACTTGGATTTGCGAAATTTTTCTTTTAATCAGCAGTATTATGCTCTGGGCCTTGGTAATTAGAAAAATTTCGCACAGCGCTAGAGCCGGCGCCTGGGGCGCATTTTTCCTCTTCTTTTGCGTCAACGTAGGCGGCAAAGCCGGACTGATGGATGCTTTCGACAATGGAGATTTGCTAGTTTTCACTATTTTGGGCTTACTTCTGGGGCTTTTTGTGGACATAATCTATAAAGCCCGAGAACATTGGCCCTTACCTTGGTACAAAATAGTTTTAACTACTATACTAGCCGGTCTCTACGGTTTTATCTGTGAAAGCTATCTGGCTTTAGTGCTAGCTTGCTTTGCCGCCGGATCGCTTATAGTGTGCCGCCGCCGCACTTCTATTGCCAAAACTTTACTTAGCATAACTACCCTGAGCATTTTAGGTAGTCTTTTAATCAGCGTTTGCGGCGGCGGCGTGTTGGGCAACTTGGCCAGACAAAGCGCCCGTAAACTGATAGCCATTCCTTACCGTAACGAAACTTTGGGAGCGCCGACTACCAACTATACGACTGTATCGTTTCCCAAACGCCATTTATTGGCCATTCGTCTGGGAGCCGACCCCTACAGACGCTTTTCCGGCGCTTTAAATACAGCTTTGTTCCGCCATTATAAACCGATATTGGATGACGGAGGTTATAGCTCGATATTCGGCTCCAAAGTGCTGATTTTACATTGGTTGCCTACTTGGTTGGCTCCCTTAACTTTGGCCTGGGCTATCAAGCGACGCAGCATTTGCGGCTATATGTTTGGACTTTTGGGCTTAATCGCCTACTTTACACCTGCTTTAATCGATTTTGGCCCTATTCAGGAAGCGGAATATTTCCGTTGGGAATTTGCTGCCGGAGTTGGTTTTGCAGGACTTATAGCCTTAGCAATCGCCGACCTTATCGACAAGGCCACTCTATTGCCAAACGTAGGCTGGCGCCGAGTTGCCTATTCCGCTTTATTCATTTTTGTTGTTGCCAACTTTGTGGGCGCTCAGAGATTGCTTAATAATGTGGTGATTGAAGCCCAAAAGTCGCCCCAAGCAGCCGCTAAAGTTTTGTGGCCCTGGTATCCGAATACGTATAAGTGGCTTTTGAGTTGCCAGGAATTGCAACTGAATCGGCGCGACTTAGACTTGGCCCTTTGGCTTTGGGAACAGCCCAGCACTCAAAACATAGTTTGGCGCGAACATGCCCACACACCAGAACAATTTTTGAAATGCGCTGTTATCAATGGTTTGTCTGGTACCTTATCTTGCGAACATGCCTTACCGCCACACTGGCAACCTATGGGCACAGCTCCTTATTTACCTAACGCCAGCACCGTAGTTTTTCAAAAACAACGTTCCCTTCCTTTGATATCCGGCTTGGGAGCTAACTGGCTGGTGAGTGAAAAGCCACTGCCAGAAAAAGAATTACGCAATTTTTCCAGCAGTATTTCCGCAAATAATGCGATTAAGCCCAAGGTAAGTTTTGTGCGCACTTTTGGAGAGCAACGCAAATATTGGCTTTATAAGCTGGAAAATTCTTTAATACCGACCGAAAAAAACACCCCCATAAAACCAGATAAACAAACCGCTTGTATAAAAACGATCGGCTTGCCTAAGGCCTCCGCCTGGATGTATGGCAAAACCTATCCCGTCCATTTGCAATGTTCTCGTCCCTTAAAAGGCTGGTTGCAAGCATCGTTTGAGCCTCAAAACGAGCCCTCTGAACAGAACAACCGTTTAAATAATTTACCCTTAACATTTTGGATAGAAGGACAAAATAGTACGGTAATGCTCTGTCCTCCTCTCAATGAAGGCCATTACAAACTTACCTGGTCTTACAGTCAAGATGGCCAATTTTGGCAAGCCTTGCAAGGCCAACCGCAAGCCGACTATTTAGTCTCGGAAAATATCGACGAACATTTGCGCGTCAAGGAAATAGTAACTTCCTCACCTGAAAGCGGCTTTATTATTTTGAAAAATATAGGCAACCGTCCCTTCTATTGTGGAGGGCCGTTGTCGATAAAATGGTGGATTTGGTCGGATAAATTACATAACTATCGCAGTGGCGCCGCTACTCCCGAAGGCGAAACTGTATATGATCAAACCATTCCTCCGCAAGGAGAAATAAAGGTAAACTGGACTGTACAGGAGCCGCTCCCTGAAACAGGATTCCGTTTGGACATTTCTGCCAGTGCCCCAATTGGCCAAAATGTAACCGTTTCTAGGTTTTTCTGAATGAGATTGCCAGACAACTCCACGGCCAAAAAATCTGCCTAAAAGAGGATTTCCCCCAAGCAGAGGAAAGTGCTTGGCCGATTTCTGATAAATATTTATCGATATTTTAAGAGGTGCAACTACTTTAATGAATTGGAACGAAGCCATCGAGAGGCTGGAAGCCAAAAGAGCCAAAGCTCTGCTAGGCGGCGGCCAGGAGAGAATCGACAAACAACACCAGTCCGGTAAGCTGACTGCTCGCGAGCGCTTAGAGAAATTGCTCGATCCTGGTACGTTTGTAGAGACAGACAATTTTGTGGAATCACGCATTGACGATTTCGACTTAGACAAGAGACGCGCCTTAGGCGACGGTGTAATTACCGGTTATGGTGAAATCGGTGGTCGCTTAGTTTTTGTTTATAGTGAAGACTTTACCGTTATCGGCGGAACTTTAGGCGAATACCACTCCATGAAAATCTGTCGGCTTCAAGACATGGCCATGGAAGCCAAAGCTCCCATCATTTGTATCAATGATAGTGGCGGCGCTCGTATCGAAGAGGGCATTTGCTCCTTAAGCGGATATGCCGGTATGTTCCAACGTCATACTTTAGCTTCCGGCGTCATTCCTCAGATTGCTTTAATCTTGGGCCCTTGCTCTGGCGGTGCTTGCTACGCTCCGGCTATTTGTGACTTTATCTTCATGGTGCGTGGCGTTTCCAAAATGTTTATTACCGGCCCCAATGTGGTAAAAACGGTTATCGGTGAAGAGGTTTCCGTGGAGCAATTGGGTGGAGCCGATATACATG
Source organism: uncultured bacterium (assembly GCA_934636825.1). GTDB lineage: Bacteria > Vulcanimicrobiota > Xenobia > Xenobiales > Xenobiaceae > Bruticola. Next base: position 26,673 of record CAKUBG010000018.1, on the reverse strand, counting down.
CCCACAAGAGCGGTGTTTCCCACTTCACTTACGATTCAGAGTATGAATGCTTAATGGGCGTACGTCAGTTGCTTAGCTATTTGCCTCAGTCCTATGTGGCTTCTTTGCCCAGCAGCACTCCCAAACAGGCCTCTTTCTTAAGCAGTATTTCCAATTTATTTAAACACAATAAAGACATTGAAACTGCCGACAGATGCCACACTTTAACTAGCATAGTCCCTGACAATAGCAAAAAGTCTTACGACGTCAAAGAAGTGATCGATATTATCTTCGACGCTGGCAGTTTTATGGAAGTGCAAAAAGAATTTGCGGCCAATATCGTAGTAGGTTTTAGTCGTCTGGGTGGAGACGTGGTGGGCGTAGTGGCCAACCAAGCTAATTGTATGGCCGGCTCTTTAGACTATCACGCTTCCGATAAAGCAGCCCGCTTTATTCGTTTTTGCGATTGCTTCAATATTCCCTTAGTAACCTTAGTTGACGTGCCCGCCTTCTTGCCCGGCACTCAGCAAGAGCACAACGGTATTATCCGCCACGGAGCCAAAATGCTCTACGCCTACTCCGAAGCTACAGTTCCCAAGATTACGCTGATCATGCGTAAAGCTTACGGTGGAGCCTATATTGCCATGAACTCCAAAAATATGGGCGCCGACTATGTTTACGCTTGGCCTATTGCTGAAATTGCGGTAATGGGTGCTGAAGGCGCCGTAAATATCGCCTTCAAAAAGCGCATTAAAGCGGCAGAAGATCCCGTGGCCGAAAAAGCTAAGTGCGTAGCCGAATACGAAGAGCGCTTCCTCAATCCTTACGAGGCCGCTTCCAAAGGCTTTATCACTGAAGTGATCCATCCTAAAGAATCGCGTACCAAATTGCGCAGCGCTTTAATGGCCTTAAGCACCAAAGATATTAGCCACCCGGCGAAAAAGCACGGTAATATTCCCCTCTAATATTTTTAGGCCGTTCATTACGGAATGCATTTAGTCTAAATTAACAACAAAACGGACTGAATCCGGATTTCAGATTCAGTCCGTTTTAGTTTTTATTCCAAACGATATTTAATACTTAACCGTTTTGGGATCGATAGCGGGAAAATCATCATTTTTAAAGGTGACTTCCGCTTTCTGATCGTCGGGACGCAATTCGACCCATTTTTTAGCCGTTTCGTTGTGAATTTCCGCTTCAACTTTAATAGAGCCCCACTTTTCGATTTTGAAAGTTTCGGAGCTATTTTTCCAAACGGAGCCTTGATTACGTCCATCCAACATTATATAGATAGGAAAATCGGCGTCATTTTGCACTTTAACTTCACATTTAGGCTCTCTCCTAGGACGACGACCTCCGGGAGGCGGTCCCCAAGGTTCGGCAATAGCCATTTCAGCGCAAATACCTATGAAAAATACGGAAAGAAGAAAAATAATACCGATTATTTTATTTTTTTTCATAAAAATTTTCCTTTCAAAATATGGTTGCGTATTAACTTAGCGCAATTTTCCTAGCCAAGGAAATCATCCTCCAACACCAAGCCGGACAGACGGCGCTGTACTTGAGTGAAAGAATCTAACAATACAGAAGCGCTGCGATAGAGAGCCGAACTTTGCAAATCTAACTTTTCGGAAGTTTCCGGCTTAATGAAGCGACCTATTAACCTACCGTTTTCCGAATTGTTCAGCTTAAGCAAGTTCAACTGCTCCAGAACTTTTAAAGCTCGACGCAAAGTGATTGTTTCCAATTTAAGTTCTTGAGAAGCTATTTTTATTTGTGCTTCTGTAAGCTTAAATTCAGCGCTTCCCCGCTTGGTAAGACGCATAGCTAAGCAATAGACACTTTTCATAATTTCACGATCAAGAGCATAAGCTTTTAATTTACGCCTCAAGCGGAATAGCTGACTATAATCGAACAGTATATGAATTTGCTTGGCGCCTACTATGCAAGGGTGCTTAAAAAATTCTATTTGCAAAGGAGGCGATGCTAAAAGCACGTGTTTATAGGGTTCGGCTTGCCAGAAAGCAACTTTTTCTGCCTGAGCTCCTACATACGTTTCTAAAGAGTTTATAATTTTAGCAGCGCCACAAGTAGATGTTTCACAAAATGGCGTAGATGTATCGCTAATAATCAAAACGGAAGTGCCGTTTTTAAGATCTTCAGCTTGGCACAAACGCTCAAAGTATACTTTTTTATTGACAACTTGGCGGCTGTCAACCAAACGCTGTGAAACCTGACTGTGAGCAAAGACACAAGCTAAATAGCGCTGACTGTCTAAATTGCTGACAATGCGATCGGCTTCCTCAAAAGGAGAAAATACCTCGTTTTGCGTCGCTGCGGCAGGCATTAAAGCCGCCATTCTGGGATCTGGAGCTACGAAATCACGAATAGTAATTTGTAATTCGCGACGACCTCTAAAGATATTTTCTTCAACATTGTAAAGGAAACTTATAGTGCAATTTTGTGTGTCTAGCGTAGCTAAATCTTTAACTTTATTGAAGGCAATAGCCTTAATTGGAGCTCTACCTAAAGGGAAATTGTCATCAACTACTTGCATAGAAACACTGGTACCGAAAGCTCCCATAGGCTTAAGAGGACTGACTACACGCACGCCCCTAGCTAAAAAAAGAGGTTTTTCATTTTCTTTGCCGGTAGGCTCCAGACGTTCCAATTCATGGATAAGATCCATATCCAACTTATAGATAGGCAATAAACTATCAACTTTTTTCTTGGGAGGCTTAATATCAAGCTTTTGACAAGCTTGGCGCAAAGCTTGAGCAAATTGCGCTTCACAGCCTGCTTTCAAAGTAAAACCACCCGCGTTGGCATGTCCACCGTATTGTTCTAAACAATCGGCACAAAGATTAAGAATATCTAATAAATTTATACCTTCAGGAGCGCGGCCGCTGCCCATAATTTGTCCATTATCATCAATATTTGTGCCAACAAAGACAGGTACGCGATACGTATCCATCAAGCGCTGAGCGCATAAGCCTAAAATTCCCTTGTGCCAAGCACCGTAAATAAAAATGCAATAACGCTTGATCTCTCCGTCGTTATCCAGGATTTCTTCAATTTCTCGAAAAACTTTTTGTTCAACTTTGTGACGTTCCTGACTCAGTTCTAAAAGGCGGCTGACTTTCATTCGACAAACGTCAATATTTTGCGCCAACATCAAATCTAAAGCGCATTGTGGACTATCCATACGTCCGCAAGCATTGATTTTGGGACCGATAGAAAAACTCATTGATTGAGCGTTGATAGCTTCAGGACTGACTTTACAACCTTCAGCCAAAGCTTTGAAACAAGGACGCTCCAAAGAAGCGAAAATAGGCATGCCTAACATAGTTAGGACACGATTTTCACCTTTCATAGGTACCATGTCGCACAAAGTAGCCAAAGCGACCATATCCAAATAGTGGCGCGGTTCAGGTAAAGAGTGAAGTTTATAGACAGCGCAAAGCAATTTCCAAGCTACACCGGCGCCACATAATTTAGTAAAGGGATAATCGTGCCCCTCTAAATTGGCATTAACAAAAACATCAGGTTTGGCGGCTTCACCTTCTATTTGGTGGTGGTCGGTGACTATTACTTTAAGCCCCAGATTGCGAGCATAAGCCACATTAGCAGCACTAGAAGAGCCGCAATCGACAGTAATTAACAAACTGGCGCCATATTTTACAGCCGCTTCCACACCTTCTTGAGATAAACCGAAACCTTCAGAAAAACGATGTGGCAAGTGACACTCCACTTGAGCGTTAAGGTTGCGTAATCCTAATACCAAAATAGAAGTGGCTGTAACACCGTCTACATCGTAGTCACCACAAACAAAAATTCTTTCTTCTTTTTTTAAAGCTGAGGCAATTAATTCTGCAGCCTCAGCTACACCAGGGTAAGCTTCAGCATCATATATTGCTTCAGTATCAGCATGAAAATATTTTTCAGCTTGCTCTACAGTTTTTAAGCCACGATTGATAAGCAAATGAGCTAACAAATTGCTACAACGACAACCTTTAGCAATTTGCTCAATCAATTCTGGATCTGATTTGCGAATTTCTATACTTTGTGAATCAATCATTATACAAATAAGTCTATAATTAAAAATAGGCGCCTTTGGGGGCGCCTGGCAATATTAAAGTGCCTGTAACTCTTCGTCGGTCAAGAAACGCCACTGACCAACTTTCAAACCTTTTAGATCCAAACCAGCAAAACTGACTCGGTGAAGTTTTATTACTGAGTTGTCCAGAGCTGAAAACATGCGTTTAACTTGATGGTAGCGCCCTTCTGTTAGAGTGAGAAGCAAATGGTCGCTCTCTTCTACGTCGGCTTCTTGAGCTTGAGCAATAGCTGTTTGAGCTTGCTCAGCTAATATAATCTCGGAGTCTCCTTCAAGCAACAGAGAACACTTGGCCGGTAGTAAAGGCTTGCTTTCTCCTTCTAAATATAAGTCGCCCTCGCGCAAGGATTGTACACGCCAATCGGCTATAGGCTTTTCTAACCACACTTCATAAACTTTATCAGCATGATGTTTGGGAGAAATCAACCTATGGTTTAATTCACCATCATCAGTAAAAAGCAAAGCTCCAGTGGTATCTTTGTCCAAACGACCTACGCTGGCAATTTGCGGACGCCGTTGCGTAAAACGTTCTGGCAAGAGCTCGTAGACAAGCTGTCCTTTATCGTCATGGCTGCAAACAAAGCCTTGCGGCTTATACATCAAGATATAAAGTTTTTCTGGATCGAGAGGCTCGCCTCGAAAAAGAATTTCTTCCGCTTCTACTTTTTGCTTAGCTAAAAGTTTGCTTCCATTGCGAGAGCAAATTTCACCGGAGCGAACTAATCTATCAACTTCACTCCGCTTGCACAAGCCGCGTTCGGAAAGCAATTTATCCAGACGAACCTTCATCTATTCCAACCTTTCTTGAATGCAGTCGCCTAGTGAGCGTTGCCAGCAATGGGATTAGAAGCCATAAATACCTTGAAGCCGTTATTCTCAGCTACTTTTTCGTAGTTTTTGAAATATTCGGCCAAAGTTTCTTCGTAAGGCAAAGTGCGATTGACAACCACATATAAGACGCCACGCCAGGTCAGAGCTCTAGCGGCGCTGGCCACAAATTCGCGTCCTAAATTAAGTACGCGAGTCTGTCCCTGGTGGAAAGGAGGGTTCATCACGATCCAGTCATATTGCTCAGAGGGCACATCAGAAATTACATCGGCCCAGCTATAACCTAAACGCACTTTAGGATTTAAGCCTTTAAGTTGCTTTTTAGCAGCTGCTAAAGCCATATATTCATCTTCAAAAAGATCAATACGACTTATTTCTCCAGCTGAGCAAGAGCGAGACTCTAAGGCTGCTTTGGTCAGGAAACCGTTAGCGCAACCTAAGTCGGCACCTACACCGCGAAGCTGAGCTTTGGTCTTAATATATTCAGCCAATAATTTGGAGCCGCCATCAGCTTTATTCCAGCTAAAAATGCCAGGTCGAGAAAGCAAACCGCTATCTTCACAAAGCCTATAGCCAAAGCCCTCTTCCCATTTTTTCAATAATTCGGCCATTTGCTCTTTTTCTTGAAGATTAGCCGGAACTTTGACAGAGAAAGTGCGGCAATGGAACTTAGATTGTTGAGCACTTAAAGGCACATACTCACTCATAGCTTTTTCAAAGCTGCCGGCGCCTAAACTGTTGGCAATAGAAAAGACGATCTGGCCTCCGGCTTTAACAGAGCGCAAAGCACGAGCAAAGTTTACGTAATTTTCAGCTCGCGAAGAAGTGCCTAAAATCAAAGCGGCATCATAAACGGCTTTGAAAGTAAGATTTTCTTCCCAAGGCTGGGCGATACCAACTTCAGGTACAACTTGATCTTGGTAGTTTACGAAAAGCAAACACTCGGCGCTTTGACGGTGCACTCTGTCTTTAGGGTTGAGCGTGTAGGACGCCAAACGACGATAGGCGCGGGCTGAACTTTGCTCGCAAGTGATACAACCGTTGTAAGAAAAAGCAAAACAGCCCAAGCCGGAGGTAGGATCTTGGTAGAAAAGCTCAGGCGTAAAATGAGCTCGCAAGAAGAGCCATTCTTGGCAAGAGGCAAAAAGTTCGGAATATTTATCCAAAAATAAAGAGAGTGATTTTAAAGCGGCTTCTTGCTCGGGGCTAACCGGAGCCTGAGCTTCACGCAAAGCACGCTGACGGCGACGAGCTTTTTGAGCTGCAGCCACCAATTCGGCCGAGTCGGCATATTCAGGATTGATGACGCGCTCACGTGAAGAGCGATCGCTGCGCTCGCGTCCGGAAGAGCGTTCACTGCGGCTTGCAGAGGAGCTAGTGTAACTGCGGGAATCGGTACGGCGATCTTTATTAAAGCCATACCCTCCTCGGCGATCGCGTGAATCACGAGAACTCTTCGAGCGTTTGAATAAGGGCATAAATACTGTATTCTCCTTGATTTTGTCACAACAAACTTTAGCTTGAGGATTCTTTATCGAATGGCTTGCTTTCCTCCTCTTAGCTGGACGTAAGGACAGGAAGAAGCCGACGCAGCCTAGAATAAAAGGTGCGTTTTGACGCGTTAGGCAAGTGCCGGTTGACACAATAAAATTCTTCCCCACAACGCTTGCCCAATCGATAGTTTTTTGGAGACAGAAACCACATGGACTCTATAGCAGATAAGCACATAAATGGCGATATGGCAGCACAAGAGAGCCATCCGGCCGACGATAACGGCAGACCACCCATCGATGACAGAACCCGCACTTTAATGGCTGTTGGCGATTTACATGGTGACTATTATCGTTTGCTCCGCTATTTGAGAGAAATGGACTTTTTGCTTCCCGGTACTATTTCTTGGAACCCCAAAGCAGATCGCGTCGACCTTATTTTTATCGGCGACTATGTCGACTGGCGCGGTGAGCCTTTAGAAGCCCCTTTCGATCAGACTACCAACAATGCTATCGAAGGGCCGCGCAAAATTTTAGAGTTGATCGTCAGCTTACAAAAAGATATGGCCCGCTTGCGTCGCTTCGATCCAAATTTTGACAGTCGTTTTTACCCTATCTTGGGCAACCATGACTTGATGATGATCGCTTCTGCCAAAGTGACCAATTATCTCAGTGCAGACTTCATTACTAATACACTTTTAACCAGCCGCATTTATCCTTTGCTCAGACGTCAACTTTCCGACAAGGGTTTAGATTCCGATCAAATTGAGGAAGCTATGGGCTTTATTAACTGGTGGTACCAGGGCGGAGAAGGAACTGCTGAAGGCTTCGGCGGCTTAGAAAAGTGGGCTGAAGTAATGCACAACGGAGCTTGTCAGTATCTCGAAGACAATTTGTATTTAGGCGTAATTGTCAATAACAGGCTGTTTGCCCACTCAGTACCGGATAATCGCGAATATTGGCGTCCTATGCAAGAGCTGGCTGAGTTGCCAGAAAGCACCTATTTGGCAGCCAGAGAAAGCTTTATTTGGGGGCGTCGCGTTTGGGGCTACGATTATCAATCAGGCACCCGTACTGCTCAATTTACTGATGAAGAGATGCAAAGTATGCTCGATGGTTTCCAATGCACTAGCTGCGTTATAGGCCATACCCCCTTGTCTCGCGATACGGATCACGTACGTGCCTACGACGACAGAGTGATCAATATCGACGTACACGGTTGCCCAGGTTCGAAAGCTTTTATCGAAACTTATACTCCCACTCCTACTAGTACAAATGCTCCTTTACGTTCGCGCGTAATCGCCGACTCTGATATTGAATGTCGTACACTGTAAAACAAGTAAGCCATCTTGCCGAATTGCTGCTGGATAATATAAGCTCGGTCATTTTTGATCAAGAACCCAACATTAGGTTGGCTCTGGCAGCCGTTTTAAGCGAAGGCAACATACTCTTCGAAGATGTGCCCGGCGTGGGTAAGACGATGCTTTGCCGAGCCTTGGCCAAGTCAGTAGGCGGAACTTTTGCCCGTTTACAATGTACTCCGGATTTATTGCCTACCGACTTGCTGGGCACCAATATTTACAGCAGAAAAAACGAAGATTTCATATTCTATCCCGGGCCAGTATTTAGCAATGTTCTTTTGGCCGACGAACTTAATCGCGCTACTCCCAAAATGCAATCGGCCCTTTTGGAATGTATGGAAGAGCGCCAAGTAACCGTAAGTGGCAAGACCTATCGTTTGCCCAGGCCTTTTATCGTCGCTGCTACACAAAATCCCATAGAATATGAGGGCACCTTCAACTTACCTGAAGCGCAATTAGATCGTTTTACTATAAAATTAAGTTTGGGATATCCCAGCCCTGAAGCCGAAATATATATGCTGAAGGCTCAAAAGCAGAGTCATCCTGTCGAAAGCTTAAAAAGCGTATGTACAGCCGAACAACTGAGTATGGCCTTGGAAACTGTGCGTTCTGTACAAGTAAGCGAAGCGGCGGTAAGATATATTGTAGATGTTGTTGCTTCCACGCGCCAACACAAAAAGCTAAAATTGGGAGCCAGTCCCAGAGCTTCACAGTCTCTCTATCGCATGAGTCAAGCTTGGGCTATATTCAATAAAAGAGACTATGTCATACCGGACGATGTGCAATATCTGGCTCCTCATATACTGTCTCACCGCATGATTAGCGAACATGGCAACAATATCTTGGAAGTTTTAAACGAAATTTTAGCTGATGTGCCGGTAGTTCAGAGCAAACTAAAGCGCTAAATTTGGTTGGCAAAAATCCAGTGATTCCGATAAGTGTTTAAATACGGGAATACCAAGTTTTTCAGCTTCGGTTCTGGATTGAGCACAGTTGTAACCCCAACCGGCCAGCGCCACCTTCACTCCCAAAGGACGAACTTTAAGCAAATTATCCAATAAATCATCTACAAACAGTATTTGCTCGGGCTCAACACCAAAACTAGCGGCCAAAATATAAAGTTGCAACCTTTTGTCGAATGTATGTTCTTTAGATAGAATAAGCATTTTTAGACCGACTGTGCTTAACAGCGCCTCGACCGAAGCTTTATCTTTGGTAGTGCAAATAGACACACCGTCAAAAATAGCTAACGCCCTTTTTATTGTCTCTACATTGCCATCATATATATGCTGTGGTTTAAGCCAGTCGGCCAAATTGAGGCGACGCGACTCGGCTCGCCAATAAGCTAAACGCTGACCGAAAAAAGAAAGAAAATGTTCAAGTGCGCTTCCCTCGGCCGCAAAATCAGACCAAGCATAATTTTGTAAATTTATATGGCTAACATCGACAGGAAAACAAGCGGCCGCTTCTGTCCAGGGCTCAGAGCCATGGCTCCATTGAGCAGCTTTTCCGGATAAAAGCGCAGGTAAGGCCCCTTCTTCAAAATTGGCGGCAGCAGCTTCTGCACTTACAGGCTTTTGGCCATGCATTTTGGCTACACAACCGGCTCCGGCCGCTTCTAAACAAAGACGCTCTCCGATAAGCAAAATTAGAGCAAATTCTTCGCCAGTGCGAGCCAGCCAGCGTCCTAAAGTAAAAATATGTCCGGGACAGAAAGCCCAGCGGCCGAAAATTTCCCGCCAAACTTTTTGGCCGACAACATAGCCTTCACGTTCTGTATCCCAAATTACTCCATCAAAATCTAATGCCAAAACGCGCCTATTTGCAGAAATTATTTTGTCCATATCGGCCACCTGCGCAACTTATATTTGCTCATATTCTAAACAGAAAAAACAACAGCCGCCAGTATTTTTCTGCGATATAGCAAAAAAATACAGCGGCCGTCACACTAAAAGCTTATACTTGTTAAACTTAAGCCAGAAAAAAGCAGACCTAACCGTTAGGCAAAACAGCCAAAGCTTTTTCTAAACGACGCAAGCAAGTTTCTTTACCCAAAACTTCCATCATATGGAAGAGGCTGGGGCCATTGCCAACTCCGCTCAAAGCCAAACGCACCGGGTGAATAAGTTGTCCGGCGCCTACGCCTTTGCTCTGAGCAAATTCGCGCAAACTAGCCTCTAAAGCTTCAGGAGTAAATTCGGAAAGTTCACTCAAGATGGGAGCCCAGCCAGCTAAAAGATCGTGACTGGCAGCTTTCCAACGCTTCTTCACAGTAGCTTCTTCGTAGCTCTCAGGATCTTCGTAGAAGTAAGGAGCTTCAGTTACGTAATCGGTCAAAAGATTGGCACGCTCAGCCATAACTTCCACAACTTTAATTAAGTAGGAGCGCTCGGGACGAGCTTTACCCAATTTATCAAAGAAAGGCAAAGCCAAATCGGCCAATTCTTCATTGGACTTAGCTCTCATATGCAAACCGTTGATATAGAGGAGCTTGTCAAAATCAAAAACGGCACCAGACTTGCGCACACGCTCAATGGTGAAAGTTTTGCACAATTCGTCCAAAGTAAAGAACTCGCGCTCGTCTCCGGGGTTCCAACCTAAAAGACAGAGGAAGTTGAGCATAGCCTCAGGCAAATAGCCTTTCTCACGATAAGACTCTACGGACACATCGCCATCGCGCTTGGAAAGTTTTTTACCATTTTCGTTGATAATTAACGGCACGTGAGCATATTGAGGAACTTCCCAACCAAAGAACTCGTAAAGCAAAAGGTGCTTAGGAGTAGAAGAAAGCCACTCTTCGCCGCGGATTACGTGGGTGATACCCATCAAATGATCGTCAACAACCACAGCCATGTGATAGGTGGGGAAACCATCAGTTTTAATCAATACTTGATCATCAACTAAGGAAGAATCGAAACTGACGTCACCGCGCACAATGTCATGTACTGTCAAAGTGCGACCGTCAGGCACTTTAAGACGAATAACGTGAGGCTCACCTTTAGCTAAGCGCTCCTCTACTTCTTCTTTGGAAAGATTACGGCAAGCCCGATCATAAGCAGTGCTCTCGCCCTTGGCACTGTGTTCAGCACGCATTTTGTCCAAACGCTCAGCAGTGCAGAAGCAATAATAGGCGTGGCCTTCATCGACTAACTTTTTAGCCATCTCATGATAGATAGGCAAGCGCTCACTTTGCACATAAGGGCCGCGATCTCCACCAACAACGGCACCTTCATCCGGAGTCAATCCAGCCCACTTTAACGAGTCCAACAAAGCATCAACAGCGCCCTCTACTAAACGGGTGCGATCGGTATCTTCAATGCGCAAAATAAATTGGCCGCCTTCATGACGAGCCATCAAATAGTTATAAAGAGCGGTGCGCAAACCACCTACATGTAAGTAGCCTGTAGGACTGGGGGCAAAACGTACACGAACCATGTTATTCTCCAAAATATTACCAAAAATTGCTCCCGGAAGTTCACCATTGCCATATATAAACCTGCAGAACTCCTTCTAAGCCACACCAACAGCTTGTACCTTGATACAGCAACTCAGTTTTTCTGATTTTTAGGCTGCATTTTTTCTATACAACAATATTTCCGAGGCCCAACTAAAAAGGGAATATAACTATTGATACGGAACTCCCCCCGCCTATGATTAGTAGTTGGAATAATTCAGTCATTCTCGCTCCCATGAGCAAGGGAAGTAACTTGCCCTTTCGTCGTCTTTGCTGTGATTTCGGAGTAGACGTAACCGTCTCCGAAATGATCTTTGCCTCTGCACTTTCTAAAGGAAACCGCAAAGATTTAGCTTTGTTGCGTCGAGCTCCGCAAGAACAATGCTTTGGCGTGCAAGTTCTCACTAACAACTCTGAAGATCTGAAAAATTCTATACCCATCATCGAGGAAGCCGGAGCCGATTTTATCGACTTAAATTGCGGTTGTCCCATCGACGAAGCCGTCAACAAAGGCATGGGAGCCCAGCTTTTAGATCGTCTCAAAAAATTTGAGCAACTTTTAGCTGTTTTAAAAGAGAATACCCACATTCCTTATACGGTAAAGTTGCGTGCCGGCTACAAAGAAGGCCATGTAAATATCGAAGCTACTTCCAAACTGGCCGAAGAATACGGCGCTTCAGCTATTACTGTACACGGACGTACCCGCGAGCAGCGCTATACCGGCGCCGCCGATTGGAATATCGTTAAAAGAGCCGTAGAAAATGTCCACATTCCGGTCATAGGCAATGGAGATATTCTTACTTGGTACGAAGCTGAAGATAAAAAGGCTCAGAGTGGAGCCCAAGGCATTATGGTCGGACGCGGCGCCCTCATTAAGCCTTGGATTTTCCAAGAAATTCGTGAAAAGCGCGATCTCAACCTTACTCCCAGAGAACGTATCGCTATCTATTTGCGCCTGACCATTTACATGTTGGAGCACTTTGGCAACGATACTCACGGCCAGCGCACAGTGAGCAATTTCCTGCTTTGGCACTTCGATCTTTTCAACCGTTATCGTTATTTACCAGAAGCTCAATATCATCAAGATTCCTTACAACACCCTCTTATTCAAACTCGCTTAGACAATATTTACGACGGCGATCCTTTGGAAGTTGTTTTGGCCGGCTACGGAAAATCGTTCCGTCAAAAGTTGGCCAACGCTTTTGTCTTATGCGCTTCTGACAATCATCCCCAAAGTTGGTTAGATGACGAACTGGCCGCCATGGCTCCAGAACTAATAGAATCTTACCGTCAGCAAGCCAAACGCAAAGCCGAAGCCAAAGCTGCTAAAGAGCAAGCTAAAGCTTCAGCCAGCGGCCTGCCTTTTTGTGAAGTAAAAGCTCCTCAAGAGACGGTCTCTCAGTCGGTACCTCAAGCTGAAGCTGTCGTTAGCCAAGCTCCTGCCGAAAAAGTTCCCGCTGCTTCCAAAGTAGGAGAAGGCACAGTTTCCGCTTTCGATACTTCCAGCTTGTCGGTAGGAACGCCCCATATTCATAGTCGCCCCGACCAGTTTGCTCCCACAGTTCTCATGCCCGGCGATCCTTTGCGCTCTCGTTACATAGCCGAGCACTACTTGGAAAACGCCGAATTGGTAAATGACGTGCGCGCTGTGCAAGGTTATACCGGTTTTTATAAAGGTAAGCGCGTCTCAGTAATGGCCAGCGGTATGGGTGGCCCTTCTATGGGGATTTATTCTCACGAATTATTCGCCTATATGGGCGTAGAACGAATTATCCGTATCGGCACTTGCGGCGGTATGCGTTCCGATCTTAAACTCGGCGATATTATTTTAGCCCAAGGTTGCTGCACCAATTCCAATTTTATAAGCCAGTTTCAGCTTAATGGTACTTTTGCTCCTCTGGCCGATTTTGAACTTCTTTCCAAGGCTTATCAACTCTGCCAAGAGAAAGAATTATCCGCTCACGTAGGTAACATACTCACTTCCGACTACTTCTACGACGCTTCCAACAGCTACGAAAAGTGGATAAAATTGGGAGTTTTAGCTTGTGAAATGGAAGGCGCTGTTCTTTATACCAACGCCGCTTTGCATGCAAAAAAAGCTCTGACTATTTTAACAGTCAGCGAAGTAATGGGCCAATCGGAAATATTGACTACCGAACAACGCCAAACTTCTTTAAAAAATATGCTTGAGTTGGCTCTAGACCTTGCCTAGTAATGGGGGCGGCCCTTATATGAAATACACTTGTACCTTAATAAATCAACCCTGGGAAGATCCGGGGGTGTTGGTTCGTGTCAACGATACGCGAGAATACTGGCTCTTCGATTGTGGAGATCTCAGAAATTTAAGCGTAGGCACCATGATCGACACCACCCGCGTATTTATTACGCATTCCCATATAGACCATTTTATTGGCTTTGATACTATTATGCGCATGAACTTGCGCGAGTCCAAAGAGCTGGTATTTTTCGGCCCGGTTGGCTTAGCTGCTCAAATAGGCTGCCGTTTACAAGGTTATAGCTGGAATCTGACTGAAGATTCTAATTTTTCTATTAAGTGCTGCGAATTAGAAGACACTCAAGTTGTATCTTATCTTTTCAGAGCTTCCAATAAATTTATTGAAGATATAGATGACAGAAGAGCTCATCCGCTCACTCATCCAGAGTTGCGTTTAGGCGACGGCACTATGCTTCGCTTTGCTCCTTTGGTGCATGGCGTTCCCTGCCTTTGTTACTCTATTACTGAGCCTTTGCAAGCGCGTATAAAAAAAGACGAATTTGCGAAATCTGGTTTGCCCTCCGGAGCTTGGATTGGCCAATTGCTCAAAATTTGTTCCGGTCAAATTTCCGAACCGCACGATATAAAAGTTGGTGACGAAGTAAAAACTATCGACGCCTTGCGTCCTTTAGTCTATTATCCTAAGCCCAATCGTTATGCTTATGTGACGGATACTATTTTTAATCGCGACAGTATGGCCTCAATTCATTGGGTTGGCCAAGGAGCCGACGAATTGTGGTGCGAGGCTTGTTATCGTCATGCTGAGCGCGATAAGGCTATACAAAATTTTCACCTTACGGCTCGCCAAGCTGGTCGCATAGCCAAAGAGCTGGAAGTAGATAACCTTTATATGTTTCACTATTCCAGACGCTACAGGGGAGAGCTTTGGCCTCACATAAAAGAAGCCAGAGAAAACTTTGAACGAACTGACATTCCTCCCATGACTTCCCCAGCCCACCGCCACTTATTGGAAAGTGGAGCGGTCAAAGAAAACTGATTTTTTTAGCCAGCGGCGCTGTAAAAAGCGCCTTTTTCTTCTTGACATAGATTGACTTTCGATAGTATACTACCTGCGCTACATTATTGATAAGCGTGTAGAGATATACTACAGGCCAAAAAAGCAGAAGCTGCACCGGCTTCTCACCCTGCGACGCCACCCTGAGAGGGGCAGTTTCAGAGGTAGTGGTCATTAGGAGCCTTTCATTATTTAAGGGCCTACCGGTTTTTGGTTTACCGAAGCCGGACCACGTGCAGATGTTGGTTCACGTAATGTTTTTTCGGCTGGCAACAGAGGTAAACCGATTTCCAAGGAACTGAGAACTAATCGCCTGATCAGAGTCCCCCGTGTTTTTGTTATCGATGAAGAGGGACGCCAGTTGGGGCAGATGTCTACTCGTGAGGCATTAGAGCAAGCTCAAGCCCACAACCTTGATTTGGTGGAAGTTAATCCCACAGCCAGACCGCCGGTTTGTCGTTTTATGGATTATGGAAAGTACAAATATATGCAATCCAAATCCGAGAGAGACAGCCGAGCCAAGCGTAAGCCCCAAGAGCTTCGTGAAGTAAAAGTTCGTCCCAAGATTGACGATCACGATTTTGAAGTCAAAGTAAAGACTATCGATCGTTTGATCCGCTCCGGCGACCGCGTTAAAGTGACTTTGCGTTTCCGTGGCCGTGAAATTGTCCACATGGAACTCGCCAAAGAGTTGCTTAAGTCGCTGTTTGAGAAAGTTCAGGAGATTTCTGTTATAGCTCAGAAACCCACTATGGACGGACGTCAGATGGTTATGGTTTTAGCGCCTAAGACTGGTCCTCAAGCCCAGGCGAAGCCTAAGGCCAATGCTCAGGCTGCAGCCTCTCAGACTCCTGCCACGGAGGCTTCTAAGCCGGAAGCTAAAGCGGCTGAAAACGCCTAGTATTCTTTGTCAAAGAATTAACTCTGGTCAGGCCGAGAAAAAAGCACATAGAAATGGGCCCTGCTGATACGATACTATGCAGGGCTGTTTTGAGGTATGAAAGGAGCTACACATGCCTAAGATTCGCACAAGAAGATCTGTAGCGAAGCGTATCCGCGTTACCGGCACCGGTAAAATGAAGAGAATGCGCCAGTTTTCTGGATGCCATCACATCCGCGAGAAGAAATCTCCCGATAGAACCCGTAAATTCCGTCAGATCGTTTTAGTTGACAAGACTGACGTCAAGCGTATGCACGCTCTCGTTCCTTATCTCTAGGCTATAAGTTACACCTAGTTTTTCGGAAGATATAGTTAAGGTATTAAGAATAAATTTTTTGCTGCGACTAAGTCGCTCCCCTCAGGAGGAATAAAATGCCAAGAGTAAAGCGTGGAACTCTCTCGCTGAAAAAACGCCGCACCTTGTTAAAGGCAGTAAAAGGCTACAGAGGCGCTCGTAGCCGTCGCATCTGCTGCGCTCAGGAAGCTTTCCATCACGCTCAGCATTATGCTTACAGAGATCGCCGCGCTAAGAAACGCGACATCCGTTCTCTCTGGATCGTCCGCATCAACGCCGCTGCTCACGCTTGTGGTCTCTCTTACAGCAGATTGATGAGTGGTCTCAAGAATGCCGGTATGGAAATCAACCGCAAGATGTTAGCCGATTTGGCCATCACCGATATGGAAGCTTTTGCTGCTATCGCCAAGTCCGCTGTCAACGCCTAATAAAGCAGTTTTTGCCTAGAAATAGCTCCTCTACCCTTTTTGTGGTGCGAGGGGCTATTTTTTTATTCTGTCAGTCAGTTGAGGCTTAGGTTAAGCTCTTTTTTTCTGAAGGGATAGCGCCAAGCAAAAGCAAAAAGCGTCAAGTCAAACAGTTTAGAGAAGTGAGTTTTTATGGATTTGCAAGAACGTTTAAATATATTAAAGCCTTTAATTAAGCAAGCCGCTCAGATAGCTTTAGCCAAATTCGGCCATATTTGCGGTCACAACAAAGCTGACGGTACTTTCGTAACTCAAGCTGATCAGGAAGTTGAAGCTTGTTTAATTCAAGGTCTACAGAGCCATTTTCCGGAAGAAAATATTGTCGGTGAAGAAACCGGCTGGCACCAAGCCTCTTCCGATTATATTTGGTCTATTGATCCTATCGACGGTACTTCCGCTTATCTTTGCCGTTTGCCAACTTGGGGTATCAGTATTGGCTTAATAAAAGGCAACGAACCTATATTGGGTATGGTTTATTTGCCAGTTTTAAATGAACTCTATTGGGGAGCTCGCAGCTTGGGGGCCTATGTAGAATCTCCCCTTTTCGGTTTGCAAAAATTGGATATAAAAAATGTGGATTTAGATCAAAAAGAGCATTTGCTTTTAGTGCCTTCCACTTTCCACCACAAATATGCTGCTGATAAATACCATGGCAAGGTGCGCAGCTTGGGCTCTACAGTAATCCATGCTCTCACAGTAGCCAGAGGTGACGCTTCCGGAGCTTTTATGCGCATTTATCATTGGGATGTAGCCGGAGTTTTGCCTATTCTCTTTGAAGCCGGCGGTTGCGTAGATACACTAGAAGGAACTCCTTTTAATATTAGAGAGCTAACTAAAGACAACCCCAAATTGCCTACTCTCATTTTGAGTAATCCGCAAGATCGCGAAGCTTTACTGACGAAACTTGTTCCTTTGAAAAACTAACTAATAAAGAGAGCGCTCTTCTTAAGTCATGATAAAAACTAACCATATAAGAAAATGCCTGTCCTGCGTGGCTTTATTCTTAGTATTGTTCTTTAGCCTTTTGACGCCTACTCAAGCTATAGTACAAGCAAGAGTTTGGGACTGGTTAGCTAGGCTTAATCGTTTAATTCCGGCTCCAGAATTGCGGTTATGCCAAGAAAATATGGATAGTTTGCCTCTGACGGCCGACTTGGAAGAAATGCGCTCGCTCTTAAAAAAATTGGATTTAGGATTGCCAGAAGAACCGGTCGAGTTATATGCTACTATTCGCTTGCTACTGCGCAAAGATAAGGAGCTAACTTTGCTAAAGGACAACTTGGAAGCCAACCAAAATGGACAAAAGTTGTTACACAAATACAAAGAAGAACTAGCTCGCAACTACAAAACGCTTGACAGTAGCCCTAACGGCTCTTCCTTATTGATTGTCGATCCCAACTTTGAAATGGTAAAAAGTACCGACGCTGATCTTTATATAGAAGTGCTGCGTCCTTTACCGAAATTGGACAAAAGTTGGAAAAAAGAAGATGCCAAACTTTGCTTGGACGCAGCTCAGAGCGATTTAGAATATTTATATAGTCAGGAACAACAATTAAAAGACGAAATAAAGCAATTAGCCGCCAATGCTAAGCCTTTCCGCCAACATATACGCATTTTAAGCGATCAGCTCGATCCGGCTACAGGGCTGCCTAAGCAAGAGAAAAGCAACGAGTTTCCCAACTTGATCTTGCCTCCTCCGCCTGTAGATTTGCAAGTGTTGCCTAAAAATCGTTAAGCGAAACGACTGCGGCCACAATGTTCACAGCCTTTAATGAAGGTTGAAACTAATAAGGACAGCCCTTTGCCCACGATTTTTTCTCCACAATCAGCTAAAGAAGGCGCTCCTTCAGGGAAATGAGCATAGACAATAGGTAAAGAAGAGGACATCGCATGGACATAGTATGCAGCCTCTTCCAGAGAGATTCCGCTTGGGGACAATTCGTCAGTTGGCATATGAGCTATCGAGTGCAAGTCCAGCTCTAAGCCGATCATATCTTTGGAACTGCCCATAAGCTGTGTCACAAAATCTAAAGTGTCTGCATAAGAAAATTCATGCCTTATAAAAACAGACTCATAAGAGAAAGCTCGCACTCCTTGCGCTCTCATATAAGAGAGCATGTTGGCTGAATTTAAGTTTTCATGATAATTGACTACACAATAGTTATTTAAATAGCGAGCCAATTTGGCATAGCTGAAAGAGTTGCCACTGTGACGCCCTTCCAAAGCTCGAAAATCGCCGTGTGGATCGCAATTAACTACCGAAATAGGTAAAAAGTGCTGTCCCCCATCATCTAAAGGTCCCAAATAATCGTTATTAACTTTGGCTTGATCTGCTTGTTGCAAATGACGGCGCACAGCTTCAGCTAAACTTATTTCTTCGGCGCAAATACTATCGCTAATAGAGATATCTTGGTTGTTGGCAACTCCGGAAGTGAGATTTTCTAAGGCCATAGCCAAATTGGAGGCAGCTTTTTCCGCAGACAAAGGGCGATTGGCTAGAGTTTCGCCTAAAGCACTGCCACTTTGTCCGAAAGCTACTTTAATAAGAGGATGTTCTTCCAAACTCAATTCTGGCAAAGAAGCTAAACTCAACCCATATGCAGTTCCCTTGATAATGGGATAAGCGTTGTTGTGGCCTCCACCTATCACTATGGGAATATAACCATAAGCTACCAAAGCCGCTATAACAGGATAGACGCGCTCATCTAAACGAGAGCACAAAGCTCGCCAATATTCTTGCGGCTCAGTATTTTCCGGGATATGCTCCGCATCTGCAGACAAATCGTCACATGGTATGCAACCGGCTATAAGCAAGTTTTCTCCGCTTAAAAAGCAATTGCTTTGCTGATTGAGAAATTTTTTTAGAAAAGCAAACCAAGCTTCGCGGCAACCGCTTCTTCCTCCATTAGCCCTAGAGCCTATATCTTCGGGAATACCCAAAAGAGCATATCTAGCTCCGGCTCGCTTGGCTTCAAGCAAAGAAGAAGCGGAAAAGATGCCGTTGGGTAGCGTTTTGACAACTTCTCCAAGCTTAGTTTCATTCCAACGCTTAGTATAGAACTGGGATAATTCTTGAGCTTTAGTTACTTGCAACAACATAGGCCAATAATTAGCCGCCTTAAGAGAAAATCTTGCCTATTTTTAGTCTCCTACAGCTATAAAAAAGCACTTATCACCCAATTGGCGGATGCCGTAAGAAGCACTTTCCTCATATTCAACAATGAAATGAGTATTGGTAACATGCTTAAGACGCACTTGTGCAGAAGTTTCATGGGCAGGGTTAGCTCTATGAAAAGTATGTAAGAACACTACCGGCGATTTACTAAAAGGCTTGTCAAAATCGATACGTACATTCTTATAAAGTCCATTCTGGACATAAGTCCTGGTAAAGCCGCTATTAAATTGAGGCACAGTATCGACAAACATATTGCCGGCAGGCTCTTTAAATACATTGCCGGCTACAAAATTGAAATCGCTATTGCCGGCTGCGGCTTTACTGTTGCGCGGGCGCCGTACTGAGCCATCGGCAAAAACGACATAGCTGCCACTTCCGTTGACGAAAACGCTGACAGCTACTTGAGAAGCGCCAACACACTGCCCTTTGACCCGAATCGGCATTTTAATCTTTGAATCAGGAATATATTGATCAAATTCGTTGACAACTTTGCCTTCGGAAGAAGTGATGCGCCCATTAGACCAAAGGATAAAATTTCCGCAAGAATTACCATAGCCACTCACAGCGACATTGGCCGATCCGCGTACATGTTGAGGCTGCGCTCGCAATCTCTGCCCATTTAGGATCAAAAATCCGACAATAAGTAAAAGAACCAAAAACGAAACGGAAACAAAAACAAGAAAACGTCTATTCATTTTCCCCCCTATATGAAAAGCGCCACCCACTGACACAATCCCCACAGCAAAAGCCGGGGGCTTTACAGCACTCGTGGTAAAATAGCGCCATATTATACAACTCCAAATTAAGCAGATTTATAAAATTTGTCAAGCATACCAAATAAAAACGGTTTCAGCAGCATCTAATCGCAAGCAAAAAAAGCAAGTAAAATAAAGGTTGACGCAGAAACAGTGCAGATTAAGAAAAACGTGATTAGAGGATTTTTATTGTGTCAGAACTCCATATGGAACCGCAGGAACTGACTTTAGATGACGGTCGTCGAGTTCTTATCCGTCGAGGACAAGCAGAAGATCAAGAAAATATAAAGAAACTCTATACCGATGTGTATGGCAATTCTTATACCATTCCGGAAATAGCCAACACTGAAAAGATGGCTCAAGCTCTCAAGGATCGCCACAACTATTTATGGATAGTCAGTCAAAGCGGAGAGCGAATTGTCGGCAGTGTAATTTTTTCTGTCGATCCTTACCACCATTTAGGTAAAGCCTTTAGTGGTGTTATTGCTGCCGATTTTCGCGGTTGCAAACTTATCTACTCTATGATGCGCAAAGCGCACGAGAGTTTGCTTTGCGAAGGCGGCCCGTGCACCATGATTTATGCTATGGTGCGCACTTTCGTTTCTCCCAATTTTCATAAACACTTGAAAGAGTTGGGCTATATAGATACGGGCATTTTCCCAAATGTACGTCGAGTTCGTGATTATGAAACGCACAGCTTTAAAATTTGCCTTGGGCCCAACGCTTTTAAAGACAGACGTCCCCTTCCCCGTATTTACAATCAAGTGCAAACTATGTATAGGTTGGTAGATCGTCAGCTAAACTTGGGGCCGGCCATTATGCGCTCTGTAGATTTGCCTCCTTATACAGATCCTCTACTAAAATTGGAACTTGCTCAACCGGAAGACTTTCCCAATGGTATTGAAGCCGAGCGTGAAAAATTGCGTCAGGCGAACTCGCTGCGCTTCGGTTTTTGCCCTTTGTTGGAACCAAATACCATGTTAATAAACAAAGAAAAAACCGTGCGAGCTTTTTTAAACTTCCAACCGGTAGACGGTCACGCCACTATGGTAGGCCTGGAGACTGGCAAATATGATATGGTTTGCCTCTTGGAATCAGTAGCTGCAGCTTGTGAGAAGATGGGTACCAAATATCTGGAAGTATTGGCTTCAGCTTACGATCCCATAATCCAAGCCCAACTATGGAAAGCTTATTTTTTGCCATGTGCTTGGTTCCCCGCCGCTCGCTTAGCTGAAGGACAGCGCTTAGATTATATGTTTGCTTCACGCAGCTTTGTACCGTTAAATTTTAAAGGCTTAAAGCTAACTGAGGATTGCAAACCTTATCTTTTGGAGTTTTTCAAATTATACACTGCCCGACTGTGGGAGGAACTAGTAAATGCCTAAATGCCATTTTATTCGTCGACGCGGCCCGATACATCACCCCTCGGCCTATCCTGATAAAAAAATACGCCGCCACTTGGAGCGTATTAGCCAAAAACACAAAGGCTCGATGGCAAGATTGGCTGCACAGCGCGACGCTTTTGCCGCTCCCACTCCCAGACAAGATAGATGCTTTGCGGCCGCTCTAATCGAAAATTGGTGTCACCATTTGCTCCATAACGCAACTCTTTATACCGAAGCAAATTTATTGCCCCAGATTCCTTTGCCTTCGGTACAACTAAAAAAGTTACAACCGCAATTGTTACTCTGGAAAGACGTTAAAGTAGACAATGCTTCACCTTCACTATACACTGGGCAAAATTGTTGGCCGGAGCTAAAATCTTCCCAAGATCCTGCCTCCAAGCAACCACGCCACTACGATGGGCGCTCCCTAGCTTGGATGCAAAAAACTTTGCTCCATCAAGGAGCCCAATTGCGCTTATTGACTAAGCAAAAAGTGCATATCTTTAATTTGCTGCCCAATCAGAAATCAGATAACAGTTCTTTTATTATTTCTCAAGTAGGACGAACTATTAGTCTCTTGAGCAAAACCAAAAGTAACCTAAATTTTTCTCTTCCTTCTCCGGATACTCCCCAGCAACGTCGAGAAACTTTCCTCAAAGTGTGGCAGAATTTGCAAATGCGCTCGGCGTCGGCAGAGACGGTTCGTTTGCTAATTAACAGCTCCGATTTGACCGACTTGCTGTCAATATTTTCCGAAAAGGGCGCACTTAATTTGGATAAGCGCAGCCGTATTTTTGTGGTTATTTCGGAAATAAATCCGCAAATACAAAAAATATTTACTCAACATCAACAAATATGCGCACAATTTGGATTGGTGCCGGAACGTCTTACTTGGCTATGGCTACAACCTGAAAATGCTGTAGCTATCTTTAGCTGTCCGCAAGGCCATTTTCACTTGCCCATTTACTACAGAGTTGTGCCGGAAAATGACCATTTTTATATATGCAACCCTTTAGCAGCCAATTATCCTGTGCTTTACAATAAATTCAGAGGAAAAATTACTCACGAAGGCGCTTGCTCTTGCGGGTTCAGCGCCCCTAGTATAGAATTAGAACAATCTTAGATACCGCAATCAATTTGAGGAATGATAATGACTAAAGAAAATGAAATTCCCAGCAGCGTCAGACTGCTACTAGGCCTAATAGTGGGCGTACTTATCAGCATAACCATGGGCCAGGGCGTAGATTTTGTCGCCAAAGAGACTTCCATTATGGCTTCTCTATTATCTATAGTTATAGGCCTCTTATCCACTTATTTACTTCGTTTGGGTATGCCTCGCCGCGAAAAGCCCTCCACTATGGGAACGATCGCTTTGCTTTTGGTTTTATCTTGCTATTTGGTAATAGGTAAAATTGTATTAGCTTCTGCTGGTTTAAGCTATACTCTCATGTATGCAGCGGCCGGCGTTATTATGGCTTGGCTGATCTTTACTTCAATTGCCGAAAGCTCTTTGCTCTACGCTTTTTGCATAGGCGGTTTTTGTGGCGGCCTGGGAGGCGTAGTCTTACCTATGATTTTGGGCAGCTCTTTTGCTCCGCTGTTTGACTACTTAACTAACGACCCTTCCGAAAAAGCTATGGTATCAACTTATTTGGCGCTTATATGCACAGTTCCCGGTGCCTTCGCTGCTGTGGCCGGACGTCTTTCCGGTTGGGGCTTACTTGAGCATACCAAAGAAGACGTTTGGGCTTTCAATTCTGACGGTCGTCTGTATGTTAAGCAAACAACTCGCTAGTCTCTGTATATTTTAACTAAAAAATAACAAAAAACGCCGCCCGACTACATGAAGTAAAGTCGGGCGGCGTTTTGAGTTTTTACATAAAAAAGACAAACGTATAGCCAATCACTTCTAGTGTCATACCCATGGCAAAGGCCAGGGGATTTGCAGCACTATTCGTAACTTTCCCAATGGATACGTACTTTATTAGCTAAAGTGATAGAATTTTCTTTAGTTAGACGCGCTCTTCTTTTTATAGGCATACGGCCTACTTTAGTAGTTGAAGAAGTGCTATGATTGACCAAATAAACTCCGTCTTCCAAAAATTGTACAGAACAATGCTGACGCGAGACTGACAAATCACTCAAAATCAAATCATTATTGTTAGCTCTTCCAATTGTAACATTACCATATACATCTAAAGTAAGACCGCGATCTGCACCATAGACAACTACCAATCTGCCTTTAGGACGCTCACCGTCTTTGTGCTCTTCAGGAGCCGAAACGACCTCATATTTTGGCTCTTCAGCGCCAACTTCCGAAGTTTCTTCCTCTTGTTCAGCCAACTCCAAAGGTTCACTGCCGCTACTAACAATAGTTTGAGCTTCGAAAATAGGAACCGGCTCAGGTTCTTTAAAAGCTACCGGTTTTTCCAAATTGAGACTTGGCGGCGGAGCGAATAAATGGCCAAAGCCTTCGCTTTCAGACTCTAAATTGCTATGCTCGACATCTTTCTCATGACTATCAAAGTGAGTTTCATCGCTATTTTCTCCAATAGCTGGCGCCGACTCGGCAACGGGAGCTTGAGCCGCAGCAAAAGGATTGTAACCTTGATTTAAAGTGTCAATATAAGTTTGCGGATCTAAACCCACACTGTAAGCTTGAGCATAAAGGTGCGGATCTTGCCCATCTTGGCATGCTTGCACATATATATAAGGATCTATTCCTTCATTATAAGCTTGGGCATAAAGTACAGGATCGAACCCTTCGGCCTTGGCTTGCTTATAAATAGCCAGATCTATGCCCAACTTTTGAGCGCTATCAATATCGGGATCGACAGCAGAACGAGGCTGCGGCCCGGGAGGACGACCAGCTCGGGAAGCTGGAGCATACATATGAGCTCTTTCATCGGCGCTGAGAGCTCCGGCCAAGCCTCCTGATAATGCGCCATGATGACCTAAATAATTGTCTGAAGTGACATGCTCCATGCTCAAAGCAGGCGGCTCCGGAGCATCTTCACCACGCCTCAACCAAGCCGGCGTAAAACTCTTGGCGACTTGCTCAGTTGGAGGAGCGCCCAAATAAACAGCTTCTTCTTTAGAATTGGAGGCTATTTCACAAATATTGGCATTAGTCTGTGTTTTATAAGCTTCAGGAGCTTCCACCTGAAGTACAGAATTGCCTACAGAAATAATAGTGCCGTCAACTAAAAAAGCATGGGCACAAGCTTTTCCGTTAACAACAATAGGAGAAATGGCCGAGCGATTCGAGAGACGATAAACATTTTTATCTTTATCCCAAGTGAGAACGGCTTGCAAACCGCCTATAGAACGATCTCTTATACTTAGGTAACCTTCGTTATTATCAAGATTAGTAGATAATCCACCTACTAACCTAATAGAAGAGCCCGATAGAGCTACAGTTTCTCCAGCATCAGCGCCACTAACTACATGAAGTTTATAGACGCCATCTAAAGCCATGATTCCTCCAATTAAACAGAGCAGAAATAAATTTCGTTGCCGCTTATGACAAAATTAAGACCAGCGGCAATTCCCTTTATATAAGGAAAAATCCTTGATAATACAGAACAACTGCATATATTTGGCTAGAAGCCGAAAATAATGGAAAGTGCTTTCTCATGGCAGACAAGAATTTGAAAATAGCAATGTTAGCCGCTCACGGCGGCAGTGACTCCAACAAAGTTCCTTTAGGAGGCGGCGCAGCGATTTGCGAACGCTTATTGCAAGCGTGGAAAAATGTAGACGGTTTGGAAATTACTCTAATTGTACCGGGCTACTACAAAGCACAAAACAGCGCCGATTCTGCTCCCTTAGAAGGATCAACTTCAGAGCCAAATTCTGCTGACACCGAACAAGAAGAAAGCGCTTCTAAAATTACCCTCATCCAAATTCCCCTCTTAAAAGAAGGCGAAACTCCCTGCAACCTAAGCGAATTTCGCTACGCTAAATTCTGTCGCCAATTTGAAAAAGCCAGCACTAAAAAGCTCTTGGAACTTAAACCTGACATTGCCATCACTCACGATATTTCCGAAGGGCCCAATTTTAAGCAATTAAGCAAACACAATATCCCCTGTATTCCTATTTTTCATGTTGATGTTGTCGATTTCTTCTGTCGCATGTATCTTAAGGAATATATTACCCCTCAAAAGTGCGTCAATTTGTGGGGAAAATTTAATTTTTTACCTATAGTTCCCGATATTTTGCGTTTAGTCTTCGATAAACAGGCCGATGCCATACGCTACTGTCCTAAGCTGATCGTGCCTTCTCAAGGTATGAAACAAATTTTGTTAGATACTTACGGTGATAATGATAATCTGAGCTCAAAAATAGAAGTGATTCCCTGGGGAGCTCCCATACCTCAATTTAGCCATTCTGAAATTGAAGATGCTATTCCTCAAATAAACAGTGAATATAACCTTAGTCCTGACGATCCGGTTATTGTAATGTTATCCAGAATATCTCCGGAAAAAGCTCAAAACAAACTTTTGGAAGCTCTTAGCTGGGGAGAACAAATAGGCCGTATGCCTTCAAATTTGACAGTCTTTATTTGCGGAACGGCCTCTTTTATGCAAGGGCCTAAATTTATGCGCAAGCTAAAAGACCTGAGTCAAAATTTAAAACGCGTGCGCATAATCTTCCCCGGACACATCGGTGGCTTAAAAAAAGCAGCCATTTTGTCTAGAGCTACAGTTTTTGTTACCACTAGCAAACACGAAAGCTACGGCCTGACCACTATGGAAGCTATGCAACAGGGCACACCTGTAGTGGCTATAGAAACTCCCGGTTCACTGCAAACTATTCGAGCCCATACTGGAGTTGTAGTTCCTCGTCAAGGCTATACCGCTCAAAAACTATGGCACGAAATTTATAACATTTTAATTAACCCCAATTATAGGCAAATTCTCAGCGATCATGCCAAGCTTTGGTCTGAACAAGAGACCTTCTTAAAAGCAGCTCAAAAGATTTTGCATATATTTGAGACTGTAACTCAAATGCAAAATTAAAGCTAAAAGCAAGCTACGACTTCGCATATAGATAGAGGTTGTGAACTACCCACCACCTAAAGGTGGTGGGCTTCTAAGGAGCTAACGCTCCTATTTAAGAAGTTTGATATTTAAGT
>CAKUBG010000017.1 GCA_934636825.1 uncultured bacterium | reverse complement strand
TCGAGCCTGAAAGAGCCGCTGGCGGAGCTAGCCAACATGAACACGAGCCCGCAGCCATAACTTATAGCGGAATTTTTCACCATATCGGTAGCGCAGGCCTCTGGCCGTTAGGCCAGTCAGCCGGAGCGTAGATATGGTAAAAAATGAAGCTAACATTAAATAGCTAACTGGTGGGCGGAACACTATTAGCGTCTCTAGGCAGAAAAACTACAAGCCAACATGACATGGCTAACTAGCGAACGGAACACTATTAGCGTCTCTAAGCTGAAAAACTACGAGCCAAACAAACGCTGTCAAATAAAAATACGCTAGTCTTGTTTTACTTACTAGCAGAAGATAGTCTACGGTGATCTTCTTCCTCCAGTTCGGCATAATTACTCGCCATTAATGTATGAATATGTTCGATTAATTCATCTTCGTCAGCAAAATCAGTTCTATTTAAAGCAGGCAAAAAGCGCAAAGTAACTACAGAACCAGCTGTAACTCTAGGTAGCCCCTTGGGATAAATTTTAGTTCCATTATGAATAATCATTATAAAAATTGGAGCTTTAGGAGCACATTTAAGCAGCGTTTTTAAACCGCCAGTTTTGAAATGTTGTAAACCTCCTTGTAAACTGCGAGTGCCTTCAGGAAAGATTATAGCCGAATATTTTCCCTCTTTTACCTCTAAGCCGAGTTTTTCAATAGCTTGTAAGGCTTGTTCTCTGTCTTGGCGATTGATTAAGCAATGGCCACCGTTTCTAAGTACGAAACTAACTGAAGGTATACAACAGTGGCCCAAAATATCTTTGGAAATATATTTGGGCTTCATAGTGCGCAACTCGTAGAAAGGCAAAAAGCTCTCTACTAAGGATTGGTGATTGCCCACAATAATGGCTCCGCCGCCAGAGAGAACATTTTCTTGGCCCTCTACTCTAATTTGACACAAACCAGCCTTGATACTGTATTTTAATACGTGTGCCAAGTTAACTAGCACTTTATCCATAGGCTCAATTCCAAAGATACGCGCTACACGCAAAACAGGATCGAAAGCTAAAAGAGAAGCGGCGAAACTGCTCCAAGCGCCTATAGTGCCCAAAATATCACGAAGCTTCAAAGATTTTTAACCTCAAAAAAAATACTCCAGCCATTCCTACGAATAAACTGGAGTACCTTCGAAAAATAGAACAAAAAGCGATACACGCCAAATTCCTCGCCTAATAACCGAGGAACATACGCAAAAACTAGCCTTCTACCTCTACCACGGTCTTGGCGTTGTGCTTGGTGAACTTTACAACACCGGGAGCGGTGGCGAATAAGGTGAAGTCGCGACCCATCATAACGTTTTTCCCAGGATAGAAACGGGTACCGCGCTGGCGGAGAATGATGTTGCCAGCAATAGCGCTCTGACCGCCATAAAGTTTGATTCCGAGCATCTTAGGCTGAGAATCACGACCGTTCTTAGAAGAACCGGCACCTTTTTTGTGGGCGAAACGGGTAAGATCCATTAAATACATTGATTGCCTCCGGATATATGGCTTGGGGCCGAATCCACGGCCGCACTTGGCCCGCCGGGTAAACTTGGCCTAGAAAAAATTAATGCCTTCTATTAAGGCCCCGCTATTTTATCACGTTAAAAGAACAAAAGCAAGACTTACATATATTTTAACACTAGACAACTTTTAAATCTGTCTGCCCTAGCTTCAGGAAATCGCCACGCTTTAATTCATATTTTTGGTTGCTAGCTAAACGATTACCATTAAGCCAACTTCCATTGGTAGAGCCTAAATCTTCAAAAAAACAATGACTATTGAGAGGTGATTTTACTATGCGAGCATGGGTATAAGATATAGAAGAATCGGAGCTAATCATGATATCCCCACTCTCACGGCCAATCACCGTAACACTACTTTGTAAAGGATAAAGCTTACCCAAAGCTTCTGAGCTAAGTTGCAAATTAAGGTAGTCAGCTTCGGAAACTGTCACAGGCCTGATAGACACCGAAGGAACAGATTGCGCTTCAGGAAGCGCCATATGCACAGTGCGTGGCCCTTCTTCTGCTGTAGGTACAGCTTGAATTGGAGGTACAAAAGTTGTAGGCGAATCCGGAACGGTATTGCCAGAATTTGAACGATTGTCCGCTTGAATAGGTGATTTTTTTTCGGTACCGGATAACTCCTCGAAGCTAACTGCCGAAAATCCGTTGTTAGAAATCTGAGAGTTATTAAAATTTGCCTGAGAAGCGGAAGCTATATTATTTATATCGTTGCAAACTTCGGTTTTTATGCCTAAACGTTTAAAGAAATTGACATACTGAGGACACTCTTTAATTATCTGAGCTTCAACTTGAGCACGACTATTTGGCGAGAAAGTGCGGCTTTCACTTTGTGACAAAAGCAAATCGTAGCGCACGACTACGTCGATATCGGCTCTGGCTAAAGCTTGATCATAAAGATCGGCAAGTATAGTAAAGCTACCCATCTTTTGATGAGCCTTGCCGGATAACAATAAACAAGCCGCTTCGATAGTAGATTCAACTTTGCAATCGGTAAATAAGTTGATAACTTCTGTATATTGACCAGCCTCTAGGCGCAAAATACCCATAAAAAACTTAGCCAGAGCCGAAGTGGGCATAATGCTAAGAATCTGTTCCAAAACGGAAACAGCCATAGACAAGTTGCCGGAGCGACGCCAAGCTAAAGCTAAAAGAATATTCACTCCTAACAAATCAGGCAGCAAAGCTACAGAGCTCCATGGAGTCAGAGGCAAAATAGCTTTAAATGAAGGCAAATATTTTTTTAGTTTGTTGCCTAAACC
Organism: uncultured bacterium; assembly: GCA_934636825.1. Classification (GTDB taxonomy): domain Bacteria; phylum Vulcanimicrobiota; class Xenobia; order Xenobiales; family Xenobiaceae; genus Bruticola. The sequence continues at coordinate 59,060 of CAKUBG010000017.1, read as the reverse complement.
TTGCTGACACAAAAGTGCTTTTTGAAAAAAAGAACCAGCTTCGGCAGCATTACCAAACTCCAACAAAATACATCCCAACAAAAAATAAGCGTCGGTAAACTGAGTATCTAATTGGACAGCTTCTCGCAAACGATTAATGGCTGTCTCAGTCTCTACACAAGTTAGACAATTACAAGCTTCACCAAATAAACGCTCTGCTCTGGATAAAGTAAGGCGTTGCATCATACTTGAAGCAAAACCTACTCCGACTTGCGGTTCAAAGAAATCTATTTGTGGATCTAGACCAGATGTAGTGCTCCAATTACCACGATTCCAAAAAACTCCGCTTCGGGGAGAACGAGAACCGTCATCATGTTTAAACATGCCGGATACTTCATTGACGCCTTTACCGGCCAATTTACTAGCCAAACCAAAACCGTCTTTAAGTTTTGCTAAAATGTCAGACTGTTCAGCCACAGATTTAAAACCTCTCCGAAACCGAATTCACTCTTTTATAGCGTGCCTTAATATTTTTTAACAGCCTAGCCGCTATCAAAAAAGAGAGAAAAGAAACCGTCTTAACTGACTGAGTTTTCAGAAAAGGCGGCTTCTTTTCTTGTACAAATAAAACTATGCGCGGAAGGTCATTTCTGTGCGACCTAAACGTATCATATCGCAATCATGCAATTCCGTCTGAATGCCAGACTGTAAACGAGTACCGTTTATAAAAGATCCATTGGAAGAACCTACATCTTCGTACAGATACTTGGAGCCTTGACGGGTAATTTGACCATGACGGCGAGAAACATAAGACTCGGGATCAAGCTCGGTAAGATCAATTTCGGGGAAAATATTGTCGGCCGGCGACTGACGTCCCAATAAAGTGTGCTCAGCGGTAATGGGAATTTCTACACCGTTAGGCATAATGAGTCTGGGTGCAGATGCAGCAGGTACAGTCTTACCAACAGTCGGCTCATCAGTGACAACAGGTGTAGCTACAGGAGCGGTATTTTCTCCTAAAGTAGCTCCACAATCTTCACAGAATTTGCTCCCGACTTCGTTATTGGCTCCACAAGCGGGACAAATTTTACCTGAAACAGTAGGAGCGGCAGCAGGAGGAGCTGGGGCGGCAGGAGTTTCAACTACGGGAGCAGCCGCAACAGCAGCAGTAAAAGGAGCCGAGGCCGGAGCAGCGGCTGGAGTCGGGGCGGCAGCAGGAGCCGGAGTGAAAGGAGCGGGCGCAGCAGCGGGAGCAGCAGCAATCACCGGAGCGGGAGCTGCCAATTTGGAACCGCAATCCTCACAAAAAATCGAACCTTCTACATTATCAGAGCCACAAACGTTGCACTTCATAATTTATCTCCTTAATTAACTCTGTGGGGCAGCAGCTCCAAAAGGCTGTTTCCCCTTGGCTTCCCTGACAGGGCAAAATAATTTTTATTTTTTACTTAAATCTACAACTCCGGTTGGAGTGTCAAAATCGGGAACTTCGGAAAGAAGCTGAGTAAGCTTTCTAGTACCATACTCAAGCTTCTTGGTGCCTGCAGCACTAGCTGCAGAGCCGCGTTCCAAACGATTGGCCTCGGAAAGAGCTTGATCGGCCAACTCTTTTTGGCCTTGTTGCAAAAGTTGAGTAGCCGCAGAGCGCAACAATTGCGTAGCTTTTCCGCGATCTCCCTCTTGGGCCAATTGCAAAGCTCTAGTTTGCTGGCGGAAAATACTGACACTATCCACAATTTGCATAATTTTGGGAGTTACAGCCGAAGCTTGAGAAGGATCGTCAGTATAGGCAATAGTCACATCTTGAGGATTGACATTATTGTAAACTCCCTGACCGGGAATTTCATAGCTTACACTTGCCGAAGCAATGCGATAAACACCAGCATAACGGGAAGGCAAAATAAGCTCATAAAGGACAGATTGTTTTTCATTCCTTTGCAAATCGGCCAATTCAATAGAGCATATCCTGTCTGTAACTTGAGGAGTACCAAGATCGTTAATAAGCGGCTTAACTTTATAAGCTCGGCGCACAGTGACATCTTTGGATAATTTCAAATTGAGTCGACAATTTTTAACGACCACATTTTGAACGCCAGCCAACTCATGAGCGAAAATATCTTGGATATTGCCAGGACGATCGATGTAATAGGACGTACCTCGGCACATACCGGCGATTTGTAAAAGGAACTTTTCGTTGAAATCATCACCTACGCCGATAGTAGAAATAGAGATTCCCTCTTCAGCGGCCATGATACAACGATCCAAGCATTGTTTTTCGTTTAAAGTTTGGCCATCGGTAAGCAGAATAATATGATTTAGCCTATCGCGAGAAAAATTGCGCCGCACCTCATATAAAGCTGCATCGATAGCTTTGAGCATATCGGTGCCCGCACCTACGTCGACATGGTCGATCTTGTTGACCATCAACTTAGCCGTACTTTTATCATACAGCTGACTGGAAGGAATAAGCACTCTTGCTCTTTCCGCAAAAGCTATAATAGAGCATAAATCGTTGGCACGAAGCATGTCTATGGCTTGATTTACAGCTTGAATAACATAATTGAGCTTACCTTCAGCGTACATTGAGCCGCTTTTATCGAGAACTATCGCCAAATTCAAGCCCATAGGACCAGCGCCAATCTCTTCGCCGGGGCACACTTCGGCTAAAAGATAAGTCAGTTTGTTTTCGCTGGTAGTCATAACCGCCTGATAGCTCAAGCCGGTATAAAGATTTACTTCAGCCACACTTCCTCCTCAATTGCATTTAGTGCAAATACTCTTGATAGTGGTAATTTTTATCTAATTTTTTCTAATAACTACTACGGTGGTATTATCGTCGGCTCCGCGCTCTAAGCAAGTATTAACTAATAACTCGCAAATTTGTGCTGGTGCCAAATTCTTTTGGAAATAAGAGAATAACTCTTCATCACTGTAATATTCCCACACTCCATCGGAGCTGAGCATAATATATTCGCCAGGCACCAAAGTGCGACGATAAATTTCTACTTCAACATCAGGCTGAGTTCCCAAAGCTCGATAAATAATGGAGCGTTTGGGAGAGCGACGCGCCTCTTCTCTAGTGAGAGTGCCCATTTGTACCAACTGACCTACTACAGAATGGTCGGTAGTAACTTGATCCAACTCCTTGGACATACGATAACCGCGAGTGTCACCTACATGACCAAAAGTGACATTTTCTCCATCAAGAAGTACGCAGGAAATTGTACATCCCATACCGCGCCGACGTGGAGATTTACAAGCATAATTAAAGATAGTCTCGTTGGCTTTTCTTATAGCATGCTCTAAAATAAAAGCGTTGCGTTCCAAGGGATTTTCCGGAAGAAGTAGCGTTGTGGCTTCATCATTTTTAAGAGGCATAAAGAGGCGCACTAACTCGAAGGCAATAGATCTTACAGCCAGAGAAGCTGCCTTATCTCCTTCTGCTTCACCGCCCATACCATCAATAACCCCAACAAATTGCACTGTGGTAGGGATATCGCGCTCACAAGCTGAGAGCGTCAGTTCCAAATAGGCATCTTGATTGATTTTGCGTACTGCTCCGACGTTGGTCTTTTTAGCTACAGTATATCCGCCAAATACAGATCTGGTCACTTTATAGCCAGGTTTTTCTTGTGGCTCGGCAACCTCATCAGAACCTACGCCAGGCATAGAAGCGCAAGAGAGCAAAGCTTCAGCCATTTCTGAAGCAGAAAGCCAACGTTCTTGAGGGTTGCGCTTAATAGCACGCATAACCACCCTGGTTAGAGCTTTGGCTTTAAGGCGCAAAGCGGCCGGAAAAACATTGGCCGACATATCGCTGACACTGATAGTTTTACCGGTAAGTAAATAGAAAAGCAAAGCGCCGACGCTAAATATATCGGAACGCCTGCTAAGCTCGCCTCCCTCCAAACCGTAAGCTTCAGGAGCAGAAAAACCATCTATAACGGTACAAACATCGTTGGCCTGGAACTTAGCTACTACACGATCGTAACGGGTAAGCACAGCTCTTTTTTGCGGCGTAATCCAAACAGAATCTAAAGAAACGCCATTAAAAAGCTTGCACATATTGTGAAAAATTTTTAAAGCGCTGAGAATATCGCAACCTATTTGGTTTATTTCAGTAAAGCTCAAGGAATGGTCTTGCAAATATTGGCGCAAAGGGATACCGGGCTTGGGCCCTAGCAAATAATTTTTATCGCTGTCATTTTCCGATTTTTTCAATTCCCAAAGAGGCCACATACAATCATGTTCGACAGGAGAAAGCTCGGCGAATACTTCAGCAGCTTTTGTGCAGTTGGAAGGAAACTCGCAAAGCAAAAGATTGCCGTCAGTTTCTTCGCAAACTAAAGTGTCCGGCTCGGATTTTGCTTCGGTTACTTCATCAGTTAATTGGCCGTCAGCTTCTTGTTCTTTGCTCTTTGGCTGTTCATTTGTTTGCGCACCTTTATCAGCCGCTTCAAGATCTTTTAATTCATAAAAAATGCAATCAGCATCACTTTGCAATACGGAAACCACTTCGTAATGCTGCCAAACAATTTGTCCTACTTCTAAAGGGCTATTCTCGGTTACCTTTTTATCTTTATTAACTTGTTCTAACTTCAGCTGAGCTCCACATTCATCACAATAAATATCTTCTTTTTTATTTTCGTAGCCACAAGTTGGACAAATCATCTTTGAGCCTCTCTCCTCCGCCTCAGACTGTTTACGACCTCTTTGCCGTTTATACACACGCCTGTGCGCCTCACTTCAACGCCGATAAAGAAAAACATTCTGCGCCCATTTATAAGTACTTCAAGTCTACTTACCACCCAATTGACATCAGTCAAAGATTACTTAAAAATCGACTAAAAATTCCACCTGTTGGTAACACTGGCTTTATTTCTTGCCATAGCCATGAAAGCAAGCTCACCAACAACTCAAAGCCTACATAACTACAAATAGCTAAAACTAAACTTACAACAAAGAAAGTAAAAATACGCGAGCGCAGCTCTTTTTCGTAAAAGGACCACATTATCAGTAAAATAATTGGAGCAGCAAACCCCACGTAAGGTACACACGCTAAAAGTGTTAGACATAAAACAGCAGCCCAATCCCAGCACCCCAACTTTTTCTCTGCAAGTGTAAAGCTGACTAACATGCTAGCTTTACCAAGTTTTATTTGAGCGTTGTGCTGCCCTGGACGACCTATTTTACTTGGATCGACAAATATTTCTACAGCTACATCGGCACCTTTAACAGATTCCGGCTTGCAAGAAAGCCAATCTTCACTGACTTCCAAGCGGCCATCAACTTCTCCCTGGAGCCAAATTCGTGTTTTTTGAGCACCTTCGGAAGCGTAATGCGATCCAAAATCTAAACACGACGAAGTAAATGGCCCTGGTTCTGGAATTTCTGCCATTATTTGGGTAGCTGAAGAGCTTTTTATTGGAGAAGTTGACGCTGCGGGAACTTGCTTAGATAAAGAAGCAGAGGCAGTAGCAGCTTCGGAGGAAACAGACTCAGACACCATCGATCCTGTCTTTAATAGATTGATGGCAAAAGCTTTAGCATAAGCTGAATCTGGAGAAACCAGATTTACCGGAACAGCCTTAAAAAGTGCTTGTTCGAAATCTTTTACACTACTCCAGCGCTCGTCCGCTTTTAAACGGCAGCATTTAAGAATAACTTCATCGAGCTCTTTGGGCAAAGAAGGCACCAATTCACTGGGAGGACGGAAAGAAAACATATGATCTTCAGGATTCTGACCGGTAAGACAATGGTGCAACGAAGCGCCCAAAGCGTAAATATCAGTGCGAGAATCTGACTGTCCGCGCCCATATTGCTCGGGAGCTGCATAGCCCGGTGTTCCCAAAACTCTAGTATCGGCATTTTTGCCATTTGTAAAGAAACGGGCAATACCAAAATCGATTAACTTAACCGCACCGGTAGGAGTAATCATAATATTGCCAGGCTTTAAATCGCGGAAAATAATCGGAGGCTTATGCCTATGCAAATAATCTAAAACATCAGCAAGCTGAACAGCTATATCCAACACTTGGCCCAAAGGCAAACGACCTTGAGGAGACTGGCGTATAAGTTCTGCAACGGTCTGCCCTTCTACCAAATCCATAACAATGTATTGGCGTCCATTTTCTTCAAAGCTTTGGTACATACGCGGCAAACTGGGATGTTCCAATTCGCACAATATATCGAACTCGGTTTTGAAACTTTCCAAAGCTTCTTGACGTTCTTCAGGATCGTCAAAACTGTCATTCATCTCTTTAATGGCCCAACAGCGCTTAGAGTTGGAGTCGGAAGCTTTGTAAACAGCTCCCATACCGCCGCGTCCTAGGACAGTTTCTATAGTATAACGCTGAGCTAGTACATCGCCTGTCTGTAAATTTGCAGCCATATTATTAATTCAAGCTCCTATTCAAAACTTGCTGGCAGCTAAAACCTAAATTTCATTCATATACACGCGCTCTACCAAGCGACGTCTTTCCACATATTGAGGATGAGTATCGAAACCAACAGAACGGCCTTGAGCTTTTTCTATCAATCCCAAGAACCAAAATCCCTCTTCAAAATCTTGTACACGCAAACCGATAGATTTGCCTAACTTGGCAGCATAAATATCAGCTTCACGCTCCTGATCGGGAGTTAATTTAGAGGTAAGGAAGCGACGTACTTCCGAATTGGCTTCTCCTGGAGTCATAAGCTCGTCGAGACGTTTTTTCAAAGACACAGTTTTGCTCAATCGAACCTGGCTATGTCCCAAAAGACAATGACTGATTTCATGACAAAGTACTGGAGCTAGCAACTTTTCAAAATTGCGCATGGCTTCTCGATCATGCAAACTAGAGTCGTAACCATTAGGTAAAGGAATATGGGCAGGATTAGCCCACTTTACACCATCTCTATCGATAGAGTGAAAAGACATAGCCTCCCATTTCAATCCAGATTTGCTGCCAAAATAAGTTTCACTTAAAGAGAAAGGCAAATAGGGATTGGCTACATTAGCATTTGGCCTGTAGAGTAAACCGTGAGAAATATCGGTAAATTTGGCCACAGTGCCGCGTTTGGAAGAAGCACCACCTACTTTGGTAGCATATACAGCCAAAGCTTGTTCGTAAGCATTGTCGTAACTGCCACAATAAGCTTTATATTGGGCCACGCGATATAAAGCATCTAGCATAAAACTGTCAAGCAAAATAATACGATAAGAGGCGAAGCTGTTATAAGATTTGTTGGCTGCAAAAGAGCCTATAATTAAGCGTTCATTGGTAGGAGCATATTGTCCGAGCGTACTTGAAGTATATTTACCTCTTTGATATGGAGGTAACTGATTGAGAGCTCTAAGCTCTACATAATAAGGTAAAGAATATATTTTGGATAAATTAGGAGTGAGAGAAGCGCAAATTCTTCCCAGGATATTGGCATAACGCACGTCTAAAGGGTAACTTTCCAAAGCTATAGCTAAAGATTTTTTGCTACTGGTCAGCACGGCTTGTTTTATAGCCTTAGGCAATTCTTTTTCGGGAACTTTGCGCAATCTTTCGTAAGTTGGCAAAGAAGCTTCGGAAAATTCAAAATTATCCCAAGCGAAGCTAGCGGCCGCAAAACATAGAACAGCAGCCAAACCGAAAAATGTAGTTATGACAGTTAGACAATGTTTCTTCAAGGCTGTGAACATTTTGTTTGCTCCTTTTCCTAGATCCGCTACAATAATATATATTCTACCCCTCGAGCTCAGTCCCATTTCTCTTTCAATATGCCTTGTACCCGTATTGTTTCTCTCCGCAGTCAATTCCACGCCTTACAGTTAAGTATTCACCATGTCCAGAATGTAAAAGTTCTGCTAAGAGGCGACAAGCTTCTTCCGGTTTAGTATCAGATCCGCAAGTATAAAAATCACAAGCCGCGTAACCACATTCCGGCCAAGTATGAATTGACAAATGAGATTCAGCTATTATTACTACTCCGCTGACTCCTCCATTACCGAAACGATAAAATGAAGAGCTGAGCACAGTAGCGCCAGCAACTTCTGCCGCTTTAACTAAAACTTTCTTAATAAAGTCTTGATCTTTTAGTATATTCCGATTGCATTGCGAAAATTCTGCAATGATATGTTTCCCTAAAGTAGCTTCGGAAGAAGTCTCTGATTCCATATTTGTTACCCGTGAACTCGACAATTTTTCCAAAACTCTAGACCTTTTTGCTAAAATTTGCAAATTTTTCCTTGCAAGAGTTCTAAAATTACAAAAACAAGGAATTAACCCGGAAATATGGGAAATATGAGATATGTTCAGCATCAATTGCCCAAGCTGCGGTAATCCAGTAGTATTTAAGTTAGAGAGCTCGCTGTATTCCACTTGCGAATATTGCCAGACCGTCCTTATGCGCCAAAAAATGGACGTACAAAATATAGGCAAAGCTTCCTGCGTCCAGGCCGATTCGTCTCCTTTAAAAATCGGCACTACAGGTACTTATAAGGGGGTGTCCTTCGAAATCTTGGGGCGCACCCAGGCTGTGCAAAGTGACGGCTATTGGAATGAATGGTTTATAGCTTTCAGTGACGGACGCACAGGTTGGCTGAGTGAATCTATCGGTGAATATTGTCTCACAGTCGAAGATACCATAGAAGCATTTCCCGATTATAACGATGCTAAAATTGGCTATACCTTCAATCACAAAGGCACAGAGTACATTATCGCCAACAAAGGAAGAGCTCAAGTAACCGCCTTTGAGGGCGAGCTGAACTTTGATCCGCAAGGTTCTTACGATCTTTATTATATAGACTTAAGAAGTTTTTCTGGAAAAGCCGGCACTATAGATTATAGCGATTTTGCAGCAGGCAAAGGGAATCCGGAAATCTTTATCGGCGAATATTTAGACTTTAACGATTTTAAATTCCAAAATTTGCGCGACGAAGAAGAGATGGTGCGTCGTCGTTCGGAAATAGCACGCAGTTTTAAGTGTCCTGCCTGCGGCGCTTCACACGAGCTGAAAAGTGGCAAAATAGCTCGCTCTTACGTTTGCGAGTATTGCGGCAGTTGTTCTGATCTGTCTAATGACAACGTTAAACTTCTCTTCCAATACGAAACTAAGATGTCCGCCGAGGCTATGCGCATTCCTTTGGGAGCTGAAGCTACCTTTAAGGGCGTCAAATGGATCGTTATTGGTGCGCAAAGAAAATATTCCCAAGATGATGGCGTTAAGGAATATTGGGAAGAGTACCTTCTTTATAATGAATTGCAAGGTTATCGCTATCTGGAATACAACGACGGCAGTTGGGGTCTAAATTACATTATTCACAACGTCCCTTACATAAGGGGCGGAATGAAACGTTATTTTGTTTCTCCGGACAACGAGAGCGGATCTATTTGCTATGAGAATCTAACTTATAAGCACTACGCATCTTATGTTGGCCATGTCGAAGCAGTTATCGGCGAATTTCCCTATCTGGTTGTAAAAAACGAAACTTCCAAGATGGCTGATTATATTGCTCCTCCCTATGGTTTATGTTCCGAAACAAATGGCGAGGGGATTTTCTGGTCTAAAAGTGTTTACTTAAGTCCTCAGCAAGTAGCTGAAGCTTTCAACAATCCGGCCTACAATCAGACCGGAGGCAAAATTGGCTTGCTTGAGCCCAGTCGAGTCAAAGGAAAGCTACGCAATTCGCTGGTACACTTTGTCTCCGCTTCGGCTTTGATGCTGGTTTTCATTTTGTTAGCTCTATGCAGAAATTCGGAAATAGCTCAATTTAATACAGAAGTGCGAGTGGGCCAAGATGCTTCCTTTATCAGCGAAGAATTTGAAGTTCCGGGCCGCTTTGGCAATTTAGGTATTACTTACCAATTTTATTGCAAACCTACGGTGTGGGTTGAATACAACACCACTTTAGTAAATGTTGCAACTAATGAAGCGCGAGCTTTTGAAGCAATAGGAGACTATTGGAAAGATGGTATCGAACAAGGAGGCAACAACCCTGTTTCAGTTTCTGTTCCCAGTGTGCCCGGCGGTAAGTATCGTTTGCGTATCACTCCCCGTGTCGGTTTTGGCAGTGATGAAGTAGGTCAGCTTTTAACTAAAGATACAGTCTTTAACGATTTCGATCATAGTTATTCTAAAGGTACGGCATTTCTTTCTTACAACGTAACTGTCAAACGCAATGTGCCATTTTTTAAGTTTTGGATGATTTTGGAGATTATTTTACTATTAGTCCCAGCTTGGTACGGATTCAGATACTTCAGCGAAAATACTGAGCGCTGGTCAAATAGCGATCATTGCGGCGATGATGACGATTAAGCTTATATTTTAACTTAAATCAAGCAGTTCAGCGAAGTTCGCTTATGGGAAAGGAGGAAAATAGTTATGTTCAAAAATTGGTATGCTATCATTTGCTGGTCTTTAGGATTACTTTTTGTCATTTGCCAATTTTTCGGCTGTTTGCCTATCGATACAACCGAACAGACAGATGGCTCCAAAACTCCAGGACGAACAGTCCGTAACAATCGCAGTGCCCACAGAGGCTTTTTCTATACCGTCTTTACCGGAAAATAGCACGTCCCACAGCTAATCACTTCGGCAAATTTTCTCACATTCTCACAACAATATTATGCACGCACTAATTCTTATATCGGTCTTTGTAGTTGCTACTTGTAGCCTGATCTATGAACTTTTGGCCGGCACTTTGGCCAGCTATCTTTTGGGAGATTCTGTATTACAGTTCTCTACAGTAATTGGCACTTATATGTTTGCTTTGGGCTTAGGCTCTTGGCTAAGTAAGTTTATAGAAAAAGATCTGAACACAAAATTTGTGCGTTTACAACTCACTATAGGAACTTGCGGAGGCCTGTCCGGCGCTTTGCTTTTTCTTACTTTTGGTTACACCAATGCCAGCAGTTTCCGTTTTATTCTTTATGCCGTGGTCAGCATAATCGGTTTGCTGAGCGGTTTAGAAGTTCCTATGCTGTTGCGTATACTTAAAGATAAGCTGGAATTCAAAGAATTACTCAGTCAAGTGCTCTCTCTGGATTATATAGGTTCACTGATAGCTTCTTTGCTTTTCCCGCTCTTTTTTGTTCCTTATTTAGGCTTAATCCGCACTTCTGCTTTTTTCGGCTTCGTTAATGTTTTAGTGGCTCTTGGGTTTTTATATCTTTTTCCTATACATCAAAACGAACGCCGCCGCCTCACTTGTGAAGCTGCTTTAGCTGCTTTTCTTCTGATTGCCACATTTGTAGCTGCCAATCGCATAACCAGATTAGCCGAGGAATCGCTTTATACAGATAGCATTATTATTTCCCGCCAAAGTCAGTATCAGCGCCTTATTGTCACCCGTCGCAACAGTGATGTACGTCTTTATCTAAACAACAATTTGCAATTTTCTTCTCAAGACGAGAGTCGCTACCACGAATCTCTCACTCTTCCGCCTTTAAAAGCGGCCAAATCTGCAGATAAAGTGCTGATTTTAGGAGGCGGCGACGGTATGGCAGCCCGTGAATTATTACGCGATCCTAGAGTTAAACATATAGACCTAGTCGATCTAGATCCAGAAATGACTAATCTTTTCAGTCAGCACCCTTTGCTGACTTCACTCAATAATAATTCGCTCAATTCTCCCAAACTAACTATTTTTAATCAAGATGCTTTTATTTGGATAGATAGCTGCCACGATCTTTACGATGTTATTTTGGTAGATTTTCCCGATCCCAGCAATTTCTCCGTAGGCAAACTTTATACGCGCAATTTTTTTCGTAAATTAACCGCTCATTTAAAACCGGACGGAGCCGGTTCTATTCAGTGTACTTCTCCTTACTTTGCCCGCCAATCTTATTGGTGTATTATCAACACTTTAGCTAGTACTGGCGTCGCTGTAAAACCTTATCATGTCAACGTTCCTTCCTTCGGTGAGTGGGGGTTTTGCCTTTTTACTCATAATGAAGTTGATATTCCCAATTGTTTGGGATTTCGCTTTTTAACGCCTGAATTTACCAAAGCGATGTTTGCTTTGCCTAAAGATATGGCCTACGTACCTACAGAAATAAATCAGTTGCATAATCAAATTTTAGTCCACTACTACGATAAAGATTGGCAGACTATGGAACAATGATTTCGAGACGAGCCTTCTTGAAAACTTCGCTAATGGGCTGTTTGGGATTGTTTGCCTTTTCCGGAAGCGGTTGCAAACTCGCCAATCCTCCTCTTAGCCCTCGCGTAAATAATCAAAATTGTGTCGAAGAACTATACAACGGTTGGGCAAAATTTAGTTGTGGTCCAGATACTTGGTATTTGCGCCAAGAAAATGCCTTTTATTTTACTCAAGCTCATTCCAAAAATAGCTTTTTCAATTGGCCTTTAAGTGACAAAGTTACTTATGCAGATGTAGCTATAATTGGCGCAGGCCCAGCAGGATTAGTTTGTGCCAATCGCCTTTTGGATCTGGGTATTGATAAAATTGTCTTGCTGGACAGTTGTAATATGCCAGGCGGAAGCGCCAAAAGTTTTGATCCAGCTCAAGGACGCAGTTACTCAAGTTGTCTTTCGCAAAATATTCCCTGGGCAGCCGCTCGTTTGTCTCTACCAGACGATCAAGATGAAAAGTTGCTCGCTTTTTTGCAAGCTCAAAAAGTCATCGAAAAATTTGATGTTGCCGGTAGAGCCCAATACGCAAGCGAAGCCCTGGCTTTTTACCCTCAGGAGCGTTTGCTGAATATTGGCCGTTGGATTTTTGGTAATTATGACAATACTGATTTATTACAACAAGATAGTAAAGCTCAGCGTCTATTAGCCGAAAATTTTGACAATTTTTTAGAATACATGGAGCATAAGCGTGGCCGTGACGGTAAGTTGTATTTTACCGCCCCGGCAAGTTTAGTTTCGGCAGAAGCTCAAGCGCTCGATCGCCTCACTCTCAAAGAATATTTACAACAAAATCATGTTTTAAGCGAAAATATCGAGCAATTTGTCAATAGAATAGTATGTTCTGCAAGTGGCTTAACTATTTCACAAATTTCAGCTTGGGCGGGCATGTATCAACTTTGCCGCGATAAAATTCGTTTGACCAAACCGCAAAGACTTTTCCTTACTTGGGAACAAGGCTGTGCCAAACTTTTAGAGCCGCTTTATAAAAATTTATGGCAATTTATGAAAACTAGCGCTCATATTGTCTCTTGGCAAGAGGATCGCCAAAGCGTTGAACTTTTATATTTAAATCTCAAAGACAAACGACGCGAACGTCTTATTGCTAAAGAAGTAGTTTTTGCCAGCTCTACAGCCAATTTGGCTAAGTTATTGAATGTAGAATTGGACGATCAATTTACTTTTTGGAACGCCACCGCCTTTCAGACCAAGCTAGAGCCTTTAACTTATAACCAAAAGTTTTTAAATGCTCCTCCGTCTTTTATAAATCGATTGAGGAACCATCCTTCAATTGTTTACCTCGACAGTTGTTGTCAGAGAAAGAGCTCGCTTCCCCACCAGCGTACAATACTGTTGCGCCGCTGCCCTGAAAAGTTAGAAGCTAATCTCTTGGCCGATTACTTTGCTCAAATAGAAACAGAGACAGCTCCTTTTATAGATAACTTCGCCGAGCAAAGCCACGAATTTTGGACTGGTAATTTTGGCCCTTTCAGAGCAGCTTTACCGGGCAGCAACCAAGAGCCCAAGATTTTGAGCAAAGTAGCCAAACGCTTTAACCGTTTACATTTAGCTTTAACTGATAATTATACTTGTCCTAATTTTGCTCAATCATTTTACAATGGTTGGCAAGCGGCAGAAAGAGTCAACCTCAACTTGCGGTAGCACATTCCTAAGTAAGAAAAGGTTGAGCAAAATCGGCTACTAAACGTTTCAGTTGTACAAACGTCGAAGCTAACATAATTTCAGATGGAAGGCAATTATAAGCGCTTAAATGGCGACGCAGGCGGCGAATCGTAGACAATTCGTCAGTATTGGCATATTGCTCGGCCAGCATAATATGCTTTTGTATAGCTATTATCTTTTGTTGCATAGGATGCAATGCTTCAGTTTTAAGTGCAACGGTCCCCTCGGCCCCTGACGTCGACTCGCCGTTACGCCTAGCATTTCTAGCAAAATCGGCGGCCAACTCGGCAAAAATTGAAGGTCGCCCCAGAGCAGCGCGACCAATCATCAAGCCACAACAATTGGGCAAAGCAGCCATTTGAGAAGCAGATTGATAATCAGTAATATCACCATTAGCGTAAAAAGGCACTGAAGCAGCCTCGGCGGCAGTTCTCAATTCATCAATACGCACAGGGCCGAAGAATTTATCAATAGCTAAGCGACCATGCATAAAAACTTTGCTTACGCCTAAATCCCGCAATCGGCTCAAAAGTTCTACCGTATTAAAACTATCCCAACCCAGCCTAAGTTTGAGGCTGACCGGAACTTTGCCATTAGCGGCTTTTACACAAGCACAAATAGCACTTTTAGCCAAATATAAGTCGCGCAAAAGAGCTGCTCCTGCTCCGTTTTTTATAATTTTTGGCATTTGACAGCCCATATTTAAATTAAGTTCTGAAGCGCCTAACTCAATAAGAATACAACTTGCTTGATAAAGTTCTGCAGCCGACGAGCCAAAAATTTGTACTTTACGATCGTTATTGTTACTATTCCAATCCAAAAGAGACAAAGTATGTTGGCGGCTGCTTTTATGTAAAAGAGCCGCAGCCCCAATCATAGGCACAAAAATTCCGTCAACGCAGCCATATTGGCGGCAAAGTTCACGAAAAGGCAAATCGGTTAGGCCAGCCATGGGAGCCAAATATAATTCAGGATAATTTCTATTGATTTTTTTGTTTTCCATTAGTTAGCTTCTCTTAATTTTTTTTTGTTTGCTTTTCGGCCGGTGGTGTGCTAAATTCGATCCCGGCCGGAGAATAACAAAAAAAATTTATGGCTACTATAGAGGCTAATACCGATAAGCATGGACATTTCTCAAAAAATTCGCGTTAAAGATTATAAAAATATCGTCATTCTAACCGGGGCCGGTATTTCTGTAGCTTCGGGAATTGCTCCTTTTCGCGGCCCTGGTGGCTTATGGACCGACAAAGATATTGAAGAATGTGCTACCGCTCAAGCCTTAAAACGCAATCCGCAAAAAGTTTGGGATGCCTTCTCTTTTGTGCGCAAAAAGTCCAATGAAGTAGAGCCTAACGCCGCTCATTTTGCTTTAGCCGAATTGGAAAAGCGCACTAAAAATACTTGGATACTTACTCAAAATATTGATGGTCTCCACCAAAAAGCCGGCAGCAAAAATGTAGTCGAGTTGCACGGCACTATCCATCGCTCTCAGTGTTGCAAATATTGCACTCCTCCCTTTGAAGATAAAGAAATAAAATTTCATAAGTGCAAGCACTGCGGCGCTCCCTTACGCTACGATATAGTGCTTTTTAACGAATCTCTAGATCCCGAAGTAATAGGAACCTCTTACGATTTATTGGAGCGAGCCGATCTTTTTTTAGTGGTAGGAACTTCCGGTATAGTTTATCCTGCAGCCGGTTTTGTGCCTATTGCCAGACGAGCTGGAGCTAGAGTTGTCATTGTTAATTTGGAAGAACTAGGCTACAGTGGCAGTTCTATAGAGCAAATTAACGGTAAAGCCGAAGCCATTTTACCTCATTTATTCGATTACGATTAAAAAAAAGCTAAGTTTTTCCTGTATCAATATGGAGCCGCTCTCAAGCAAATAAAAGATGTTTGAGAGCGACTTTTTTATAAAAGCAGAAGTAAAATTTATCGAATATATCGACGGCATTATAATTTAAAACATTACCGCAAGCAGCAACAAAATAAGCAACGGTATAAATAAACGCCAAAATTCATAGCGTCTGATATAAACTCGATAAGGAACAATACCATCCTTACAAGAAATCCAGCCATGCCATAAACGCCAATGATTAGTACCAGGCTTGCCACGACTGTCTCCTAAAACAGCCGGTTCGTAAATTCTGATTAAGCAAGGGAAAATAGAAAAAGGCTCATACCATACACTAGCTCCCATTAGAAATGAAGCAACACGCTCAGCTCCCCACTCTTTCCAGTCTATAAGCGCTTCGCCAGGCTTGACATAACGAGCTCGACGCAAATTTTCTACCTTAGGTTGTGGTTCGGCCTGAGCTTTACCTAAAGCAATATCATCAACCACTCTAAGCATAAGGCAGGCAGCATTAGGCAAAACGCAATCAGCTAATTCACTACAAGTTACATTAGGCGGTATATTGTAAGAATTTTTAGCAAAAATAGGGCCAGTATCTTCACCTTCATCAACTTTGTGAATAACATATTCATTTTCCGTACAACCGTCGTAAAACATCCAGAGCCAAGGATTGGGACCGCGATAAGTGGGCAAAGACGAAAGATGCAAATTTATGGTTCCGTATTTAGGTATTTCAAAAATATCAGGCGGCAAAATGATAGAAAAATTAGATATACAAATTAAATCAGGTTTCAAATGTTTAATAAAACGCAATAAATCGTGATTATATTCACGTTTAGTAGAGAAAAAGGGACAGCCGTAGTACTTGGCAAATTTTTCCAGATTACCAGACCCTTTACCGGCCCTAAGCCAATTTTCCAAAAATCCCCTTCCCGTTCGCCTAGGCTGAGAGTGAATAATACCGACGATCTTGTGAGCTCCAGCTAATACTTGCAAAGCTGTAGTAGAAAAGCGCCCATCCATGCCGGCAAAAATAATTCGTAATTTAGGAATATCCGGAGCAATTTCTGTCTTATCGTCAGCCTCTGTCTGGGCTGAATTTTGCTCTTCTTCCTTAGATTTAATAATTTCTGTAACTTTTTCCGAATCGTTCTCTGCTTGAGAGTTTGTTACCAAACCGGAAACTTCGCTATTCAAATCTGATTTTTCACAAGCGCTTTCTGTTATGGGTAAAGTTAAATCAGAATTGGCTTTATCGGTCGGTTCTATTGTCCAATCAGCTAAAGGCTCACTTTTATAAAAAGACAAATCATGGCCCAAAGATTCGGAAAAACATTGAGAAAAGAGCTCAGCATCAATTTTTTTATCATCCTGAGGCAAAGTCATTTTTTCCGCTTTCTCAACTTGGTTCTTCTCCGAGCTCATATAATTTAACTCCTTAATAAAAGCCAGCTTTTACTACCGATATGCAATCGGTGGTGGTACACCATGATCGCATAAGTAACTTTATGTCAGTCGATTTCTCCATGGCTGTCACAACTTATTTTATAAAAATACTGTCTGCTTCCATTATTCTCAGCCTCATATCGATACTTTCCTTCAGGGCATTGAGGAAGCTCCAGAAAATACCTTGGAATCAATAAATCCAACGACGAAGGACACGACAAACGATCATTGTTTTTAATATACAGCTCTACAGCTGATCGCAAATTGCGCTGATTATCGCGGCAAACTATATAAGAACATAAATGGTAATAGCTTAAAGATAAAAGCAAAAAGACCAGCCCCGAGACGAGGCTGACAAATACGCCCCACCGAAGCCGGTCTCCCCAACTCATTTTCAGCTTTTTAGTCCCGAAGAACTGAAAAGCTGAAAATGTGGATAAAAAATGCCTGTTAATCAACAGCTTACCAAAGCTCCTAGTTGGTGTGGATACCAACTCCGACAGCTAATTTGCCAGCTGTGGCAATCAGTTGCTTACTATCCATAGTATTGGCTTTGCGAAGAGCAATACCTATAGAAAGTTTGACACCTTCAATATTGGCGGCTGTAAGTTTTACCCTGTCGGCTAAGTTCTTAGCTGCTGTCATACCGCTGCCAATCATAAATACGGCCAAGTCGTCTTCACCTATCAGGCCCGGAATATCATTATCACTTAAGAAAGCATTAGTCAAAGCGGCCACATCTTTACGAATTTGCAAGTAAGCCTCTTTGCCTTTAGCTCTAAGCTCAGCTAAGTTGTCAAAGCGAATATAAACTACGGCGCAATCTTCTCCGGACTCATTGGCCATACCCAATTCATCGTCAAGAACGCTCATAAAAGCTTCTTCGCCACAGAATTGAGTATCTATATCTACGCCATCTTCGTCAAGCTTAATATCCAATTTAAACGGAGCAGCCGAAGCAGCCGGAGCACTAGCATTAGTTCTACCGATACTAAGACGCGAAGGGGCAGCTAAAGTTCGGGGAGCAACGCTATGTCCTGGAGCGGCCAGACGTTCAACTCTACCACCATCGGGAGCCACAGTAGGAGTGCGCAGAGGACGTGAAGCTGCACCAATACTGGCACCTTCCAAATTGATAGACACAGCCGAGGCTCCGGCTCTTCTTTGTTGTTGTATACCCACAGTAGGAGCGCTGGCAGCGGACGGCGCTGCAGCTTGTTGAGTAGCAGCAGTAATTTTGGGGATAGTAATACCCGGCAAAGTACCAGCTACGGCACCGGCAGGAGTAGCTCCCACAGGAGTATTGCGACGAATAACCAACTTTTCTTCCGGAGCTTGTTCTACTACAGGAGCGGAAGCAGCTTTGGTAGCTTCAGTTACTTTCTCTGATCTAACTACCCTATTGCCGCCGGCTACACGAGCATCACGGAAAGCACGGCTCAATACAGCCCTGAGCATCTTCGGATCGTCGGAATCTTCCGGGAATAAAGTCCAAGCTACCAAAGCAGTAGCCGACTCTTTAGTATCAGGAAGCTCAATTTGGCTAATAAAAGTTTGCAAAGTTTTGGCCATGCGGATGCCTTCATCGGCATTGCGCTCTTGAGCGATCACACCAAAAACACCATTATCCAAGTGGCACAAAATCACGTTAGGCTCTTTAGCCAAAGCGGATTGTAAAAGCGCTCCCATTTTGTAGAGGAAGTCTATGCCAAACTCTTCACTCTTGGTATCCAAAACTCGACTGGCTTGATCGACTGTGACCATAAAAGCACACAGAGGCTGTTCAATCATAAAGCAACCACGGCTCATATCCACAATCTTGCGCTCGAAATAGTCGCGGTTCCACAAACCTGTACGAGTATCGATATCTTTTATCTTACGCTGGCGTAAACGATCCAAAGCAGCAGCGCCTTGCTCGGAGATTTCTTGCATGCGCTCCATGCCTTTTTCAAAGTTGCGCTTAGCTTCATCTTTGTCTGAATTGCGGCTGCGTCCTAATAAAATCAAGCCACGGAATTCACCTTGCCAAACGATTGGCACACCAACATTTATTTCAATATCACGCAAATCTTCTGCCAAATCGGGAAAAGTTTCACGGAATAAAGCATCTTTACTAACCGATTTGTAAAGAAATGGTGATTTGCCGAAGCTCTCTACGAAATCGCTCATACTGCTGCTATTGAAGTTGCGCAAAGCGAAAATACTAGGATCGGTGATAAGTTCACTGCGCATAAGCTCAATATGGCGTCCGTCCATAGAGAGAACCCAGCAAAGAGCGCGAGGCAACTGGGTAATACAGCGCATGTGAGCTAATACATACTCACAAATAGAATCTTCGGACATGCTGTCCATCTCTGCCGGCGGAGCTTTTATGTTTATTTTAGTAGTTAAGCGTCTCATATAGAGAGCCGCTACAATGATAATAACAAAAGTTCCGATAGCTACGGCATACCAGATCTTTTGAGCATGTAATCCCTTTTCGATAAACTCTTCCTGAGTCATGGCTTCCACTAAAGCGGGATGATTTTCGGGAAGCTCTTTTTTTAATTGCTCTAAACGCTTGTTGGCATCGTAGTATCTGCGAGTTCTGGTATCGATTTTGACTTGCAAAGCAATAGCCTTGTAATAGTTAGGCTTTAACATACAAGCATCAGCAACGAGCTTGGAAGCTTCAGTATAATACTCTTGGTTGTAGGCAATTACGGCCATGTAGTAGACGGCTTCGGCGTCATTGCCGTTACGCTCCAGCATCTCTTGCCAGATAGCCTGAGCCTCGTCGTATTTGCTATCTTCAACCAAACATTTGGCATATTCGCGCTTAATACCAAAATCGTTAGGATTAAGATCTACCAAATTTTTGTAAGCGCGGGAAGCGTTGGAATAATTCTTTAATTGTACATAAACTTTAGCTAAAAATTTCCAACCTTCAGGCCATTCCGGCGCTAAACGAGTAGCTTCTTCAAGATAAGTAATAGCCTGATCGTAAGCCGCCGAAACGGCGATGGCCTCGGCAGCTTTTCTGGTTAAAAGCTTAGCTCTTTTAAAATTTTTAGCTTCTTTAGCCGCTTTAGCTTTATCCGCAGCCTTAGCCTTGGCTCCGGAAACTGGCTTAGCGTTGAGAGAATCCGATACAGAAAAAATGATCGACCAGCCCAACAGCAATACGGCCAGACATTTAAAAAATACAGATAGGCCAAATCGGCTCGATATGGTGACGCCGCTCCTCATAACAAACCTTTCTTCGATAAAACAGAAATACTGATACTCTAAAGCTACCACTATTTTCCGCAGTTGTAAGCAGCTTGCCTTTCAAAAAAGCCACAATTGTGAAAAAAATATTTCCATTTTGTTACTTGACTCATGAAAGGCAAGCCGATCAGCTTATTTTATACCTATTCACTCCACATCACAGCTTCATGAACTTCATCACGATCAAGCAGTTCTTCGGCTTGTCGGCAAAGTTCTGCCAAACGCTCAGATACATGCGGAGCACGTTCAAATTGGCGCAAAATATCTAATGTACGGCGCATAACTTTTATAAGATCGCCTTCATTTTCGTCACCTAAAAATTCGCGAACATCTCTCCAAGAAGTTCCACGACACCAAAATTCGGTAATACCGGAAAATGTAGAGTTAATTAAAACGGGTACGTGCACATCATAGCGTTCTTGTAAAGCTTCTACATCAGAAGCGATGGCGCAAATAGCTTGAATAGTCCATTCAGCATTTTTTGAAGGCTCTAAGGGCCTCATCATAGAGACGCGAGCATCACCCAAAACTAAAGCGGAAGCAACTCCAGCCAGCTCAGCAGGCTCCAATTCTTCCAAAATACCAGAAAGTACGATTTCGCCAAGCAATAAAGTGTTAGTTGCTCTGAGAGAAGCAACCATTTCACCCTCCCAAGTAGGACGGTGGTCGACCACATAACCGACTTCGGAAAGCACAGCTTCCAAGGCCATAAACTGACGCCAATAAGAAGTGCGCGATCTTTCGATCAGCTCTTCCAATTCTTCTTTGCGCTTGATAGCTTTCTGGTAAGAGCGATACATCTTGGCACAGCGAATTCTGTGTTCACAAGTTTGGCAATGCATAGTAGCAATTTTTTCAGCCAAACGATCACGCTCTTCGACGTCTTGTTCAAATTGTTTATTTAACTCTTCGCCACAATCTTCAAGTTTGTTTTTCATAACCTTGATAGATCGGTTGAGGTTATCAAGTTTGCTGCGTAAATTCTTCCAATTATTGACATCGCCAAGCTTTTGATCGGTGCAATACAAAGTGCTGTTTTTCTTTATTTCACCCATCACACCAGCATACAAATCAGCATATTCGCCTTTGCTTTGCTCGATGACAAATTGACCGAAAGAGCGCTCGATAAGTTCGCGGGCCTCGTCGCGAGTATGAACTTGCAACAAATTGAGTACCATACCATAAACCGGAGTAAAGCGACTGACCAAAGGATCGGCTCCGGCTCTGGCTAAAGCGCCAACTTCGTCCAAATTTTCGTAGTCGCTGTGAATAACCACCACATGGCCGACTTCATCCATACCGCGACGACCGGCACGGCCGGACATTTGCAAAAATTCGCTGGCTGTCATGGGACGCAAGCCTTCGTCGGAATTTTTAACAATAGCGGAAATTACAGTCGTCCTAGCCGGCATATTGATACCAGCAGCCAAAGTTTCGGTAGCAAAGACAACTTTTATCAGCCCTTGTCTGAACAAGTTTTCAACAAGACCTTTTAAGACAGGGAGCAAGCCGGCATGGTGAGCAGCTACACCACGGCGGATATGTTCAAGCTGAGCACAATCGGCTAAAGCCGGATGCTCTTGCACAGCAGCATCCACAGCCGCATTGAGAGCCTCAAAGTGTTCCGGAGAAAGTTTGACAGCCCTAGAGCAAAGCTCGGCCGCCTCGTCACAACGGCGACGGGAGAACAAGAAATAGATAGCTGGCAACATATCTTTCTGATCCAACACGGAAACGACAGAGCTATAGACAGCCCGCTTATCCATCTCAGCTTTTTCACGCTGTAAGCGACGATCGTAGCTGCTCTTTTCTCCATTTAGACGAGCTGCCAACTTTTTAGCTTTGGCTTCCTCTACTTTGCGACGCAATTTGCTATTGATATGGCCGCGCTTATCCATCAATTTGAACAATTGACCGTCTACGAAGTAGTCGATCAACAAAGGTACCGGGCGATAGGAAGACTCTACCAGGCTTGTCGGACCATGAACCTTATTCATCCAAGCACAAAGTTCTTTAGCGTTGGCCACAGTAGCTGAAAGAGCTACCAGTTGTACTTGAGCCGGAGAATAAATGACCAATTCTTCCCAAACTGTACCGCGATCCGGATCATTCATGTAATGACATTCATCAACTATGACTGATTCAACATAAGTTAAGTTGGAACGCACATCGCCGAGTACCGTACCGTAAAGCATATTGCGGTATACTTCGGTAGTCATTACTACAATATAGGCATTTCTGTTTATAGAAATATCGCCAGTAAGCAAGCCAACTTTGTCTTCACCATAAATAGCTCGCAAATCGGAGAACTTTTGGTTGGAGAGAGCTTTCAAAGGTGTAGTGTAGAAACAACGCTTGCCATGTTGCAAAGCTCTTCTTATGGCATATTCAGCGACTACGGTTTTGCCTGAACCGGTAGGAGCGCAAACAATGGTGCTCTCACCTCGGTCGATAGCATTGATAGCCTTTATTTGGAAGCGATCCAGGGGGAAATCGAACAACTCTTTAACGTCGAGCAACGGCTCCGGTAAAGGTTCTTCTTCAGCAGCTTTTTCCGCACTCTTGACATTTTTTTTCTTACGTCCCTTTTTGCCGACGGGCGCGGACTCTTCTTCGGCCTTTACTTCGGAAATTTCGGCAACATCTTCATCTCTTTCAGCAGCTTCAGATGGAGAAACTTCAGGCTGAACTTCGTCTTTAGGCTTGTTGGATAAGTCAGTAACAACTTGAGAGGATGACTTGGCGGCTTCGGCTTCGGCAGGAAGAACCGCACAAGGAGCAGAGACGTCCAATTTAGCTTTATGCTTTTCCGGTACAGGCTCTAAAGATTTTATTTCCGGCTCTTCAGAACAAAAGACCTCAGCCAATTGTTCCAATTCAGGGTTGGGTTCGTGAATATGAAGAACCACAGCAGGAGCCTTTAACGCCCCTTTGGGGGCCTGAGGAGCAGCTAAAGTTCCTTTAGGCTCTTTGGGAGCCGGAAGAGCCTTAGGAGAACATTGAGCGGGAGCCGGTTCAGATTCGTTATGCATCTCTTCTTTTTCCGCTTCAGTGGCCTCAGCATCAACTCGATTCTCTTCTGATCCAGACGCTTCGGTTGCAAGTTCCTGATTACAAGATTCGGTGTGCATATTTTCTTCCATAAAGCTATTCCTCATTATTTCCTTCACTAAAAAAACAAAAAACAATTAAACAAAAAATTGTGACTTGATAACTATTTACAGCTCGTAACCCAGATTGGCTCCCAGCCAACGTTCGGTCTCTTTAAGGGTACGTCCGCAGCGTTTGCTATAATCCTCTGCTTGCTCACGATCTATCTTACCTAAGGAGAAATAACGAGCCCAAGGAGCGGAAAAATAAAATCCACAAATTGAGCTGGCCGGGTTGAGCGCATAGCTGTCCGTTAAACGTACGCCTATACGCTCTGTAGGCTTAAGTAATTGCCAAATAAGTTTCTTATTGGAATGATCTGGACAAGCCGGATATCCCGGAGCCGGTCTAATTCCTCTGGTATGATGGAGTAAGATCTCCTGCATGGAAATATTTTTAGGGTCGGCATATCCACAAATGGAACGTACCTTCTTGTGCAAACATTCGGCAGCCGCTTCACAGAGCCTATCAGCCAAGAAACCGACTATCAATGCATGATATTCGTCGTTTTGCTCTTCGTACTTGGCCTTCAATTCAGGCAATCCAGCTCCAGAAGAAACAGCAAACATACCTAACCAATCTTTGTGCCCACATTCCGAAGGAGCAATAAAATCGGCTAAAGCTAAGCAAACATCTAAGTTTTCAGCTTGCTGGCGCAATGTAGGCAAAACGACCATAGGCTTACAATCAGTTTCTTGGTTGTAAAGCAATATATCGTTGTGAGAACTGGCTGCCGGCCAGAAGCCATAGACGCCTTGTACCTTAAGGGCCTTGGTACGCATGATATATTCCAACACGCTGCGACCGTCAGTATAGAGCTTCCTGGCTTTGTCTCCAACTTTAACATCGTTCAGAATATCGGGATAGCCCCCCTTTAAGCCCCAAGCAGCTAAAAACTCTTGCCAGTTGATATAGTCGCTCAATTCACGTAAATCGAAATCAACAACTTTTACTGAAGGATCTTCAGGCTTAGCAATATCGCAATTTGCTTGCCAGCTAAAGTGTGGGGCTCTTTTGCAAGCCTCGGCAAAACTGTGCAATTCTAAATTGTGCAAGCGATTTTGCCACTGTTCACGCAAAGCTGCTTGCTCATTTCTGACAGACGCTTCATAGGTAGAGCTAGTCTCACTATTGAGAACGTTGTTCACAACTTCTGTCACTAAAGAAGCATCGGGAACGTGGAGCACCAGGCCACTATAGTGGGGAGCTATTTTCACTGCAGTGTGAATTGGAGAAGTAGCGGCTCCTCCCACCATAACAGGAATTTTCAGTCCTGCATCTTCGAGGCATTTTACCACATTAACGATCTCATCCAGAGACGGAGTTATGAGGGCTGATAAGCCAATCATTTGTGCTTTAGTTTCGATAGCTTTATTCACAATATCAGACTCAGGCACCATTACTCCCAAATCTTCTACTTGGAAACCGTTACAACCCAAAACCACCGAAACGATATTTTTACCTATATCATGAACGTCGCCTTTTACGGTGGCCATCAAAATACGTCCGCGCAATTCTTGCCCAGATTTACTATCGGCAAAGAAAGGTTCCAAACAAGCTACAGCTTTTTTCATAACTCTGGCGCTTTTTACTACCTGAGGCAAAAACATCTTGCCACTGCCGAATAATTCGCCTACATGGCGCATACCACCCATAAGAGCTTGCTCAACTACTTGCAAAGGGGTCATACCTTCGGCTATAGCTTCTTGAATATCTTCGGCTAAATAGTCGGTCAGACCACGCACCAAAGCGTTTTTCAAGCGTTCGCCCACTTTGGCTTTGCGCCAATCGTCTTGAGATGAGACGACTGCAGCTGAAGAATCGGCACGGTGACGTTCGGCAACTTCCAAAAGACGCTCAGCAGCTTCGGGATCCTTGTTGAGAATCACATCCTCGACAGCCTGACGCAAATCGGGAGCTATTTCATCATAATTTTTCAGCATACCAGCATTGACTATTCCCATAGTCAAACCGGCTTGGCAAGCATAGTGCAAGAAGACGGCGTGCATAGCTTCACGAGCTGGATTGTTGCCACGCAGAGAGAAAGAAACGTTGCTAATACCGCCATTGGTCATAACACCCGGCCAGGCCTTATTTACATAAGCTACAGCTTCAATAAAATCGAGGCCGTAAGAAGCATGACTCTCAATGCCGGTAGCTACCGAAAGTACTGCCAAGTCTAAAACTATTTCTGAAGGAGCAAAGCCCAATTCATTTATTAAAATATGGCAAGCTCTGTCGATAATTTCTTTTTTACGCTCTAAAGTATCGCCCTGGCCTTTTTCGTCAAAGCACATAATGACAGGCAAACCGCCCAAACGCCGTATTTCCAAAGCCTTGCGCTTAAATTCGGCTTCGCCTTCTTTGAGAGAAATAGAGTTGACTAAACTGCGTCCAGCTAAAGACTTTAAACCGGCCACAAGTACTTCCCAATGGGAGCTGTCCAACATAATAGGCACAGAAGCGATATCCGGCTCGGAAGTTAAGAGCCTTAAGAAATGCTCCATTTCTTGCACTGAATTGTGCATAGAATCGTCCAAATTGATATCGATAACGTTGGCGCCGTTTTCAACTTGGCGACGAGCTATAGCCAAAGCGGCTTCATAATCTTTGGAACGAATTAAACGAGCAAATTTGGCCGAGCCGGACAAATTGCAACGCTCACCAATCATGGTAAAGGAAGCGGCCGAATTGGGCCGGGTAGCCAAACTTCTTTCGGGAAGACGATATAACTCCAAACCGGACAGCAAAGCCGGAATCGTTCTCACTTCGGGGATAACTCTAGGTTGCAAACCTTTGACAGCCTGAGCTATAGCTCTTATATAGTCTGGCGAAGTACCACAGCAACCACCTACCAAATTGAGCCAGCCTTTTTTAATATAATCAGCTAAGACTCCGGCCATATGCTCGGGAGTTTCGTCATAACCACCTTCGGCATTAGGTAAGCCGGCATTGGGATAGCAACTTATACCGCAATTGACTAAGCCATTTAAACTTTGCAAATGAGGGGCCATCTCTTCGGCGCCTAAAGCGCAGTTCATACCCACCAAGAGCGGCTTGGCGTGACATACGGAAGCCCAAAAAGCTTCCAAAGTTTGGCCACATAGAGTGCGCCCAGATTTGTCAGCAATTGTGACGGAAATCATTAAAGGCAAACTTTGGCCGGTTTTTTCCTTGGCTAAATCTAAAGCATAGATGGCAGCTTTGGCATTTAAAGCATCGAATACGGTCTCTATTAAAAAGAAATCGACTCCACCTTCTTGCAAGGCCAAGATCTGTTCTAAGTAGGCCTCCACCATTTCGTCAAAAGTGATTGAACGCACGGAAGCATCTTCGACGTCGGGAGACATAGATAAAGTTTTGCCTGTAGGGCCAATAGAGCCGGCTACCCAAGCTTGTTTACCTGCATTTTCAGGTTTGCTTAGAAAATCTTTTATAGCTTGGCGGGCATTGTGGGCAGCAGCCAAATTCATTTCACGCACTAAATGCTCAGCGCGGTATTCACTTTGCGAAATTCGTTGGGCTCCGAAAGTACAAGTCTCAATTATATCGGCGCCGGCCTCTAAATACTGACGATGTATATCTTGAATAACAAAGGGCTGCGTGATTGAAAGTAAATCATTATTGCCTTTGACATTTACCGGATGATCTTTAAAACGCTCTGTGCGGTAATCGCTCTCCCCCAATTTGTAGCGCTGCACCATAGTGCCCATAGCCCCATCAAGCACTAAAACTCGCTCTTTGAGGGCATCCTGCAAACTTAATTCGGACATATAATCGAAACTTCTATTCCATTCTGCTGACGCTTCATTCAGCTTTCCGCAGCTTTTTCTTAGGCTGTATTTAAGTCCAGCTCGGAAAGTCTGACAAGCTACAAGTCAAACTATTTTGGCGCTTGATATACAACCGTAAAAAAGCCATAAAGACTAAAACGGCGGTCAAGCGCCCGTTCCGCTTTCGTTGTTTGAACTTTTTATACCTTCACATAAGCTTCACAGAGCCATGGGCAGCCGTATTGTCGGCGTTTCTTAGCCAGGAGAAGGAAAGCGGCGCTTCACAAATAAAATCGCTCTCCATGAAAGTATTAGTCACCGGCGGCGCAGGCTTTATTGGCGCCAATTTATGTAGAGCACTTTTACAAAAAGGATACTCAGTTACTGTACTGGACAACTTCTGTACCGGACGACGTGAAAATCTATTAGGCCTTGAATTGGAAATAATCGAAGCGGATCTTTGTGCTGTTTCAAATTTGCCCGGCCATTTTGATGCAGTTGTCAACCTAGCTTGCCCCGCTTCCCCTCCTGCTTATCAAGCTATTCCTTTAGAAACTCTGTGGGTTGGCGCTGTCGGTGTACGCAACGCTTTGGACATAGCCCATCGTTGCCAAGCTCGATTTTTACAAGCTTCTACCTCAGAAGTTTACGGCGAGCCTTTGGTTCATCCTCAAAATGAAGAATATCGTGGCAACGTAAGTTGTACAGGCCCGCGCTCTATGTACGACGAATCGAAGCGCTTTTCTGAAGCTCTAATTACCGCTTATAGTCAACAATATGGAGTTTCCACAGCTATAGCTCGTATATTTAATACTTACGGTCCCTATATGCGATCCGACGATGGCCGCGTTGTCACTAATTTTTTAAGCCAGATCCTTAACGGCAAACCGCTCACTATTTACGGAAACGGACAACAAACTCGCTCTTTTTGCTTTGTCGACGACACTGTAGAAGGCTTACTCAGTTTACTCTTTTCCCAAGAGAGCGGCCCTATAAACATAGGCAATCCCGGCGAATTTACCATGTTGGAGCTGGCTGAGACTATCGGCCAAGTGTGCGGCCAAAAGCCTCAATTAACTTATAAGCCTTTGCCAGGCGATGATCCTACCCGCCGCCGTCCTGATATTTCTGCTGCCCAAAAATTACTGGGCTGGAGTCCCAAAGTTCCGTTGCGCGAAGGTTTAGCTAAAACTTATCAGTGGCTAAAAAGCCAAATTTAGTCTATGCATGTTTTTATAACCGGAGTTAATGGTTTTGCAGGCTCCCATTTAGCTGAATATTGCTTAAAACAAGGCGCTAAAGTCTATGGTTTATGTCGCCAGGGCGCCAATTTAGCCAATTTGGCTTCGGTTTATCATGATTTGCATATTGTATACGGAGATCTCAATTATATTCACGAAGTTCGCCGGGCAATAGATTGTAGCCAACCTGACTTAGTTTTTCATTTGGCTTCACAAACTTCAGTGCCACTATCCTGGAAAAATCCGCAAGAGACACTTTTTAATAATATCAACGGTGAACTAAACTTATTGGAAACTTTGTGTGGCAGCCAAGCCAAAATTCATATAGCTAGCTCTTCAGCCGTTTACGGCCTCTCAACCAAGGTAGTTAAACCTTTTAAAGAAGAGGATCCTCTATGCCCTCTTTCTCCTTATGGAGTAAGCAAAGCTACTCAAGAGTTATTGGCTTGGCAATATGGACACACTCAAAACTTGCATATAGTCTCCACCAGAGCATTTCATCATACAGGGCCACGTCAAAGCCCTCGATATGCTTTGGCCGATTTTGCCAAACAAATTGTGGCTATAGAAAATAAGCGACAAGCTCCAGTTATAAGAACCGGCGATCTGTCTTGCCGACGCGATTATTGCGACGTACGCGACGTAGTAGTAGCCTATTGGTTGCTACTCAATAATTCTGATACTAATAATCAAGTTTATAATGTTTGCAGCGGTCAAAGCCTATCTATGGAAGAAATTTTGCAAGAGATGCTTAGCCTTTCGCACGTTAAAATAAAAATAGAACAAGATCCTGCCAAAATGCGCAATTATAAAGAGATGAATGTAATTTGTGGTAGCACTCAAAAAATAGAAAAAACTATAGGTTGGAAAAAACAAATATCGCTATCTACCATGCTAAACGATTTGCTAAATTATTGGCGCAACCAAGATGTTTGAGGCTAAACAATTATAGGAAAACGCGCAAAAAATACTGTATTTACAATAAATCCATTTCCAAATATAAATGATTTGGTCCTAAATTTTAATAAAAGATTAACTGATCATTCAATATATTTCTGCTATAATATTCGCGTGATGATAAGAAAAATGTTAGCCCCCAACTTTAAAGTAACTTCTGTGGCTGACGTAGATCTCGCCAGCCTTGCCAAATTGGGAGTCAAGGGTATTCTCCTCGACTTTGACAACACTTTGGTAAAATGGAACGGTACTTCTTTACCCAATGCCGTGAGCAAATGGGTGAAAGAAGCCAAGGCCGCCGGCTTTAAACTTTGTATAGTTTCCAATGCTGTGACCGCACGCTTGGAAAAAATTGCCAAAAGACTGGATATTCCTTTTGTTCCCCAAGCTCTCAAGCCTTCAACTTTGGGTATTCACCGAGCTCTGAAGCGTCTTGCTATCAGCAGTCAAGAAGCGATCATGGTAGGAGATCAGCTTTTTACTGATGTTTTGGCCGGCAACCGTTGTGGTTTACATACAGCTTTAATTAGACCGGAGCACGTTTCCGAGCAATGGTGGATGAAAGGCGTACGCTGCTTGGAAAATTTGGTAATTTCTAAAATGAGCGCCTAGAGTGTGCTGTATTACTAAAAAAGCGACCGTCTGTGTGTCGATAAAGCTCGACGCGCGGGCGGTCGCTTTTTGCTGCACTAAAAAGTTTGAATCAACTCCAATATTTAACTTGGCCTGGAAAAGCGTAGCACTTAAAAGAAGAATTTCCGGCACGAATTTCTATGCCGCTACCTTTTTTTATATTTTTTTTGGTAGCAATCGCTTTATTCCTAATAAAAGTACCATTTCGACTGCCTAGATCTTGCACTATTATCTGATCGTCTGCAGATACGGAAACTTTTAAGTGCAAACGCGACATTTTTTCGTCAGCTTCTATGTGAATATCGGTTCCTGTACCACGTCCAATTATAGCTCCCTCAAGAGGAATCCCCCAAATTTGGCCTTTTAGCGGCCCTTGGCAACATTCTACCATGCCAACGGCGACATTTTCATCTTTGTCAGCCCAAGCCATTTCAACTTCGGAAAAACCATTTTCAGCATAGACAATATGAACTGCAAAAGGAGCTAATGTTTTATATACATTGGCTTCGGTACTATTTTTAATGTTTTCCAAAAGGTTGGGGATATAAGAATCGGAGACTTTTTTCGATTTGCTAAATGGCACCAAGATAAGGTTGGGAATATAAACCAGACCATCAATTTTGACTTTATTGTCTAGCATTATCCTCTGAGCGGCGCGAGAAGCTTCTAGATAGTGGGGATTGACGCCACTATCTTGTCCCTCAATTTTTTTCTCCAGCGATTTTTCTAACTTACGAAAAAATCTCAGTAACCAACCGAACAAATTCAGTCCTCATCTGCAAAGTAAGCTTCTTCAGCCTCGCGCATTTGGGCAGCTTTGCGCAAGCGCAATTGTCCACAAGCAGCATCAATATCGGAGCCTTTTTCGCGACGCAAAGTACAGCGCAACCCTAGTTCTTGGACACGCTCTTGGAAGCGACGCACTCTATTAGCTGAACTGCGCTTAAAAGTAGGATGATCGACAGCATTCCAAGGAATAAGATTGACTAAAGCTCGCAATCCTTTTAATAAATGGACTAACCTAGCAGCATCTTCCAAGTTGTCATTGACACCTTCGAGCATAACGTATTCAAAAGTTATGCGTCTGCCTACTGCCGCTTGATAATTTCTGCAAGCTTCAATAAGCTTTTCCAAATTCCAACGTCTATTAACTGGCATCAACTTGGAACGCAATTCATCTGTAGTAGCATGCAAAGAAATAGCCAATTTTAACGGATATTGTAATTGAGTTAAGCGCTCTATACCGGGAACAACACCACAAGTAGAAACGGCAATATGACGCATACCGACACCAAAGCCATCGCCACAATTGAGAAGCTTTATAGCTCGCAGAACATTATCCATATTGTTAAAAGGCTCGCCTATACCCATAAAAACGATATTGGCTACTCTTTCGCCACACCCATCAAGACGGCGCTGGATTTGCAAAGCCTGATCGACTATTTCCCAAGCTTGCAAATTGCGCACCAAACCGGCTTTTCCAGAAGCACAAAACTGACAAGCCATGGCGCAACCGACTTGGCTAGAAATACAGACAGCCACACGACCGGGGCCTAAGTGCTCCAAATAGCGCATTTTTACGCTTTCGACCATATTGCCATCAGGTAATAAGAAAAGAAACTTGGAAGTATCTTGCAATGATTGTTTAGGATCGGCAAATTTTAAGTTGGGAATAGAGGCCAACTGTTGCAAACGAGAGCGCAATTTGGCCGACAAATCGGTCATCTCTTCAAATTCAAGCACTCTGCGAATATAGATCCAGCGCAAAAATTGCCCCACCCTATATCTGGATTCGCCTAATATAGCAAAAAAACGCTCCAATTCCTCGGAAAGCAAGTTTTTTAAATTAACTTTTCCTTGAGGATCTAAATGCTCTTTGAATTGTTCTTGCAATTGAGAACGCAAATTAGCTATAAACTCTGCGGTATCGGGACGAGCCATAAATTAAAATAAGTCCATTTCTACAATATGCCAACCTTTATCTCCGGGAGCATAAACAAAACGTCCCAAACGCAGAGATATGGTCATATAATGAATTTGATCGGCCGTTTCTTCTACAAAATCCATAGACTTGGAACTAATAATGGGTACAGCCGAAGAGACCTCAATATTACCATTTTCCAAAGTTCTGTATTGGCAAAATTCTAAAGTAAAAGGATCTAAAACGTAATCTTTATTGTTAAAGACATCAGTATGGAAAGCTTCATAGGCGTCGCGAATCTCTTCGGCTGCCTGAGCATTTTCTGGGTGGCGTTGAGCATATTCTAAAGCCGAGCTTTCTATGCAATCATGCAACATAGAAAGCACTTTTTCTACATCTTTATGCTCATAAGCTGAGTATAACTCACGCAAATTAGCTTTGATTTGAGTTTTGGCTTCAGCAGAGACAGGCTTATCCGTAGCTTTTAAACGCTGGGCTGAACCATTGAGAGTTTCTGGTACATAAACATCAACATCGTCGTTGATAGGAAAAAGCTCAGCTTCTCCCTGATCGGCCCAGGACGGCAATCCTATTGCCGATACTATAGCCAAAGTACAAATAGCACTTCTTGCCCAACAAGACCAATTTGTCTTTTTCACGCTTTCTTCACCTTCTCTGCTCTATGCCGCTATAGGAACGCCTTTAGCCTAACTGAAAGCCATTATAGACGTATAGCCTAAAAGCGGCAAGCTTCAACCCAAATTAGGCTTACTTTAAGTTAAAGAAGCAAGATTAGCTAAAGTTTCGGCTTTAAACTTGCCTATTAAACCACTTAAATAGGCTGCCGGACTAAGTTGCGGTTGTTCCAATAAAGGATGCAAATCCATAAACAACTCCAACATACTTGCTTCATCGGGAGCATAAGCATCGGCATAAGTAGCGTTGGCTTCTCGACGTCCACGAGTAGCAAGGTGGTAATTTTTGCCACCGCTAATTTGTGAATCATACAATTCCATAAGAGCGTTATTTAAATTGGGACGCTGCCCCACATCGAAAGCGCGACGCTCACTTAAAGGAAGCCAATCTAAACTGCGCCACACTTCGCCACCATAAAATTCTTGCGGATAATATTCTTCTCCCAATTCGCGCAAAGCTTCGATAACTAAAAGCACCACAGCCAAATGAGTTTTGTGGCGATCAGCTAAGTTGTGGGTAAAAATAACTTGCGGATGAGCAGCCTTTATAATATTTTTCAGGTCAGCTTTTACATCTTCGCGTTTTTGCTCACGAACTTGAGCACTAGTATATCCCAAGGAAGCTAAAGCAGCATAATTTCCTAAGTAAGCGGCTTTTTTCTGCTCTTGCAAACGAATAAGGCGCATTTCTTCGTCTGTAACATCCGCATAAGCGCCAATACGTGAGCTTCCACCACCATCGGTAGCCGTTACGCCGGCAAAAAATTTACCTTTATCAGCCAAACCTTCCAAAATGCCATGCCAAGCCATAAACTCAATATCGTCAGGATG
This sequence comes from uncultured bacterium, assembly GCA_934636825.1. Classification (GTDB taxonomy): domain Bacteria; phylum Vulcanimicrobiota; class Xenobia; order Xenobiales; family Xenobiaceae; genus Bruticola. Next base: position 25,524 of record CAKUBG010000017.1, on the reverse strand, counting down.
AGCTCCTATAGCTAAATGGGTAACTCTAGCCAAAGCTTCTTTTATTTCTGTTCCATCCGGAACAAAAAAAATACCGCGTTGATTTTTTAATTGTATAGCCATAATTATAATTATAAACGATTCACAAAAAAAATGTGTCATTTAAAGTTATAGCCATATTGGCAACTAATCTTCCAGCCACAGTTAAGTGAACAAGCAAGATATGGCACCAGTATGGCATGAACTTTTGTTAGTAATTACATCTAACAACAGCCTTACAATTTTATCACAATTTTTTTTAGAGCTGCGTTCTGGTTCTGGTTACTTTAACTTCATAATCGCCATCATTAGACCACGATTCTATAAAATTCTCTTTAGAAAAAACAGCTTCATAGTTATCATTATGAGCGATAAAAATTTCTTCAGCAAACCAAATGCCACGAGCGAACATAAGAATTTCGTCATCAAAGTGGAGTATTAAAGCGACATCAAATTCCACCTGATATTCGCCATGATTTACATCTATACGATCACTCAAAAGCTCTACTTGGCTAATACTTTTATTTACTGTAAATTTCTTACTATCAGCTTTTAAATAAGGCTTAAACGGCTCATTTTGGTCAACTAAAGCGCAAGAAAAGCAAGCAACGTCTTCTTCACCATCAAAAAATGGAAACGCTTTAGGCTCATTGCTTATATCAATGACTAATCCATCAAAATTTAAACGCAAGTTGCCATATGTGCAAGAGCCAAATTTATTGAAGACACACTCATAAGATTCCAAGCGGTGCCCTTTCAGATCGGCTAGAGCAACCTTCATAGCAAGCGTAAAACCAGCATGCAACATAACTATTTGTCCATAAAACAAAAACGAGCTGAATCTAGATAGACCCAGCTCGCCTCTTTAGTTTAGCTCGAACGAAGAATGTTCGCGAACTAAATACTAGGCTAAAAGTTTAGTGCGCTTTTCGGTAACGGCGGTTAAAAGTTGTTCGTAAGCTACGGCAAACTTCTTGACGCCATCAGTCATCAACACGTTGTCAGTCACATCAGCCAGATCTTGACCACTCTTAGCAAAGTTCTCAATATACTTATGAGATTGAGCAATGGCTTCGGGAGTTAAAGTTTCTTTAACTGTACCGTGATCGGCGAAAGCGGCCACAGTATTGTCGGGCATAGTGTTGACGCAATTGGGGCCAATTAAATCATCGACATACAAAGTGTCTTTGTAAGCGGGATTCTTGGTGCTGGTGCTGGCCCAAAGAGGACGCTGCACGGGAGCACCTAAAGCAGCCAGCTTCTGCCAGCGCTCGGTGTTGGTCTTGTTTAAGAAGAGCTCGTAAGCTAAGCAAGCGTTGGCTACAGCCATCTTGCCACGCAAATCGCCATACTTCTCAATTAAGCTGGCGTCGGCAGCGTAAGCTTTATCTAAGCGCTTGTCGCATTCGGTATCGACACGGCTAATGAAGAAACTGGCTACGGAATTGACGCCCTTAAGGGACAAACCTTGAGCAGCTCTCTTCTCTAAACCGCGCATCCAAGCTTCAATAACTTCAGCATATCTCTCTACGGAGAAAAGCAAAGTTACGTTGACGCTTACGCCTTCGGCGATTAAAGCTTCAACTACGGGCAAACCTTCTTTGGTAGCCGGAACTTTGATCATCAAATTGGGACGATCTACTTTAGCGACCAATTCGCGAGCTTGCTTTAAGCTAGCTTCGGTTTCGTGAGCCAAAGTGGGATTGAGCTCTAAACTGACAAAACCGTCAGTGCCGCCGGAAGTTTCAAAGAGTCCTTTGAATACGTCGCAAGCGGAGCGTACGTCTTCGGTCATAAGCTCCCAAACAATGGGTTCAGCTTCCATACCGAGTTTGGCTAAACGCAAAATCTCTTCGTCATAGATAGAGCTCTTGGAAATGGAGCTCTGGAAGATGGAAGGGTTGGAAGTTTGACCACGCACTCCGCCTTCAGCTATAAGTTTAGCCAAAGAACCGTCAGCAAACATCTCTCGTTTGAGATTGTCCAACCAAGGACTTACACCGGCTTTGTTGAGCTCAACTAAAAGATTAGACATTAAAAAATGTTCCTTTCCAAATTGAAGACAGGACTTGCCATCCCGCGCCCTATTCGAGCGCAGGATCTCATCTGCTAAAAATAGCGATTACTTAAGTAACTCTTTAGCGTGGGCAACTGTATTTTCTACAGTCAGTCCGAACTTCTCGTACAAAACTTCAAAGGGAGCAGAAGCGCCGAAATGATCGATACCTAAAGCGAATCCTTTATCGCCTACGTATTTGCCCCAACCGAAAGTGGAAGCGGCTTCTACGGATACGCGAGCAGTAATGTGCTTAGGCAACACTTCTTCGCGATAAGCAGCATCCTGAGCCTCGAAAAGCTCCCAAGAGGGGAAGCTGACAACGCGGGTAGGAATACCTTCGGCTTGCAATACCTCGCGAGCTTTCAAAATGATGGGTACTTCAGAACCGGAAGCCATCAAGATAACCTTGGGCTCAGCGCCTTCAGCTTCGGCCAAAATGTAGGCACCACGACGCAAACCTTCGGCGGGAGCGTATTTGGTACGATCCAAAGTGGGCAAATTCTGACGAGTTAAAGCTAAACCGACAGGGCCTTCGCGGTGGGTAATAGCCACTTTCCAAGCTTCGGCAGTTTCGTTGGCATCGCAAGGACGCAACAAAGTGAAGTTAGGAATAATGCGTAAGGAGGCCAAATGCTCGATAGGCTGGTGAGTGGGGCCATCTTCGCCTAAACCGATAGAGTCGTGAGTCCAGACGTGGATACCGTTAAGGCCCATCAAAGCACCTAAGCGAACAGAACCGCGCATATAGTCGGCAAAGACCAAGAAAGTGGCGTCGTAGGCGTGGAGACCGCCGTGCAACATAATGCCGTTGGTTACAGCAGCCATACCGTGTTCGCGAATACCAAAGTGGATATTGCGACCTTCGTGATGCTCGGGACTCTGAGCAGGAGAACCTTTAATAAGAGTCTTGGTGGAAGGCTCTAAGTCGGCGGAGCCACCGATAAGGTTGGGCAAACGCTCGGCAATAGCGTTGATAACTTTTCCGGAAGAAACGCGAGTAGCCATGCCCTTAGCATCGGGCTCGAAAGTGATAAGATCTTTGTCCCAACCTTCGGGAAGTTTGCCTTCCATCCAGCTTTCAAACTCGGCAGCTAATTCGGGATATTCTTTAGCATAGGCAGCGAAAAGCTCGTTCCAAGCTGCGTGCTCTTGAGCGCCTTTAGCTTGGATCTTGCTGCAAGTAGCATAAACTTCGGCAGGCACATAGAACTTCTCGTGCTCAGGCAAGCCCATAACCTTCTTGGTGGCGGAAATTTCTTCTTCACCGAAGGGAGTGCCGTGAGAAGCGGAAGTATCTTGCATCTTGGGAGAAGGATAAGCGATGTGAGATCTTACCGAAATTAAGGAAGGACGAGGATCCTTCTGAGCGGCGGCAATAGCAGCTTCGAAAGCGGCGGTGTCATTGGCGTCTTCGACGCGCTGAGTGTGCCAACCGTAAGCAGCATAGCGAGCTACGCGATCTTCGGTAAAAGCAATGTCAGTATTGCCTTCAATGGTAATGCGATTGTCATCATAAACGGCAATAAGTTTTCCTAAGCCCAAAGTAGCGGCCAAGGAACCGGCTTCGGAAGTGATACCTTCCATAAGGTCGCCGTCGGAGCAGAACACATAAGTGTAATGGTCCATGACATTAAAATTAGGACGGTTGAAATAAGAAGCGATGTAGCGCTCAGCTAAAGCGAAACCTACGGCGCTGGAAAGTCCCTGGCCCAAAGGACCGGTCGTCATTTCGACACCGGCAGTGTGGCCGTATTCGGGATGTCCGGGAGTAAGAGAGCCCCACTGACGGAAGTTTTTCAAATCGTCGAGAGTAAGGCCATATCCGGAAAGATGCAGCAAACTGTAGATGAGCATAGAAGCGTGTCCACAGGACAGAATAAAGCGGTCGCGATTGTGCCAGTGAGGATCTTTAGGATCATGTTTCATGATCTTGCTGAACATAGTCCAACCTAAAGGAGCTAGAGCCATAGCGGCGCCAGGGTGACCGGAACGAGCTTGCTGAGGGCCGTCCATAGCCAAACCACGAATAACGTCAATGCAAAGTTTATCGCCTGCTAACTTACTACTCAAAGGAACAGTCTCCTTAAATTTAGTTTTACCCGATTGAGGACGAGGGAAATTTTTCACAAAAAAAGCGCCAAGGAAACATAGGCTTCCCGGCCCACGGCTTAATTTTCTGCTTCAGCCTCAATTATCTTGAAAAAATGTACCTTTAGCTTTATACATTATTAGCACGCTCTCCTGCCTATTTCTCGCGCTAATATACCGTAAAAAATAACTCGAAAAATATAACTACTGAATAAGTTCAGCTCTTTTTACTCTTCCCTAGCTCTTTAGCCACCAAAGTTTTTTGCGGATTCCACTTTACGCCTTTTTTAACTTCCATAACTAAAATGGCTAAGTCGTCGTCCGGAGTACCACCAGTATGACGCAAGACAGCCAATTCCAACTGTTTGGCTAAATCTTCAGCCGATAAAGTAGAATGTTCTTGCAAAAACTTGACGACCCGTTCAAAAGTAAAAAATTCCCCTTCGCTGTTGCGAGCCTCGGTCAAGCCGTCAGTAAAAAGAATTACTCTATCACCCCCATCCAAAGTAATCGACTTCTCTTCCCAAACACTTTCTTCAAAAGCTCCTATGGGCACTCCGTCGGTATGCAATTGCTGTACAGAACCGTCGTCTTTAAGCAATAAAGCCGTATCGTGGCCGCCGGACGCGTAAGTAAGTATGCTGCTTTCTTCGTTGAATACGCCGTAAAATAAAGTAGTAAACCAGGTATTATCATCGCGCCACAATCCCAAAAGGCGCTGATTTAAAATTCCTAAAATCTGAGCGGGAGACGAGCTCTTTTTTCCCCATTCAAAGAAAAAGCTCATAACTATGGACATAACCATAGAAGCGGGCACGCCTTTGCCCATAACATCACCCAAACAAAAGACAATAAATTTTTCCTGAAAAGGACGGAAATAATAAAAGTCGCCGCCTACACTGCGGCAAGGTTGCATGATACCACACAGTTTTACTCTGCCTATTTCACAGTTTGGCGGCACTAAAGCTCGTTGCAAAGTTCTGGCACGATCGACATCATGTTCAAGATCGGCGTCTTTGCGGCGACGGCGGGCGGCTCCCTCAACTGTGATAATGGTAAACGCAGCTACTATCGCCCACTTGGCAAATTCAAAAGCAGACCAGCTGAGCATATCGGCCAGGTTCATTTCCTGACGGCTCCACAAACCTACCAGCAAAAGGATATAAGCCGGAGGTAACACAACTAAGCCTTTGCGTTTAAAAAATAAACAAGCCAAAAAAACCGGTATAGAGAACCAATTGTAAGGCAATCCGCCAATATCAAAAGCGATAGCTGCCGTCGAAGCTATAAGTAAAAAGATAATTAAAAAAAACAGCAAGCGATGATGTATAGGAGAAAGGCATTGTAACGTCGCGCTTTCTACCATCTTGCCGAGCCAGTTTAATAATCTGTTCACTTTAAGTTCCTCTTGACGCTTACCGTCGTTTGTATCTGCGCGAAAAAAATTCAGCAGTGGATCTTCCCAATGGGCTCTTTCTCTCCTTCAAAACTGCCAGCCACTGCCATTTGGACAGTATGCACCAGTCATCCGTATCAGCCAGAAAGAAAGGAACAATTTTAGTTAATCTGAATTTAACCGACTATGATTTGCAAACGTATTTTTAGGCTGACTTTCAGCGCAGCTTTATCATTTTTATTGTTACTGAACTTTGCTTACGCGGCCGGAGGAAACTCTATTCAAGGCGGACGCAGCGTCGGCTCCGTTAGCTTGGGCCAAAATATAAACCAAGTCCGCTCAATATTGGGAGCTCCCAGCAAGGTAGTAGCTTCTCCTAACGATCCCAATTCTCAGTTGCTCCATTTCAAGAATAAGGGGTTAGCTGTATTTATGGGCTCTAACGGAGCTGTTATCGGTATTACCGTTCTGGGAGGCAATTGGAAAACTCCCGAAGGTATAGGCATAGGTTCAGCCGGAACTTCAGTTACCAAAGTGTACGGACAAGGTTTACAACGCGGCCAAGGCAATATAAATTATGCCTCCCGAGGTTTGGCTTTCAGTATTAGAAATGGCAAAGTGTCCAGCATTTACGTGTTTAAACGTGAAGACGAACGCCCTCTCTTAGGCGATCGTATTATCGTGCCTGGCAAACGTGTCGGCTCTATAAAAATAGGTACTCACCTTTCAACTGTGAGCAATTCTTGGGGCAATGCCGACAACGTTACTCCCATGGGTCAAGGACGCAGTTTGCATCGCTATAAAGAAGAAGCCATCGGTTTAATTGTCAATTCCAAACAAATTATTGAAGGTGTAGTGATGGAAACGGGCGATTTCATTACCAAGGAAGGCGTGAAAGTTGGTTCTTCCCAATCTGAAGTCACCAAAGTTTTCGGTCAAACTAAAGCTGCTAATGGCAGTTTGATTTATGAAAATAGAGGCATAGGCTTCCGCTTAACACAAGGTCGTGTCAGTCAAATAACCGTACTTTCTCCAGCTTTACGCAGCAAATAAATTACTCACTAAAATAAATTAGCCACAAAACTGTCTTCTTTAGGTTCGAAAATTTTTTCTGCCAGGGAGGACAGTTTTTTTTGTAGCGATAAGGTGCAAAAGACTTTTTTATAACAAAGTAGACAGCCTATTAGACTATCCTGAAATATAAAATGAATACTTTTTATACAAAAAAAAGACTAAGAAATGACCTATAGCCCAACAAACATTGATGAAATTTTAGAACGACGCGAACGCGATTTGCTCACCCAGGCGGCCGCCTTAGGAGAGCGTATTTACAAGTTGCAGAGCTTTTGGCAAAGGCTAAACCCACATAGCAAAAGGCGCAGAGCCGCTTTGGAGCTAGAACTTTTACAAATAATAGCTTCCCTGGATGAAGTACGCGAAGTGCGACGCCTTTTGCTGGGGCTAGATCCGCAAGCTCATATAAGAAAACGCGACGTGCCCAATTTTGTGGCCCAAAACCCAAACTACGCTTCGGTAGTAGCTTGCGAGCATGGAGCTTGCGGCAATATTCCGAGTCATAATAGCTAGAGTGCTAAAAGCTCTGCTAAAAAAGCACTCACTTTTTACAGTGGGAAGGCGGCCGCCACAGCTTGTCGAGCCTCCGCAGCAGAATTGAGCCGACCTTCAAGGCGCTCTTGCAAGGCCCATTTTAAGATTTGCGCAAATTGTGGGCCTGGTTTATAGCCCATAGCAATTAGGTCGGCTCCTTTTAAAGGAGGCTCGACAAAGCGCAAAAAGCGCACGTAATCGGCAATGCGTTTTTTTACTAAAGAGTCGTCACTGTGCGCAGCCAGACAAATTACACCTTCTAAAGAATATTTGCACAAGCTTTTAAATATGGCAGCATTGCCGATTTCGGGCGACCCCAAGGTGGCCAGCAACTGCTCTATTTTGTCTTGAGTCAAAATCAAAAGCTTGTGGGCGCTGCCGGGGAAAAGTGCGTAAGTTTTGATAAACTTGGCAATATCTTCCGGAGGCAGTGAATCGAGTAGCAAAATGTTTAAATAGAGCAGCGGCAAGCTGGCCTCTTCGTGGAGTAGCAAATCGCGATATTCACGCACTAAAATTTCTCCATTTTCCAAATGGGCCCGCGCCGTTTCGCTTAATTCCAAACGGCTGTCCAAAGTTTGTAAGACTTGCAATTCGTCCATACGTATTAAACTATTGCGCGGCGAGGGCTCTTGCAAAATTTGCCAAAGCTCGTTGCCCAAACGCTCGGGACTTACCATTTTGACTAGTCCCATATTTACAGCTGAACGCAACAAATGGACAGTATTTCGATCCATATGGAAACCATAACGTTGCTCAAATTTGATGGCACGGAAAATGCGAGTCGGATCATCAACAAAAGACAAATTGTGCAAAATGCGCACTGTGCCTTTTTCCAAGTCGGAGCGAGCTCCGAAGAAGTCGATAAGCTGCCCAAAATTATCTGGATCAAGTTGCAAAGCCATAGCATTTATGCTGAAATCACGGCGAAAAAGATCCTGTTTAAGCGTGCTGCCTTGCACATCAGGCAAAGCGGCCGGACGTGTATAAGTTTCGGTGCGAGCTGTAACTACATCTAATTTTAAGCCATCCGGTAAACAAACTTGAGCGGTGGCAAAAGTTTCATGAACTTTACATATACCATGCAATTGCTGGGCCAACACTTTGGCAAAAGAGATACCGTCACCCTCAGCCACTAAATCTATATCATTATTGGCAATATGGAGTAACATATCGCGTACAAAGCCGCCCACAGCAAAAATTTTTAAGCCGACTTCGGCGCCGATTTCACCACAACGCTTCAATAAAGTGAGAGTTTCGGCTTTTAAGCGCACAAATTCAACTGGTACTAAATTGTTGCCACCGCTGACAAAATTGTCTCCGACAAAATTATTTAAAGCCCGTAAAATATCACTTTTGCTAACGATACCTATCAAGCGCCCTTTATCCAAAACAGGAGCGCACCCTAGAGCATTTTCTGTCAGAATACGGCGCACATCCGCCATAGTTGTGTCGGGCTCTACGGTAGTACAATCCTGATTGACGTAAGTTTCTACAGGCTCATGTTGCAAACCGTGCCCCAAAGCTTTATCGATGTCAGCTCTGGAAAGCATACCTACAAAGCGTTGATCGCGACAAGCGCATACCGCAGAATGGCTCATCTTTTGCAATTTTTCGGCAGCTTGAGCTACAGTTAAATGTTCTTCTAAATTGAGTCCCTCCACAGGAGAACTCATCATATCTTTAGCTGTAACAACTCGCGGAGCTCGCGATTCGGCAATACTCTTTATTTCTTCAATTAACTTATCTAACTCATGGAGTTTAACGCAAGCAAAAGCTGAGGTGGAATGACCGGCTCCACCTAGTTCACGCAAAACAGCAAATACATCTAAAGAAGCGGGTAAACTCCTAGCCACAATATAGGAGCGCTTGGCCATATTGATCACACAGAAAAGCACTTCCGGATTTTCTACTTCCATAATTTGATCGGCTACGGAAGAAAGATCGTCCAAATGCTCATCAGTTTGAGCAGAAACAAACATACATTGGCGGCCAGCTACTTGCCAGTATTGGATGGAGCCGAGTAACTTTTCGACTAAAAGCTTTTGTTCGGCAGTTAAACGACGCTGTCCCAACAGAGAGACAGCTTCCAAACTTCCCCCTTGTTTGACCATATAAGCTGCCGCCAAAATATCTTCGTAGGTAGTGCTACTATAAGTTAAAGAGCCTGTCTCTTCGTAAAGTCCGAGAAGGCATAAAGTAGCTTCGGCTGCCGATAAGCTGATATTTTTCTTTTGCAACTCGTGCAATAAAACCGTAACCGTAGAGCCATTCTCTTCGATAGACTCTAAATCGCCCATAATAGATTGGTGAGTGGCTTTATGGTTATCATAAATATGAACCGGAATATAAGGTTGAGTGACTAAGTCGGAAAATTTGCCCAAGCGATGCGGCTCGCGCACACCTACTAAAACAACCAGCTCGACAGGTTCGTTGTGATAATCCTCTTCTTCCGCAAGATCCAAAAACTTGCTGTTTTGCACAATAAACTCGCGAGTTTTAGGCTCGGCTTTGCCCACAAGGTAGATCTTGCCTTCCGGATATAAGCGTCTGGCCAAAACCAGTGAAGCCAAAGCGTTAAAGTTAGTCCGGGAGTGGGATAGAATAATTTGCACTTCTGAGAAATGCTCCTATAAAAACTCGGCACCTTTTGGCCGGCAATATGACCTGTCGCGCCTCGCGACTTCGCTTAAAGCTAAAATGCTTCCCCCTTTTTCCACAAGCTCACTTTGTGCGTTAGTCAATCTCTATAACGACTATATAACAGAATGACCAGCTTAAGGTAATACAATTTTCCCCAAACAACAGTGGCGAGCAGCTCCGGTAGCTAAAGGCAAATTGCTGCTCTTACTAAGCATAGTACAATGAGCAAACAGAGCAAAAGCCATAGCTTCTCTAGCTTGGGTGGGCACCCCAAACGTTTCCATATTTACAAAGCTCACTGAATTTGGCAAACATTCGCGCAATTGCTTCATAATAGCTAGATTGTGTACTCCTCCGCCGCCAGTAAGTACCTGACACAGCGACGAACCAGCAAAACGCAATATATGCAAAGCTATAGCTTGAGCGGTCAAAGCAGCAGCCGTACACATAACATCGGCGCTAGGCCAACCTTTTTGCCGCGCTTGATCGGCTAAACGATCGGCTAAAGGAGCGCCAAATTCCTCACGGCCGGTAGATTTGGGAGCGGGCAAATTAAAATAAGGATTTTGTAATAGTTGTTCTAATAACTCAGGAATAACTTTGCCACCTAAAGCATACCGGCCATCTAAATCGCAGGGCTGGTGCAAATATATTTCCGCTAAGCGATCGCATACAGCATTTCCGGGGCCACAATCACAAGCTAAACACTCTCCTTCTGTTGGAATATAAGTAATGTTGGACATTCCTCCAATATTTAAAGCAATGCGGTTGCAAGAAGAAGAGTGAAAAAGGATGCGATCGGCAAAAGGAACCAAAGGAGCTCCTTGGCCACCAACAGCCAAATCTTGAGGGCGAAAATCACAAACGGTAATAATACCGGTACGCTCAGCAATAACAGCCCCTTCGCCTATTTGCAAAGTGGCTCTCACCGGAAAGCCCAAATAATCGGCCGCTTGAGGTAAGTGGCACACAGTTTGACCGTGAGAAGCTACCAAATCGATGTGAGGATCTTCTCCCTCTTGGCGACATTCTTCCTGAAGATGCAAAACGACCTTAGCCAGCAATTCTCCCATAAGCCAGTGCATTCTAGTTATTTCTTCCGCATCGGCTCTGTTGCGACAAATATCTAACAAGCGGCTTCTCACCAGATCTGGCAAAGGCAAAGAGCTCATACGGACAAATTGCGGCCGATTATCGTGCATTTCTACCAGTACAGCATCTATAGCGTCGATTGAAGTGCCGGACATTAAACCGACAATTCTGGGGGTAGATAAATTTCGATAATTGTTAAGCATATCCATGGAAATAGTCCCATTCTTTCCGGCCCTTGGCCATAGCAAATAAATAAATTGCTCAAAATAGCTACATTCGACAGTATTTATAAAAAAGCCACCTAAACGCAAACGAAGAACGTTTCGGCGGCCATTATATCAATATTAAGCCATAAACTTTTTTAACAAAAATCTCAAATGTTTTGCCAAGTTAAGCGGCGCAGAAAACAGCCCAAAGAGCGATAATTATTCCGGCAGCCATACGATAATAAGCAAAGCCTTTGAAATTGTTAGAAGAGACGTAGCGCAAAAGCCAGCCTATAGCAGCAAAAGCGGTAATAAAAGAGACAACCGTGCCCACAGAAAGGGCTCCCAAGCCACCTATTTCCACAACTTTTTGGTAATTGCGTACCAAAGTGTAAATGGTAGCGGCACCCAAAGTGGGAATAGATAAGAAGAAAGAAAAGTCAGTCGCTTGGGAGCGATTTAAGCCTACCAAAAGACCGCCGACAATAGTAGATCCGGAGCGAGAGACGCCAGGAATAAGAGAAAAACACTGAGCTACGCCAATCCACAGAGCTTGTTTATAGGTAAGAGCTCGTTCTTCAGTTTTGATACCATCGGAGGCGTTGGCAATTTCGTCGAAAGTTTTAGCTTCAGTTTGTTTATCCTTATCGGAAGGTTCACGGTCGACAACTAAGAGGATAATACCACCAATAAAAAGAGTTGCCGCTATAACATAAGCTTGCAAACGACCGTCACCTAAAAGGATATCAATCCAATCATGAACTAACAAGCCGACAACGGCTGCAGGCAAGAAAGCCAGAAAAAGGCTAACCCAAAAGTGGCAAGCGGAACCTTCTTGACGCCAGTCAAGGGCTTTTTTATTGCCGGAGAATAATTGGGCAGCTTTTTCCCACAAGCGCTTCCAATAATAAATCACTACGGCGATAATGGCACCTAATTGGATCACAATTTCAAAGGTACCGGAAGTATTGGCTGCGCCTATAAGTTGCGAGCAAACCAAAAGGTGGCCGGTAGAAGAAATAGGCAAAAACTCAGTAACGCCCTCTACCACACCTAAAATCAAAGACTGAAGAATAGTAATCTGTTCTGGCATATTTTTTACAAATTCCGTTCTTTTTGCTGCTTATTTTTGAGAGAGTTCAACTCTTTCTACAGGGCCTATAACATGGCCTAAAAGCTGACTGCCTATCTTGGCAAAGTCGGCGGCACTTCCGCTGGCTTGGTAAAGACGGGAAGCTACAGGTGCTGAAGGGCTACAATCGAAACCAAGCTCGCGCAAGCGACTAACAACATAGCGAGCCGGATCAATTATTTTTACATCCGAACCGACTAATTCCTCAATTACCGGACGCACAAAAGGATAGTGAGTGCAACCCAAAATTAAAGTATCTACACCGGCTTCCTGCAATGGGCGCAAATATTCGCGCACCGCTTCATGAGCCTCAGGGCCGCTAACCAAACCTTTTTCTATCAGCGGCACCAATTTAGGGCAACCTACAGGCGTAACGCTAATTGCTGAAATAGCTTTTTTTTCTTCTGAAGAAGCACTTGCATAAGCTTGAGCGCAAGCTTTTTCGTAGGCACCACTAGCTGCGGTCAGCGGATTGGCCATTACGCCTATACGACCGTTACGAGTAGCCTTTACAGCCGCTTTAGCTGCTTCATCGATAATACCGATAATAGGAACCGAAGACCAAGCGGCTACATGATCGAAAGCTAAAGCTGACGAAGTATTACAGGCCATCACCAAAACTTTAGCTCCACTGTCAATTAAGTGGTGGCATACTAAATCAATTAAACTTACAACTTCGGAAGCACTGCGATTGCCGTAAGGAACATGCTGAGTGTCACCAAAAAATATAAAAGGCACGCCTGGAAGCTCTTTAGCAATTTGCTCAGCAACAGTCAAGCCTCCGACTCCAGAATCGAAGACACCAATAAGATGGGAATCCTGCATGATAACCTCTGTCTAGAGTTTGTCTTGTTGTACAAACTCAATAGATGCTGAAAAAATTCAACCTGCAGAACCATTCTCCACCAGAAAAACAGCTCTAACAGGTTGCGCGAAAAGGTGAATTTTACAAAAGGGAGCGATTTTTCATCTCTTGCAAGGCTCTGAGTACACCAATTTGTACATGAGCAAAGCTTACACCGCCTTGCATATAGCAACCGTAAGGAGCTCGCACAGGGCAGTCGGCAGAAAGCTCAATAGAAGAGCCCTGAATAAAAGTACCGCCGGCCATAATAACGGGATCGTCATAACCTGGCTGCTGCAAAGGAATAGGACAGGCACTATGATCGACAGGGCCGGACTTTTGAATACCTAAGCAAAATGCTTTCTGCCCTTCTTCAGAGCCAACACGCACAGCTTGTATAATATCGCTACGCGGATCGTTCCATTTGGGGAAGACTTCCAAACCGCAACGTTCCATTACCCAGGCTCCCCAAACAGCTCCTTCCAAAGCGGCTCCAACCACAATAGGAGCCATAAAAAGCCCTTGAGCTAATAAGCGATTGTAGCCTAAAGTGGGCCCTTCATCGGGGCCGATGCCGGGAGCTGTCAGACGCTCCATGGCTCCTTCAACGCAATCACTGTCTCCGGCAATATAGCCTCCACAAGGAGAAATAGCTCCGCCTAAATTTTTAATAAGAGAACCTGCTACAACGTTGGCACCAATTTCGGTAGGTTCAACCGTGTCAACCAACTCGCCGTAACAATTATCCACCATAACTTTAACCTGAGGCGCTAAGCTATGCACTAAGTCTATGGCCTTTTTCATATCTGACAGCGACAAAGAGGGACGCCAAGCATAACCTCTGGAGCGTTGCAACAGCACCATAGCTGTTTTTTCATTTAAGCTCTTTTTGACGCCTTCCAAATCGATATGACCATCAGCCAGTAAATCAACTTGACGATAATTTACTCCCCAATAGGCTAAAGAGCCGCGCTTAGCTTCGCCAATACCTATAACCGGATGCATAGTATCATAAGGCAATCCGGTAATGCTGAGCAATTCATCTCCCGGCTTCAAAGTACCAAAAAGAGCAGCAGCTAAAGCATGAGTGCCGGAAACGAATTGCAAACGCATAGCGCCAGACTGAGCACGGAAAATTTTGGCAATAGCTTCATCCAAAACATCGCGACCACTATCGCTAAAGCCATAACCGGTGGTAGGGAAAAAATGTCCCTCCATAAGGCCAACTTCTTGCAAAACTTGCAAAACTTTCCACTGATTCACAGAGGCGTTTTGCCTAATTTGTTCTCGTAATTCTGCAGTAGCTTCCATACCTTCGGCAGCGATATTAGCTAAATCAGAAGCTATGCCTAAATTTAATAAAGAGTCTTTCCAACCAGACATTATTGTCCATCTTTTCTCCGGCCTACAGCCGCACTATTTCTCTATATGCAGTCTGGATCTCATGAACCGTGAAACATTTATAAGAGACTGCACCGGAAAATGCCGACAGAATAGCACAAAATATCGAAGACGAATTTTGCAATTCAGTCGGCAAATTTATTAACAAAAAAATATATATAAATTCGCAGTTAATTGCGATCGGCAATAGCAAACATAAGAATGCCATCGGCTCTAAGCTCGCCATTTACCAAGCACTGAGCTCTCATTTTACCTACTCCGCGACGCATACCACGGGTTTCGACACGCAAATCTAAGGTATCACCTGGCACAGGGGCTTTGCCAAAAGCGCAGTCTTCGATAGTGGCAAATAAGATCAACTTGCCTTCATAATCAGGGTGATTGAGAACACAAGCAGCTCCCAACTGAGCCATAATTTCGACCAAGATGGGCTTGGGCAATTCAGGCTGGCCATCGAAATGGTGTTTGAAGAAATATTCTTCGCCGGTCAATCTTTTTAAACCGCGAGCATAATTGAGGCCGTCATAATAAGAGACCTCGTCAACAAGCAAAAAAGGATCGCGGTGAGGCAGAACTTGCTTAATTCTCTCCAAGTCCATGCTGGGGCCTTGGTCGCCGCCTTCAATCTTAATAATTTGACTCTCAGATAAATCGGTCACTATATTAAACTATACTCCTTTAATTTGAGGTGTGGTTTTATTTAATCTGCACTTTTTTTCCTTCCCGACCAAAGAGAAGGTTTTACCTATATAAACTCAAAAGCTTTTCTTTATGTTGACTCGGTGCAGCATTTCTTTGCTGATACGTTCACTTACGGCGTACTTTACAACCTTATTTATTTTTGGTTTCGTATTTGCTTGGGCTCCGGCCGATGATTGGCGGGCTCCGGTAGCTGCCGTTATTACTGGCGCCATAGGTGGAGCTATACTTCAACAAAAAATTCCCGGCTGGGAATTGCTTATGGTAGGCTCTGCCTTTACGGCAGTAGGAGCCATGCACATTTTGGCTCCTTCCCAGTGGCTCTGGCAATCGCTATTGCCAATTCCTTCTATGCTCTGCTGGTATTGGGGAGATAAACTGGGCGACGACTTACTGACAAGTTTTAAAGATCCCCATGCCGAACCAAATCGCCTTTTTAGTGTAGCTGAATTGCGTCGCGAAGAGAGACGCGGTTTCCTCGTAGTGCTTTGGACAGCTTGTGGCTCTTTTGTTATGCTGGCGCCTTTAGCTCCAGGAGCTCACTGGCTAGCTTTGCCTGTAGCTTTCACTTTGTCATTTGCTGTTGCTGTAAAATGGCATATTAGACGTCGTTTTTGGCCGGCTTTGGGCTTTCTTATCGCCTTACCGCTTTCGGGTTGGACTAATATATGTTTAAATAATTTTTTTAAACTTCCCCCATTACAATTGCCAGATCCCTGGCTTAGCAGCGGTCTTCTAATTATAGGCTCTATTCTGGGGCTGTGGCTGGCAGCTTGGCATAGTGTCAATCTAAAAAAAATCAGCGGCCATTCACTGAACCGCTGAAATTACACTTTTGCTTTATCTGATTTTCGCTTAATCTATGGGCTTAAGTTCCATATTAAGTTTATGTTTTAAACTGTGAAAAGCCGGAACATCGTGAATAACGATAGCTCCGGAAGCCACGCGACATCCTTCTCCAATATTTAAGCCCAACTGTACTAAGACGCCATCGCCAAAAACGGTTTTGTCACCCACGGAAACTGTACCAGAAAGTAAGCATCCTGGGCCCATAAAGACGGTTTTTCCCAAATGACAATGGTGATCTATACTGCAATGAGCGCCAATAAAGCAATTATCTTCTAAGTGGGCACAAACTCCCAAGTGCACAAAACTGCACAATACAATACCCTTACCTAAAGTGACTTGTCTATTGATACGCACGGTAGGATCGATAGCATTTACTAAAGGAATGTTCAGAGCTTTGAGACGTTCGTAACAAGCATGGCGTACTTTTACATTGAGACCTACTCCAACAATAGAAGCATCAAAAACTTTTTTTTGCCAAAGTTCTTCTAATTTGGCAAAACCTCCTAAAACAGGAAATCCAAAAATAAATTGTCCTTGCATATCGGGATTGTCATCCAAGAAACCAATTAGCTGGCAAGAACGATCATGGAGCAAAATATCAGCCACTTGCATGGCTGCTTGACCTGCTCCCAAAATTAATACCCTTTTAATACTATCCGGAGTTTGACAATAGACAGCAGCTCCTAGATTTTTTTCAACATCAGACGTATTTTTTGTCTCCATTGTTCTATCCTCATCTAATTTGCAATTAAGTCACCTTTTTTCGACATTTCCTCTCACTGGCACCCCCTTGACGCTTGACAAAATTTATATCACAATATAAAAAGGTGCGGTTAATGCTGCTTATGTCCACATTAGTCCTAAGTTCAGTTGTTCAACTCTACCTAACATGCCTTCGCTCTATTGCTCTATCGTGGCGAAAAAACATTTTTTTACGATGTCTAAATCAACTTTAACACGCGTTCCTACCATATTAGTCCTTTTTATGGCCGTTACTATGGTATTAGGACTGATGGTTGCCGTTTTGCTGTGGTCAAATGGTATTTATCCCCAGCAAACAGTTTTTGCCAAGCCCGGCCCTTACGATAATCGCATTGTTCCCGGATACCGTGTCGGCTTTATTACGTTAAATATGTCAGCTTCTGTTTTAGAGCCCACTCTGGGAGAAGCTTCTATTAGACCGCAAGACGGCAGCATCTTGTATTTATTCAAAAAATATCAACTTAACGTTTCTGTAAGTAAAAATAAAGTAACCTCAATTTTTGTAACTAATCCTAATTTTGTATTAGGTATTATCAACAACAAACATGCAGATATATGCAAACAAATAAAAGTCGGCTCTGATATAGAGAACGCTTTGCGAGTTTTTGGTGATAATTATGAAGCTGAAACCAAGGGACAAAGAGTATCCGAATCTTTAAGCGATCTTGGGCAGCGCTATACGCTCCATTATTGGGAGCAAGGCGTCCATTTTGGAGTGCAAGAGCACAAGATTACTTATATCATGGTAACAACTCCTATTATTGACGATCATTTAGACAGCAATTTACTACCTTAATTGACTGAACTAAAATAGTTTTTTATCAGTTGCTTATTTTTATCATATTGGGAATAAGTTCTTCAATAACTATATCCGCTCTCCGAAGATGGGGCGATACAGCTGCCGTTAAAGCGCAGATTTTTTGACTTCCACTTTGCAATAAAGCCAGAGCCGCCTCTGTAAGGGTGGCACCGGTAGTAAGTACATCATCAACTAAAATAATGGATCTGCCTTGTGCCGAAGAAGTAGCTATATAACCATTTTCCATATTTTGAAAACGTTCGCGTCTTCCTAAAAGCTTCTGTACTTGGAAATCGCGCGAAGCCACTAACCAGCCGTTTCCTTCTTGCCAAAGAGAAATTTGGCGCAATAATTCTTTTATAAACAGATGAGGAACATAAAAACCGCGACGGCGCAAACGCTCAGTGTTAGCCGGTATAGGCAGACAATAAAAAGGACGCTGTACAAAGTGTGTAGGTAAAGCTCGTAAAAGTAAACGCACGAGTGCGTAGTATAGATAAGTTTGTTCTGACTTTTTTAAGGCTAAAATCGCCTTCTTTAAACTGCCCTCATAAAAACCGCCGCTATAAACAACTAATCCGGAATGAAGTTGTAAACGCAGCGGTTTTACTTGCTCCAGACATGCAGAACACAAGCCATAAACGGGCAACTCTCCGCATCCGGGGCAATTGGGTGTATATAAATAATCTAGAGCACGCTCCCACCAGGGACGATCTTTTATAGTTAGGACTCTTTTTCTTTCCATTCTGTGACAGCCCCCCGACCTTGTTTTATAACCAGCCACATAAATTTAGGTACAGCTAATATTCTACGCCAACGACTAGGTTCCGCTAACGCTCTATACAGCCATTCTAAACGTAACTTGATAAAAAATTGCGGTGCTCTTTTCTTTAAACCAGAAATTACATCAAAGCTTCCCCCTACACCTACGCCTACTCTAAGCCCGGCTTCCCTACTGTGTTGGCATATAAATTTTTCTTGTTTGGGAGAACCTAAAGCCGCATAAATAACCTTGGCACCGCTAGTTTTAATCTCTTCTACAACTGCAGATTCATCTTTAAAAAAGCCATCATGCACTCCCACTAAAGGCAAGTCTTTATAGCGTTCTTTTAATTTTTCTCCAGCTTTTTCAGCTATTCCAGGAGCAGCTCCCAAAAGATAGAGACCTGCCTTAGGTTGACGTTTGGACAACAATTCAGCAAATTTTTCTATAAGCTCTACTCCGGCGATTCTTTCCGGAACTTTGACACCACAGCGAGAAGCAGCCCAAAGAACACCATTACCATCAGCCACAACTAAATCTGCTTCGTTAACTATACGCTTAAACTCTTCATCTTGTTGAGCGCGCATGATCATTTCCGGCCCTACTGTAACAACTAAATGGGGCTTATCCTCTTCTAAGTAACTTTCCATAATCCGAAGAGCTTCGTCTGTAGTAATGGCATGGAACTTGACACCCAAAAGCTGATAAGTACGCATAAAAAACTCCTGAAATAGTCTGAAATCCTAGCTTTGCTAAAAAATAATCAATCGGCTTTTATTATAGGCAAAGAAAGAGTAAAAACGCTGCCTTGGCCTACTACAGAATGTACCGACACTTGTCCACCATGAGCTTCGGCTATACACTTGACTATAGCCAATCCCAAACCGCGGCCATAAACATCACGGTCGGTACCTCCTCGATAGAAACGCTCAAAAATGTAGGGCAATTTACTTTCCGGAATGCCTGGACCATGATCATGCACTTCTAATTCAACAACAGAAGTGTTGGGCTGTTTTATAATAACTTCAACTGTAGAATGGCCAGTCGAATATTTTATAGCATTATCTAATAAGTTTAATATGACCTGACTGATTCTTCCCGGATCCAGCATCATTAGAGGCAAATCTTTCGGACAAGTAAAACTTATTTCAATTTCATGCTTGACAGCGTTTATATGCAATACATCAATAGCATGGCGTACCAAAGAAGCCAGATCGACAGCCTCACGCTGAAACTCGAATTGTTGAGCTTCAATCATAGATATATCGGCTAAATCGCTAATTAGCTTTTCTAAGCGGTTGGTTTCTTGACTTATAATGCGCAACCACTGATAAGCCAATTCTTTGTCTTCCAGAGCGCCATCAAGAAGAGTTTCTGTGTATCCTTTTATACAAGTAAGCGGAGTGCGCAACTCGTGAGTAATATTGGAAAGGAAATTGACCAGAATATCGTTCAATTCACTTTTGCGGTAAGCTTCACGCTGAGCTTCTAACACCAGACGCTCAACAGGAGCTTCCGGCTCAGCAGGAATCAAACTGTAACCGCTGTGAAATTCCAAACTGACATCTAAGTTGAATTGAGAGGCTATCTCTCCAGCAGACGCATTAAAGAATTTAAGAATGCGCTGCGAAGCCTTTTTTACGGAAGCCTCAGTTAGATTTGGTAAAATGCGAGGGGCAGCCAAAAGCAACAAAACGAAACAATCTTCGTCTTTATCGGATATGGCCAAAATATCATCTTCACGACAAATAGTGCGATACTTTTCCTTGAGTTCTTTACCTAAAGCGGCCATAATCGACCTAGCTTTTTGGCTGCCCTCTTTTTTCACCAAGACGCGAAATTGCCTTATGTCAAAAAATACAAAACCTACAGCCTGCCCCTTACGTATAGTCTTAGCAATACGCTCGTAAAGCGAAGACAAAAAAGGCAAACCTGTTATCTGATCTTGCTCTTCTGCGTGGGCCATAGCTCCTCACTAAAATCAGAATTTTAATTCGGTATTTCGCAAACGCGCTAAAGTTTCATTGTCGGTAAAGCTCATTTGTATAGGCGTAACCGAAACGTAACCATCATGTATAGCTTTAAAATCGGTGCCTTCATCGAGTTCTCCTTGAGGAAGCTCACCATGGATCCAATAATATTCCCCACCCCAAGGATCGGTAAATTGTTTAACATCTTGGTGATAGATGCTCCTACCTTGGCGAGTAAAGAGCAAGCCCTTGATCTCATCCTCTGGAATGTCAGGAACATTCATGCTCAAAATCGAGTGATGAGGAACGCTAATTTCGGAAGCTTGCCATTTGTCAAATAAGCGATGAGCCCAGCGAGCAGCCATATCGTAACGCTGAGGATTGCGTCCTACCAAAGATACGGCCAGAGAAGGCACTTTCATAACGATACCTTCCAAGGCGGAAGATACTGTAGCCGAATAAGAAATATCGTAGCCCATATTAGCTCCGCGATTGATGCCAGTAAGCAAGAAATCCGGCTTTTCACCACATATCTTGTATAAGCCTAACATAACACAATCGGTGGGAGTGCCGCTGGCTGCGAACCAACGTACATTACCTTCTTCCCATTGCCTATAGATGCGCAAAGGATCGTGAAATGTAAGCGAATGGCTAGAAGCACTGCGCTGTAAATGGGGAGCTACTACAGTTATTTTTACATCTTTAATGGCAGCGAACTCGGCAGCCAAAGCTTTAATGCCGGGAGCATCGATACCATCGTCGTTAGTTATAAGTATATGCACTTCTCTGAGCCTATCTATACAAAAAGTTTATTTCTTGTCTTCTTTAGCTTCGGTAGCTTTCTTTTCGTCGTCCTCGCGAGTGACAACTTCGTGAGTTACTACCACATTTACAGTGCGACGCACTTCATTATCAGCCTGTCCGACATATAATTTACTGCTATGATCATTAAAATCATGCTTGAAGAACCAAGCAACCGAAGAGACAACTAAGCCAACAACACCCCATACAATGGCCAATTGATAGAGGTTGAGATCAGACCAAATTAAATTCAAACCGGGCACGCTGCCAAATTTTACGTTGGGAAGCAAGAAACCGGCAATGGCAATAAAAACGGCTTCACCCAAGCGTCTGCCAACGTGCATACCAAAGCGATGAGCTCCGTTAGTAGTTGCGTATGAATAATAAATTACGGCTAAAATAACAAGAGCGGTTATATAATAGGGAATGTAATAATGCAGAGATAAAAAACTAGGCATATTGTATTATCCGCCTACCTTTCTAAAAAATAAGCGCTCCTGCATTCCCTGCCTTGATAATAATCCCTTTTTAGCGCCCCATCTGTGGCATGGGCAGGTAGACTAGCTATAGCCAAGAAAAAATTTGTTTATGAAAAGTTGTTTATCAAAATTTTTCCGTTTTAATTGCGGTACCTTACTTTTGGCTTCTTGCTTAGTAGGCGCAGGCCCAGCTTTAGCAAACGATCATTCTTTTACTTCAACAGAAAAAAAAATCCACGCAACTTTATTTGCTCAAAGCCAAGCTGCCACCGCAACTTCTGAAGCTTTAGAAAAAGTCTCTATCCGCACTTTGCCTTCTAAGCAAGGTATAAATATTCAGGAATGGACTTACCCTTCAGGCAAGTTAAAAGTTAAAGGCAAACTGTATACAGCAGCAAAAACAACCACTCCCCAATCACTGATAATTTTTAACCATGATGGCATTTCAGGCATTTCTAAATACCACGAGCTCTCAAGTTTACGTCTAGCCTCTAAGGGATTTGCCGTCTTTTCTCCAAGTTATCGCGGTGAAGATGGCTCCGAAGGTCAGATAGAAATAGCTAAAGGCGAAGTTGATGATGTAATCAATGTTTTGCCCTTGCTGCGCTCAGTTGTAAAAACAGATAGCGTTTACCTTATGGGCGCTTCACACGGCGCTTTAATAAGTCTTTTAGCAGCTTCGCGTTTGGCTCCGGGAGAAATTAAAGGTGTAATTTTTGCCTATGGAGTAGCCGATATTTATTCTTGGTGGGACTATTTAAAAAAAGCTGGCAAGTTAGGTAAAGATCCTATTACCAGAAGAACTTACGGCGACGGCCCTCAAGCTCGCCCTCAATCTTTCAGTATTCGTCACGGCTTAACTGCTGCAGAAAAATTGCAAGTTCCTATATTGATATTACAAGGCGGCCAAGATGACATTACTCCTCCCCAACAAGGCCGAATTTTAGCCCAAACTTTAAAAAAGCGCGGCGCAAATTATCAATACAAAGAGTACCCCAATTGTTTGCACGGTTTTTTAGTATATGCACCATATCTCAAAAACGGAGTAACTCAAGCTGAACGGCGCGAAACTGAATGTGCTTGGCAAGATGTTTTTACTTTTTTAGCTGAACACGATTAGTCTATTTACACAATAGAGACCTGCCGTACAACATACTGCAGGTCTTTATTTTTTCTGCGTCCGAAAAATAGATCCGGTTTAGTTATTAACTATGACAACAAGCTTCATTAGCCGTACACTCTTCGTTAGCATCTTCCAGCTCTAAAGTAGCATGTTCAATTCCTAATTGAGCAAGCACTTTTCTGAGTTCACTTTTAACAAGATGTCCATCAACTTTATGATCAACAACAATATGAGCAGTGAGAGCATTCAATCTGGTACTAACAGCCCAAATGTGTATATGATGAATACTTTTTACACCTTTAACTTTTAAACATTTTTGGGTGACTTCATCTAAATTGATACTGCTAGGTACACCATCTACAGCAATTTTTAAGCTGTCGCACAAAAAATCCCAAGAGGAGACAATAATAATAACTGCCACAATTAAACTTATAATAGTGTCGATTATATATAAATTGGTAAAGTAAATAATAATACCGGAAACCAGTACGCCTATAGATACCAAAGTATCGGCCATCATATGCCAGAATGCGCCAGCAACATTTAAATCATCACTGCGGTTTTTATTGAGTAAATAAACGGTCAAACCATTGATCAAGATACCTACAGCCGCTACATAAGAGACCATAACTCCTTGAATAGGCTCGGGGTGACTGAAACGCTGAATGCTTTCATAAATGATACCTAAAACAGCAACAATTAAAATGACAGCGTTAATTAAGGAAATAAGAATAGTCGATTTTCTCAAACCGTAAGTAAAATTAGCTTTAGTATGTACTCCAGCCAAAATAGCTGCAATTAGGGATAGCCCCAAACTAAAGACATCACTGAGATTGTGTCCTGCGTCGGAAAGCAAGCCTAAGGAGTTAAATTTAAAGCCACAAAAAGCTTCTACAGCCACATAAATTAAATTTATGGCGATACTAATATAAAGTACCTTACGGATACTGTCATCTAAATTGTTAGTTTCAAAGTGATTGTGGTTGTGATGAAATAGACCATGCATGTGATCATGATGTTCATGCTTGTGCTCATGATTGTGCTCGCAAGTTCCGTGTTCATGATTGTGTTCATGTTCTTCGTCTTCGTGGTGATGTTCATGTTCCACACAACATTTTTCTGAATCGGAAGTTATTTTATCAGTAATGGCATTAGAAGAAATATCGTTATTTGACATGTTGGAAGCAATTGCATGATTTTATGTATTATCCTGCACAAAATTTTATCAATTAGAAGATAAATTAAATACTAATTTTTCGGGAGTTTAGATATTTGATTATCATTTATTAGAAGCAAAGAAAAAGTTAAGTATATGTACTAAATATTTATACAATGATTGGCTACTTTGCAAATTGAGTTTTAGATTTTCCATATAACAACGCCTTGATAAGTTTAAGACAAGGAAAGGCATAATCGATAGTGGAAGAAACTGCCTGTTGATGGGAAAATTAAGGAATTTATCTATGAAAAAATTAAATTGGGGCGCTTTAAGTGTAGCTGCAGCTTGCTTAATCATGATCGCTGTTACTATTTATACTTTGATTCATGTACCAAGTCAGCAAATTACATTAAATGGCAATTCACCACAGACTAACGGCGCTGTTTCGGCAGCTTTTCCCAATTTGACTAAGCGCAGTTTTGCCGAATCTTTGGTAAACAAAATAGATAAAGCCTATGAAAAACAACTTTCTTCCCAACAAGCTAATTTTCAAAAATATATGCTTTCAGCTAGATATATGGCTAAACATCCCAAAGATTGGTTACTCGATGTTTTAGTCGATCCTAATAGCGGACAGCTTTATTTTGATTTTTCCTCTCCGGAAGCTCTTCAGGCTCATATAATCGTTTCTCCTTACGGTGGCTGGGAAATTCCCATTGAAAGGCTAGCTTCCGAATTTGCTTTACAAAATTTAGCTAATATTCCCGGTTTTATTAGTTCCGAACCGGTGAGTGAGCGCTTTTACAATACGGCTTCCATGCGAGTTTTTCAGCAAACATTAGAAGTTATTAGAAGTACTGAGTCGTCCGAATATACGATAAGTATCGCTTGTGTGCGCACTCAAAAGCAACAGGAAACCTACATAGTTATGCTCTCAGCTCCGGCAGATAAGTTTACTCAAGCGCTGTCTATCTACACTAGATTCCTTACTACTATGCGCCCGACAGAAGGATTAAAGTCGGACAACCCAAGCGGTATGCCTACAGTAGAGCCTCAAGGTACGCCCAACTATCATCCGCACCAAGCTGCAGCCCCAGGCACTCCCGGTGGCCCGCCCGTCAAACCAGGCGAAGTAGATGAAAACAGCGGCAAAGTTCATACTGCCAAACATCCAAGCGGAATTGGCGATAATAAACGCTCCGGTAATTTACCGCGCCCAACCTATGCTCCCAATAGAGGCAGCCAGACTGTCAAAATTAAAAATACGCCAACAAAAGATAAAGCTGAACCAAAATAGCTAACGCTTGTTGGATCAGTACTTTTGCCTGTTAGCCGTGCCTGTTGGCTTGTGCTTGTTGTTTGCGTAGTTTTTCAGCTTAGAGACGCTGATAGTGTGCCGCCCGCCAGTTAGCTATTTCGTGTTAGCTCCATTTTTTTGCCATATCGACGCTCCGGCTGACTGGCCACGAAGTGGCCAGAGGCCTGCGCTACCGATATGGTGAAAAAAATTCCGCTACAAGTTTTGGCTGCGGGCTCGTGTTCATGTTGGCTAGCTACAACAGCGGCTCTTCCAGGCTTGAACTGGACCGCGCTTAACAGCGCGTCCAATGTTCTGCGCCTTCCATCGCCACTA
>CAKUBG010000016.1 GCA_934636825.1 uncultured bacterium | reverse complement strand
ATAAGGGTTGCCTAGCAATAGGTGGAAACTTAAATATCAGACTTCTTAAATAGGAGCGTTAGCTCCTTAGAAGCCCACCACCTTTAGGTGGTGGGTAGTTCACATGGCGGCCTTAATGGGGCCGCCTGGTAAATGGTATAGAGCTTACTTCTTCATTTCCGGCAAAGCGGCGATTTCTTGCATTAAGTATGCGGAAGCGGCAATACCAGCATGGAAGTTTTCTAAAGAGAGGTGCTCGTTGGGAGCGTGAATTTGCTCATCTTCTAAGCCTACGCCTAAAAGGACGGCTGGGATGTTGAGCACTTTAGTGAAGGTGGAAACGATAGGAATAGAGCCACCTTCACGTACGCGTACAGGAGTAGCGTTCCAGGCTTTCTGGGCAGCTACGTTGGCAGCACGAAGCACCGGATCGTCAGGAGAAGTCATCCAAGCGGGGCCACCGTGGTCGACGCTTACTTTTACGGTGACGGCAGGGGAGGCCAAGCGTCTGATTTCAGCTTCTAAAAGCTGAGCGATCTCTTCGTCGTCCTGATCGGGCACTAAGCGGCAAGAAATTTTGGCATAAGCTTTGGCCGGAATAACGGTCTTGGCGCCTTCGCCGGTAAATCCGCCCCAAATACCGTTGACATCCAAAGTGGGACGAGCCCAGCGGCGCTCAATACAAGAGTAGCCTTCTTCACCGCAAAGTTCGGGAGAACCTACCAGCTTGCGATATTCTTCTTCATCAAAATCGAGGCCTTGCCACTCTTTGCGCTCTTCTTCGGAAAGAGGACGCACTTTATCATAGAAGTGAGGTACGGTAATGTGATATTTGTCATCTTTAAGATGAGCAATAATACGGCAAAGTTCGTTGATGGGGTTAGGTACAGCGCCGCCAAACATACCGGAGTGCATATCGGTATCTCCGCCCTTAATCTCAACTTCTAAATAGGTGAGACCGCGCAAACCGTAAAGCAAGGAAGGCTTGCCGGGAGCGTACATAGTGGTATCGGAAATAACCAAAACGTCAGCTTTCAAAAGATCGGCATGCTCGACGATCCAATTGTCCAAATTTGGGCTGCCGCATTCTTCTTCGCCTTCAATGCAGAACTTTAAGTTGACAGGCATAGCCTTCAAATCGTTGAGAGTTTTGGCAGCTTTAATGTGTACTAAGAACTGGCCCTTATCATCGGAAGTACCTCGAGCATAGATCTTTCCGTCGCGAATAGTGGGTTCAAAAGGAGGAGTCTCCCACTCTTCGATAGGATCTTCGGGCTGCACATCATAGTGGCCGTAAACTAAAATAGTAGGGCGGTTGGGGAGTTGCTCGGACTGGGCAAAAACGATAGGATGGCCGGGAGTAGGCATAATTTCAGCCTTTTCAATGCCGGCTTCGTGAAGCTGACGTACTACTTCCTGAGCGCAGGCCAGCATATCTTGTTTGTGACTTTCGTCGGTGCTGACACTGGGAATGCGCAAAATAGACTTGAGATCTTCCTCAAACTTGGCGGCATTCTCTTTCAAATAGGTGGTGATTTCCGTCATAAATTTCCTCCTGCCTGAATTTTTGAACAAGCAAAACTCACTGTGAACTCGCTCCTGCGCTTGGAAAAAGCGCAAAACAGAATCGATTTTGCAACAAAAAAAACGAGCTTCGGGTCATTCAACCCAAAACCCGTTACTTATAGGGGATTGCTATTCTACAGTGGCGGAGTGACTGGGATTCGAACCCAGGTGGGCCTTTTGGACCCTCACGCTTAGCAGGCGTGCGCCTTTAACCTCTCGGCCATCGCTCCGTGGAACGACGTGATTATAATAAGAACTTAGAAAAAAAGCAAGGGGTAAATCTAAAAAAGTTACCGTTGCCAATAAATGTTATTTATCAATAATGCAACGCTTGAGATAGACACTAGTATAACAATCGGAAAATATGGGAGGAATCAAATTTTCTTTTGCAAATTTTCTATACAATTGAATTAGTGCATTACTATAAATGGTATATGTTATATCCCACTTATGGTGATATATAAAACAGCCGCAAACGAGAAAGGAAAATTTTATCATGATTAGTTTAACTTGTCCCAATTGTTCAGCAGATCTGGAATTGCCGGATGATAAAGATGTGGCCTTTTGCATGTATTGCGGCAAGAAAATTTTAATTGGTGAGCGTGTAAAAGTTAGCGGTACTGTAGCTTTAGACGACAGAAATTCGGCTAGGCGCCGGGCAGAAAACTTCTTAGCTTTAGCGGAAAAATATGCTAGAGAAGATGATAAGGAAAAGTATCAGCACTATTTGCAAAGAGCTTTAGAAGAAGATATTGGTATAGAAGATAAAGTTGAAGAACTGAAAGCTCGAGTAAGCAAAAGTAGAGCTGAAAAGTTTTTTGCTCTAGCTCAAAAATATGGCAAAGAAGGCGATCTCAAAAAGCATAAGGAGTATTTGCGCAAAACTTTAGAAGAAGACAGTAGCTTTAAACCTAAAGTTGAACAATTAAAAGAAAGCGTAAAAAACACTGCCAAGAAACTTTTTAGTTCGCTAAATAGAAACATAAGAGAAGCTAAATATTCAGAAATTGTCAAAGATATGAACTGGGCCCTAAATACCGAGCCTTGTGTAAATGTAAAGATCAGAGAATTTAAACAAGAAGCTCTAATGTTTCTGGATAACGAGCTGGATACAAAAGATTCTGAAATAAGAGAGATAGACAATAAATATGGCAGTCAGAGAGGATGCGGTTGTGCTATAGGTCTTTTTCTGCCATTTTTCCTCTTGCCATTGTTTCGTGATGAATCTGGCTTAAACGGTATTTTTTTTACATTCGTTGCTTTTGTGATCGCTATGCTTTCAATAGCTTTTGCTGTTAGAGTAACGGCACAAAAGGAAATAGAAAAAGACAGACTGGAAGCTCAAATTAAGGAAATAAAGCAAGCAATAGAAGATATACAAAATAAATAGTTTTGGGTAATTGATGCTATATTAACCTTATGCCGTTCTTCTTTGAGAACGGCTCTTTTTTTTGCGCGATCAGATTTGAGCTTGCCCAAATTCTAAAAAAGGATCGCTTTTAGTTACTTTGAAAATATTTGGCAAAAATTTACTGGGGAGAAAAGAGCAACGGTGTGGCATAATCCCAACGGCTTGCTTAAGCGGGCCTTCGATATTTTTGCTTCTTTAGCGGCTGTTATTATACTTAGTCCGATTTTGTTGGCTTGTGCCGTAGCTGTCTTAATTGACGACGGTTGGCCTATTTTTTATGTGCAAGAGCGCGTGGGAAAACGTGGCCGCAAGTTTCCCTTTTTTAAGTTTCGCACCATGATTCGCAATGCCGAACATTTGGGCAGTGGTTACGAAATTTCTCAAAATGACTCGCGAATAACCAAAACAGGGGCATTTCTGCGTCGCTGGTCTTTGGACGAGTTGCCGCAACTTTTTAATGTATTGCGCGGCGAAATGAGCTTGGTAGGGCCGCGTCCTACGCTAGCTTACCAAGTAGAAACTTACAATGAGCATCAGCGACGCCGTTTGGAAGTATTGCCCGGTCTAACTGGTTTGGCTCAAGTAAGCGGCCGCAATAGTATTACCTGGCCAGAGCGCATCGAATTGGATATATACTATATCGATAATTATTCATTTTGGCTGGATATGCAAATTATTGGCCGTACCGTGGGCGTTTTGTGTAAAGGTGACGACGTCTATGGTTATGGATGGTTGCCCAAAGCCGAACAAATTTTAGCCAAATCTAAAACAGAAGCAGAAAAAAATCCGACAAAGCTTAGGTAGTTTAATTTTGCCTTTGATCGGAGTATAAATACAGCATAAATTAAGAACAATAGACGGAACGAGGTTGCTTATTATGGAAAAACGTACACCTGCTATTTTAGGCGGTCAGAAGGCTTTCGATCCAGGCATTCCTTTTACTGCGCCCACTACGCCGGCTTGGGAAGAAGTAGCTCCCTCTTTAGAAAAAATGTATCGCAGCGGTTGGCTTACTAAAGGCCCTTATTTGCGCTTATTTGAAGAAAAAATGGCCAAATTGCTGGATGTAAAGTATGCCATCGGTGTTTCTTCTTGCACCAGCGGTCTTATTTTGGGTTTGCAAGCTTTGCAACTTGATAAAGACAAAGGCGAAATTATTGTGCCTTCATTTTCCTTTATGGCTACCTTCCATTCTATATGGTGGAATGGCTTCAAGCCTGTCTTTGTCGATTGTGAGCCCGATACTTTTACCGTTGATGTTGATCAAATGCGTCGGGCCATTACTCCCAATACTGTAGCTTTGGCGGCGGTTAGTGTCTTTGGCAACCCCTTGGATTTTTCTGCTGTAGAGCGTTTGGGCAAAGAGTACGGTTTACCGGTATTTTATGATTCAGCTCATGGTTTGGGCACTATCTATGAAGGCAAACCTTTAGGCGGCCACGGTAGCTTTGAATCTTTCTCCTTGTCTCCTACCAAATTACTTACTGGCGGCGAGGGTGGCTTAGTTACTACTAATAGTGAAAAGATCGCCAAGCATATTATCGCTGGTCGCGACTATGGCAATCCTGGCAGCTACGAATGTCCCTATGTGGGCTTAAATGCTCGCATGGCTGAAGCCAACGCTATTATTGCCGCCAAAGGCGCCGACTATTTAGAGAGTTATGCGCAACATCGCAATAAAGTAGCTCAAGCTTATAAAGAAGGCTTGAGCGATTTACCCGGCCTGACTTTCCAAACTATTCGCGCTCACTCTCGCTCTTCTTATAAAGATTTTGCTGTTATCGTAGGGCCGGAATTTGGTATCAGCCGTGACACTTTAAGCAAAGCTTTAAATATGGAAGGTGTTCCCAACCGCGCCTACTTTAACCCGGCCGGTCACAAACTTTCTTGCTACGCTCAGAACAAAGTACATTTGCCTATAACCGAAAAGGTAAGTGATAGTGTTATTTGTTTGCCTATTTCTTCTCATATGGATTTAGCTTTAGTAGCTGAAATTTGTAAAGTTATTCACGAACTTTACGAAGTGCGCGAGCAATTGTCTTAAGGAGGCCCAAGTTTGAACTTTCGCCATAAATTGGCTTTAGCGCTTTTGGATATAGTGCTAGTCTTTTTAGGCTTAGTCCTGGCTTTAGGATTGCGCCTAGATTTCGATTTAGGCGCTATGGAGCGCTTTTTGCAATTGAGCAATCTGTTGCTTTACGTGGGCGTATCCATGTTGGCTGTAGTCAGTTTTTCTCTTTTTGGGCTTTATGACAAAGTCTGGCGCTATGCTGGTGTTCATGAGCTGTTGTCAGCTTTTTATGCTGTAGTTTTAACCGCCTCCGTATGGGAAGCATTTGTATTGCTAGCTGGCGGAACGGTTTTTCCTCGCACTTGTACAGCCACGGCAGCTTTACTGTGGTTAGCTTGTTGTGGAGGAGTGCGCTTTGCTTTGCGCCTTGGTAGTGTGAAAAAAAATGGCGATTTTGCCTCTATAAGGCGAGCTTTAGTTGTGGGAGCAGACGATAGCGGTGAAGTAGTTTTGCGCGAATTAGAGCGTGAAAATTCTGGCTTTAAATGCGTTGGTCTAATTGACAACGATCCTGCCAAGCGCCGCTTGCGTATTCATGGTATTCCTGTTTTGGGAACAGTAGCTGATATTGCAGAGATTGCTCGACAACTTGATGTAGGCTTTGTAATTATGGCTGGCATGCAACCTTCTTTGGTTCGATCTGTAGTTCAAACTTGTACTAAAGTTCCCGAAGTAAAGTTACGCGTTATCCCTAGCGTTTCTGATCTTTTAGATGAGCATGTAAAAGTGAGCAACTTGCGCGAAGTGCAAATTGAAGATTTGCTGGATCGCGATCCTATAGAAGGCGATTTGGAAGCTGTCAAAAGTTATATTCAAGGCAAGTGTGTACTCGTCACCGGCGCCGGCGGCTCTATCGGCTCGGAAATTTGTCGTCAAGTCGTTAAATTGGGAGCTTCTCGCCTTATCCTGATGGGACGTGGTGAAAATAGCATTCATGAAATTGGCATAGAGTTGCGCAACGCTCCTATAGTGCAATTTATTGGCAATTTGCGCGACAAAGCTCGCATGAGCAAGTTATTTGAAAAATATCGCCCTCAAGTGGTATTTCACACTGCCGCTCACAAGCATGTGCCTTTAATGGAGCTTTGCCCAGCCGAGGCGGTGGCCAACAACGTGTTTGGCACACAGCTTTTGCTTGATTTAGCTCAGCAATATAAAGTAGAGAAGCTTATTTCTATTTCTACTGATAAGGCGGTCAATCCAACTTCGGTAATGGGAGCCACCAAACGGATGGCCGAGCTGATTTTGGCTTCTCGACGCGTACCAGGCTTTGCGGCAGTGCGCTTCGGCAATGTATTAGGTTCTCGCGGCAGTGTTATTCCCACATTTAGGAAGCAAATTGCCAAAGGCGGCCCAGTTACAGTTACTGATGAAAATATGACCCGTTTCTTTATGACTATTCCAGAAGCGGTCGGTTTGGTTTTGCGGGCCGGCGCTTTGGCTCAAGGCGGAGAAATTTACGTTTTAGATATGGGCAAACCGATGAAAATTATCGATTTAGCCCGCAATTTAATTCGCCTTTCCGGATTTGAGCCTGATGTGGATATTCCCATAAAGGTTGTCGGTTTGCGTCCTGGCGAGAAGCTCTATGAAGAACTGACAAATACTGGTGAAGAAACTGAGCCTACCGCTATGCCCAAAATTACCAAGGTAACTACCGAAGCGCCTCCTATAGGTTGGCCTGGAGCCAAATTGGAAGAATTACGCCAAGCTGCTTTGCATTCGGACGACGAAACAGCTCTGCGCTTATTGGTAGAATTAGTGCCCCATTTTACCAGCGAGCAACTGAAATAAAAATATCGGCCTAAGCTGATAAGCTGCCTAGGCCGACGTTTAGCCAGTGAGAGATTATTTGGCTTTAAGGACTGTACATTTTTGAGAAGAGTCGGTTTCTGTGCTTTTAGCTTCTTCCCATATTAAGGGGATTTTTATGGTAAAAGCCGAGCCGACATTTTCTTTAGAGATGAGCTCTAAACGCGCCTTCAAGATATGCGAATAGTGGCGTACTAAAGCCAGCCCCAAACCTGTACCGCCATAGCTGCGGGAAATACTATCATCGGCTTGAGTAAATTCTTCGAATATTTTGGAAAATTTTTCCTGAGTCATACCTATACCGTTATCCTGGACGCTGATAACTACCACTTTTGTATCGGGCTTAAAATCAGCTTCTACTACAGCATAGCCGGGACTATTAAGAAATGGCACTGGATAAAATTCATTTTGCGCTTTTTGACTGTCCCAGATCGCAATAGAAAGCCTAATAATACCGTCTTTAGTAAATTTTACGGCATTGCCCAGCAAATTGATCAAAATTTGACGCAATTTGGCATGGTCGGTATTTAAAACTATCTCTGAATTGGGGCAATCTAATTCAAATTTATTGTTATTGACTTGATAAAGTGAATTAGTGGAAGCTTTTAGCTCCATAATAAGTTCGCTTAGAGGGAACTTTTCGATAAAAAGATTTACTTTACCCGATTCCAATTTGGAAATATTGAGAATATCATTGATATTGGAAAGTAAATTTAAGCCGGCAATATGAATGTTTTGCAAATCTTGGACAGCGTTTTTATCCTGGCGATCCTCGGCGTCTTCTATAAGCATTTCACTATAGCCGATAATGGCATTTAAGGGAGTGCGCAATTCGTGGCTCATATTGGCCAAAAAGCGACTCTTAATAAGGTTCGCTTCCATAGCTTCATCGCGAGCTTTCTTTAAAGCGCTCATAGCTTTTTCAATACGAGAAGCCATAGAATCGAAAGCTGAGGCCAATTGTCCTATTTCGTCGCGTCTGGTGATATGGCAGCGAGTAGTGTGGTCACCGCCGGCAATTTTATTAGCCGCTTTACTCAATTCCGCAATAGGTTTAACTAAGCTATTAGCCGTAAAAAATGCCAAAATAATAAAGGCTGCTCCTATAGATACGGTAATTAGGATGGAAACTATAATTGATTTCCACAGTGAGCTGAAAAGCTCTTGTTTTGTTTTTTCTGTTAAGACAAACCAATCTATTTGTTCACAAGCACTCCAAGCGCCTATTACATCCTGTCCGAATATATTTTTATATACTTCTTCTACGGCATTGCTTGATGAAATTTGCTCATAAGAATCATCTGTCTGATCGCTATGATCGTTCTTTGGGTTACGATAGTTCAAATATTCCTTAAAAGGCTGGGTGTTTTCTCCTTTGGGATCATTAAGGAAGTAGGTATGTACTTCTATTTTAGGATCAAGTACATCAGATGCCTCTTTAGGTTTTAAAGATTTTAAATCTTTTTTGGTTATATTTTTAGGCATAACCACAATTTGGCCATATTTATCTACTATATAAAAATTATTATGTTCGGCAAAAGAGTCTGTGCTAAAGGGCTTAATGCGAAAGCTTAAGATAGCTATGGGAGTGCGTTTTTCCAAAGCTGACTTGTCGGTATTTCCGTCATAATAATCGATTGGTTCCTTGTATACAAAAACAGACATATAGCTGTTAGCGTGACGATTGGTATTTTCGCTATCAGAATCTGTATTGCAATTTGTAATTTCAGTATCAATAAGCGAACGTTGGGAGAGAACAACTTCACCTTTATTTAATTTGTCAATTATTGTGGGATCTTTTTTGATTTGATCATTGGGTAACCAAGGTTCACCTAAGTGGCTTTTGTTAGTACTTAAATAAATGAAGCCGCCCGGATAGACAATGTGTTTTTGTTCATCTGGAGAAATTTTTGATAAGTATGGGTTGGAGGCAAGTTTATTATCATAAATAATCGCGTCGCCCAAAGTTGATAAATATATCTCTGAAATTTGAGGCATCGATTTATTCATAATATCAGCTTTTTCCATAAATCTACGTTGCAATTCGGCAATTTTTCTGGGATCGGAACCGACTTGGGCGTAGCTATTAGCCAAATTTCTGATAAAATCGTTTTCTGCCACAGTGCGTATGACTACTTTTTGGCGTGAAATCCAATAATCTATATCTTGACATATGTGCTTGGAAGAATTTAATAAATATTCTTTTTGAGAATCGTAAATATTATCACGCTCACGCAAACAAAAAAATATTCCTGACACAATTAAAGGAAGGAATATAGAGGCTAAGGTCATTAGCATTAAACGGGCGCGAAGAGACATATTATTGAACATAGTTTCGCTTTTAGACCTTTTCTCAGTGAAGTCCTAGTTTTTGATTTAATTGCGCTGCATTCTCTTTTTGTCGATAAAAAATAGGTATATAAAACTGCTACCGCGAAAAAGCTAAGTATGGCAAATGAAACGATATTGGTTGTTGATGATGAACAATTTAACCGCGATATGCTTTCGCGCCGTTTAAAGCGCGAAGGTTATGATGCTTTTACTGCGTCCGGCGGACGTGAAGCGATTACTATGGTCAAAGCTTTAGGGCGCATAGATATGATTCTTCTGGATATAATGATGCCGGAAATGGATGGCTTTGAAACGCTCAAAGAATTGCGCAACGAATATTCCGATCAGGAATTGCCTATTATTATGCTTACGGCCATGGGAGATAGTGACAGTATAGTTAAGGCTTTAAATATGGGAGCCAGCGATTATGTCACCAAACCTGTCAATTTAGAAGTACTTAAAGCTAGAATGCAAAGTCGCTTCGCTAAGAGAAAAGCTATTGGCGCAGTTGGTAGTGCTGCTGTGGGCGTGGGCACAAAGTTGGGCACTTATTTATTAAAAAGCGAAATAGGTAAAGGGGCTACCTCAACAGTTTATTTAGCTGAAGATGCTAGATTAAACCGTCAAGCAGCCATTAAGGTGCTGAAGCCTGAATTTTGTGAAGATGAAGAAGCTTTGGGCCGTTTTGTACAAGAAGCCAAGACTGTAGCTAGTATCGATCATCCCGGTGTAGTGGGAATCTATGAAATAGCCCATAAGCCTTGTCATTATTTAGCTATGGAATATTTGCAAGGTACTAATATGGCTTCTTTTGTAGGAATTAAGCCTGTGGATATAAAGACTGCTGTCGATTATGCCTGGCAAATAGCTGATATTTTGACGGCTGTGCATGAAAAAGCCATTATCCATCGCGATCTGAAGCCCCAAAATTTAATTGTCGACGCAGAAGGTCGCCTCCACTTGATGGATTTTGGTACAGTCAAGTTGACCAACAAAGAGAGTAATTTGACTAAAGCCGGTACAGTTTTAGGGACTCCTCGCTATATGGCTCCGGAGCAATTGGAACCTAAGTTGGGTGAAGTTGGTGAATATACCGATTTATTCCCTCTGGGGTTGATGATTTACGAGATGATCTCCGGTAAGCCGGCTATTCAAGGAGATAGTTTCCATTCGATTTTTTACGAATTGCTTTTCCGTCAGCCTAGCAGTTTAGTAGGTGTTAATCCTGTTGTGCCTGTAGCTTTGGAGCAATTATGTACACGCTTACAAGCTACTAAAGCTGCTGACAGGCCACAAACCGCTGCCGAAGTAAGGGACGAATTATTCAAAATTAAACAGCAGCTACTGTAATAATTTTGTTTGTCATTTACTACGCAAAGAGCACTTTTACAGCACTGAAGCTGGGAAGTGCTCTTTGCGTAGTTCGGGCAAAATATAGCCTATTGTTTAGATCGTTTTTCGTATAAGGGAAGCAAGCGGGCGTAATATTCCATCAATTTACGAGCTTGAGGAGCTTCTTGAAATTCAGTGACAGCTTTTTGATAGCCACATTCAGCTAAACGCTTAGCAAAATTGGGATCGCTATATAACTTAAAAAGGGCTTGGGCTGTGGCTTCAGGATTTTTAGGAGGTACGAGTAAACCGCTTTGGCCATTTTCTACTACATCGACTACGCCGCCGACAGCTGTGCATACTACAGGCCTATGCATAATCATGGCTTCAAGATTGGCTATACCTAAGCCCTCGTAATTGGAATTTAAGGCATAAATATCAAAATTGCCTAAATATTCTAAAAGATTGTCAGCCCAACCAACTAAGATCACGTGTTGGCCTAAATTTAGCTCGGCTACAAGATTCTCCAATTGAGTTCGCAATTTACCTTGACCTACAATAACTAGGTAAGTTTTGGCTGCTTCTTCTTGGGGTAATTTTT
Source organism: uncultured bacterium (assembly GCA_934636825.1). Lineage (GTDB taxonomy): Bacteria > Vulcanimicrobiota > Xenobia > Xenobiales > Xenobiaceae > Bruticola. Next base: position 50,966 of record CAKUBG010000016.1, on the reverse strand, counting down.
GGAGCAATATAGCAAAAGCTTTTATCAAATAATCGTGACCTTTAGCTTCTTCTAAGCGACCTACCGAACCTATGATAAAAGAATCTGCTGCTAACCCAAGCTTTTCTCTCAATTGTTGAGGACTGCCACAAGGCTGGTATCTTTCTAGTTCTGGACATCCTTCGCGTATAATAGCTAACTTGTCGGCTGATACTATGCCTTCAGAGACTATTTGCTTAAAATTGGGGGTAGAAACTGTAAAATGGAAGCAAGCTAAGCGAGCAGCTAACCATTCTAAAATAAAATATAATTTTTTCGTAAAGAAACCGGTAGCGGCATTTTCTGGTAGCTCGTGAATAGTATGCAAACGCAATGGCACTTGGCAAATAAAGCCGGCCAATCTGCCGATAAACCCAGCTTTAGATGTGTGAGTATGAATAATGTCCGGTTTGTATTCTCTTATGAAATTTATCAATTTAAAGAATGAACACAAATCTTGGTAGGGAGATATTCTTCTGCTAATAGGAATATCAACTACTTTTATGCCTATGCTTTCTAATTCGTGACGGAATTTTTGTACTGTGCAAGCCAGCGTTACTTCATAACCGCAAGCTAACATAGCCTCAAATTTACGCCTTAAAAAGCATTGAGCGGTTAAATCGATAGTTGTCACAACTAGTACTTTTTTACCACGACCGGAATTTTCTAAGCCGGTGAGATCGAGAGAAGAACTTACCATAATTTTAATATTCAATTAGCAAATTAGAGCGCCTGCCGACTTTTGATCGTTGACAGGCGCTTCAATAAAAGACTGGTTATAGCTATTGTTTGTGCCAAGCTTCTATATCTGCAGCTGAGCGTTGGCATGGATTGGGCTTTATTTCCGGATGGGGATCGGGATTGAGCCCATACATAAGGCGTCCTTCATGGTCTTCAGGCAAATACTCGGTAATGGGCAAATTGTTGGGAGCTACATAGAGCAAACAGTGGCAATATTTGTAAATTTGCATTTCATCACAAGGACAGAGCCAGCGTCTATGTTTAATTTCAGCTTGTTTGTCGGCGTAAAAGTTACAAGGACACAGAGGACGCTTCAATTCTTCCAAATTGCGAGCCAATCCCTTGATAACTGCGTCTTTTACTCCAGGAGCTGTGCTGAATTGTGTACCGGTTTTACGGCGATAATTTTCGGTATAATGGTTCAAGCGTTCCATAATTTGGGGATCGGCCATCTTGAAAATATCTCTGCTTTCTTTTTAATGGTTGCTAACGTTGCTTCCAAAGATAATTTATTCTATGACATTGTCAGGCATAATAAGTATATCTTTAGCCGTAATAGAGCCATTCCAATCACGACCTCCGTTTACTCTGATGACGTCGCCTTTTTCAATAACGCTGAAAATTTCACTTACAGGTATATTTTCGTCGCGCAGCCAACCATTTTGGGAGAAACGTTTGGTAACTTTAGTTTTTAAACGTAAGTAGACCCAATTTTGAGTTACGGTAGGGTTGGCGTCCATCTGGGCAATGCCTATGCGCTCTTTGTCTTGATTCAATTCGGTAATGCGGTAGGTTCCGGAAGCTAGAATAAGCTGAGCTTTAGCCTGAGGAACATTGATAAACAAAGCAGTGAGCAAAATAGCTAAAGTGGCTAAACACAAAGACACGGAGCGTTTCATGATACTTTCCTCTTTATTTTCAATTATTTGAAACAAAACGTTTGGCCTTTCGGCATAGCGTCATTCTATTCCTTAACTTTTGAAGATTTTTTTTCTGGATTAGTTTCTTTATTGGGGAAACATCGGGAGTTGTCTAGAATTGAAATATCAAGTATTGCTAAATGTGGTTTCTGAGGTCTTTTGGTGAATTTTTTCGAGGAATTAAAATATCAAATAGGTTCTTTGCTGGGTATAGCTGCCAAAAAATATTTGTCCGGCTTCCGTTATTTTAAGTGTAATTCGTTTTTATTGGTTTGCTTATGGACGGGTATATTTTGTCTATGTACTTTAGGCTACCAGGCTGAAGCTCAGGAATTTCCCCAATGGCAAGCTGAACAAAACAATCTACCCGGCGGTGCTGTTCGTGTCGTAAATTTGAGCTCTGGTGTTAAAGCTTTTATCCAGCGCGTGCCCAATTCGGAAGCGGCAGGAGTCTGTTTATCGGTAAAAGCTGGCTCCAAATTAGATACAAAAGGTTCTTGGGGCAGAGCTCATTTCTTGGAACATTTGCTATTTCGCAGAACCGCTGCCTTTTCCGGTGGCAAATTGACCGTTTCTTTAGAAAATGTCGGCGCTGACAGGGGAGCCAACACTACTGAAAGTTGTATCAATTTTTGGGAAGTTGTTCCTCAAAACGCTTTAGATTTGACTTTACAAATAGAAGCCGATCGCTTAAGCGGAGTAGTTTTTACCCAAAATGAATTGGAAATGGAGCGCAAACTTCTTCTTGGAGAATTAAGTAAATTGAGAGCCAATCCCTGGCGTTTGGTGCAGCAATACTTGTTGAGCAATCTATATCCCCATTTGAGCGAAGGGGAGCTGGTTCCCGATGGAGATGCTGAAGATTTAAAAAATATTACGGCTAAAGAGTTAGTCGATTTTTATAAGCATAGCTTTGTTCCCAACCGAGCTTGTGTATATTTAATTACCTCTGAACCTTTTAATTTGGCTGCAGCTAGGCTAGAACGCCACTTTGGAAAGAATTTGCTGAAAAAGCGGAAGGTATGGGAAGAGCAAAGCGAGGCTGTCTATCAAAAACAAAAAGAAACTCCCAAAAGCTATGCGACTAAAGCCGCTTCTTCTAAAGAGTTGCTTTCTTTGACTAAAGTAAAAGCGTGTACAGATAAAAGTGGCCAAGGATTAGCTGTATTGGCTTGGCCTGCTCCTCAATTAAATTCGGCTGATTATGCTCATTGGTTGGTTTTAAATATCCTTTGGGCTGACAGCTCTGAAGCTTATTTACAGAAAGTTTTGCGCAATCACGGTTTGGCTTCCAAAGTGACGCTCAATTATGATATTGATTTTGGTGATTCCTTGTATGTAGTGGGGGCTCATTGTACACCTGAAGTCGATCCTCAAGAAGTGGCTCGCTTACTTGAAGAAGCTGTAACTGCTCCGGTAGATGATAATTTTATTACTAGTCGTGTGGAAGCGGCCAAAGGTAGAGCCACGGCCCATTTTTACCAATTATGGCAAAATTATCGAGATCGACTCTCTCTTTATCAATCATTGAGTGTGGGCAAAGGAAATGGGACTATTGCTTCCATTCCCGAGGCTATTTCTCAAGTTAGGGCTGAAAATATTTGCTCACTCTGGCGGAAGCTGGCTCTCAAAGAACCAAAAAAGTTTATTTCAGATAAAGCTTATTTTTGGAGCAATTTTGAGGCTTCTCCGGGGCCGCGTACAGTTTTCGCTGAGGTTGAAAATTCGGAAAGCGATTCTAAAGACGAGAATTTCTCAAATAATGACCCTCGCGAAAAGGCTGCCAATTCTATTGCCCAACATTTTGAGTCGGCTAATGGAATCAGTTGGCAAGTTTGGACAGATAATTCTTTGCCTATTGTAGTTTTGCGCGGCTTCCTGTCTTTTCCTCATAATGGACACTCTAAGGTTTATCGAGCGGCAGCCGGAATGTTGGGGCGACACTTCATTAAAGAAGGCGACGTATCTACGCCTTTTGTTGAAGTCATAGAGCGAGAGGGTATATCTTTAAGCTTTCAACAGCGCTATAACGGTGTAGCTATTAACGGTTGGTGCCTACGCACCCAATTGCCTCGTTTTTTAGAATTGCTCAATTCAGTATTTGCCAATCCTCAATTTGAAGAATCGGAAATAGCTCGGGCTTTAGCTAGGTATAAGCGTAGTAATACAAGCGTTGAATCCAATGATTGGAACCGCGCCTTAAATATCTTTACTGCCAAAATAAATAGCGCGAGTTCCAAAGAAAATGAGCAAAGCAATCAATCTGAGCTTGATAGGGCAGAGCTGTGGCAAAATTGGCACCTTTTAATTAATCCTACAAATTTATCTCTAAATTTTTCCGGCGATGTTCAAGTTAAAGAATTACAGAGAATATGTAATTTTGGTATTTTTGCTCAAAAATCAGATAACTTAGAGGCAAAAAATACTGATAAATATGGTGTAGCTACGGTGCCACCTGCAACCCAAACTCAAAAGATATTTACAGAAGGAAAACAGTCGGGCGTACTTATTTTGGCTGGCCAAGCTTGTCCAGGTGTAAAACATCTTGATTATTTTGCTTATAATGTCATCTTGCAAATTTTGGGTGGCAACAGCAGCGCCCGTTTGCCCTTAAGGATTGTCCATTTGGAAAAGCTGGGCAGCAGTGCTGTTACTTATGATTTGGCATCCGGAGGGGGATGCCCTGCTTGGTTGGCTGCTATACGCACAAAAGAAGGCGGTCAAGCAAGGGCCTTGGCTATCTTGCGACAAGAGTTGCAGCGTTTGACTTCCGCTAGCCTTTCTCAGGCAGAACTGAAAAGAGCTGTTTCTGCTTGTAAAGGTAAATTGCAAGTAGCTTGGAGCAATCCGGCTGGTAAAGCTGAGTGGTTGCGCTGGCATGAAGGTAGGCCAGAGTCTATTTCAGATCCGGAAGATTATTTGGCTGCCTACGATAAAGTCAGTTTGCATGATATAAGAAGGGCGGCTAAAGCATGGTTTAATGGACAGACTTTAACTATTGTTTTCAGTCAAAAGAAGAGTTCTGCCGAACAAAACCGCAAAGTACACTAAACAAATAGAAAAAAAATAAAGAGGCCCACGACAACTCTCTATAGGTGTCGTGGGCCCATCTTTTATTGGTCTTTTTCGGACTGCGAAAAAGCTAGGCTTCGGCTTTCATAGATCTCAAATTATGGATCAGGAATTGCATAATGCCATCAGCCATAGGCAAAATTTTCTCTTCCAAAATACGCACCAAAGCGTCACGCATATTGTCTAAGCGGTGAGCTTCGGCATAAGCGATGATATTTTCGTCGGAAAGCCACTCGGAAGTGGGAATGTAGTAACCTACTTCAATAAAGAAGCGATCGCTCTTACCGGCGTCTTTGGAAGGACGGACGATTAAGCACTGAATATCGTTTCCGTGAGGGCCGGCGCTCAAAATCTGCTTAACTTCTTTTTTCACGCGCTCTACTACATCAGCTTCAACCACTTTTTTATCAGTCACTTCAGTGGGTTCTTTATCTTGGTCGATACTAGCATAAGGAGCGGAGAAGAGGAGTATATTGCCTTTCCCGTCTTCAGAAACTTCCGTCTTTTCGAAAGCGAAGGTCTTAGAACTCTCTACGTCTAAAAATCTGAGGCCGCCTAATTTCGTAGGGCTGCCCTGGGCAACGTACTGGCGGAAAATTTGCGTTAAAATAACATTGATCTGATCGGCGACGCGGCTCAGGTTCAGGTTTGTTTGTGCTGACACTTTAGTCTACCTCTTGACTTACTTCTCACGAAAAAAACTGAGGGATTCTGGCATATTGGCAAACTTGCTCAACGCCATACGGTTTGGCTGAACAAGTTCCCTCCGCAATGGATAATGCCCTATCTATACATCCGTCGCCTATTCTGCAGCTTTATCCTTTGTCCTTCTCAGTTATTTTCCATCATATTTGCAACTCTATACCGCGAAGCAATTTCTGCTTGCGCATAAACAAAAAGCCCTCGACAGGATAAATAATATCGTCAAGGGCTCGATTTATTGAGACAAAAGCCTCAAAAGTTTATACGCCTAAGATTTTGTGCAAAGTATCTTTAAGCTCAGCAGGGTTGCGATCTATGGAAATAGCCGAAGTATGCAAGGCTTTCATAGCTCCGTCGATATCTTTAAGGCCATTGCCGGTAACTAAAGCAACAACTTTGGCGTCGGCAGGAATCAAATTGTTTTTACGAGCCTTAATAAGACCGGCGATAGGAGTTGCGCCGGCAGGTTCGGCAAAGACGCCTGCGTTGGCAGCCAAAAGGGCCTGGCCTTGCTTAATTTCGTCATCTTCGACGACGATGAACTGACCGCCAGACTGGTGTACGCCGCGCAAAGCTAAAGAAGCTGCTCTGGGCATACCTACGCTAATAGAGTCGGCATAAGTGTCGGCATCAGGTTCGGCTACAACTTTGTCGCCATTGGCAAAAGCTTTAGATAAAACAGAAGAACCTCGAGCCTGTACGCCGATAAGTTTAGGCAATTTGTCGATAAGGCCCATACGTTTGAGATCTAAAAAGCCCTTGCCTACGCCGCCGATAATGCAACCGTCGCCTACGGATACGGCCACATAATCGGGAGCCTGGTAGCCGCAATTTTCCCAAATCTCTAGAGCTGCTGTCTTTTTGCCTTCTAAGAGATAGGGGTTGAAGCCAGTATTGCGGTTGTACCAGCCGAAATCTTTGGTAGCCTGTAAAGAAAGCTCGAAAGCGTCGTCGTAAGTGCCACGTACGGATAAAACGGTGGCGCCGAACATGAGCAATTGAGCTACTTTAGCTTTGGGAGCTCTTTCAGGAACGAAAATAATAGTCTTTAATCCCATAGAAGCGCACATTCCGGAAAGAGAAGAGGCTGCGTTGCCGGTAGAAGCGGCGGTAATGAGGTCTAAGCCCATCTCTTTGGCAGAAGCTGCGCAAACGGCGCTGGCGCGATCTTTTAACGAACCGGTGGGGTTCTGTCCGTCATCTTTAATGAAAAGATTCTCGTAACCTAGCACTTTGCCTAAACGTTTGGCATTGTAAAAAGGAGTTTGGCCTACGCGCAAAGGAGGAAGATTTTCCGCGCTATGCAGAGGCAATACAGGAGCCCAACGGGCTAAACCGGGCAAATTGCAGGCTTTTAGTTGCTCAGGCTGGAGCTTTTTAGCTGCTTGTTCGTAGTCGTATAAAACTTCTAAAATTCCGTCATTACCACAATCTTCGCAAGTATAACGGAAAGTGTTGGGGCTATAGCTGCGCTGACAAAGAGAACAGCGCAATTCTGTTACAGGAAAAGTGTTTGTCATAGTCGGCGATACTTCGAGTTAATACGCTCTTCACCCTTGCAAAATAGGTGATAGTGTTGTATTAATACTGTTTTAACTTGTTTTATTGTGCAGGTAATAATTTTATTTTGCGAAAAAGTAGACTCGGTTATGGTTATGGTTTCACGTTTTTTCAAGATAACATTTTTGTTGGCCGCAGGAACTTTATGTCAAATAAGTCCCGCTTGGCCATCTGAGCCTTCGGAGAATGAATTTACTTTGGTGAGCGGTCAGCAAAAGGCGCAAGTTGTTACTGAGGTTGATGGCGCTAATTCTATTGCAAATATGGCTCCGGAAGCTGCCATTGAGGATAGTAACGATACCATCACAGAAAATGAACAAGCAGAGATTGGCTTGCCTGAAGTGAAAGGAAACATTGACAGCCTGAATCCTGATAGAACGTCTTCTGAAACCTCTTCGCAATCATCCAAAGGGCGATGGAAGGTAGGGGGCAAGGTTGAGTTGGAATATTCCAACGACGAGCACCCCACTATTGTGAATAATGATATTAGCGGCTGCGATACATTGATGTATGAAACCAACAAGTTATTGCCGCAATTTGAGCTTAATGCCCAGTATTTGAAAGATGACTTTAAGTTTTATACCAAAGCCCGCTATCGTTTCGACAAGAAAAAGGTAGAGTTGCTCGATTGTTATGCCAATGTGCCTTTAGGTGAGGGGACAAAGGTTACTTTAGGCCGTTTTAAAACTCGCTTCGGTATTGAAAAATCGCAATCAAGTAGCAAATATCTGACTTGTAATGCCAGTGCTGTAACCGATTCGCTCTATCTTGGCCGAGCTTGGGGAGCCAGCTTTGAATTTACCAATAAAGACGGCGACCAACTTATGCTTGGTATAATGAATGACCATAACGAGCATCGCTTTACTAGTGCCGATAATGATATCTTTATGCGTGGTATCAAACGCCTTTCCAAACATTCGACTTTGGGAGCTTCAGTTTTAGTAGGACAGCACAGCTTATCTGATTCGCGTTCTCTGCCTATACAGCGTTTTGGTATCGATTATCAACTAAAAACCGATAATTTACGTTTAGATTCAGAAGCTATTTATAGTAATGGATATAATGGCCTAGATGAAATAAAAAGCCGATCTTTAGGCTGGTATGTGGGCTCTGCTTATACTGTCAACAAAAACGTAGATTTGGTTGGCTTTATCGATTGGTTCGATCCCAATTTAGATCTTTGCAGCAATGATCTTTTTGATGATGACGTTAACGCCTCTATGCGTTATGTTGTTGGATTAAACTACTATTTCAGTCGTAAAAAAGAAAGACGTTTAATGCTTAATTATGAGTGGAAGACGCCTACGGAAGGGCCTAAAATAAACACTGACGGTTTTTACATGCGTTACAGTTTCGAATTTTAATAGCAAGTAACTAACTAAAGTGATAAAGGTTAAAAAAACTTCGTAGCATTTATGTAGGTAAATTATTTCCTTCGGAAAACTTATCGCCGCTATATATACGGTTAGATAACGTATTGAGGAAGGTGTATCTGTTATGGAAAATAACGCCGAATCAAAAGAAATGAAACTTACGCAAATGTGCTCTTGTGCTGGTTGTGCGGCCAAAATCAAGGCTCAAGATCTGGAAAATTTGCTTAAAAAAGTCAACTATCCTTTGGATAGTAGGGCTCTAGCCGGTCAGAGTAGCGGTGATGACGCCGTGGTGGTAAAGCTTAACGAGCACCAGGCTTTAGTACAAACGATAGATTTTTTTACTCCTGTAGTTGACGATCCGTTGCGTTTTGGTCGTATTGCTGCCGCCAATGCACTTTCTGATGTTTATGCTATGGGAGGTACGCCTTTTACAGCTATGAATGTAGCTTGTTTTCCTATGAAAACTATGGGAGTAGAAGTGCTTAGCCTTATTCTCAAGGGTGGATTGGAAAAGGTATTGGAAGCTGGGGCCGTTATGGCCGGCGGCCATACGGTGGAAGACTCAGAGCCTAAATTTGGTTTGGCTGTGACCGGTTTAATCGATCCTGAGAAAATGGTGCGCAAGGATGGATCTCGTCCTGGAGATGTTTTAGTTTTGACTAAACCGCTGGGAACTGGTGTTTTAAATACTGCTCACAAGTTCAGAGACATCAGCCCCGATGAACTTGAGTTGGTAATGCGCTCTATGGAGATGCTCAATAAGGAAGCATCCCGAGCTATGGTGGCTATGGGAGCTAAAGCTGGTACCGACGTGACTGGATACGGATTATTAGGGCACAGTTTGGAAATGGCCAAAGCTTCACATACGATTTTTGAATTTGAGGCCGAAGCTGTTCCTTTATTGCCAGGTGCTTTAGGCGCCTATCTTAGAGGCAATGTGCCTGGAGGTTCGGCAGCCAATTTCAGTTATGTCAAACCTTACTTGCAAGTAGTAGGCGAAGTGGCTGAACCTATACTTGGTTTGATGGCTGACGCGCAAACTTCAGGCGGTCTTTTAATTGCCATAGCAGAGGAAAAAGTTAAAGAACTTATGAAGCTCCTGCCAGAGTTCTTAGGCGCTCCGGCTATAATAGGTCGAGTGCGAGCAAAAGAAGCTGACGATTCTGTCTTCTTGCGTGTAAGATAAAAAATAATAACGGAGTTGCTATGGCCAAGAGTAGTTTCAAAGGAAGAGAGAGAGTGTGGCAAAGCTATTCCAAGAAGCTTTGGCCGCGTATAGTGAAAAATTGTAAAGCCGGGCTTATAGAAGTAAGAGCCGACTTACGTTGGTTTCACGAGCTTTTTGAGGCCGATCCCTCCGTGCAAAAGGAAATATTTGGCAAGTCTTATCCTGAGGTAAAACAAAAACTGGCCCCTTATGCTCCTTTGCGCATAGCTTTGCTAATTATTGCTTTGGTAATAGGTACTTACGGAGCTTATGAATTTGCGCAAGCCTTCTTCCGCGAAGATTTTGTTTGCTGGGGATTTGCATCTGTAGCTTTTATTTTGGCCATTGTAGTTTTTACCAACCATGTAAAAGTTGCCTACGAAGATCCTAAAGACTTGCCATTGATAGGCGTTTTTATCTTATTTTTTGCCATTGCGGCTTTTTTATTGCAGCCTTCAAAGATTTTAATTGTTGGCGTCTTTCTTTTTCTTTGTTCGCTTCTATTGGCCAATGTCGAATTGTGGGTATTGCGCAATTGCATAATTCGCCTTATTGGTGTTGATTATGAGTTCTTTAGGCAAGTTTCCGGCCGCCCCAATGAAAGTAATGAGAGGCCGCCTCTTTGCCTTTTGAAGTTTGTGGGCGAAGAACAGCAACCGGTGGCTTGGGATGAAAATCCCAATCCGGTTTTGCCTGAGTCGATTACCAGAGTAATGAACAGCATTATTCTAGGGCCGCGCTTCGACGTTTTCATGCCTAAGGGTACAGCTCAGTTCTTGGTTTTTGTAGTCGCTGCTCTTATTGCTTTACCAAATGAGAATTTATCTTACGAAACGGCTGGTATGTGGATAGGTGGGGCGGCTTTTATAATGACGCTTTTTTCTACCTATTTGTGTCCCTCTTCGTATTATGCCGAATATCGTGAAGAAGTAGAGCGAGAAAAGAGACGTACTTCGGAAGAACAGTCCGAAGTATCTGTGCATCTTACTTGGATTATTAAAAATACTATCTGGACTTCTATATGTGTGGCTTTTTGGACTTGGTTGCTTTATTGGATGCGTTTCCAAATGCCCACTATATTTTCCTAGAGAAAAAATTGCAATCGAAAAATAAGCACTTTGCTGATTCTGGCGAAGTGCTTTTCCTTTTTTTGACTCCTTGCGTAGACTAAGATTTTTTGCTATAATGGCCGCCGTGCAGCTCTATATGAGCGTTGCTTCCGGCTTGATTTTAGCCAGGGAGCTCTTCCTGCCCGTATATTTGCTTCGTTAAGAAAGGTTTTTTGTTTAGGAAACCGAGTAGAAGTAGCGAATGAGCGTCGCTGCAGTAAGCATGGCGATGTCGTAAAGTGCGGGCCTGAAAGGCCGAAGGAAGGAGGTTTGCGCTGTGCGCAAATACGAAATTACTTACATCCTCACTCCTGATTTCAGTGAGGAAACTGTCGCTGCCAAGGTTGAACAGTATCAGAACCAGGTAGTAAACGAAGGCGGCCAGGTCGTCAACGTTAATAATTGGGGCAAACGCCGTTTCGCTTATGAAGTGAATGGTAAAGCCGAAGGCTACTATGTAACCATGCGTTTCGACGCTGAGAGCGCTGTCGCTGATGAGCTTCGTCGTGTTATGAAGAACAGTGACGAAGTATTGCGCTGCATGGTAGTAAGCGTCGCCTAGTATTTCAGATTTAGAGGGCTTAAGCCGTTCAGCTATTTTTATAGAAAAGTTTTAGGAGGGTAGTCCACAATGTCAGTGCTCAATAGAGTTGTCCTTATAGGTCGTCTCACCCGTGATCCGGAGAGCAAAACTACTACTTCGGGCAAGCAGAGGACTACTTTTACCGTGGCTGTCGATCGTCGCAGTAAAAATGCAGAGAAGAGCGCCGATTTTATTCCTATCGTTACTTGGGATTATACGGCTAGTTTCTGCGCAAATTATCTGCGCAAAGGGCGTCAAGTTGCTATAGAAGGAAGATTGCAAATTGACAGTCAGCAGCAGCCTGACGGTACCTACAGAACTTTTGTAAATGTAGTGGCTGATGATGTCCAGGCTTTGGGAAGTAAGTCTGATGTTCAGACCGGCGCCGTTGGCGGTTCCCAGTCTTATTCTCGCTCTGCTGTCCCCGATCCCATTGCGGATAGTGCGGATGATGATGATTTTGATGGCGGCAGCGATATGGACAGCTCGATTCCCTTCTAATCGCTACTGATATATTCTTAGCCCCGTATGGGTTCTATTTAAGTTCGGAGGTTCACTATGGCTCGTGGAGAGCGTCGAGGCCGCAGGCCTCGCAGGAAGGTTTGCCATTTCTGCGCTAACAAAATTGAAGAAATCGATTACAAGGAAGTTGCTACTTTGCGTAAGTACACCAGCGAGCGCGGCAAGATTTTGCCCCGTCGCATTTCCGGCACTTGCGCCCGTCACCAGCGCATGGTCACTTCCGCTGTGAAGAGAGCTCGTTATATCGCTTTGTTGCCTTACACCGTATAGTCGATATTAGTGCTCATTGAGAGGCGGCCTCCCTTGTTATCTGTTTAAGGTAGTCGGGGAGGCCGCTTTTTTTAGTCCCGTGAAATGCGCGGGAAGTTTGGCTTAAAATTCCTAAAAGACATTGGAGGTTATCGCAATGCAGGTTATATTACTTAAAGATGTGCCCAAAGTTGGTAAAAAAGGTGAATTGCACAACGTATCCGACGGTTACGGCCGCAATTTCTTAGTGGCTCGCGGTTTCGCTGAAGTAGCCTCCGAAGGCCGTTTGCGTGCAGCCGAAAAAGAAAAAAAGGATCGCCAAGCTCAGCAAAAACGTGAGCAAGAAGCTGCTCAGGCTCAGGCTGAACGTCTTCAGGCCAAACCTCTGGTTATAAAGGCCAATTGTGGAGCTCAAGATAAGCTTTTTGGTTCCATTACTGCGCAAGATGTAGCTGAAGCCGTAGCCGCTCAATTTAATGAAACTATCGATAAAAAATCGGTCAAGTTAGATGATCCTATCCGCAAATTGGGTGAATTTACTGTAGCAATTAAGCTTCATCCTAAAGTAAAAGCCAATTTGAAGATTCAAGTAGAAAAAGCTTAAGTAGGCGCAATAAAATAAAAGCTACAGCTTTTAAGGGGCCCGCTTCTGCATTTGAAGCGGGTTTTTTGTATTTAGGGAAGGGACTTTTTTATGGGCTTAACTTCTGTAGACGATCGTTTGCTTTTGCCTCCTCACAACGAAGAGGCAGAACAAGCTTGTTTGGGTAGTTGTTTAATCGATCCTGAAGCTTTTGATAAAGTTTCGGAAATTTTGACTGGCCCGGAAGATTTTTACCAAAAAGCTTATCAAGAAATTTACGCGGCCATGGTCTATTTGGCTGAAAATACTGGCGTAATAGATCTTCTTACGGTTTGTAACTATTTGCGTGAGCATGGTAAGCTAGAATACTGCGGAGGTGTAGCCCGCCTCAATGATATTATCGATGCAGTAAGGAGTTCCGCTCACGTAAGTGCTTATGCCAAGATTGTGGCCGATAATGCTCTTTCCAGACGTCTTTTACGGGCCGGCGAAGCTATTAGCCGTTTAGCTGTCGATCAAGAAGTTGAATTACCTCAACGTGTCGATCAAGCTGAAGAAGTTATCTTTAGCGTAGGCAACTCGCGCTCTCGAGGTGAGCTTGAACCTATAGCTGATGCTTTAAAAAATACTTTTGATGAAGCTTATAAAAGGTTCGAAGAAGGTAAAACCGTTTCTGGAGTAGCTACCGGATTTACTGAATTTGATGAGCTTACCAACGGATTGCACCCTGCCAATCTTGTTGTTGTCGGAGCTCGTCCCAGTATGGGTAAAACGGCTTTTGCCCTTTCTATTGCCGTTAACGTGGCTTTGGCAGAAAAGCCTGGCAAAGTAGCTATTTTCTCTTTAGAAATGCCCCGCGAAGATCTTTGCCAACGTATGATGTGTTCGGTTGCTAAAGTTAATGCTCAAAGTTTGCGCAGTGGCAAGCTAAATAGTAACGATTGGGGAGCTTTGGCTCAAGCTGTCGATCAACTTAGCAAAGCGCCTATATTTATTGATGACAGCGGCAGTGTAACTATTTTGGATATGAAAGCTAAACTGCGCCGTATGAAAAAACGCAGCGGCGTCGATTTAGTTATTATTGACTATTTGCAACTTATTAAAGGTAGCAGCACCAATAGAGGCAGCTCGGAAAGGATCTTTGAAATTTCCGAAATTTCCCGCCAGCTTAAAGGTTTGTCTAAAGAGTTAAATGTACCTATTGTGGCTCTTTCTCAGCTTAGTCGTAATGTAGAAAGCCGTCAGGATAAAAGGCCTTTGCTTTCCGACTTACGTGAATCTGGTGCTATTGAGCAAGATGCCGATCTTGTGGCTTTTCTGTACCGCGACGAATACTACAATAAACAAAGTACAGAATTAAACATTGCCGAAATTATTGTGGCTAAGCATCGCAACGGCCCTATTGGCAATTTAAAGTTGAAATTTATCAAGCAATACGGCGGTTTTTATAATAAGGACGAAAATGTTTCCTCGGAAACTTATACTTCCTCTAATAGCGGTGGTAAGCAAACAGTATCTTTTGGCCCCAATAATGGCTTTACTATATCGGTCCCGAATCGCGCTTCGTCAAGTCAAAGCAATAGTAATAATAATGGACAGAGTGAAACTGATTCTGGCTTAGATTTATATCCTGGAGATGTCCCCATTTAACTTAGCTAACATAGTTCGCGAGCGCCGTTTGTATTATTTGCCTAAATAAACTAAATAGCCAAGCCTTGGCTGCTACATAGCGTCCCAAAGCTTGGCTATTTTTATCTTGAGCTATAATGCAGTTTTAATGGCTATTTAAGGCTTAATTACTTTATCAGCTTGTACCAACGTGGTAGCAATAGTAGCCATATCGGAAACTGTACCTACTACTTGTTCAGCTTCTAAATGGTAGTGTTCTAAGCACGTAGAGCAGAGCAAAATTTTTACGCCTGAATCTTGCATAAACGAGAGAGATAAGGCCGCGTCGCTGCCGCGCACAGCGTTAAATACGCCTTCGGTATAACAAATAATAGTATCTATATCTTTGGCTTTATTTTCCAAGTTGTGTAAAAATTTAGCCATCATAGTTTTGCCAAATTCTAAGCCTTTTTCTCTTGTCTCGTTAGCAACTTGGTTCACCGTACCTAAAGTTGCACTTGTTAAAAGCAAAACGGTCATAAAAAAACTCTCCTTGAATACAAAAACGCGGTCCATTTGCTATTTGTCGTTGTCTATATGGATATATTACGAAAACGAATTTAAAAAGCCTGCACTTTATCATATAGCTATAGTTGATAAGGTGCAGGCTAAAAAGCTGAACTAAGCTTGTTTTAATGGACTACATCTTCGGTAGCCAAAGTTATATTCAAGCGCTCTTCTATTTCAAAAAGGCGCGGCCAGGGTAAGACTATTTCCAAAAACATACTGCGGAAAACAACTTTTTGACCCACAATGGGAGAATAATAACTTTGGCCTAAAAGCTTCTCGTCCCACAATTGTTGGGCCCAAGGGATAGCGGCGTTGCGAGCTGCCAAACCGGCCGGGCCGGCTTGATTGAGTAGCGGATCGGCTTTAATGTTGATGTTTTTGTATTCTTTGCTCAAATTTTGTCTAATGACAGCTTGATAAGCGTAATCGTCGATTAAGCGGGCAACAGTAAAAGCTTGTTGAGTCTTTTCACTTTCTAAGCGACGATATATAGTCCAATTTTTGCCTTTAACTAAAGCAATTTGAGCGGCACAAGCTTGGGCTATGGCTGTACCCAAAGAGTTTGAGGGCGTATTCCAAGCCGAATAGCAAGCCAATTCCCAAATAGGTACATTATCGATAATGGTTTGGGCAAAAATTGGCTCAGCGCGGTTGACTAAATGCAAGTCGGCCAAACCGTAAGGCCTTTTTCTTTGATCAGCAAATTTATTGTCGATACGATTCAATAAATTTTCGGCTTGCGTTTTGGTTTTGTCGTCGCCTTCTAAGGTTGGAGCGGCAAAAGGTTTGTCGCTGGGAGTTTCCACAAAGATAACTGTGCCTGTGCCTTTAGTTTCGGCAGCGCCGCTCAAATCTAAGTGAAGGCTGGCTGTCTGAGCTAAAGTAAAAGCTTCCATAGGCGGCACTTTATCTTTATATTCTGGATCCGAATAGTCCAACTCGATATGAGGAGTGTAGTTGGCTTCTTTAGCCAGCCAGCCTGCGGTCATATTGGAGGCCAACTCGTCAGCGCCGCACATAATGTCTACTTTGTCTTCAATATCAAGCTCTTTAATTTTAGCTTTAAGCTGAGCTAACTCGCTAATATGAATGCCTTTAGAGGCGGCGTCGTCTTGACCAATTACCAAATGATCAATTGTGCCTTGAGCTGTAAAACGCAATAAATTATGCAAAACTTCCAAGTTGCGTTTTCGTACTTGCAAATATTCGCGGAAATATTTTTCTGGCACGTTGGCTGGAGGCTTGGCTTCACCTCGGGCAGCCCAATTGCGCAAACTGGTTTCGTAGGGTGCTTGGCTGTCGGAAGTGCGCAACGACAAGCGCGGCACAATAGCTAATACTTCCAGATGCTGGCCTTTTTGGGCTAATTCTGGCAAAATTTGCAAATTGTCCATGGCTTCAGCGGTACTTAAATTGGCGGTACGTGAAGCAATTAAACCACCATAGGCCAGCATATCGGCTGAAATGATAGCGTTGGAATATAGCGGCTGGTTGCGCAGCCAAGCTTTTAGTTTTTGCGGTTGCCCAGGCGTGTAAGCTTTGCCTAGCCAAGCTCTTTCGGGCACAATTAAGCTGCCGCCGCCTATGCGGGCAATTTGGCCGGGAAAAAGCCAGTTGCAAGGCCGATCATCCAAAGGAATATATAGCGCTTGCCAAGGTTGAGCTTCTAAAGTTGATTGCGCGGCGGCAGCACTCGAACTAGCTACATTTTTAGCTTTAAGCGCTGCTGGCGCGGCCACTTTATGGCTCTGAGCTTGAATAACGCTCGCATTGGTCGATGGCGCTGCTTCTTGCGGCTGGGTAAAACCGGCTCCGCTTAAAAGGAGAGTTAGAGAACAAGTATAAAAAAGCAATCTTTTAAACATAGAGCCGGTTTCTCTAAGCTAAGCTGGCCTCCCTTTGCTTAAAAAGGCCGCTTGCTCAGCTTAGAATATATACGAAAATTTACCCCTCAAAAGGATTTCATTTATGAATAGATTTAAGTTGCTTTTATGTTTGCTGCCCCTAATGGTGGCGGCCTTTTTTTGCACAGCACCTATGCCTTCTCAAGCTCAGGGCCTAACTGCGCCGCGCTTACTCATTTCTTGCTTTTTAGGCGACTCTATGAGCGTAGTAGACGCCAGAACCGTGCGTGTCAAAGGTACATTTTCAGTTGGCAACAATCCCGAGCGCATGTCCGTTTCGCCCGATAATCGTTATATTGCCGTAGCCCAACCAAAAACAGGCTGCATTTCTGTTATTGAAAGCGGCAATATGCGTTTTGGTAACAACTATACTGACGAAAAAATAAAGACGCCCGTCGACGTTTGCTTTTCCACCGACGGAGCCAGACTTTACGTGTTGGAGTCTTCCACTTGCTCTTTAATAGAGTTGCATGTGCCTTCTTTCCAAGTTGTACGTGTTTTGCCCTTAAATGGTTTGGCTCCCAGTTTAATGCGCATTTCTAAAAATGGCGCCAAAATGTTTATTTCTCACGAAAATACCGGTCTTTTAACCGTTGTAGATTTGTTTAATTGGTCAATCTTTAAACAAATGAGCGTAGGCCCTACTGCAGGCGGTTTAGATCTTTCTAAAGATAATGGCCGCTTAATTGTAGCTTTGCCTTCAGAAAGCAAAGTTGGCATTTATAAAACTACCGACTTGCGCCTTTTGAGCAAAGTTCCTGTAGGCTCCGGCGCCAGCATTGTGGGCGTATCTCCCAAAGATCAAGTGGTTGTGATCAATTCCATTTCCAACGATGTTTCGATCTTTCCCTTAGAGCGTCCCAGCTTGCGTTTCCGGACTGCCGTGGGAGTAGGGCCGCGCGATTTGTGTTTTGCTCCCGATGGCTCCATGTGTTACATTGCTAACTTTAATACTAACGATCTTTCTGTAATCGATATGAGCACTGGCAAACAGTTGGGCCGCTTGGCCATAGGTCAGGGCCCGCGTGGCATCGTTTGGGTCTATTAGTGCTTTTATTAGGGCTTTGCAACTAGACAAAAAAGGAGGAGAACGCACCGACGCGAAAGCTCTCTGCCGATTTTTAAAGACAGCGAAGCCTGAGACTTTTTTTCTTAATTTAAGGAGTATTTTTCATGCAATACGATCCGGCTAGTTTTGAACAGAAATGGCGCGATATTTGGGAAACCAAAAAGTTGCACCACGCCGTCAAGAGTGACAGCCGCCCCAAGTATTACTGCCTCGACATGTTCCCTTATCCTTCCGGTGAAGGACTTCACGTAGGCCACTGGCGCGGTTATGTACTTTCCGACGTTATGAGCCGTTATATGACTTTACACGGTCGCCAAGTACTTCATCCTATGGGTTGGGACGCTTTCGGTTTACCTGCCGAAAATGCCGCCATTAAGCGTGGTATTCATCCTGTGGCTCAAACCAAAGCCGCTACCAGCAACATGCGTCGTCAGCTCAAAGATATGGGCTCCATGTATGACTGGGATCGTGAAGTTAACTCTTCTTTGCCTGAATATTATAAATGGACTCAGTGGACTTTCTTAAAAGCTTACGAAGCCGGTTTAGCTTACAAAAAAGAAGCTCCCATCAACTGGTGTCCTTCCTGCGCTACCGGTTTAGCTGACGAAGAAGTAAAAGAAGGACGTTGCGAGCGCTGCGGCACTTTAGTAACCAAAAAAGGTTTGCCTCAGTGGTTCTTTGCTATTAGCAAATATGCTCAGCGTTTAATTGACGATCTTAAAGATCTTGACTGGCCGGAAAAAGTTAAGAAAATGCAAATCGACTGGATCGGCCGTAGCGAAGGTGCTGAAGTTCGTTTTGCTATCGATGGTCACGAAAATGAGAGCTTAACCGTTTTCACCACTCGTCCCGACACCATTTACGGCGTTTCCTACATGGTATTGGCTCCCGAGCATGAATTGGTGCGCCATATTACTACTCCTGATCGCGCCGAGAAGGTTGAAGCTTATATTACTCGCACTTGTTCTCGCACTGAAGTGGAGCGTCAAGAGCAAAAGGAAAAGACCGGCGAATTTACCGGTGCTTACGCTATCAACCCTGTAAACGGCGCCAAGATTCCTATTTGGATCGCCGACTATGTACTTATGGGTTACGGCACTGGCGCTATCATGGCTGTTCCGGCTCACGACGAACGCGACTGGGATTTTGCCAAGGCTTTTGAGTTGCCCATTAAACAAGTAGTTATGACCGCTGCTCAAGCCGAAGCTTTAAAAGCTGATGGTATAGATTTTAGCGATTCTGCTGCTGTCAGTGCTGCTTGGCAAGCTAAGTTCGGAGCTGAGCCCTACGAGAAGCCTTATTGTGAATTGGGCTATATGATCAATTCCGAAGAATTCTCCGGCATGGAATCTAACGTTGGCCGTAAAGCTGTCGTAGCCAAGTTAGAAAAGCTCAATATTGGTAAAGCTGTAGTAAATTATCGTTTGCGTGACTGGTTAGTTTCCAGACAGCGTTACTGGGGCGCTCCTATTCCTATGGTTTATTGTGACAAGTGCGGTATTGTGCCTGTTCCCGAAGATCAGTTGCCCGTCTTGTTGCCTCACGTAGAAAAGTATCAGCCTTCCGGCACCGGCGCTTCTCCTTTGGCTTCTCTGCCCGAATTTGTCAATACCACTTGTCCTAAGTGCGGCGGCCCTGCCAAGCGCGACACCGACACTATTTCCCAGTGGATTTGCTCTTCTTGGTACTTCTTACGCTATCCGTCTTATGATTGCCAAGACGCTGCTTGGCGCCGCGAAGATGTAGACTTCTGGAATCCTGTCGATCTTTATGTCGGTGGTATTGAACATGCTGTCTTGCACTTGCTTTACTCGCGTTTCTACACCAAGATCTTCTACGATTTAGGTTTGGTAGGCTTTAAAGAGCCCTTCACTCGTTTATTCAACCAGGGTATGATTACCAAAGTTGGTAGCTCTGGCCGCTTGGAAAAGATGAGTAAGTCTAAAGGCAACGTAGTCAATCCCGACGATTTGGTTAAGAAGTACGGTACCGACGCTTTACGCGCCTACTTACTCTTTATTGGCCCGCCCGAATTAGATGCCGAGTGGAACGACTCCGGTATTGAAGGCGTTTATCGCTGGATCCGTCGTATTTGGACTCTTATTACCGAGTGCAAGGTCACTTCCGGCAAGGAGACTGATCCGGAGATTTTGAAAACTACTCACCGCTTCATTAAGAAGATCAATGAAGATCTTTCCCGCTTACATCTCAACACTGTAGTGGCCGCTTTGATGGAGTGGAGCAACTTCCTTATCGCTCGCGGAGCGAAAGGGCCGATTGCTCAGGAAACTTTAGAGCAATACATTATTGTGATGTCTCCTGTAGCTCCTCACGCTGCTGAAGAGCTTTGGGCTTTCTTAGGCCACGAAAAGGGCATTTTCGAAAGTCGTCCCGCTTGGCCGGAGCATAACGAAGAGCACTTGGTAGAAAACGATTTTAACTTGGTAATTCAAGTTAATGGCAAGATGCGCGACATGATTCGTGTTTCTAAGGATTTATCCAAAGAGCAATTAGAAGAGAGCGCCAAAGCCAGTGCCAAAGTCGCTTCCAGTATTGCTGACAAAACTATTCGCAAAGTGATTTATGTTCCTAATAAACTTATGAACTTTGTAGTGGGTTAAAAAGGCTTTAATGCCTAGTTTATAAAAATGACGGTTGAAAGTTCTTGCGAATTTTCGGCCGTTATTTTTTTTGTGGTTGTTTGAAAATAAATTGCCACTCGAATTGAAGACTGCTTTGTTTTATTTTTTGCGGAGGAGTTGATTATGTACAGAAAGTTTTCCCATTATTTTACTGCTTTAGTTTTAGGTATTTCTTTGAGCGGCTGGGCTTCTTTCTGTTGTGCTCCCGTTCAAGCGCAAATTCCCGATACGACTGCCGAAGCTAAGCTTATTCAAATGGCTCGTGAAGGCGACTCTGAAGCTGTTTACAATTTGGCACTTACCTATGTTAATGGCGACAAAGTTTATACCAACTACAAAGAGGCGGCTAAACTTTTAGAAAAGGCCATAGATGACAATTTTTATCCTGCTTACGCCCAGCTAGCCAAGCTTTATTTGCATGGTTGGGGAGTAGCTTTCGATGGACAAAAAGCCTTTAAGCTCTATAAAAAAGGCGTTGCTCACCAAGACAGTTACGCTCTTTACGGTTTAGGTGTGTGTTATGACTATGGTATAGGCACAGTGCCCAACTTTGCTATGGCTAAAAATTATTATACCAAAGCTGCTGAGGCCGACTCTTATTTAGGTTGGTGCGGTCTAGCTCGCTTGCATACTCCTGAGCGCTCTCCTTATGCCAATATTGAGCAAAAAAAGAAATATTGTGCTCAAGCTTTACAAACTTGGCTCAATTCCGACCAAAAATTTTTTGCTCCCGAATTGCGTTTAGCTTTAGAAACTTGTCCCCAATATCTCGATAAAGTTATTGCTAAATTGGAGCGCGGAGTAGATTTAGAAGCTGTAGTTCACAGTGTCAGTGCCGCCCAATATTTTAGCCTTTGTGAAGCTTTGTATGCTCGTTACAATAAAGTTAGTCACGACGTAAATGATCGTTATCGAGCTTACAATTTAGCTTCTGAAGCTATCGATTTAGAATATTTGCCTGCTCGTGTAGCTTTAGCTCAACTTTTAGAGAGACGTGGCGACTATGAGCAAGCTTCGGTCGTCTATAAGTATATTGCTGCTAAAGGCGACTTGCAATCAATTATTGCTTTAGCTAACTATGCTGAGGCTCATCCGCAAGAAGTAGATCAAGAGTTTTGGAGCAAATTGCTGGAAAAACTTAAAGGCTTAAATTATCGCCCTGTTTATCGTTTGCAGGCTCACTATTTAATTTTAGCCGATCCCAAGCATTTGACAGCTGAGGAAGTTAATGGAAAACATTATTTAGAATTATTGCAAAAGTCTGCCGATTTAGGTGATGGCTTAGCTTGTTTGGAATTGAGTGATATTTATAATAGTGGAAAAATAGCTGCCGGTCGTTGGTCAATAGAGCCAGATCAAGAAAAAGCTTTTAAGTATTTAGCCGATCCTTTAAATTATATTTATCCTCTAAATTACGCTACTCACGATAGAGCTATTCGCTTTGCTTCTTTAGGTGATCGCTATCTTTATGGTAAAGGTACCGAGGCTAATAGAGGACAGGCTGTGACTTGCTATGAGCGCTCTTTAGCTGTTAGATACAATGACCATGCGGCTTATCGTTTAGGTAGTTTGCTAATTAAGCAAAATGATCCAAAGCAGAAAGAGCGCGGTACAAGGTTGTTGCAAAAAGTCAGCCAAAACAAAAACTCAGCTTACGCCTCCCAAGCTGCCAAATTGCTTAAGCACTGATTGTCAACGACTGTATAAGTTTTGCATGCTAAAAATGTAAGCTATCTGTAGACAATAAATCCCGGGTTGGTTGTACCAACTCGGGATTTATTGTTTGATAAACAAATTTTACCTATTGTTTATCTGTCGCGCAATTTGTTCAAAAGGCGCAATACTTCAAGGTAAATATTGATTAAGGTAAGCAAGATAGAGAAAGCAAAATACCACTCCATATATTGAGGCATATTTTGTCTGGCCGCTTGACGGACGGTTTTGAAATCATTAAGGAGCACATAAGAGAAGAAGGCAATAATTCCTACACTTATTGCGAGAGACAGAATAGGATTACCATCCAAAACTGCACCATAATTAAAGCCCATCAATTCCGTCAAGAAACCGAAAGCATAGCTGAAAACTAAGGCCAGTAAACCGATCATGACTACTTTGCCGCTAATATATTGATCTTTAATGATATTGGAGCGGTAAATAGTCAAACAGCCAAAAGTAATGGCAAAAGTCAAAAGTAAAGCTTGAGTGCCGATACCCGGAAATTTTATTTCAAAAATAGCTGTAATAAATCCTAAGCTGACGCCTTCGCAAGCAGCGTATATATGGGACAAATATTGAGCCCAGTCAGGTTTAAAGCAAATAATTATAGCTAAAATGAAAGTTAATATAGAAATGGCTAAGCTGCCTAAAAAGAATGTCTTGATAGGAACGAGTCCGGTATGCAAGGAAAAAGCGGAAAGTAAACCGGCAGCACAAGCTATGGCAGTGAGAAGGGCGGTCTTGTTCATTACGCCCTCTATAGTCAAGCTTTTCGCTCTGGAGGGAATGCTTTCATTGTAAAGGGCTTGCAACCTGGCGTCCGTCAGGGCCGGATTGCCGCTTTTAAAACTGCTCATAAGGGTAAAATACCACCTTTCTACTTTTGAAGAGCTTGTTTATCTAAAAGTTTGTTGCCTATATTGTACAACATAGCGTTGCTCTAAATATAGTACTAGAGAAAATCATCAAAAAAGCCCAGACTATCCAGAGAGTTGATAAATTTATTTAAATAGGCTTCGCTGACTAAAGGCCAATTAAATTGGAAACGATAGAGTGCTTGCATAGTGTAAGCATTATCTGCTTTCAGTTCGCTAAGCGTATGTCCTTCAGTCAAATTGCGATAAGCTATTAAGCCGGATAAATTTTCAGCCTTATCTTGGGCGCGGATAGCTTCTCGGAAAGCTTTTATAAATTGTTCGGACAAACACTGATTTACAATTAAGCCTTGGCGACGCATTACTTTTATTAGATCGTACATGTATATGGCGCGGTTACTAAATGGATGGAATAAACAGCAACGATCTGGAGTCTGAGCCAGTAATAAAATAGCTTCAGCTGTAAAGTCTATCGGAGAAAGCTCAACGCTAACGCCGGAATCTTCGTAGCTGATACAGCCTATAGTATTGTAAGCTCGCAATTTATTGGCAAAGCTGTTAGCTTTGACGTTGATTTGGAACTCTCCATCCTGGTTGCGCGCCATTAAATTACCAACGCGCATAATTTTAGCTTTTAAGCCTTGAAGCATATATTCAAAGACTAAGCGTTCGGCTCTAAATTTGCTGAGCATATATTTATTATCCATTTGCTGGCCGAAATAGAACATATGTTCATTCATAGGCTCAAAGGGATTGGGCGTTCCGTCCAAGGAGAGGCCGGCTACGCTGACAGTAGAAATATGGATAAGTTTTATACCTTTAGCTAAGCAATAGGCGGCGATATTTCCCGTACCTTCAACATTAACCTTATCTAAAAGATCGTCAGCTTCAAAATGGCGTACGTTGGCTGAACAATTGAAGAGAGTATCTATAGGCATATCTTGCAATTTTGCAAAAGTTTGTTTATCGGTAATATCACCTTCAATAAGGGTGAGCCGACCGCTTAAAAAATATTCTTCAAAATCGGAACTGAAGTAATAAACTAAAAGGCCTTGTAAGCGCGATTTTAAACTTTTTTGTTTTCCTTTGCGCATTACACAACAGCAATGGCCGGAGTAATTTTCCAAAAAAGTACGTAAAATATGGATGCCTAAAAAGCCTGTAGCTCCGGTAAGCATAATATTGCCCGGATCTTGCCTTTGTTTAGGATTCCAGCCTTGCAAAGTATTATTGGCCAGTAAATTGTCTATGGCTGTATAGTTATAATTGCTAATATCTTTAGGAGTAGCGATAACTTGTAAAAGGCTGCGGCTCTTTTTGTATACCAAGTTTGCTAAAGTTGCTGGGGTAGGGCAATTAAAAACTTCACCATAAGTAATATTGTAACTGCAACGCTCTGCAGCCAACACTACTTTGGTTACTCTTAAGGAGGCTCCTCCCAAATCGAAAAAGCTATCGTCTCTACCAACAGGATTGGATAATTGCAATACTTTTTGAAAAATGAGGCAAAAGTCGCGCTCTACTTGGTTGCGTGGAGCTTCATACTCTTTTTTATAAGCTGAGGTCGGTTCCGGTAAAGAATTTATATCCAATTTCCCATTGCTATTTAAAGGCAACTTTTCTAAGTGGATTAGCGCAGCGGGAATCATGTAAGAAGGCAAACTTCGACTCAAAGTGCTCTTTAATTTTTCGATCTCAACTGGTTCGGTGTCTGTAAAATAGGCTACAATTTGCTTTTGGCCATTTATTTCTTTAACTAATACGGTTGCATAATTTATTCCCGGATAGTTAAGTAACAAATTCTTTATTTCGTCTAATTCAAGACGTCTGCCATTCAATTTAACTTGGTTGTCCAAACGGCCCAAAATTTGCATTTGTCCTTGGCTATCCCACCAGGCAAAATCTCCGCTTCGATAAGCACGGCAACCGTTTAAGTTTATAAAAGCTTTGGCTGTTTGTTGAGGGGAAGCTAAATAACCTCGGCCTACGCCTTCACCTATAATTGTCAGCTCACCTACAGCTCCTGGTGGCAAAATCTGTCTAAAATGGTTGAGAATAGCCCACTTAGTATTGGCCATGGGTCTCCCTAAACTTGTATCGTCTTTTTGACTAATTAAATGAGCACTGCAAGCTACAGTCGTTTCTGAGGGGCCGTAACAATTAAATATACGCAGTTGGGGATTTATTTTTTTCAGTTGCTCGTAAAGAGGAGACGAAAAGTGTTCGCCGCCCAAGATAATCGTTTTAAGCTTGGCTATAGCTAGACATAAATTTTCTGCTTCCAAACTGTTGAGTAAATAAGAGGGAACACAAGCTATTGCCTCGACTTGGTGACGGAGCATACTTTCCCCTAAAAGGTTGGGATTGTGAATTTCTTCTTCCGAAGCTAATACTACGGTTAATCCTGCGCAAAGCGGAGCTATAAATTCTAAGATAGAAACGTCAAAAGCTAGAGAGCACCAAGCTAAGCAAACTTGGTTACCTTCAATTAGGGCCCAATATTGAGCGTTGCCTTTTAAAGGGGCGGCCAAATGGGAGAAGCTGTGCTCTTCGATCATCACTCCTTTGGGAGTTCCTGTGGAGCCTGAAGTGTAAATAATGTAAGCTAAATCGTCGGCTTTGTGTTCCACTTCAGTTAAATTGACCTGAGGGTAGGCGCTCCAACTAAAAGTAGTTAGATCAATAATAGCAATATCTAAAGATGCCGAGGCTAGAATTTTGCGCAATTCAAGCAATTGATCATTGGAGATGGCAGCTAAAATTAAAGGCGGTTTAGCTATTTTCAAAACTTCAGCCAATCTGGTTGCAGGCCAATGTGGATCTGGTTGCATAAAAGCAGCGCCAACTTTCATTGCGGCCAAGCGGGCAATATAAGCATAAGGAGAGCGATCGGTTATTACAGCTATAGGTAAGTTGCGCCAATGGCCTATTTGGCTTTTTAGAAAATGGGCCAAAGCGTTGGCGCGGTTGTTTAGTTCCGCATAGGTTAAATTGGCGTCGGCACTTATAAGAGCCGTATGGGGTGCATATAAGGCGGCAGCTTTTTCAAAGCGTTTGATAGTCGGTATGTAAGTATAAGGTTCATCCGTATCGTTAAAAAGGCTTAATTGTTTTTGTGCTTGCTGAGAAAGCAACTTTATTTGGCTAAGTTTATCAACTTGTACAAAACTCAATAGAGCTGTGAGATAAGTTTCTGCCAAATTTTTAATTATTACTTGACTATACAAAGGCTCTTGCCAGGAAAAGCGCAGACGCAATTCCTGTTTATTTACATAAACTTCCAAAGCTAAAACGCCGTTCTCTTCGTGTTCTAACTGTTGTATAGCCAACTCTTGCCCATTAAAAGCGAATGATTGTAAAAAATCGCCTTGATAAATTAAAGAGGGCAAATTTCTTAAATCAAAGTCGGCCGACAATTCTGCATAAGAGTAGTCTGGAAAGCCCAAATTGGCGGAAATTTCTTGCTGTATTTGTTGAGTAAAATCAACTATGGACAAGTCGGCTTGAAAGTCTACTTTGATAGGGTAGGTGCGAGTAAACATGCCTAAGGCTGATTCGAGAGCTGCTTGCGGACGTGCATTGCATATAGAGTTAAAAAAAGCTTGATTTTGCCCTTTAAAACTTGCCAACACAAAGCCGAAAACGGCACAAAAAAGAGTATTGGGAGTTATATGCAACTTACGACACACTTCAGCCAAATAGGCCGAATCGAGTTTCGTTGTGCTCAAATTGAGTGAACGCCCACAAAGGTGTTGGCCTAAAGCTGATTGGGCTCCAGGCAAAGTCATATCTTGAGTTTCCGAGCCTAGTATTTGACGAAAGTGCTCTCGAGCTGCTTCCCGGTAAGGCTGTCTATCTTGATGTCTGGCCTCTTCTTGGAGATTGTAATTTAAAGCTTGGTAATTATCCTGAGAAAGTTGGCCGCCGTTATAAGCTTGGGCTAAGCTTTGCAATAAAATTGTCAGACTCTGTCCATCGGTAATAAGGTGGTGAATGTCGGCAAATAAGTAAATATCGTTTTGATTATACAATAACGCAAAACGGCTTAAGTAAGCTTCTGGACGGAAAGCTTCTCTTTCTCGCAAAAATAGAAAAGGCTCTATATCATAGTCGCGGCCAATTTGCGGTTCACCGTTGGCTATTTCCTTTACAACAATTTGAAAAGGCTCCGGCTCATCTATATAGAGACGAGCTGTGTATTCGCCTTCGTCATTGAAGCTTTCCCGCAAATATGTTTTTAAGCCCGGGTAGGCGGCGATCACTTGCTCTAATGCAGTCCGCAAACGTGGCAAGTCCGTGTCGCTTTGGGAAAATTTTATTAATATAGGGTTGTTGTAAATGCATCTTGAGGGCCAGCGGACTGCATCTAAATATAGGCCACGCTGCACGGCGCTTAAAGGATAGGACAGGCGTTTCTCTGTCTTGGCGCCATTATTTTTTTCTTCTTTTCCGATCAATTCGCTCAAGTATTGGGCCAAAGTTTCTAAATTTCTATAACGATAAAGATCAGCAGTTGCCAAACTTATCCCCGTTTGTTGATAAATTTCCGCCAGCAAACTTATTAAACCCAAAGAATTAAGGCCCAAACTCCATAGATCGTCATGCTCGGAAAAGTGCTCTTGTTTAATAATGGCGCCGATTATGCGTCTAAGCAGCGCTTGAGTTGGTGCGGCCTCACCGCAGCGGCTTCCTTCTTGGCTAAGTGTGGTAAGGGTTGCTTCATAAGACGTTGCCTCGGCGGTCGTAGCCAAGGTAGCTTGTTCGCTGGGTACTAATGTGGGCGTCAAAGGAGGTAAAGATGTATAGTCAATTTTATTGTTGGCATTTAAAGGCATTTTCTCCAAGCGAACAAGCTGCGGTGTCATGTAGCGCGGTTTGTGTTGGACAAAAAATTCCAACATTTTTTTCTCACTCAGAGAGCCTTCGGCTGTAAAGTAGGCGGTTAAAATTGGCCCCTGAGCCGAAGGCCAAGCTTTGACGGCTACACTGTTAACGCCGGGATATTTGCTTAAGCAATCTTCAATTTCGCCCGGCTCTACTCTAAAACCGCGCACTTTAATTTGCCTATCTAAACGACCGCCGATTAGATAGTAGCCCTTGTCTGTCAGCATAGCTCGGTCGCCGCTGCGGTATAAAAAGCGATAGTATGAGGCGTCACGCTGGGGATCATAAAAAGGATTGGGATGCAGCGCTTGCTGTTCTTCCTGCTCACGCTCTATATAGCCCAACATAATTTGGGGCGAAGCAATATAAAGTTCACCCCACTGGCCCGGTGGCAAAGGGCGTTGCTGTTCGTCAAAGATATAAAAGCGGCTGCCTGGGTGAGGATAGCCTATAGGAATATTTTCATAATATTTGTCGACGAAGAAGCCGCTGACGCTGCAAAGCGTTTCTGTGGGGCCGTAAAGGTTCAAAACTCGATAATGTTTATTGGGGGCAAAGGAAGGCAATTTTTCGCCACCAGTTACCAGTAAACGCAAAACTTGGCTGTCAAAAAGGTTGATAAATCGGAAAGCGGCTTGAGTAGTCATAAAGGCATGGCTAATTTGATTATCTTCTATAAAACGGCTCAGTTTAGGAAAATTGAGTCTAATTTCGCTAGGAATAAAATAGAGCGTGGCACCGTTGCACAAAGGTGGATATATTTCCAATACATGAGCGTCGAAACTAAAACTAGCATATGAAGAAGCTCGGCTTTGTGAATTTAGTTTGGTAAGTTCTTTGTAAATATTGACGTAATAATTGAGCGCTCTTCGGGGGATTTTGATACCTTTAGGAGTGCCGGTTGAGCCGGAAGTATATAGCACTATAGCTAAACTTTCGCCCAAATTCTCTTGGTTGGGCAATTGTACAGCTAAGGATGGCAAGTTTAGCAACTCTGGTAAAAGCCAGCGGTTCTTCTGAAAATTGAGGGGCGTCGCAAGTTGCTCATTTTCATAAATAAGGCAATCCGCTTTGGCGTCGTGCAACATAAAACTTAAGCGTTCGGAGGGATAATCAGCATCTAGCGGCAAGTAGGCTGCTCCTGTTTTAAGTACAGCCAAGATAACTGCCGGAATATAAAGCGATTGGCTTAACAAAATGGCTACTATTTTGCCTTCTCCCAAGCCGCGTTGTCTAAAGTGGGCAGCCAAACGATTGCTGATACTTTCCAATTGTGCATAGGTAAGCACTTGCTCATTTGAGATAACAGCCGGTCGATTAGCATTTTTGGCGGCAGCCTGTTGAAAAAGAGACAGTATAGAATACATCGCGGCGCTGTTTAAACAGCCTCCCTTAATTTACTTAAGTTGTTGTATAGCTCTAAGTGGCCGTGCAATAATGTATACTACCGGCGACAAACTTTCAATTTCTATTTCTACGTCAGGCAGGAGAAAAAGGTGAGCGAGTTAAGAAAAAATGGTTTTCAAGATAGGAAGAAGCGCGAACTTATTGCCGATTTTGTCTACTGGCTGGGGGGAGCGATTATTGCCATTTTGCTTGGCGCTTTGGTTTTACTTACGGTCTTATTTGCGCAAATTTTAGGTTGGGGTTGCGCTCTACTAATAAGCCTTTTCTTCGCCGAATTGCTTTTAATGTTTGCCTATTCACATCCCGGAGGAGCCTACCTGGAAAAGGCCGAGGTGTTGCCTTTTTTCAGTGACTTGCCGCTTAGAGCTATAGGCGAATATATCAAAAAATCTATTTATGGCGTAGCAACTCTTATGGGAGTGGTACTTTTTGGTTTAGCTTGTCCAGATATTCTTAAGTTTTGTATTTCTAAAAGCAATGCTCAATTAGCTCCCTACTACGTTGTAGAAATGTTTTTGCTTTATTTTGCTTATATTTTGATAACTAAGCGTATAGTCTCTCTTTTTTCCGCTTCTCACACTTATAGATATGAAAAAATTAGGGCCGATATTATGTTTTGCCACAACGGAGAAGAGGATCCGTCTAGCCAAGAAGCTTTTGTCGCACAAAAAGAAGCTTTGGAAAAGGAATTAGCCAAGATCAAAAATCAGGTAGATAAGGCCAAGCGCGATAATTGCTTCTTTATTTGTTTGTTTATTTTGCTTTCTTTTGCAGCTTTCTTTTTGCATGTTTATTGTTTATCTAGGTTCTATTTTAATTTGCCTGGGCAAGTCGGTTTAATTTTCTTTATAATTTTTGCCTTAGTTTATATAGCTTTAAGTTTAGTTTTGGATAGAAAATTCAGCTCTCTTAAGACAGGCAGGGAAACGGACGTAGCCTCAAGGAACTGAAAATACAGAAAAATCAGGAGTATAAAAAGACAGCTGTGCAAGATAATCGTCTAATTACTTTGCGAAACGAAATAGATAAGATAAATTTTAAAATTTTGGATCTTTTGAATAAAAGAGCCGCTATAGCTTTGGAATTAACTGAAGAAAAGGCCAAAGCGGGCATAAATGGTTTTGATCCTGTGCGCGAATCTTCCATGTTAGAAGAACTGGTAAAAAATAATCAGGGGCCCTTTAGTGATGCTGCCGTCAGTGAGCTTTTTAAGCACATTTTTCAAGTAACTTTAGAGCTTATGAATGGCCATGAGCGTCAAAGTTTAAAAGTATCTCGCGGTTATAAAGCTGAAAATACCGTAGTAGAAGTCAACGGTGCATCTTTTGGCTCCGGGGCTTTTAATATTATCGCCGGGCCTTGTTCTGTGGAAAATGAAGAACAAGTTGAGGCTATAGCCGCTTGTCTTGAAAAGGCCAAAATCAAAATAATGCGCGGCGGCGCTTTTAAGCCACGTACTTCGCCTTACAGTTTTCAGGGATTGGGGCTACCCGGCTTAAAAATGCTTTACGAAGCGGCCCGTCGACATAATTTGGCTGTAGCTAGCGAAGTGACCGATGTGCGCTTACTTGACAAAGTATATCCCTACGTGGACATAGTGCAAATAGGTGCCCGTAACATGTATAACTACCCATTGTTGCAAGAAGTTGGAACTATGGGCAAGCCCATAATCTTAAAGCGCCATTTTGCCTCCACACTGGATGAGTTTCTTTTAGCGGCAGAATATTTAATGAAAAGTGGAACTTCCCAAATTATTTTATGTGAGCGTGGCATTCGTACTTTCGAGCGTTGGGTACGTAACACTTTAGATATTTCTGCTATTCCTTTATTAAAAAAAGAAACCCATCTTCCCGTTATTGTCGATATTTCTCATGCTGCCGGCCGCCGCGATATCTTGCTTCCCTTGGCTAAAGCTGCTCAAGCGGCGGGAGCTGACGGGTTAATGGTGGAAGTACATAATAATCCTAAGTGTGCCCGTTCTGACAGTCAGCAGCAAATCAATTTGCAAGAGTTCGCCAAATTGGCACAGGAGTTAGGTAAATAATTCGCTCGGAAAAAATTCCGTATAAAATGGGAGCTCTAGAAAAATATGGAGGAAGCACTCTGGAAAGATCGCCTTTTAAGTGTGATTATTCCTTGTTATAACGAAGAGAAGCTTATTCTCGATTTGGTGATGTCCGTTTTGGCTTCTCCTGTTCCCAATAAAGAAATAATTGTTGTAGATGATGGCTCTACCGACGGAACTGTGGGCGTTTTGCATGAAGCCGTAGAATCTCTAGTCACAAAAGTTATCTATTGTCAGGAAAATCGCGGTAAAGGAGCCGCTATTAGACGCGGTATAGCCGAGGCGTCTGGAGATGTAATTATCATCCAAGACGCCGACTTTGAGTATTCGCCGGACTTCTATCCTCAAGTTGTAGAGCCTGTCTTGCGCGGACAAGCTGAAGCTTGCTATGGTTCGCGCTTTGCCAAAACTCGTTGGATTAAAGGGGCCTATATTTGCAACATCTTGGCCAATTGGTTCTTAACTTGGCTGTCTAATCGTTTTACCGGTTATCGCCTTACCGATATGGAAACATGTTTTAAAGCTGTCAGACGTGATATTTTACAAGCTCTCACTTTGGAGCAAGAACGTTTCGGTATTGAACCGGAAATTACAGCCAAATTGGCCAAATCAGGATGCCGCATAGTGGAAGTGCCTATCGATTATGCGCCGCGATGCAAATCTTCAGGTAAAAAAATCGGTTTTAAAGATGGCTTGCAAGCTATTGCTTGTATTTGGAAATACCGCTAAATATATGGGCTGTTGTCTGAATTTTAGCTGAGCTTTTGGAAGGCTCGCTGATATTTTTCCTCTATCGGGAAGAAAGAAAAAGGAGGAAGCGCAGGTTAAGCGAAGCGTAAGGCCGTTCTATGGATCGTTCGACATTTACAATAATCGCTCTATCGGCGGTAGTGGCAGTTGAGTCGTTCTTTCTTTTCAAGCCGACCGATGATCCGATAGTGGCCAAGTTTTCCGGAGAGACTATCCGCTCCAGTCAGCTAAATGCTGAATTGCGCGAGCGCTTTGGGCGCGACACCTTGCAAGATATGATTACGGAGCGCTTGTTAGATAAAGCTATAGCCAAATCCGGATGTACCGTCTCTGAAGCTGAGTTGGATAAATGGGTTGCCGACTACAAGAAGAGACCCGATGCTCAAGAGTTGGTAGCTTCTAATCAACTCGATATTGCCAAACTTAAAGAAAATTTACGTCGCTCTGTGCCCATGTATAAACTTATTTTACATGATGTGCCCGAATCGGAGCGCAAGCAATATTTTTCCAAACATGCTGCTACTTTTGAAGAGATGGAATTGAGGGGGATTTTGTTAGGCTCGGAAGCTGAAGCCGAAGAATTAGCTGGTCGCATAAAAGGCGAAGATGTATTTTCAGCTATGGCTTTAGTCCATTCTCTAGACCTCCAGACCAGAGATATTGGAGGCAGTTTAGGCCGAGTCACCCGTCAAGAATTAACTGAATCGTTCGATCCTTTAAGTGTCAAAGAGTTGTTTGCCCAAAAAGTGGGTACTTTAAGTGCTCCTATGGCCTCCAATAGCGGTGGTTGGTATCTATTTTGGATTAAGAACCGCACCACCGACTATGATCATTTACGTTTGCGGGTCATGGAGGTAATGGCTACAGAAAAGTTGCAAACGTTTTTGGAGAATCTGCGCAGCCGGGCAGGAGTAGAAATTCTTTTGCCTGCGTCTAAAGCAGCTTCTGCAAAAGACAAACAGACCGAAAGTAAGTCGGAAGCGACCGGCTCTAGCAAAGACGAGTCGCTTGCCGGATCTGATACAGTACGACCCAAATCACAAGAGGAGAAAAAATAGTGAAATTTAACTTTTTGCCCAAAGAAGACAGCTTTTTCCAGCAGTTCGAGCGTCAAGCTTCCTTCGATAGAGACGCCGGGGCCATGCTTCTCAACTTGATGAAAGACTTCGACAACATGGGCGCTCATTTGGAAGCTCTCAATGAGTTGGAGCGCCAGGGCGACCACGTAGTGCACGAAATCGCCAGAGATATTGCCAAAAGTTTTGTTACTCCCATCGACCGTGAAGACATTCACGCTTTAAGCGCCAATTTGGATGATATTCTTGATTTTATCCAGGCTTCTGCCGTTTGTATGGTAACTTATCAAGTAGAGAAGCCTACTACTGCAGCTTTCCGCTTGGCTGAAATTATTAAAGAGTCTACCGAAATTATGTACGAAGCCGTCGAGCGTTTTATCGCTTTAACCGACGTTAGCGATTTGCGCCGCCGCATTAAAGATTTAGAGCACGAAGCTGACAACGTCGATCAGAGTGCTGTGGCCGACTTATTCAAAAACGAAAAGGACGCCATTGAAATTATTAAATGGAAAGAAATTTACTCCAGCTTGGAAAACGTCACTGACAAATGCAAAGATGTTATGGACGTATTAGAGAGTATCGTTTTGAAATACGCCTAAAATAGCTATCAGGCTGTTGAGGACAGCCTTTTAGTTTGAAGCCCCCAGAGCAAGCACTACTTGATGAGGTTGCTGCGCTTTGGGGGATTTTTTTTGCCATTTTACAGCCTTTTAGGAAGTATAGTGAGCGATAATTGGCGAAAAAAAGTACGGCCGCTTTGCAGCGCTGCTGATTTTATAATCTCAGTTATTTTCTGTCGGGAGGCTGTCTAATTTTGAAAAAAATTTTAATCGGATTTTTGTTCGGTTTAGTTCTTTTGGGTGGTTGCAATACTAATTCTTCCGCTCGTACGGGAGAAGAAGTTCCTTCTTCTGCTTCTGGAAAGCAAGTTAACTCTTCTTCTATGACAATTGATAAACAAAATTCGGAGGTTAAGCAAACTGTGGCTAAAAATCCTCGTCAACGTCGTTATCGTCAGGCGTCAACTCAAGTAACCTTCTTACTTCTTAATATTGAAAATAAAGAGACCCACGAGCGAGCTAAAGTTATTGTCGACAACAATATCTGGTTGGGCGCCGCTACTCAATTGGGTATTCCAAGTGAGCCTGCTTCTGCGTATAAAGAATATATGGCAGCCCATGATCAAGAGGTCTTTTTAGTTCCTTCCGAACTTTTTAACAAGCTCAAAGGTGGCGCTTTCTCGGACAATGCCGAACTTAAAAAGCTTGGCGATGAAGAAATATTAGACAAATATTTTACAGAAATTGGACGCAGTTTTATTGCCAAAAACACTGATGATCGTACCAATAGAGATTTGATAGGCAATTTATTGGAGCGCAATTTTGATGTATTTATAGATTGCGAATCAGGAGCTTTAACCGTTAAACTTTAAGTTTATTTATTTAATTTTAAGTTTTTGGGTTAAGTGTCTAGTTTAAATCTTTATTTGTCGTGAGTATTAAGACAAGTTTTTGTTTTTAGCTTTTAGAATGAGAATTTTGTTCAGAGTTGTTTTAACAGTTTTTTGAGCAATTCGAAAAAGCTGGATAGGAAGAGTTTGAAGCATGAATGTAAGTTCAGTAAATAGCAATTCAAGTAAAAACACCGAGCGTATCAGAGAGCAGCAAGCTCAATCTGTCAAACAACGGCAGAATGTGTCCGCTCAATCTCAGAGTGCCAAGTCCGCTAAGTCTTCATCTTCTTCCCAAGATGAAGTAAAAATTTCCCAGCGGGCCAACTCTGTTAATGTCGGCTTTAAGTCTGAAGCTCTCAGCCAAGAACGCATAGCCGAGCTTGAAGAAGATATGGCCGCTCAAGAGAGCGAGGAAGCGGAGGCTTCTTCCGCTTCAGCCGAAGCTGAAACATCTGCAACCGAATCTTCTGAAGAAAGTTCCAAAGCTTTTACTATGACTGACGCCTCTTCTTACGAAGAAGGTTCCGATGTTAAAGAGCTAGCTTACAAAATGGTCCAATCCCGCGACCGTTCCAACGCCGATCTGAGTGAAATCAGTGTTCTCAAAGCTTCCGATGCCAATAACGAAATTCACATTTCTAAAGGCAAAAATGGAGGCATTGTCGTTAATGTCGACGGCCAAGAGAAGAAGTTCAGCGCTGAAGAAGCTCGCAATTTGATTATCGATGGCAGCGATGGCAACGACAAAATCATTGCTGACAAAGATGTTGAAGCCGATTTGCAAATAGTTGGCGGTTTAGGCAACGATACTATCACTACTGCTAAAGGCAACGATACCGTATACGACAATTACGGAGCCAACAATATTAGCACTAAAGACGGCAACGATACTATTATTGCCAATCAATTAGATTATGTCCCTGGTGAACAAAGTCAAACTACTGCCGACAATAGAGGTTTCTTCCGCAAATTACTGGATAAAATTACTGGTAAATCAAGTTACGAAGAGCAAACTGTCGATGGTAACATTATTGACGGCGGTGCCGGTGATGACTATATCGAGGGCGGCCTGGGCAATGATTATATCCGAGGTGGCAGCGGCGACGATGTTATTTACGGCTTAAACGGTGATGATAATATCCGAGCTGGAGAAGGAAACGATTACGTCGACGGTGGCAAGGGCAACGACAATATTAGAGTCGGTTCCGGAAATAATATAGCTTTTGGTGGCAATGGCGACGATATTATCAGAGCTGGTGACGGAAACAATGTTTTAGTTGGTGGTCGTGGCTCTGATTCTATCAAAGCTGGTGAAGGCAAAAATAAAATTACCGCCGATTCAGCCGATAAGGTAAAAGCTGGCGAAAATAGCAAAACTTCCCACGTAGAATCTATTGATATTCCCGAAAATATTACGGTTAATGCTGCTCATGGCAGTACTTCCGCTCCGATAACTGGCAACAATAGCAATATCGGCTTTACTGAAAGAGTACAATCCGATTTAGCCTCTCTGGCGGCTTTGTCTACTGGCCAAACTATGCTCAATGCTTTAGCAGCCAATGGCAGAAGTATTAATATTGTGGATACTGATGCTGGCAATTATTGCTCCTACTATCAAGATGGTGCTACTTTAAAAGAAGACGGCAGCGCCAGTTACGGTTCCGATTCTACTGTGGCTTACGATCGCGCTCGCACTCTGATTAGTTATGATGATTGGGGCAAGCGTCCGCCTATTGTGGGTATGTACCACGAGATGTCCCACTCTTACGACGCCGGCGCTGGCGTATTGGATGGTCGCTATTTTAATTATGATGGTACTCCGGCCGAAAATACTGAAAATGGCGGCGTAAAAGCTGCCGAGTTGCAAGCTGTAGGCTTAGGTGACGTCAGCGATCAAGTGCAAATGAATCCTGAGGGCATTTCTGAAAATGCTTTGCGCAAAGCTCTCAATTTAGAGCGCAGAGATAAATACTAGTTTTTGATTAGCTTTTGATTATTAGCTAATCTGGAGCGGCTTGTTTTTAGGAGATAAGCCGCTTTTTTTTTTTGTAAATTTTTTCTTAACACTAGATTAAGAAGCTTGCCAAAAAGGCGCAAAGTCGTGAAAAATAGAGGAGTATTTGTGCATAAGCTTGGACAATACATCGGGATATTAGGTCGGCTTTGGCAATTTATAGCGAGGTTAAAAATATATGAGTATAAATTCGGTAAATAGAAGTGCTTATAAAGCTTCTGCTTCTACGCAGCAGCAAAGTACCGACTCCATAAAGAGCAAAACTTCTCTTACTTTTGATGCTTTAAGAAAGCATGCTCTTCCCTCTGCTAGCAAAGCCGAAGAAGGCGCCAAAGAGGGCGTAAAACTTTCTTCCGAAGCCACTTTAGTAAGCAATGTCGGCTTTAAGAGCTCGCAAAAGCCTTTTACCGTAACCGATGCTTCCGCTTATAAAGAAGGTTCCGATGTACAAGAAATGGCTTATGCATTGGCTGGAAGCAGTGATCGCGACGAGGTAGATTTAAGTGATTATACCGTTCTCAAAGCTTCTGACAAAGATAATCAAATCAATATTTCCAAGCGCTCCGGCGGTGGCTTAGTTGTTACTGTCGATGGCCAAGAGCAGGAATTTACCGCCGAAGAAGCTCGCCGTTTAATTATTGATGGCGGTGATGGCAACGA
This sequence comes from uncultured bacterium, assembly GCA_934636825.1. Taxonomy (GTDB): domain Bacteria; phylum Vulcanimicrobiota; class Xenobia; order Xenobiales; family Xenobiaceae; genus Bruticola. The sequence continues at coordinate 13,631 of CAKUBG010000016.1, read as the reverse complement.
CAATATTGTTGCCGATGAGGATGTCAAGACCGCTTTGCATATTGTCGGCGGTCGTGGTGATGATACAATTGTAACTGGTCAGGGCAACGACATTGTTTACGATAATTATGGCGCCAACAATATTAGCACTAAAGACGGAGATGATACCGTTATCGCCAACCAATTAGATTATAAAGACGGCGAATCGGTACGTGAGGATAAACGCAATGTTTTCCAGCGTTTTTGGGACAAAATTACTGGTAATGATGAGCAAGAACACGCTGTCAAAGGCAATACCATTGATGGTGGTGCTGGCAACGACTATTTAGAAGGTGGTTTAGGCCAAGATACGATTAACGGCGGCGCCGGTAACGATGTTATTTATGGCTTAGATGGCGACGATAAAATCAATGGCGGCGCCGGTAACGACTATATTGACGGTGGCCGAGGCAACGATAAAATCAATGGTGGCGCTGGCAACGACAAATTGTTCGGTGGTGTAGGTAATGATACTATTAACGGCGGTACAGGCAATGATGTTATTGCCGGAGGAGCTGGAGAAGATACTATCAACGCCGGAGTAGGCGCCAATAAAGTTACAGCCGATAAGAAAGATACTGTTAATGCCAACGAAGACAGCACCGTCAGTTATTTGGAGTCAGCCAAAATACCCAGAAAGATAAAGATTGAAGGCGACGAGGGCTTTACCGCCAGAGTGCAATCCGATTTAGACACTTTGGCTTCTATAGAGCCCGGCCAAGCTATGTACAAGGGCTTAAGTGACAACGGCCGCAAAGTAACAATTAAGAGCACCGATGGAGGCAACGTTTGTTATTACAATGGCAATACTGCCGTTTTGAAAGATGACGGCAGCGCCAACAGAGGCTCAGATTCTACTGTGGCTTACAATCGCTCCAGAATCAGAATTGGCGGCAGTGATTGGGGAGAGCGTCCGCCTGTTGTCGGCATGTTCCACGAAATGTCTCACTCTTACGACGCTGGTGCTGGTATTTTGGATGATCGTCTCTTCAATTATGACGGAACCAGAGCAGAAAGTGGAGGCGTAAAAGCTGCTGAGCTTCAAGCTGTAGGCTTAGGTGAAGTTACTGATCAAGTGCAAATGAACCCTGAGGGCATTTCTGAAAATGATCTCAGAGCCGCCTTGGATTTGGTACGTAGAAATAGGTATTAGTTTATAAGTAACTTGCATATGACATTTATTAGGCAAGTTATTTCTGCATAATAAAATAACAAGTGCTCAGAGCGCAGGACTGTATAAGTTCTGCGCTTTTTGTTGCTTTTACTAAGTTGTATTGCTAATGTAAAAATAAATGCCTAAATTAGGCTGATAAAGTAAAAATAACTCGTTAAATGTGATATAATAACGCGAAAGCTGCCTATGAAAGAAATCTCAGCAGCAGAGAAAAAGCTATACAGCCTTTTAGAGTAGGAGACAGAGGCTAGCAATGCGTTCTTTCAGTTATTCCAGACCCTTGGGTAAAGAGGTCTGCAACATTTCTACGAACCTTTTCCGTCTTGTTAATGACGTCCACGAATCTAAGGGAAAGCAAGACGTTGTGGCGGACATTGCTCCTGCAGTTCTTGCCGACTTGCCTGTCAGCACCATTATTAAAAATGTTGAGTTTTTCTGTCAGCGTGCTTTGGGCGTAGAGGAATTAAATGATGCCGAAAGGCAAGAACTCGAAGAAGAGTTAAATTCTCCGGATTTTGCCGAAAAATACAATCCGGTTCCCAAAGATGTTGAGCTTACTCCCGAAGAAGAGAGAAAACTTCAGATCAGATTATACGCTAAGGCCTTTTTGCGTTTGCGTGAAGCTGAAAAGTTCGAATTATCAGTCGACTCGATTGTAGATTTGTATCGTTCGATCAATCCGCGTCAGAGCGACAATAGGGAAATTTGGCCTACTTACCGCGAGCAAAGTTTTGCTTACGGGGCTTCTATGGAACACGATAACGGAGCTCGTTATTTGCAAGTTCAGAGCAGCGGTTTCCCTCTTTTTGCTATAAATGGCAATGAGTTTAAAGGCGGCACGATCATTATGCAAGCTATTTCGGCTCGCGACGTCAGGTTGGCTTTATCTGATGCTTGCAAGAGCTTTTTAGAAGTGGCCGAGTATTATGATCCTCTGGTACTTATTCCGCGCTTTATTGTCGACTTTTTGTGCGTCAGTCCCTTTAACAGTTCTTTTGGTAACTTGCTGGTAGCTCAATTGCTCTTAATGATCCTTTTGGCTAAAAATGGCTATCCGGTTTATCGTTATATAAGTTACGATTTAGTTTCTGAGCGTTTGGGTGGCAACGACTATTTCAACTCCGCTTTCCGCGAAAGTATTAGCGGTTGGCACGTAGGCAACAATGATTATGTGCCTTTTACTGAGTATTGTTTAAAGCATCTCTCCTTGGCTTTCCGCTACTTCTTCTACCGCTTGCTTCCTTTAGGCGGTCGTGATCGCAAAGCCAAATGTATTAAAGCTTTATTCTACAATGATGAAGTCTTACTTACCAAGAGCGCTATCCACGATTTGTGTTACGAAATTAGCGTACCTACTATCGAATCGGTATTAGGCAAGTTGAGTGGCGAATCTGGCTTCTTGGAAAAAGTTGGTAAAGGTCGCAATACGGCTTATAGAAGACGTGAAGGGGCAGTCGATCATACCGATTTTACTTACGATCCTTTGCTTTAATCTTTGTTGTTAATATCAAAAGTACAAAAAAAATTCTCGCCACGCTTTTTAGCGGTGCGAGAATTTTTTTTGCCTTACAGGCTATGTTTTGAAGCTCAAACTCTCAATTTGGAAATCCTCCTTGAGAGTTTGAACGCCAATTTAGAACTTACCGCCCAACAGAGCCAGCAATACACCGGCAGCTACGGCAGAGCCGATAACGCCAGATACGTTGGGGCCCATAGCGTGCATGAGCAAGAAGTTGCGGGGGTTGGTTTCCAAACCAACTTTGTTGACTACACGAGCAGCCATAGGTACGGCGGAAACACCGGCAGCGCCGATTAAGGGGTTAATAGGCTCTTTGCTGAATTTGTTCATCAATTTGCCCAAGAGAACGCCGGAAGCGGTACCTACGCAGAAAGCGATAAGGCCCAAAAGCAAGATACCCAAAGTTTCGGGAGTGAGGAACTTATCGGCAGCCAACTTAGAACCGACGGCTGTACCTAACATGATGGTAACGATGTTGCACAGAGCGTTTTGCATAGTGTCAGACAATCTATTTACAACACCACATTCGCGAGCTAAGTTACCAAACATCAGAGCGCCCATAAGAGGAGCGGCTGAAGGCAACAAGAGAGCGCAAAGTAAGAGCACTACCAAGGGGAAGACGATCTTCTCTGCTTTGGAAACGGGACGCAATTGACGCATAACGATATTGCGCTCCGATTCGGTGGTGAGAGCTTTCATGATAGGGGGCTGAATAATGGGCACCAAAGCCATGTAGGAGTAAGCCGCTACGGCAATGGAGCCAAGTAAATCTGGTGATAGCCTACTGGTAAGGAAGATGGCCGTAGGGCCGTCAGCGCCTCCAATAATACCAATAGAAGCAGCATCCTTAAGATCAAACTGGATGAAAGGTACAAATTGGGAAAGTACCAAAGCGCCAATCAGAGCAAAGAAGATACCAAACTGAGCAGCACCGCCCAAGAGAGCTGTGCGAGGGTTGGCAATTAGGGGGCCAAAGTCGGTCATAGCACCTACGCCCATAAAGATGAGCAGAGGGAAGAGACCTGTTTCAATACCGGCAGTGTAAATTACGTGTAAGAAACCACCGGGCTCGGCGATACCGGCGTTGGGGATATTGGAAAGTAAACCGCCCATACCGATAGGCAAAAGCAACAAGGGCTCAAATTCTTTGACAATAGCCAAATAGATGAGCAACAAGCTGACGCAAATCATGATGAGCATCTTGAAGCCTTCGGCTGTGGCAAAAGCGGAAAGACCGGTAGATTCCCAAATGATTTTGGCACTTTCGGAAGCAGATTTTACTTCGGTAGTATCGGTAGCGGCGTCTGCGGCGACCGGAGCGTCTTCTTCTACTTCAACTACGGTAGCTTCAACTTCAGGTTGAGCTTCAGGAGCCGATTCTTGCTTAGTAACAGCTTCGGTTTCAGGGGTTGCAGCGGCGTCCTTAGTCTCGTTTACTTGAGCCTTGGTTGCAACTTCGTCGTTGTGGTCTGCTTCTGTAGCAACTTCGGCAGGAGTATTATCTTGGACAGTTTCTTCAACTTGAACGGTTTCTTCGGGAGAAACGGGCTGAGAGCCGTCCTGGGGATATACAGAAACGTCAACGCTCTCTGTTTCGGTAGGAGCAGCGGTAGGCTGAGCCGTTTGAGGAGCGGAGCTCTGAGCATATACGGGAGAATGCAAAGTCAGCAGTAGAGTAACTGCTAACAAAACTTGCAAAAGCTTACCCATATAAGCCAATGTGTTGGCGTGGGAATTACTTTTTGAATGCATCTTTACCTCACTCGACATAGGCTACGATAGAATCTGCAGTAATAAGATCGCCGGGCTCTACTTCGATGGATTTTATAGTACCAGCATAGTCGGACTTAATTTCCATTTCCATTTTCATAGCTTCGATAATCAGCACGGTTTCGTCTTTTTTGACTTGAGTGCCGGGGCCGGCTATTACGCGGATTACGGTGCCAGGTAAAGGAGAAGTGATCGCTTTGGCCGAGCCGGAAGCTGCGGGAGCGGCGGCGGGAGCGGCGACAGGGGCTGCAGCAGGGGCGGCGGCGGGAGCAGGAGCAGCGGCAGAAGCGGCAGCACCGGCCTCTTGGACGGTGTATCCATAGTCCTTGCCATTTACTAAGACGCGGCCATTTTGTACGGTGACGTCATAGGCGCTGCCTTGCAAGTTGATCTTGAGGTGCTCGGGCACTTTAGCCAAAGATGCGGCGGGAGCGGCGGCAGGAGCGGCAGATTTCTTCTCTTCTTTGTAACGTACGTTGACGTGACCTTTACCTTTAAGGAAGAAGATACCCTTTTCGGCGCAGGCGGAAACGATGAAGAGGTTTTCTTCGGTGAGAGGCAAGTTGTTGTCAACCAACTTTTGCTTGATAGTAGAAACTTTCTTGCTTTCGTCGGCGTCGTTGATCTCCAAGACTGGACGGGTATTGATAGGTAAGCCGAGTTGCTCGGAAGCCAGCTTTTGCAATTCTGGATCGGGAGCGTTGGGAGTCTTGCCGAAATAGCCCAATACCATGCGGCCGTAGCCGTCGGTAATCTTTTTCCAAGGGCCGTTCTTGACGTTGCTGTAAGCTTGCTGAATGTAGAACTGAGAAACGGGAGTTACGGAAGTTCCGAAACCGCCTCTGCGGACACATTCGCTCATAGCTTCGACCAATTTGGGGAAGAGGTGGAGCTCGTTGTTGTCGCGCATCATTTGGGTATTGGCTGTTAAAGCGCCGCCGGGTACGGGACTCCAAGGAATGATAGGCAAAACAGCTTGACTTTCCGGAGGAAGCAAGTACTTGCTCATGCACTCTTGGCTAATGCGTTCGGCTTCACGTACTTTGTCGATGTCGACGTCGAGAACGTAATCGGTGCCGCGGAAGTTGTGCCACATAGTCAAAATGTCGGGCTGAGAAGTACCGCCAGACATAGGCTGAATAGATAAGTCGATAGCGTTGGCGCCGGCTTCGATAGCAGCCATATAGCCGGTGATGCAACCGTCGGCGGTGCAATGAGAGTGGAAGTCGATATAAGCATCGGAACCTAAGATAGCGCGAGCTCTCTTGATAGTTTCGTGCACGACGCGGGGAGGAGTAGTTCCGCTGGCGTCTTTAAAGCAAATGCTGTCAAAGGTGATTCCGGCTGCCAAAATTTTGCGCAGAATACCTTCGTAGAAGTCAGGGGTGTGAGCACCGGTAAGCCCCGGAGGCAATCCCATCATGGTAATGGTGACTTGATGTTTCAGGCCGGCTTCGACAATGCAGCGACCGCTGTAGATTAAGTTCTCTACATCGTTTAAAGCATCAAAGTTGCGGACGGTGGTTACGCCGTGTTTTTTGAATAATTGGGCGTGCAATTTAATAAAGTCACTGCATTGGCTGGTGAGACCTACTACGTTGACGCCGCGGGCCAAAGTTTGCAAATTGACGTCTGGGCCCATTAAGGTGCGGATTTCATCCATGGCCGTGAACGGATTTTCATTGCAATAAAAAACTTTGGACTGGAAAATGGCACCGCCGCCGTGCTCAAACCATTTGATGCCGGCGTCTTTGCAAGCTTCCATGGCGGGCAAGAAGTCTTTATTTAAGACTCGAGCTCCGTAGCAAGACTGGAAACCGTCGCGGAAGGCGGTACACATAAAATCGATAACTTTTTTACCCATATCTACTCCTTGAGGGCGTTGCTAAAAAAAGGGCTGAATTTTGCTCTATCTTACGGGGAGGCCAAACTCACGTTGAGCTATAGCGATAACGGCGGCAATCTTATCGTTGTCGGAAACCGTTTCGACCGCAGCTTTAGCGGCAGGAGGTGCAACTACAGGCTTGGCAGGCTTTTTAGGCGCAGCGGCAGGCTCTGGTGCATACTTACGTACCAATCCGCTGGTCCATCCGGTGATGCAAACCAAAAGGATTAAGAATAAGAATACCACGAGCATACCGATAACTGTTATGATTAGACCTTGAACTATCATAAACTCACAAAATCGGGTAAAGCTCAAACTCACCCGACTTCCTTTCGGTAAATTCCTCTGCGAGGTTTTAGGCAAAAGCGTATAAATCCTGCTCAATAGGTGATTCTTGACAAGTGAGAAAACATGTCGACTAGACAAACAAACAAAATAGGTTAAGGAGTTGCCTTGTGAAGATTGAAATTTTACCCAGTATAGATTCCACCAATTCAGAAATGAAAAGGAGAGCTCAAAAAGTTAAATTAGAAAATGAATTTGTGCTAATGGCCAAAGAGCAAACTCATGGGCGCGGCCGCGGTGAGCGCACTTGGAATTGTCGTCCCGGCGAAAGTTTGGCAGCCAGCTATTGGATAAGTTTAAATGAACAAGATGGGCTCAGCCTCAAGTGGGCTTCGTCCTTGCCTTTAGTTGTAGGTTTAGCCATGGTAAAAGCGGCCGAAAAGCGTTTAATACGTTTGGGACGAAGCCCTGAAACGCTCAGCTGTGTTGGCTTAAAGTGGCCCAACGATGTGTTGGTGAAAGGCCAAGGTAAATTGGCTGGCATTCTCTGTGAGTTAGTGCAGAACAGCTTAAATTTTGGAGTTGTGGCTGGCATGGGTGTAAATTTGCAAGACAGTGAAGGTGCGCTGCACAATTTGCCGCGCCCAGCAGCCGTATGGTCGGAAGCTTTTCAAGATAATTGGACAAATAAAGAAGCTTGTGAGGATATAGGCCAAGAGCTTTTTATTTTGGTCAAACGCTTAGCAGCCGACGGTTTTGCTTCTTTAGCTACAGAGTGGTACGCTCACTGTTTGCATAAAGGACTAGATACGGCTGTCAGAGTAGGTTTGGCTCCCAAAGACTCAGACTTTGAAACAGGAAGTGTTTGCTTTGGGGATAAGGTCGCAACTGTCTCTGCTTCTCAGGAAGTAAAAATCGGCCGAACCGTCGGTTTAGGTGAGCATGGTGAACTTTTGCTCCGTTCAAATAGTGGGCAAGACTTTTCAGTGACTATTGGTGATGTGTCTTTTTAGTGAATTTACCAGTCGGCTTTGGGCCTTAACTTTTGGTCAACACTAAATATAAAAAAACATTGTATTGGCAGGCCGAAGCCGCTTTCAGTTGTAATAATACTATGATGAGATCATTTTTTACTTAAGTGAGGAAAAGATCACTTTATGGCCAGAGCTGAAAGAATTACTTTGCAAGAGGCGTCCGAACTTAGCGGCGTATCCATTCCCACTATTTATAGACGTATTAGAAGTGGTGAATTGCGAGGAGCTATTTGTATTGATGCTAGTGGCAAACATTGGGAACTTTTTAAGAGCGATTTGCCTAAGTTGACGCTTAAACGTAGAAAACGCTCCACAGAGGCTCTGCCTGCCGTTCAAGTTGCCGATAATGATATAGATATAATATCTGCCGAAAGTATAGTTCAGACAACAGAGCCTCTGGCCAAGGAAGAAACGGCTATCGATTCTGCGCCATTAGCAAATTTCCAAGCTGCCTATAGCGCAGCCGACAGTGTTGCCAATGAGACAAAATTATTGGCTGAACAACATAAATTGTTGATAGAAAATGAAGTTTTAAAAGCGCGTTGTGCTGATTTAGAAGAAAATTTAAAGCATTCACGTGAAGAGCTCGATTCAGCTAAAGATGAAGCTTCTTACTGGCGCGGTCGTTGGGAAGAGATTAGCCTCAATTTTGAAGCTTTGCGCAAGATGTTTGAAGATAGAAACAATGAAGATCAAGAGCTTATTTGGGATTTGCGTGGCCAAGTAGCTGATTTGCAAGACGAACATTCGGAAAGCGATCAAGTTAGCCAAGCTGAAAGCGAAGAATATGTTGCTCCGGTTGCGAAAAATGAAGTAGAGGAAGACGCACAAGCTCAACAAGTTCAGCTTGATAGTTTTCCGACAGCCGTTTATCAAGTTTCTGAAGATATGCCCAGGACAACGGCAGAAATTATCTATAACCCCAATATTACCAACATTGACAAAGCCGTCGATTTTTCCTCAGAAGCCAATGGACACGAAGAAATCTATCCCGAACCCGATTTTGGAGATATTAGCTCTTCTAGCTTAACTTCTGCTGACGATATAGATCCGATAGCTGCCTATGCCGATCTCGCGACAGATATTGCTGCTGAAGATCTTGCTGCTAAAGAAGCTGTTTCTGATAGCGAAAAGGCAGAAAAAGAAGAAAATAGCTTGCCCACCGACAATGGCGAACAGACTGAAGAAGAGAACGAAACTCACACAAGTTCGGGAAGCAAACTGTCACCTTTTCCTATCGCTAGAAATGTAAAATTTAGCATGCGCCATCCTAAAGGACGACAAGGTAAAAGAGGCAGAAAGCGCATTCCCCCCTTGCGCTAGGTCGTATTGGTATAAAAATTGCTAGGCTTTAAGCAAAGCTTCCACTTTAGCTTTGAGCTTTTGCCAATCTTCTTGTTTTATTAGGCCGACGTCTTTAAGCTTTTCAGCTTGAGCTAGAGAAGCTTGGACGTCGTTTTTTTGTTGCAAATAAGCTTGGCACAAAGGTAAATATCTGTATATTACTGCCTGCTCTGCGTTCAAAGAGTCTTCAGCCAGATCCAGAAAGGCTTCGGCGGCTTCTTGGTAATTTTGGGTTTCAAAGTAACCTAATCCTAAGTTGATCTTGGCTTCTCGATTGTGAGGATTTAATTTTAAAACTTGTTGCCAAGCTTCTACAGCTTCCGAGAGCTTGTCTTGTCTAGCTAAGACTATGCCTAAATTGGTGCGAGTATCTTCATCTTGCGGATCTAAATTGAGCGAAGCTTGGAAAGCGGCTGCAGCATTGTTAAGCTGGCCTAAAGCCGTATAAACTAAGCCCTTATTGTTATAGGTGTATTTGCTATCTGGACGTATATCTAAAGCTTTATCCAAAGCCATGATAGCTTCTGTCAATTTGCCCAAACTTAAGTAGGTCAAGCCCAAGTTGTTGTAGGCGTCAGCGTCTGTGCTATTTAATTCGACCGCTTGTCTGTAGGCTTCCACAGCTTTGTCCAATTGTCCCAAATGGGCGCAACATTGCCCCAAACTCAACCAAGCAGCCGCATTTTGCGGATTGAGCTTGAGCAACTCACGGTAGTGTAAGGCGGCACCGGCGTCGTCGTGTTGCTTGGACATAGCTAGTCCCAAATTGTTGTGCGCCAGTTCGTCGTCAGGCTTAATAGTTAAAACTAAATGCAAAACTGAAATAGCGTCGGACAAATTGCCGCCACGCAATAAACAAAGCCCTAAATTATTTAAAGCAGTAGTATTTTGACGATCCAAGAGATAAGCTTGGCGCAACTCTTTTTCGGCGCTCTCCAAGTCATTTAGAGCCATAAAAGCGCGACCGAGGTTGCCGTGGATATAAGGATCGTTGGGAGATAAATCCAAAGCTTGCTTGTAAAATTCAATAGCTTCGTTCCAGCGACGCAACTGGGCTAGAGTTCTGCCTAAGTTGTGATAACTTTTGGCGTCTTGCGGATTGGCTTGTATAGCTTGACGAAAACAAGTTTCAGCTTCTTCAAGTTGGCCTTCTTGAGCGTATATTTTGCCTAAGGAATTGAGAGCAAAACAATTTTGCGGCTTTATTTGTAAAGCTGCTTGGAAAAAGTGCTTAGCTTCTTCATTGTTGCCAACTTGCTCGCAAAGATAAGCTAGATTGTTCAGAGAGTGAATATCGTTTTGATCGAGCTTAATGGCGGCACGAAACTCTTTTTCCGCTTCGCCAAATTCCCCGGAACGCATAAGCAAAAGCCCTAAATTGTTATGGGCATACTTATTGTCGTCTAAAGCAATGGCTTTTTCGTAAGCATTTTTAGCTTCGTCTATTTTCCCCACGCTGGCATAAAGGATGCCCATGTTGTAATAAATTTCGCCGCAATCGTCTTTGATGGCAATTGCTTTGTTCCAGCTATTTAAAGCTTGAGCAAAATCCCCCAATTTGGAGTAGATTAACCCCATATTATTTAAAGACAAATAATCTTGGGGATTTTGCTCAACTAATAAACGATATTGCTCCAGGGCCTTCTCATTGTTGCCGAGATCTAAATATATGGCGCCTAAGTAATTTAATACTTGAGCGTCGGAAGGAGATACCAGAGCGGCTTTCTCCCAATAGTTGAGCGCTTCGCTTTCTTTCGCTTCTTCATAGAGAATGACGCCGATTTTTTTGAGCAATTCTAAATCGGTAGGTTTTTGAGCCAAGCTTTCCTTTAACTTATTCAGATCGGGGAGCGTCTGAGAAGACATGTCGGAAACTCCTTACTTAATTACTTTTCGAAGTTGGAAACAACCTTAAGCACGTTGCCGATCTTGGCTACGTCTTCGGCGCTGCCCTGTACGAAGATAACATTTAACATTTCGTCGACTTTGAAATCTACGTTGGGGTAGAGTTTGACTAAGCTGTCAGCTACAGCCGCCGCGCTGCGCTCTTTTAAGGGGAAGTAGGCATAATGATCTTTTACTATGGCCGCATTTTCTTTAACGACGCTTGTTTCTGCTGCCGGTACAGGAGTTGCTGTAGTAGCGGTGGCAGGCTTAGTAGCGTCGGCTTTAGGTGCGGCGGCAGGCTTAGCGTCGGCTTTAGGTGCGGCAGCAGGCTTAGCAGTGTCGGCTTTGGGCGTGGCAGCGGGCTTAGCGGCGTCGGCTTTGGGCGTGGCAGCGGGCTTAGCAGTGTCGGCTTTGGGCGCGGCGGCAGGCTTAGCAGTGTCGGCTTTGGGCGTGGCAGCGGGCTTATAATCTTGAGCGTAGTTATAAGAAATGCCATAGAAGGCACCGCCGTGTACGTCTACATCTTGTACAAAGTAGGGCGGGTTTTGTACTTTAACTTCGATAATAACTTTGTTGGCTGCCGCTTGCTTAGCTTGGTAGCTAACAATTTGGCCTCTTTCGAGCTTAGCCGATTGGGTAGGTCCTTGCAAAGTAGCTGGGCAAAGCTCGATACTCATAGATGAATCGCTGCCGCTGGCGCGTTTTACTATGTTTTTTAAATTGCCTTTGTAGATTAAGCCAATACGAAGCTCATCTGCTTTAGGATTAAAGATAACTTTAACCTTTACAGGATCGTCCTTGGCTGTAAGCTGAGGAGGCGCAGGCTTCGTATCAGCTTTACGTACAGTTTCAGTCTTAGGCTTGGCAGCAGGCTTTTTATCTTCAGCTTTTGCGGCGGCAGCGGGTTTTTTGTCGTCTGCTTTAGGCGTGGCAACAGGCTTTTTGTCGTCTGCTTTGGTAGCGGCAGCAGGCTTTTTGTCTTCAGCTTTTGCGGCGGCAGCGGGCTTTTTGTCGTCAGCTTTAGGCGTGGCAACAGGCTTTTTGTCGTCAGCTTTGGTAGCGGCAGCAGCAGGCTTTTTGTCGTCGGCTTTAGGCGCTACAGCGGACTTTTTGTCATCAGCTTTAGGAGCGACGGCAGGCTTTTTGTCGTCGGCTTTAGGTGCGGCTGCAGGCTTTTTGTCGTCAGCTTTAGGTGCTACGGAAGGCTTTTTGTCGTCAGCTTTGGGCACAACGGCAGGCTTTTTGTCGTCAGCTTTGGTCGCAACGGCAGGCTTTTTAGCTTCAGCTTTAGGAGCGACGGCAGGCTTTTTGTCATCAGCTTTAGGAGCGACGGCAGGCTTTTTGTCGTCAGCTTTGGTAGCGGCAGCAGGCTTTTTGTCGTCGGCTTTAGGCTTGGCAGCAGGCTTTTTGTCATCGGCTTTGGTAGCGGTGGCAGGCTTTTTGTCGTCAGCTTTAGGCGCGGTAGCATGCTTTTTGTCTTCAGCTTTGGTAGCGGCGGTAGGTTTACTGGCGCTAAGTAAGTTTATGGGCAGTACGTATTTTACGCCTTTAACATTTTTAACAGTAGGAATTTGGAAAACTTTAATGTTGGGTTCACTGGCAGCACGAATATTGACGACTACAGTTTCATCATCAACTTGACTGATAAGGGCTTCTTTAGCATTGTTGCCTTCTAAAGGCACAACTTGGGTGTCTCCTTTTAAGGAGGCGCCGTCAATAGTTATTCTGGCTGCTCCGCTACTGTATTCTGATTTAAAGATAGGGGAGGCCTCGTTGGCCCAAGTGACGCTTATTTCTAAAATTCCGCCTTTAACTTGAGTGACAACTCGCACAGGAACAGTAGGTTCGGCAGCTTCAGCCGGTGTGCAAACATAAGATATTGAGCTTGCACCTAATAAAGCTGCCAGAGCCGCATGGCGTAACCAACGAGAATTCATGAATGTCCTCCAAAAAGAAGAAAAATAATTGATGATGTGTTTTTGTTTTTGCTCTTGCACATCCTGCCTAAAGAGATTGGCGAAAATAAAAAGGCCTGAAGTTGCACTCCAAGCCTTTTATCAGTTGGTACAAACCGTACAAAAGTTATTTATTCAACTTCTTAATGGAAGCTAAAATGTAGCGGCCACTCTGTTTGTCACGAGAAACTTTAATTTGCACTTTATCACCGGGGCGGAAGCTCTGCTGAAGCTTGCTCTTATAACCGACTTCGGCGGGAACAAAAGCCGTAACGACTTTTTGGTGCTCGTAATTAACTACATTTACGGAAATATTAGAAACTTCCGTCAAAGTTCCGGTAAATTTTTCCAAACCAACATTGTTCAGTAAACCGGCCTGACTGGGAAAAGCCCATAAACAAAGAGCTGCTACAGCTAAAACAAAACCAAGAAAAAATTTCTTATTCAGCATAATTAAAAACCGCAAACCTCTAAATTTTAGGGACAAATTTCTTTGACTTCCTAACAATCCCTGCCTAAAAGTGTTTTATAGCGGTTGCTTTTTATTATAGAGAAGCAGTTCTTTGAAAAGGGGGGAGGACAAACTGTAAAAACTACATGCAAAAAGCTACAAAAAAAAGACAAAGCACTCAACCTCATAAAGATCGAATGCTTGTTGTGCCTTATTTATTCTTTTTACGCAATGGCTCCGACAGCAGGATTTGAACCTACGACCGATCGGTTAACAGCCGATTGCTCTACCGCTGAGCTATGTCGGAAT
>CAKUBG010000015.1 GCA_934636825.1 uncultured bacterium | reverse complement strand
TTTGACGATGAATTAAGCAATATACTCAACTCATAAAGCTATGGAAAGGTGTTCAACTTAATATTGCAATTTAAAGCTGTCAAAGTTGTCATTATTTATCTTGACAAAGATGGTAATTTTGTGGCTTCAGATGAAAGAGACATTGACTGGAATCAAGACGAAAATGGCAACACCACCGGTACTGTCGAAAGCAGCGATCCTACCGAGTTAGATAAAGACGCCAAGCTTGTTCTTAAAGCTGATAAATATGCCGTTAAGCCTTCTGAAAAAGTGCAACTTACTTGTTTATTGCTTTCCGACGATGGCAGCAGCATCGATGTAACCAATTTAGCTTCTTTCGGCAATGTGTATAGTGACGTACTCAAGGGTGCTGAAGGTGGCGCTCGCGGTCAATATGAAGCGGTTGGCTACAAAGGCAAACACGGCGGCGTAGCTGACAAAATTTCCGTTACTGCTTCCACTCCTTCTGGTGAGCAAACTGTACAGATTGATAAACCCGTTTACGTTACCGATCAGGATGTAGAAAGTATAAGAGTCGTCCCAGCTGATATCGATGGTCAGAAAATTACTGTAAACGATAACGGAACACCTCAAAACTATAGTGATGATTCTTCAGTTATTGTCTATTTGCCTGAAGAAATAAATGGTAAAACAGTTTATCAGACTTTTAACCAAAAAGTAGGGACTTTTAGTTTACATGGTGCACAAAAGGAAGTTGACGCTATCAACGAACAACCTATGCTGGCTTTAGCTTCATATACTGATGATAAGGAAAAAGGCCCATCTCCAAGTGGAATTGATGTAACCGCACAGACAACTTTCTCAGTTGAAGATGTTACAGATTATAAGTATTCTTATGCTATTCCATTTAATGTAACAGTTTGTGATAATATCATCAAACCGAGTTTTGATATATCCGTATTGAAAAGTCGTTCTACATTTGAACTATGGGGTACAATACGTGTCAGTGGCAAATATCTTTCTGCCAATGGTCAAGAAATTGTGGGAACGACATCATTAAGATCTATTCTTGGCTGGTCGCACACTGCGTTTGCGCTTAAACAAGATGATGACACTTTTAGAGCGGTGAGCTATGAGTTCGAAAAATTTGACATGTATTTTAAAGATGAAGGAAATGCTCGCAGCCATATAAATTGTGGTGTGACAAGCAATCCCAATAAAGTTATTAGCCAAGAGTTTTATATTAAAGGTGTAATTTGCAGAAATGGCAAGACTTTTTGTTGCGATATACCTGAAGAACTCTTACCTGCTGATAGTTATCCTGGTTCTGCTTATGTTTACGGAGGAGGAAGAAGTGATATCATAACCTCTATGACACAGGTTGGGTCTGGTTGTAATAAATACCTTTTAGAAATAAGTTGGTGCGGCGACTCTGATTGGGATCATGTTGTCTTTACAATATGGAACAGTCGTTTTGAGGAACAATTCAATTTGCCATCCTTGGTTGATGGTGAAGTTTATTGGAAGAGGGCCAAATATGGTGACTATATCAGCTCAGGCATTATTACTCTTCCATAGTGCCCGTACTGCCACTGTGTTTTAGTTTAAAAACACTAAATCCCACTTTGGCTGTTTCCATAAGGAATAGTCGAGTGGGATTTTTTTTATTGCACAATTGCTACTGTATTTCACTAATTGCATTAACTGGGGCGACGTCTGCAGCGGCTTCTTGTTGGGCTTTTAGCTTTTCTTTAGCGGCAGTAATCTTTTCGTGGTAGCACGGATAACAAGTGGGAGAGTAAAATTCTTCGTCTCCCAGCAAGACGGTAGGGCCGTCGATAATTGCTTCTTCTTTGGCGTTGTGGCGCAAATTAAAGACAGCTTTGCGGTTGCAATAGCGACAAGTAGTCTTTACTTCTTCAATAGAATCGGCCACTTCCATAAGGCGCTTGGAGCCTTCAAAAAGGTGGGCTCTAAAATCGGTACGCAAACCGTAAGCAATGACGGGTAAATTTAAAGTGCGGGTAAGTTCGCGCAACTGGTCGACTACTTGAGGGCTTAAAAATTGACACTCATCTACCAAAACACAAGATAAGCCTCTAAAATCGTCTTCATTTAAGATGGTATCAGGCGTGACCAACATGTCGGCTTCATGTTCTAAACCGGCTCTAGATTTTATGATATTCTCTCCAAAGCGGTTATCTAAAGCAGGCTTAATGAGAAGCACGCGTTTGCCTTGCTGAACGTAATTGTGACGGACAGCCAAAAGGTTTAAGGTTTTGGCACTGCCCATAGCTCCGTAGCGAAAATACAATTTAGCCATAACAAATATTCACTTAAAAAAATTGCGGCCAACTTTCCTTATATGTTCACCCGGCTCCTCCAGAGTTGATAAGGAAATAGGCTAGGCAATTGGCTGGACGCTATGTGAGAATTAACCCCCAGTGTAGGGGAAAAAGCCTACTTGCCAAGAAAGCAAAATGGAAAGCGTCATTTCTGAGCGGGAGCAATTTTTTATGAAGCAGACTTTTATATCCGATCGCAATTTGGGTTTCACTCTAATTGAATTGATGATCGTGATAGCCATCATCTCTATCTTGTGCCTTATTATGCTGCCCAACATGATGAGAAGTCGAGACGCTGCCAAACTTAGCAGTTGTAAATATAATTTGCGCTCGATAGCTGCAGCTATGGAAATTTATGCTACTGACAATTCTGGTATGTATCCTAAAAAGTTAGACACTCTCACTACAGTTGATACCAATGGTCATGCTTATATGCGCACGATTCCCAACTGTCCGGTCGCCGGTAATAATACCCCTTATTTGCAAGGATACGAAGTTGTTTCCGCTCCTAAAAATGCTTATACGCTTTGTTGCAAAGGCAACTATCATCAGATCATGGGGTTAAACAATGACTACCCCAAATATTCGGCTGTCAGAGGCTTAATCGAGTCCCAGAATGCTGAAGAAGACGAAAAGTAACAAATGTAACTATGACCAGTAAAGACAATACTTCCGACCTAAATTGTGCCGCAAACAGTTCTGCCAATTCTTCCCAACCTTTAATCTCTGCCATATGCGCTGTCGCTCTAAATCGCACTATCGGTTTCCAAGGTCAAATTCCTTGGCGTATTCCCGATGATTCAGCCAATTTTAAAAAATTGACTTTGGGAAAAGTGGTAGTTATGGGGCGCAAAACCTACCAATCTATAGGCAAGCCTTTACCTAAACGTCAGAATGCTATTTTAACTCGAGACACTTCTTTTACCGCACCTGCAGGCGTGAGAGTTTTTCACGATTTAGACAGTCTTTTACAAGCTTATGCTAAAGAAAAAGAGATCGTTTTTATTGGAGGAGCCGAAGTTTTTGCTTCTGTATGGCCTTTAGTGCAACGTCAGTATTTAAGCGTAGTGCAAGCCGATTTTCCTGGCGACACATTCTACCCAGAATTTTCCCACGAGAAATGGCAAATAAGTGAGCGCACCATGCATGAAGTCAGTGCCGGTAGTCCTTGTCGTTGGGAGTTTTTGCAACTAGAGCGAATTAGCGAAGAGTAGCTAAACCTCTTTACAATTTCCCCCTATTTACTTATAATATCCAGGCTAATAATAACCCCATTCCTGTTTGTCCGCCTTGTCAGAGTCGTTTGACGACTTTCGGTTGGCAAGTGGAGTTTTTTCTAATGGCTATGAATTTAGACATATCCGATATTGTCAGCAACGTCGGCGCTTCTAAAGAAATTCATACTAGTCAAGTTGAGTCTTTTGACGGTTTGAATTTAGATGGCCCCGTTAAGCTCGATCTCACCGTTACCAGTGCTGGCAATGGTGAGATATCTGTGCATGGCAAGATCAAAGTAAAGGTTATCCTTACTTGCTCGCGCTGTGCGGCTGAATACTCCGAGCCTTTAGACATAGATGTTGATGAGCGTTTTGTTCCGGAAGGTTCTGCGGAGTTAGAACGCGATGACGAAGTCGAGGCTGACGAGCTTTGTGTCTTTGGATATGATCAGAATGAGCTCAAGATTGACGAATTGACGCGAGAAAATATCATCGCCAGTCTTCCTTATCGTCCCTTGTGCAGTCAGGAATGCCGGGGCGTCTGTCCTCAGTGTGGGCAGAATCTTAATGAGAAAACCTGCAAGTGCGGATCTACCGAGAAAGAAGTCGATCCTCGCTGGGGGGCTCTTAAGAAATTTTCGTCAGGCTCCCCCCAATGAGGGAACCTTAACATAAGCGGCGTTAAGCTTCCGGTATAATTCTGGGTATGTAAGCCGTAACTGCTGTAGTCATTAAATAAGAGGAGTCAATTCAAGATGGCCAATCCTAAATATAAAACCCCCCGTTCAAAGACCCGTAAGCGTCGTTCTCATCTCGCTTTGGTGATGCCCAATGTAGTAGCTTGCTCTAACTGCGGCGCTCCCAAACTGCAGCACCACATCTGCAAAGCTTGCGGTCAATACAATGGAAGACAAGTTTTAGCTTCCAAAGACGCGAACGAGAACTAATAGCGAATATATGCTTCACTGCGGCACTGATACAAAGGACTAGGCGCCGCCCGGGTTTGTTCTTCCTAAAGGAGAAATTAACTGCGGCGGTGCAGAAAATCTTTGTAGATGTGTCGTTTTTTTTTGAAAATGGGGGAGAATGCTGTTTGCAAACAGCTATGCGAGGGTATTTATGCAAAACATTAGTTTAGAAGGTTCAGTAGCTGTTGTTACCGGATCCGGACGCGGAATCGGACTTTCTATCGCTCGTCAGTTAGCCAAAGCTGGAGCTACCATTGCTTTAGTTGATATTAACCAAAGTTTGGTAGAAGCTGCCGCCGCCGGCTTGAATGAAGAGTTCGGCCAGTTGGCTAATGCTTTTGTAGCCGATTTAACTGACGCCGATCAGGTCAAAGAATTATTCGAAAATATTTATGCCAAATTGGGTAAAGTTGATATTTTAGTCAATAATGCCGGTATTACTCGCGATAGTTTGATGTTGCGCATGAAAGAGAGCGAATGGGACGCTGTAATTAACACCAACTTGCGCTCGGCTTTCCTTTGCACTAAAGCTGTGACTAAAGCTATGATGAAGCAGCGTCATGGTAAGATTATCAACATTTCTTCTGTTGTGGGCATTATGGGCAATGCCGGACAGGCCAACTATTGCGCTTCCAAGGCTGGCTTAATTGGCTTTACCAAGTCTTTGGCTCGTGAGCTCGGCTCTCGTGGCGTTAATGTAAACGCTGTTGCTCCCGGCTATATCCAAACCGATATGACTGAGAAATTGCCCGAATCGGCTAAAGAAGCTATGCTCAGTCAAGTACCTCTCAACCGTCCCGGTCAGCCCGAAGACGTTTCTAAAGCCGTTTTCTTCTTGGCTTCTCCTTTAGCCGATTATTTGACCGGCCAGGTTATTTGCGTAGACGGTGGTATGGCCATGTAAAAAAAATCCTGCAGTCAGCTAAAAAAAAGGTTTTAGCGGCTGTTGGTGGTATGCTTCAAGGCACAAACATTGTAGTTTTTCTTTATTACTTTTGGAGGTCTATTAAAAATGGATATTGAGAACATCAGAGAGCGCGTTGCCAAGATCGTCGTAGAGCAACTGGGTGTAACTAAAGATCGCGTAACCGATGACGCTTCTTTCACCAACGATTTGGGCGCTGACTCTTTGGACGTTGTAGAGATGGTTATGGCCTTCGAAAACGAGTTCGGTATTGAGATCCCCGACGAAGATCAGGACAAGATCACCAATGTCGGCGACGCTATCAAGTACTTAAGCGAAAAAGCCAACTAATCATCTTTTGTTCTAGTTGAATAAAAAAAGACCGTCTCGGAAAATTCCCTGACGGCCTTTTTTTATTGCTGGCAAAACCAGTTAAAAAAATCGCAACTTTAGTTAAACTTGAAGGTATCGACTACATGTTTGAAAGCTGCTTCGGCTTCAGCTTGATTTGACTGAGAAGAAGAGCAAGCTATATTCCAAAGCAATTTATCGTGGAAAGCATAAAGTTGCTGTCCCCAAACTTTGGTAGTGCCTTCTAAGTAGGTGTAGGTAAGTTGCAAAGCGATTTCGCCATCGAGCTTAACTTCTTTTTGCTTCAAAATCTCCGACTCGGAGCGCTTCAAAATTTGGTTTTGAAACTTTCTGGTAAGATCGGCAGTAGCTTGCGGATTTTCGCTCCAACTGGTCATAGTGCCCAAGTTGACGGAAGTAACGCTGACAAATTGTTCTGGATCTTTTATAGCTGTATAGCGCACGACTTGCTCGCCGTCTTTAGCTTCTTGGGCGCTCTTTTGTTGACGCCAAATTTCGGCCGGCGGGGGAGCAAAAGTTACGCTTTTAGCGTTAATTTTATAATTTTGAGGCTGCGTAGAAATTTGCGGGCCGGAGCAGCCTACAGCACAAAGTAAGCAAACTACGGCTGCGCTTTTAAGAAGCAAGTTTTTAATATGCATAGTAGTAAGTTTTCCTTTTCTAGTAGGGCTTAGAGGCGGGCCTTTTCGCTAGGTTAAAAAATTAAACCTGGCTTCAAAGTTGCTCTCTCCATAAAAAATAGACTAAAACTATTTAAGAATGTTTGGTGGAGTCTTCTTTATTTTGGGCTTCGTCAATCATTTTTTGATATTCTTCAGCTTTGAGCTGGGAAGTAACTTTGTCGATAGCTTGTTGCACAGCTTCGTCAAGTTTTGGCTTGTCTGCTTTGGGGCTTTTGATATTTTTCAGTGAAGCCCAGACAGCGTCGCCGACAGCTTTGAAAAGGCGCTTAAATGATTCTCCGGATGGCTTTATGTCAGATTCAAACCAGAGCATACAAGCATAGCCTATAGCGATAGTGCAAGTTGCGGCAATAGAAGCAGAAACAAGCCAACCGGGAGGGCCGACTATTTGGCTCAATTGACCGGCCAAAGTGCGGCCTAAAAAGCCGATACCTAAAGTCGTTAGCAACTCAGAAGCCATTTTATAAGTGATAGGCCTGTCATAAACACGAGCCAGATTTAAGACCATGGTAATTTGGTTGGCCGTCAAGGGAATAAAGGAAGCAAAGGGCAGCGGAGTAAGAGCTATAGCACCAGATATAACCGTTGCCCGGCGAATAGCCTGCCAGCTTAACTTTTGGCGCATAGTAGGTATCAATTTGCCCATTTCTCCCAATAGACGCGGCTCAGTATAAGCTGCAGTCAAAAGCAAATCGTAAACGCCATCTTTATTTTGGGCTGAAATAGCGTGAATTTGCTCTGGCAATACACCTAAAGCGGCAGCAGCAGTTAGTTTAACCTTATTTCTAAGCTTTTTATCTATGAGATCCATTTTATTTAAAGCTATTAAATAAGGCTTGTTTAAACTTTGAAAAGTATTGTAAAGGTTGCGATCAGCGGTAGTTATGCCCCTAGAAGCATCGAAAAGTATAATTAAAAAGTCTGCTTTTTCAGCTTCTTGCATAGCTAAAGCGCTTTCTAGCTGGCCGCCTGCAGTTGCATTATTAAAACCGGGAGTATCTATAAGTGATATAGCTCCGGCCGCTGTATTTTGAGCTTCTACAGTCGTGCCGGGAATGGGAGAGACAGCGGCTGTTTCACCGATACCATTAAGCAAGGCATTAAAAAGTGTCGATTTGCCTACATTAACTGCCCCTAAAACGGCTATATTAGAAATAGGCGCAAAGGTTGGCCCGGCCTGACGTTTTAGCAATTCTAAAATATCGCCCAATGCAGCCGGATTGGCTTTAGCAATATTGCTAAAAAGTTTGATATTGAGGTTAAGCTCTTCTCGCAAATCGGCTGGCAAGAAGCCCCAGGCTGTTTTGGCTAGAGCATCGCTGCCCGGAGGCAAAGTTGACAAGTATTTATTAAATTCATCATCTTTAGCTGAAGGGGCCTTTGTTTTGTTGGCAGATGAAGAGATAAAACTTCTTTTTAACTTGTCCATATTTTTGGGTCACTTTCTTATAAAAAAAACGGTGACAAAATTTTAAGGCGTCGTCAATTCTTGCTTTTGCCAAAATGTAAGTTCAGTTTCACCAAAGCGCTTGTCTTTTATTACCTTAAAATTGGCAAAATCTTGAGGATAATTTTCTTTGTGATGGTACTCGAAAACAACTATGCCGCCCGGAGCTGTATACTTGTCCAGTAAAGCTAGTGTCTGTGGGCCATCTTGGCTGTTATAAGGCGGATCGGCCACAATAATATCAAATTGTCTGCCGGTTAGCTTTTCCAAAGCTTTGGGCAATTGGCCAAAAATTATTTGGCCCTTATTATCGACAGCTTCATACAAAAATTTCAAGGAGCGGCGATCGCCTTCAACAAAAGTTGCTTCCGCACAGCCTTCCTCCAAAAGAGCTAAACCCAAAGAGCCGGTGCCGGCAAATAAATCTAAAACTTTGCTAGATTCATCGATATAAGGGCGTAGAGTAGCTATCAGGGCTTCGCGTGTTTTGCTAGTAGTTGGACGCATCCAAGTGCGCGAAGGCAAGCGGGGACTTTTATTCACTGTATTTGTGCTCCTAAAGGTATGTTGCACTGTTTATTTATTGAAGCAATATGGCGCCAAAACTAGGCTAAAAACCAGGGTAACGGATTTAGTTCTGTTCTTGATTAGCGTTTTCCTGGCCAAGCTCTTCTTCAGCCGGATAGCGATCAGCATAGATGGCCGCTTCTTGTTTAGCCAATTCCAAAAGATGGCGATCGCGCAGCAAATCGGCGCAAATCAGTTCGGGAAAACCGGATTGGCGCGTGCCAAAATAGTCGCCAGGACCGCGAATTTCCAAATCTTCTTCAGCTACTTCAAAACCATCGGAAAGGCGGGCTACAGCTTCTAATTTGCGATTGGAAGGCGAATCGCTGGAAGCTAAAAATAAACAATAAGATTGCAATTGACTGCGCCCGATACGACCGCGCAATTGATGAAGCTGAGCCATGCCGAAACGGTTGGCGTCTTGAATTAAAATAACGGTAGCATTGCCGACGTCTACACCCACTTCGATAACGGTAGTGGAGATTAAAATATCAAAATTGCCGCAGCGAAATTGCTCCATAACGGCTTCTTTTTCGGCTGCTTTCATTTTGCCATGAAGTAAGCCAACCCGATATTTTTTTAAGACTCCTTCTTTAAGCCGCTCAGCTTCTTGCACAGCAGCGCTGGCTTCGAGTTTGTCGCTTTCATTGATAAGAGGACAAACTATGTAAGCTTGTCTCCCTTCTTCAACTTGGGAAGCGATGAACTTGTAAGCGCGATTCGCCTCTTGAAAAGGTACACAACGCGACTTGATAGGCTGACGCCCCGGGGGCAATTCGTCCAATTTGGAAAGCTCTAAATCGCCGTAAATAGTTAGCGACATTGTGCGCGGGATAGGCGTGGCCGTCATAAGCAAAACGTCACAATTTAAGTGGGTTCCGCTTTTGCGGCTTAAAGCTTGGCGTTGTAAAACGCCGAATTTATGTTGTTCATCGACAACGGCTAAGCCAAGGTTGGCAAACTCCACTCCTTCTTGAATAAGAGCGTGAGTGCCCACAGCTAAATCGAATTGGCCATCTTTGAGTTGCTCGGCGATTTGCAATTTTTTCTTTTTGCTCAGGCTGCCTTTCAAAAGACAAATGCGTAAACCGGCTGGCTCTAACAATTGGCATAATTTCAAATAATGTTGTTGAGCCAGAATCTCTGTGGGAGCCATAATGGCAGCCTGATAACCGCTGCGCACCGCCGCAAAAGCTGCATAGGCAGCAATCACCGTTTTACCTGAACCGACGTCACCTTGCAACATACGATTCATAGGATGATTTAAAACCAAATCGTGGGCGATTTCTTGGATAGCTCGCTGCTGGGCGCCAGTTAAGTTAAAAGGCAGCAGCTCTTTAAATTCAGCTTCGATTTTGGGCAAATCGCCATAAAAGACGTTGCGCAACTGATTCTGTCTGCAATTACGTTTATGGACTACACGCAATTGCAAATTAAAAAGTTCTTCAAAAGCTAAACGCTGTTGGGCTTTAAACAACTGATCGTAGTCGGCTGGCCAATGCATATACATCGTTGCCAGAGCTTTAGGTAAAAAATGATATTTATCTAAAAGCTCTTGAGGCAAATTTTCGGGCATAAGCTGGGCGCAAGCGGGTACCAATTTAAACATCAGTTTGTGCATATAGCTCTGATAGAGTTTGGCACTTAACTTGTAAATTGGTACCAGGCGACCGAAGGAAGGAGAATTTTCTTTTTGCTCGGCAAATTCTGGTGAAGCCATACGCAAATTGGGGCCGCGATCGTATTCTGCTTTGCCAAAAGCTACGATATGTACGCCGGGGCGCAATTTCGTGCTCAAATAAGGCTGGTTAAACCATACCAATTTGAGAGCGCCGCTTTCGTCCAACACTTCAACTTCCAAAAGGCGTTTACGATTAGTTGTGACAATAGTTTTGGCTTCAGCTACGACAGCTTTTATTTGTTCAAAAGCGCCTGGACGCAAGTCGGCTATTTTTTGCACATGGCGACGATCTTCCCAACGTCTGGGATAATCAGTGAGCAAATCTTTTAAGGTATAAATGCCCAGATTATTAAAAATAGCTTGTTTGGCACGGCCTATGCTGCGTATTTTTTCCACGGGCGTTTCCAGCTTATATAAAGTCGGTGCCGAAGAAATTAGTCTCCTTTGCTCGGCAGTAAGCAAAAAATCGCCATCTGTTGCTTTTTGGGGCTTTGAAGTAGTAGCGGCTGCGCCTGGATCTATTGATGATCGGCCCACTTGAGCAGAAGAAAGCTCTGCGGCAGCCGTTTCGGTATTGGAGGCAGCAGACTCGATGGCAGGTACTGAGCTATTTAGCCTGTGCGGCTCGGCAATTAAAGCTAAAGCTTTGCCTACTAAAACTAGGTTGCCCTGACGCACTCGCTGTGGCAAAGAAGCATAGTTGGCCAATTTCTTGACCGTTTGGCGCAAGCTAAAAGCTTCATCTTTGGCCAATTCGTCGATGTGACGGCAAAAGAAATGCCAGGCCAACTCTATGTCGACGTTGCCTCGACAGCCATCGCTATATTCGCGGCGCATCAAACGCAATAGACGGCGGGCCAAGCTTCTGGCTTCTGTTGAGTAGATCTTTTCTGCCTCCATGCTCCCTTGCACTGACTCCTTTACTGGCTAATGCTCGGAAAAACCAAGCATAATCGGCTCCGGTTTAAGTTGTATATTAAACACTTCTTTTACTTTGGCCTTAACCAAATCGGAAAAAGCTAAAATATCGGTCGCTGAAGCTTGGCCGGGATTGATTAAAGCCAAAGTGTGCGCCGAAGAGACGCCGGCTTTACCGGAGCGGAAGCCTTTATGAAAACCGGCATTGT
This sequence comes from uncultured bacterium, assembly GCA_934636825.1. Classification (GTDB taxonomy): domain Bacteria; phylum Vulcanimicrobiota; class Xenobia; order Xenobiales; family Xenobiaceae; genus Bruticola. Next base: position 51,236 of record CAKUBG010000015.1, on the reverse strand, counting down.
CTACTAACCAAGCGGCCGAAACTTTGCACATAGTGGGATCGTCGGTGTTGTATACAGGCATATTGGGCCAGCGTTTTTTTAATTGTTGGGCTTGAGCTTCGGGAATAATAGGATTTAAATAAAAAGAGCCAGCGCAGCGATGGTTGGGATCGGCTTTGTCATAGAGCATAGATTTAGAGGCTCGCACTTTGAGGACAGCTTGGCGTACTTGAGATAAATTGGGACGCCAAGAAACGTCGGAGGCCAAATTGTCGGCAAAAAAGCGTTCCAAATCTTGATAACGCATAGAAGCTTGTCCATGAACACGCAATTTGAAGGTTACGGCTGTAATAATGTAGCGTCCCTTCCAGATAGTTTTGAAATTGCTGGTGCGGTAGGCAAAAGCACAAGTTGCAGCCGACAAATTATGCGTCTCTAAGGTATCTAAATCTATCACTTGGACAGATTCGATAGTATTGGCAGCTTCTTGGCCATAAGCGCCTATATTTTGCACTGGCGCGGCGCCAACTTGTCCGGGAATACCGCTTAAACATTCTAGACCGGCCAAATCTTGTTTGACGGTTTTGGCCACCAGATCATCCCAAATAACGCCTGCTTGGGCTTCAACGCTAGCTTCTTCACCTTCGATTGTCACGGTAAGTTTTTGCATTTTGGGCTTAATAAGCAAGCCTTTGAAACCGGAGTCGGAAGCCAAAATATTGCTTCCGCAACCGATAGGGAAGACGGCAAGACGATTTTCTCGGGCAAAAAGTATGCTTTGTTTTAATTCTTCCAGGTTGGAAGGCTCGGCTAGCCATTGGGCGGGGCCGCCAATTTCAAAAGTGGTCAGAGTGCTGATAGGTACGTCAGCTTTAAGAAAACTATACATAGCCGCCAAGCATTTTACAGGACGAGCCTTAAAGCCTTTGCTCAGTAAAGTTTTGTCTAAAAAATAGTCTTTATTTAGGCTGTTGAGACTAAGACTAACAGGCGTTTCCTAAGTCCGGCAAAAAAGGACAAAAAAGCAAAAACTTCGAATATGGTGGGGTTTTTGGTTCATTAATTTTTTCTATATTATGGGCGCGGAGTACAGTGCGCGGAGGTTTGGCAAGCTATGGGCGACAGCATATTATTATCGATGGGATTTAATCGCTCCAATTTAAATCAGGATGTTGCCCGCGTGGTAGCTGAGCAAGGCAAACTCAATTATCCGCAAGTGCTGGAAACTTGCTATCCTGCTCGTCCTCTTACTCCCTTGCGCTATAAAGACAGCCACTTGAAATCCCGCCGAGTTAAGTGTATTTTTGTCGGCCCCAACGACAAGATTCCCGTGCGTTGCCCGCGTGGTTTCGATTTGCTGGCTATTATGGGCTTAGGCTTTACCAGACGCGAAACTGAAGATGTCACCGAATTGTTAGAAAATACCAAAGTCGGCTCTGATGTTATTGTAGGCGTACCCGAGCAACCTTTGCCCGGTTCTGCTCAATTAAAAGAGTTACAAGCTCTCAATGTATTAGCATCTCAAGAGCCTTACACTTTGCCCGGTACTGCTCAAAACTTATTGCAAAGTCGTCGCCAGATGGTCTGTCGCCAGCTTTTAGAAAAATTGCGTCCCCAGCTTACTCCCAATAATTTTCGCTGGCTTTACAAAGGCGTTCCTTACGACGGTATAAAGAGCGGTCGTCGTGATATTTTCTTTACAGATGTTTTGGAATCGATCTATACAAAAGCTCCCCAGCTTAAAGCTTGTGGCAGTATGCGTGATCGCTGCGAAGCTGTCGATATTTTGCTCAATACCAAAGAGCCTTTGCAATTTATTATGCTGGATAAGAGCGGCGGTTATAAAGTTATTCGTGATTTCTTGATCAAAGGCGGCGTAGTTTCGGCTACTGAAGATTGTGGCAGCTACGCTATCTATAAAGTGAATTGCTTTATTGAAGACAAGCGTCCTTTGGCTTCGGTTTGGAATCGCCTTTTATATATGCTTATAGGTGAAGGACGCGAAGAACGCAGTTGCGGCTTGCAAGAGCTTTACGTAAAGTTCTCCAAGCGCCCTTATGGCATAGATGTATCATTTTTGAACATCCTGTTAGCGGCCGCTATACGACGTTATTATCCGGCTTTAAGTTTTAGTGTGCGCGGTGAGGAATTGCGTTTGGACAGCACCGCTATTCGCCAAGCTTGGGGAAGTGCTGCTCATTGCCGAGTTATTTATACTCCTCAAGCTCCTTACAAAGATGGCCAAGCTTTGCACCGTATTATTGATGCTTTTGGTTTTGTTGGCAGCCGCAACATACGTGACTTATGGGAAATTGCTGCCGATTCTTTGCAAGCTTGGCATGATAGTTTATCGCCTTTAGCTCTCACTTTGGAAGCTAAGCCTGGCGAACCGGCTTATATACTCAACAATTTATTCTCCCACAAAGATGAGCGCTCTGCTCGTAAGTTTATAGGCCAAGATCTTATCGAAAAAGCCGGATTTTCTGGCCTTCCTGAAGGTGAAGAATTGGAGCGTTTCTGCCAATGGTTGGAGGAAGCCAAGGCTGCTTTTGCTTTACATGAAGAGACTTTCCGTCGCAAGTTGGCTGGACGTATAGCTGAGCAATTTGGCGGACGAGCTGAAGAATTGCCGGAAAAGACTGAAGAATATGTGCTTATTTTGAATCAGCTTTTCCGCCGTTGGTTCTCACGTCTCTATCCCAATAGCGGAGCGCAAAAACTCAGCCCATGGGCTAGCGCTTTGACTGAAATGTACGCTTTAGAACCGGAAGCTGACGCCAAGTATTGGTTTGAGTTGTTGCCTTTACAATTTGATTTGCCAGGTTTAAGTAAGTGGGATAGAGACAATTCGGTTACTTTTGCTTCTCGTCTAGTAAGAGCTTGTTTAGAGTTGGAATTGTGGCATATCGAAGAATTGTTCCCTTTGCCAGAAGATAAAGAAGAAGCGGAACAAAAATTGAGCCATTGGCTGCGCTCTTTATTTAATGGCTTTAGTTTAAACCAAGAAGAGCGCGAGTCCATTTTATTAGATCTTTTGGAAGAGCTTTGTTGGTCTAAGTAGTTTTGGGTCTTCGCTTATAAAGGCTAAAAATTTTAGATTCCGGCTACTCTTAATCCCGCTATAAAAAGGCGGGATTTTTGTTGCCTCGGCTAATATGTGGCTAAGCGCGAAAAAGAAGGTTTCAGCTATTAGGAGACCGGTTTGATCGTTCCGGAAAAAACTGAAACTGGGAGGATCGCTACGTGATTGAATTGATTAAGAAGCAACCTCCGGGTAGGATTATTGCTTTAGGCTTCGGTTTGGCTATTTTTTTAGGCTCATTGCTCTTGAGTTTGCCTTGTAGTGTCAGACAAAATGTCGACTTATCTTATATAGATGCTCTCTACACTTCGACCAGTGCTGTTTGCGTAACTGGTTTAATTGCTGTCGACGCCCATGATACTTTTACCCCTTTGGGGCAGCTATTTCTTTGCTTATTGATCCAAATAGGCGGTTTGGGCGTAACTTCGGTAGGCGCAGGTGTTATCTTGGCTATCGGTCAGAAAATTAACCTTAAAGGGCGCAGTTTGATTCGCGAATCACTCAATTTAACTACCGGCCAAGGTTTAGTACGTTTTCTGAAAAGTGTGCTTTTGACTGCCTTTGCTTTTGAATTTGTTGGCGCTTTGCTCAGTTTCGCCGTTTTTATTGGCGATTATCCTTGGCAAAAGGCGGCTTGGATTAGTCTTTTCCATTCGGTAGCTGCTTTTAATAATTCCGGCTTTGATATTTTGGGCAATTTGCAAAATTTAATTCCTTATCGGGATAGTTTAGCCTTAAATATAATTACTTGTATTTTAATTATTTTCGGCGGTATCGGCTTTTGGGTTATTCATGAAGCTTTGGCTTTACGTTTTAATTGGCGCAAATTTTCTATGCATTCCAAAGTTGTTATTACTACAAGTGCCTTTTTGACTATATCTGGTACTTTGCTTTTTAAACTGACAGAAAATATTACTTGGTTGGGCGCCTTCTTCCATAGCGTTTCCGCCAGGACGGCTGGTTTTTCTACGTATAATATCGGCAATTTTACTGACGCTGGCTTGCTAGTGATGATTGTTTTAATGTTTATTGGAGCTTCCCCTGGATCTACCGGAGGCGGTATTAAAACGACTACTTTTTTTGTGCTTTTGCAAGGCATAAAATCGGCCGCTACCAATACCTCTGAAAAAGCTTTCCGCTATGCCGTTCCTTCTGAGGCTTTCCGTAAGGCAGCAGTTATCACTTTAATAGCTGCTTTTATAGTTATAAGTGGTACTTATTTACTTTTAATTATGGATCCGCAGGTCGGCTTTACGGCTGCTCTTTTTGAAATAACCAGCGCTTTTGGTACAGTCGGTTTATCGACAGGTATAACCACAAAATTGAGTTTGGGTGGCAAAATTTTATCGATTATCATTATGTATGTGGGCAGAATGGGCCCTTTAACTATCGCTACTTTATGGTATTTCAAAAATAATGAACTGACTGGCTATCCTGAAGGCAATATTGCGATTGGGTAAAGGAGGATAAATTCTATGTTTGGCAGATCGAAAAAGAAAAAACAGAGCTACGCTATCGTGGGGTTGGGGCGCTTCGGTTATGCTTTGGCTATAGAACTGGCTTCTTCCGGGGCAGAAATTGTGGTCGTTGATAAAGATGAAGAAAAAGTGCGCGAATTGCGTGAACATACAGAAAATGCTTATGTTCTGAAAAAGTTGGATCGCAAGTCTTTGGCCGAAACTGGCGTCAAAAATTGCGATGTTGCTATTGTGGGTATTAGTGGTGAAGAAATAGATGCTTCTATTTTAACTACTTTACATTTGGTAAGTTTCGGCATTCCCAAAGTGATTGCCAAAGCGGCTAGCGCCGATCATGGTGAAATTTTAGCCAAATTGGGCGCCGAGGTTGTTTATCCTGAACGTGATATGGCCGTTCGCTTGGCTCATCGTTTGGAAGCTTCGCAAGTTTTAGATTTTGTCCAATTAAGCGAAAAACTCAATATTTCCAAACTAATAGTTCCTTCACAACTTGTCGGTAAAAGTGTAATTGATGCCAATTTGCGTGTAAAATTCGGAGTCAATATTATTGCCATTGAAAATGACAATATACTCATTGAAACTGTAGTGCCAAGTTATATTTTTAAAAATAACGATATTTTGTTTGTGTCCGGCAGCAAAGAAGGTTTAGATAAGTTGTCCGCTTGGACGGAAAATAGCGCCAAGTAACTAAAAAAATAGCGTTTCTCTCACTCTTTTTGTAGGAATGAGAAAAACGCTATTTTACTTAGTCGCGCCTTAGGGCTTTACTTGTTGGCGCGAATAATGTCGGCAAACTGAGCTAAAACTTCGTCGAGTTTGCTCAAGTCTTTGGCGCCGGCCATGGCCATATCGGCGCGACCGCCTCCGCCACCGCCCAAGCGCTTGGCTACTTCTTTAACCAACTTGCCGGCCTGATAGCCTTGCTTTACATAATCGGGCGTTACCAAAACCAAGATGCCTACTTTCTCTTGGTTGGGGCCAGCTAAGAGCACGATGCCGTTAAATTTTTGCTTCAATTCGTCGGCCATACCGCGCAATTCGTCAGGTGAAGCGCTTTCTAATTTGAGAGTTAAGACGGGCACACCATCTACATCGGTAGCTTCGTTGAGTACGTCAGCAGCCTTAGCGGAAGCCAGAGCGGCTTTAGCTTTTTCCAACTCTTTTTCCAACTTTTTCTGATTATCCAGCAAGGCAGACAATCTGGTTTGCAAGTCGGCAGAGTTGGTGTGCAAAGTTTCGCAAGCTTGCTCTAAGCTCTTTTGGTTGCGCTCAACCAATTCGAGAGCGGCCAAACCAGCCACAGCTTCAATACGGCGTACGCCAGAAGCGATAGCACCTTCGGAAACGAATTTGAAAAGTCCCAAATCGCCGGTGCGCTTGCAGTGGCAGCCGCCGCAAAGCTCTTGCGAGAAACCGTCGTAGCTGGGCTGATCTACTTGAGCGCTGGCTTGGCCGCCGGCATTGATAACACGGACGCGCTTGCCATATTTGTCGCCAAAGAAGGCCACTACTGAGTCGGGCTTGTCTTCGATAGCAATTTCGAACCAACATACGCCAGTATTGGCTACGATTTCAGCGTTAATCATGCGCTCAATTTCGGCCAATTTGTCTTTGCTGACCGGCTCGGAATAGGTGAAGTCAAAGCGCAATCTTTCGGGAGCTACCAAAGAGCCTTGCTGATGAACTTCGGTGCCCAAAACTTTACGCAAGGCATGGTGCAATAAGTGAGTGGCCGTATGGTGGCGCTCGATAGCGCGGCGACGCTGGGCGTCAATGGCGGCAGTTACTTCTTGGCCAACTTGTAAAGCTTCCAATTCGGGGCCTTCATCAACAAAGTGCATAAAGACGCCTTCTTGTTGCTTGGTGTCTTTAATGGCCAGCTTGTGATCAGCCCAACTAATAGTACCGGTGTCGCCTAACTGGCCGCCCATTTCTCCGTAGAAAGGAGTTTTGTCCAATACTACGGCGCGGCTGCCAGGTTGACCGATAATAGCTACCACTTTGGCTAAGCAACTGTCTTGGTTGTAACCAACAAATTCGGTAGCTTGTAAGTCGAGCTTTTCACTTTCGGCAATTTGAGCGGTTTTAACGCGAGCAGCGCGGGCGCGTTGCTTTTGCTCGGCCATATCCTTTTCAAAGGCGGCTTCGTCTACTTCATAGCCGCGCTCTTTGGCCATAACGGCAGTTAAGTCGTAAGGGAAGCCGTAAGTGTCGTAAAGTTTGAAGGCAACGCTGCCAGGGAAGATATGATCGTTATTTTCAGCTTTTTCCAACAAGCTGAGCTCTTCTTCGAATAAGGCGATACCGCGATCTAAGGTCTGGTTAAAGGAAGTCTCTTCACCTTTGATAATGCGGCTAATTTTAGCTTCTTCGCGTAAAAGTTCGGGATAAGCTTGGCCCATAATTTCATTCAGGGTAGGCAGAAGCTTGTAAAGGAAAGGCTCTACTAAACCGAGTTTGCGACCGTAGCGAGCAGCGCGACGTAAGATACGGCGGATAACGTAGCCGCGTCCTTCGTTGGAAGGAAGGGCACCGTCGGCTATAGAGAAAGCGACCATGCGCAAGTGATCGGCACAAACGCGCATAGCTACGGAAGTAGCATCTTTAGAAACGCCGTGCGTATATTTGAGTCCGGAAAGTTCTTCCAGTTTGGCAATAATGGGGCGGAATAAAGCAGAGTCGTAGTTGGAAATCTCGACATTAAAGTCGGTGCAACCTTTGGTGCATTCCATAACCGCAGCGATACGCTCTAAGCCGGCGCCGGTATCCACATTGCAATTGGGTAATTTGTGCAAGCCGTCTTTGTCAGCATTGAACTCAGTAAAGACCAAGTTCCAAAGCTCCATAACTAAAGGAGAGTCGCCGTTAACTAAGGGGCCGCCGCTCATATCGGGAGTTAAGTCGATATGAATTTCGGTGCAAGGGCCACAAGGGCCAACTTCGCCCATCATCCAGAAGTTATCTTTGGCGCCAAAATGTTTAATATGCGTAGGGTCAATATCGGTGAGCTCTTTCCAAAGTGCTTCGGCTTCGGTGTCAGCAGGCAATCCTTTAGCTTCGTCACCGCCGAAAACTGTTACATAAAGGCGGCCCTTGGGAAGTTTCCAGCGCTCGGTAAGCAATTCCCAAGCCCAAGAAATAGCTTCGCGTTTGTAATAATCGCCGAAAGACCAGTTACCCAGCATTTCAAATAAAGTGTGGTGGTAAGTGTCTAAGCCAACTTCTTCCAAGTCGTTGTGCTTACCGGAAACGCGAATGCACTTCTGAGAGTCGGCTACACGACGATGAGTAGGAGTAGCTTGTCCCAAGAAGTAGGGCTTAAATTGGTTCATGCCCGCATTAGTAAACATGAGGGTAGGGTCGTCGTGAGGCACAACCGAAGCGGAAGGCACGATTTCGTGACCTTTTTCACGGAAAAATTCTAAGAATGACTGACGAATTTCAGTAGCGTTCATGAAAAAACTCTCTCAATCTATCTTTTTTTAGCTCGATTTGAGGAAGGAAAACTAAGCTTCGGGCTCAGCTTTCACTTGACAAATTTCAGTTAAGAAAATGGACAGTAAGTTGTAGCATTTCTCTAAGTTGGCAATTTCCATCCATTCGATGGCCTGGTGGCAGCGATCTGGATCGCCAGGGCCAAAGTTGACGGCGGGAATGCCATTAGCAGTAAGTCTAGCTAAATCTGTCCAAGCTTGCTTAGGCTCGACTTGCAGCGAGCAGCGCTCGATCCAACCTTGCATCAAAGGATGACTGACGCAAACCTGGCCGGGCACCGAAACGTCGCGCACTCTAATAGTGGCCAAATCGCCTACCAGCTTGGTGAGCTCTGCCACTACATCGCTTTCGCTGCGGTTGGGCGCGAAGCGAGCGTTGACATTTATTTCAAACTTGTCGGGAATAACATTGGCCGCATTGGAAGTAGAAGCCATAGTAGGGCTCATTACTTCGTAAAAAGTCAAGCCGCTAATATTTACTTCGCGCCTAGGCAAATCGCGCAATTTTGCCAGTAGTGGCAGAGAGCGGAAGATGGCGTTTTGGCCTTGCCAAGGACGCGCAGAGTGAGCTCGTTTGCCCTCAACGGTAACAATGGCGTGCAAGCCGCCCATGCAACCGGCCATAATAGCATTGTTGGTAGGCTCCAAAACGAGGGCAAAATCCATGGGCGGCAGAGTAGGCATTAAGCCGCGCATACCGTTGCCGACATCGGGCCCTTCTTCACCGTCGTAAAAGACGGCTACCAAATCGGCGTTAAATTTTTCGTATTCTTTGAGTAAGCCCATCATCACAGCCACGCCGCTCTTCATATCGGAAGAACCACAGCCGTAAAGTTTGCCGTCTTTTATGACTCCTAAGGGCTGATCTGGGTCGGCCGGCACAGTGTCAATATGACCGAAAAGGCCAATAACAGGACGATCACCGCGTTGAGGAGGGCAAACGATTAAATTGTTGCGCGAACGGCTCAAAGGAATGCCCGGCAACTCGGTGCGCACCCATGACTCGATAAAGTCGCAAACCTCTTTTTCATTTTTAGTCTGGCTGGGAATTTGCACCAGTTTTTGAGTTAGAGAAACTAAATCGATCATTGTAAGTCTCCAAAGTTGCGTAATGCTTGATTTAAGCTAGTTTTACTATCGGAACCGGCGCTACGGTGGCCAATAATCAGAGCGCAGGGAAGATTGTAGGTACCGCCGGGAAATTGTCGTGGGCGTGTACCAGGCACTACCACAGAGTGAGGGGGAACCTGACCCCTGTAGATAATTGGCTCTGAAGTGGTGACATCTATAATAGGAGTGGAGGCAGTAAGGGTAGTGCCTGCGCCAATTACAGCGCCTTCGCCAACTAATACGCCTTCGACGATAACACTGTCAGCTCCAATAAAGCAGCCGTCTTCAATAATTACTGGTTGGGCTCCAGCTGGTTCCAAAACGCCGCCGATAATCGCTCCGGCAGCTAAGTGGACATTGGCTCCTATCTGAGCACAACTACCTACCAAGCTCCAAGTATCTACCATGGTGCCGGGGCCAACATAGGCACCAATATTTACGTAGCCAACCATAAGAATAGAGCCTGGGGCCATATACGCTCCGTAACGCACTGTGCCCGGAGGTACGGCGCGAATGCCGGCTTTTTGCAAATCGGCTTTCAAGCTGATCTTATCGCGGTATTCAAAGGGAGGAAGCTCCCAAGTTTGCATTTCCGTGAGTGAAAAATAAAGCAGAATAGCTTCTTTTACCCAAGTATTTACTTGCCAAGCGCCGTCGATCTTTTCAGCAACTCTAAGCTGACCTTTGTCGAGCGCTTCAATAACTTCAAAAATGTCCTGTTTGGCTTTGGCCAGTAAGCTTCTGTCGGCAAAAGCCTGCGAAATTAGTTGTCGATCCATAGCCGCCGCAGTTCTGCAATAAAGAGCTTATTCCCTTGTATAAGCTTATTGCAAAGGCGATCGGCCATATAAAAAACGTCCTTGTTGATGTTATATATTGAATATGCAATATTGATAACACCAAGGTGAATTTGTATCTAAATAGAGCTGTTCGCCTATTAGATTAGTCAATTTAGGCAGATGTGAGGAAAACTAAGGGAAATATTTAAACATTATCTTTTTTATCGATAAAAAAAGATTGATATATTTATCCTTTTGTGCTTTACTATGGGCGGCGGGGGATAAGAACGGGCGCAAGCCCGGCGGTCAAAAAGGCCGCATCCGTTTTTCCGTGGTTTTGTCCGGTGAAAAGTTTTAGCGTATCTAAACAAACTTTACAGCGTTTGCCCATGTATTTGGCTTACTTGCGCACTCTGCCTACTAGCGAGAGCAGGGTTTCCGCTTCTTCCATTGCCTGCGCTTTAAATCTTAACGATGTACAAGTACGCAAAGACTTAGCGGCGGTTAGTTCGTCCGGTCGTCCCAAAGTTGGCTATCCTATCGAAGTTTTGCGCGACGAGCTGGAAAGCTTTTTGGGATACCACAATGTAGATTCCGCTATTATTGTCGGCGCCGGCCATCTGGGTAGAGCTCTTCTCAACTATGGCGGCTTCAAAACCTACGGATTAGAAATTTTGGCAGCTTTTGACGCCAACGAAGAGTTGGCCGGTCAAGAAGGCGGTCGAATTTTGCATTTAAGTAAGCTCAGCGATATGTGTGCTCGCCTTCATCCTCGTATCGGTATTATTACCGTACCTGCCGAGGCGGCTCAGCAAGTTTGTGATTTAATGGTCAAATGTGGCATAGAAGCCATTTGGAATTTCGCGCCAGTTCATTTGCGAGTTGACGAAAAAATTTTTGTTACCAATGAGAATATGGCCGTCCATTTAGCTGTTATTTCCAATTATTTGCGAGCTTCTATGCGTGCGGACAAATTGCCTAACAATTTTGATTAAACCCTGGAATCGGTCGACTGCTCGGTCGATTGGTTCTTTTTTCTTAATAATCTGCAATGCCAGCCGTCTAGAATAGCGGGGGGCAGCAGGCGGCGAGCCCGTGCCGCTTAAGGCGGTAGGCAGCGGGTGGTTCGTAAAAATGCTTAATTCCTGAAATGGAGATTGATATATGAGCAAGTTGGAATATACGATCGTCGATAATCTGGAAACTCTCCAAGACGCTTTGAAGCGCCTCAGAGAAGCTCAGAAGATCTACGCTACTTTTACCCAGGAACAGGTTGACAAGATCTTCTTTGCTGCCGCTTCAGCAGCCGATCAGCAGCGTATTCCTTTAGCCAAGATGGCTCACGAAGAGACCGGCATGGGCGTAGTGGAAGACAAGATTATCAAGAACCACTTCGCAGCCGAGTATATCTACAACACTTACAAAAACACCAAGACTTGTGGTTTGGTTTGTGACGACAAGGCCGGCGGCTTTAAAACTTACTTAGAGCCCGTAGGTGTAATTGCCGCTATTATTCCTACTACCAACCCCACCTCTACCGCTATTTTCAAGACTTTGTTGGCCTTGAAAACCAGAAACGGTATCATCATCAGCCCTCACCCCAGGGCCAAGCAAAGCACCATTGCTGCTGCTAAAGTAGTATTGGAAGCTGCTGTTGCCGCTGGCGCCCCCGAAGGCATTATCGCTTGGGTAGACGTTCCTTCGCTCGAATTGAGCAACTTAGTTATGAGAAGCGCCGACCGCATCTTGGCTACTGGTGGCCCTGGTATGGTCAAAGCCGCTTACTCTTCCGGCGTACCCGCTATTGGCGTAGGTGCTGGTAACGCTCCCGCTCTTATCGATGAGAGCGCCAACGTAACTTTAGCTGTCAACTCCATCATCCACTCCAAGACTTTCGACAATGGTATGATCTGCGCTTCCGAGCAATCCGTAGTCGTCTTGGACAGCATTTATGATGAAGTAAAAGCCGAGTTCGCTCGCCGTGGTTGCTACTTCCTCAACGAAGAAGAGACCGACAAAGTCCGCAAGACTATGCTCATTAACGGCGCTTTAAACGCCAAGATCGTCGGTCAGTCTGCTCACACTATTGCCGAGCTTTCCGGTGTGGAAGTTCCCGAAGATACCAAGGTTTTGATTGGCGAAGTTGAACACGCCGACTTTACCGAAGAGTTCGCTCACGAGAAGCTCTCTCCCATCTTGGGCATGTATCACGCCAAAGACTTCGACGAAGCTTTGCAAAAAGCCGAAGGACTCATTGAGTATGGCGGTTTGGGCCACACCGCTTCCATTTATCTCGACACCGTAAAGTGCCAAGACAAGTTGGAGCGCTTCACTGCCAAGATGCACACTTGCCGTATTTTGGTTAACACTCCGTCCTCTTTCGGTGGTATCGGCGACCTCTACAACTTCCGCTTAGCTCCTTCCTTAACGTTGGGCTGCGGTTCTTGGGGCGGCAACTCCGTATCCGAGAACGTAGGTGTAAAACATTTACTCAATACCAAGTTTGTTGCAGAAAGAAAAGAGAATATGCTGTGGTTCCGCGCTCCTGAAAAAGTTTACTTTAAGCGTGGCTGCTTGCCCACCGCTCTCCAAGAGTTGCGCGACGTTATGGGCAAAAAGCGCGTCTTCATCGTCACCGACGAGTTCTTATTCAAGAATGGCTACACTAAGCCCATCACCGACAAGCTCGACGAACTCGGCATCACTCACACCAGCTTCTTCGAAGTCGCTCCCGACCCGTCTTTGGCTTCCGCTAAGAAAGGTGCCGAGGCTATGCGTGCCTTCGCTCCCGATTGCATTATTGCTATCGGTGGTGGTTCCGCTATGGACGCCGGCAAGATTATGTGGGTACTTTATGAGCATCCCGAAGTAGACTTTATGGATATGGCCATGCGCTTCATGGATATCCGCAAGCGCGTATATACCTTCCCTCACATGGGCGACAAAGCTTACTTCATTGCCGTACCTACCTCTGCTGGTACCGGTTCCGAAGTTACTCCTTTCGCCGTAATTACCGACGAGCGCAGCGGCATCAAGTATCCTTTGGCCGACTACGAATTGTTGCCTAAGATGGCTATTATCGACGCCGACATGATGATGAACATGCCTCGCGGCCTCACTTCCGCTTCCGGTATCGATGCTTTGACCCACGCTCTCGAAGCCTACGCCTCTATGATGGCTACCGACTTCACCGACGGTATTGCTTTACGCGCCGCTCGCAACATCTTCGATTACTTGCCTCGCGCTTACAATAACGGCGCTTCCGATCCTGAAGCCCGCGAGAAGATGGCTCACGCTTCCACTATGGCCGGTATGGCTTTCGCTAACGCTTTCTTAGGCGTATGCCACTCCATGGCTCACAAGTTAGGCGCTTTCCACCACATTCCTCACGGTATTGCCAACGCTCTGTTAATTACTCTCGTGTTGCGCTACAACGCTGCTGAAGTACCTCCTAAGATGGGTACCTTCCCTCAGTATGGTTATCCTCACACTTTGGCTCGTTATGCTGAGTTCGCCAGGTATTTAGGCTTCGGTGGCAAAGATGATCAAGAGAGTTTGGACAACTTGATCAATGCTATCGAGGATCTGAAGAAGCAAATCGGTATCAAACCTACCATTCGCGACTACGGCGTAGAGGAAGAACACTTTTTGGCTACCCTCGATAACATGACCGAGCAAGCCTTTGACGACCAGTGCACTGGCGCCAACCCTCGTTATCCTTTGATGAAAGAAATCAAAGAGATGTATCTGAAGGCCTACTACGGTCACTAGGAGGACATTATGCAGGACGTAAAGTTAGATTTAAGTGCTGCCAAAGTTATTGCGGTTCGTCCCAACAAGAAGATCTACCGCCTTGGTAACTACTGCGTTAAGGTTTTTAACAACGACTTCTCTAAAGCCGACGTACTTAACGAAGCTTTGAACCAGGCTCGTGTAGAAGAGACCGACCTCGATATTCCTAAGATTATCGAAGTGACCAAGATCGATGGCAAGTGGGCTATCGTAACCGAGTTTATCGAAGGCCCCACCTTGGCCGAGCTTATGGAAAAAGAGCCCGAAAAAGAAGAAGAGTATATGACTCGCTTTATTAACATTCAGCGTCGTATCCTCAACACTAAGGCTCCTATGCTCAATAAGCTGGTTGACAAGATGCAGAATAAGATCAGTGCCACTACTTTGAATGCCACTGCCCGTTATGAACTGCATATGCGCCTGTCTGCTATTCCGCGCCAAGACAAGATTTGCCATGGCGATTTCAACCCCAGCAACGTGATTTGTGGCACTAACGGAACCGACTATGTGATCGACTGGTCACACGTGACTCGCGGTGCTGCCGAAGCTGATGTGGCTCGCACCTACTTAGTATTCTGGTTAGCTGGACAACTCGATCGTGCTAAAAAGTACCTTGATATGTACTGCAGCATGACTGATACCGCTAAACAGCAAGTGCAAAAGTGGTTGCCTATTGTGGCCGCTTCTCAGTCTGTGAAGGGCTGCCCTGAAGAGCGCGAGCTCCTTATGCACTGGATCAACGTAGTTGATTACGAATAAACAAGTCTAACTCGAGCGGCTGTCGATTTCGCTTCGGCAGCTTGACTCGGGGTACTGTTTATCGAAAGTAAGGCTGGGTTAGCCTCATTTCGCTTAAAGATTTAGCGCCATAGGCGTGCGGTTTGACAAAGCTTATCTACTTTGTCGGCTGTGCGCCTTTTTGGTGCAAACTGAACCTCTCCTGAGCTTCCGGCTTTTATATCCGGGGGAAACCTACCAATTAATATTTAGGAAAGATTCTATTTTTATGAATAACATTAAATTTGACACCAAAGTTCAGTACCTTAAGCACAGCGTACTTAAAGAAGTCATTCGCTTGGCTTTCAAAGACAAGTTGTTGGAAGAAATTCACGATATTCCCAAGCGAATCGTGCCTGGAAAAGTGCCTACTATGCGCTGCTGTGTGTTTAAAGAACGCGCTATTTTAGGCGAACGCGTCCATATGGCTTTAGGTGGCACCGCTACCAACGAAAATATTATCGAAGTTTTAGACATCGCTTGCGACGAATGCCCCGTAGGTGGCTACGAAGTAACCAACGCTTGTCGCGGTTGTATCGCTCACCGTTGCGAACAAGCTTGCCGTCGCGGAGCTATCAGCTTTGACGAAAATCAAAAAGCTCGCATCGATAAAGATAAGTGCGTCGAATGCGGTATGTGCGCCAAGGTTTGTCCTTACAACGCCATTATGAACTTTAAGCGTCCTTGCGAGAGAGCTTGTAAAGCTAAAGCTATCAGCATGAACGAAGAAAAAGTGGCCTCTATTGATGAGACCAAGTGCGTACGTTGCGGAGCTTGCGTCTATCAGTGTCCTTTTGGCGCTATCGTCGACAAGTCTTTTATTCTTAACGTAGTAGACATGCTGCGCCGCGCCAAAGAGCAGGATGGCCCCAATGTTTATGCTGTGATTGCTCCTTCTATTGCCAGTCAGTTTAGCTATGCCAAGTTGGGACAAGTTATTCGCGCCATTAAAGAATGTGGTTTCCACGGTGTTTGGGAAGCCGCCTTGGGCGCCGATATGGTAGCTTTCCACGAATCTAAAGAATTAGCTGAAAAAGGTTTCTTGCTCAGCTCTTGCTGTCCCGCTTTTGTGTCTTTTATCGAGAAAAACTTCCCTAAACTTACTGACAAGATCTCTCACAGTCTGTCTCCTATGGCTACTATCGCCAAGTTTATCAAAGACAAAGAGCCCAATTGCAAAGTCGTTTTCATTGGCCCGTGCACTGCCAAGAAGATGGAGACTAAGCTCGACACCGTCAGTCCTTATGTGGATGTAACCATTACTTTCGAAGAGCTCCAGGCTCTCTTTGATGGACTCGATATTGATGTTGCTTCTTTGGAAGAAGAAACTTTGGATACCGCTTCTTGCTTTGGCCGTACTTTCGCTCGCTGTGGCGGTTTAGCTGACGCCGTCAAAGAAGGACTCAAAGAGCACGGCGTAACCGACTTTGAGCTTAAAGCCGTCTCTTGCAGCGGCTTAGACGAATGTCGCAAAGCTTTGCTTCTGGCCAATTGTGGCAAGTCTCCTTACAACTTCATTGAAGGTATGGCTTGCGTAGGCGGCTGCATTGGCGGCCCCGGATGCTTAACTCACGGTGAAAAAGACCTGCGTGAAATTGATAAGTACGGCAAAGAAGCTGCCGAAAAGACTATTACCGGAGCTGTCCAAGCTGCTCACGAATAGTTAATAACATAAATTTTTAGACAAGTCTCAAGCATGCTTGCGGATAGTCTAAAAATTTTTCTTGCTTTAGCAGGAAAAAAAAGTAGAGCAGCGTAACTTAAGTTCCGTTGCTCGCTGTGGAGAGCTGGCTGAGTGGCCGAAAGCAGCGGTCTTGAAAACCGCCGTGGCAGTAATGTCACCGGGGGTTCGAATCCCTCGCTCTCCGCCAATATAAAGTAGAATCCGAATCGTATTTTTTGTACGGTTCGGATTTTTTTATGTTTTGAAATTGTTCGCGGCTAAACTAACGCTGCATAAGACAAAGCCTATTGCTTGATATGCGGGCTTAGTGCACTGTACTGCCAAAATATGACTGAATAAAAACTAAAAATATGACTGAATGGAAAGTTAAAATTTGACTGAATGAAATTTGTGAATTTGACTGAATGAAAAACGCAAATTTGACTGAATACGCTAAAATTGCGGTATTAAATATCGGCGAATATTTTTGCTAGGGGAGGCTAATCCTAATGCAACGTCAAGGTTGTGAAAAATGACAAATACTAATATCGTGCCCTTTGTTGGCGTAGGTAATTTTATGTTACTTTCAAGTTTTAACACCGTAAAAACGCAGCTTGAATTGGCTAAATGTGGTTATACAACTGAAATTTGGCCTAATAAGGGCTGTACTCCACAAGTAGAATGGAAAATAATTCACTGTGACAATCATTTAAATTTATTTTTTGCGAAAGATAAATTATTTAAAATATATGTGGATGGTGAATTTCCTGGAAAATTACCAAATGGAATTTATGTAGGTATGTCTATGAAAGAAGCCACTCTTATTGACACTTCATTACGTTTTGATGATTGGAATGAGGATTGGAGTTCGGATGAGGGATATTGGCTTGAAGATGATTTAGACACAGACTCTGTTTTGTCCATCAGTATTTTTATTAAAGAACTTTTAGATGATGATGAGTTTGATAAGTACCAATGGTAATTTAATCACTCGATATTGAATCAACTTTAAGTTGAATTAGGCTTCACTTTATTTTCCAAAAGCGAAGCCTAATTTGTATTTTAATCCCTTTTCAAAAGCTTGTCATAAATAGCGCGGTCTTTGTCTAAATAGACATTAAATATTGAGCATAAACGGCCATTGCCATGTAAAAAAATTACGATAGCTCTTGACCTAAAGTAACTTTAGGTCTGTATAATCCAAGTCATGGAAAGACGTGATTTTCTGAAAAAAATGTTGGCTGTAGGTGGGGCTGTAGCTGTCAGTGCTTTTGCTGGCACAGCTTTATTTTCCGGCCAAGATTCTAGTAAGGCTAATGGGGAGAAAAAGAAAATGAAAATTTTGGTATTAACCGGCAGTCCTAGGAAAAATGGCAATTCCAATACTTTAGCTGAGCATTTTATTAAGGGTGCTAAGGAAGCTGGCCATACTGTAGTTCGCTTTGATGCAGCTTCTAAAAATGTCCATCCTTGCATAGCTTGCAATCGTTGTGGCATGAACGGTGATTGTGTTTTCCAAGACGACTTTAATTTTGTGCGTGAGCATATTATTAATGCCGACATGGTAGTTTTCGCTACGCCAATGTATTACTTCGGAATTTCCGCTCAGCTTAAAGCTGTGATCGATAGATTTTATGCCATCAATGGCCAAATTCACGTGCCAAAAAAAGCTGCATTGTTGATGACTTATGCCAATACTTCTTCCAAAGACGCTCAGCCTATTATTAATCATTATGAAGTGCTTTTAGATTATTTGGGTTGGAGCAATTCAGGCATGGTTATTGCCCCTGGTGTTTGGCCTGAAGGTAGCGTCAAAAATACCGAATATCCGCAGCAAGCTTATGAATTAGGCAAAAGAGTTTAAGCTAGAGGAAGACACAGCGTGAAAAAATTATGTACTTTTCTCATTGCTTTTTGTTTAGTGCATACAGGTTTAGCTTTAGCTGACGAAGCGAGGGATAATATGACTAGGACTGATATTTGCAAACAAACTTACACAGAACTTTTTTGTCGTCAGTGGCAGCCTAATACTGGTAAAGACGCTGAATTTATGGATATTTTGCAAAAATATATTTTCGGCGAAGTTTTTACTGTTGGCCAACTAGATATGAAAACTAGAGAAATGCTTACTGTTACTTCTTTAACAGCTCAGCAAACTTTGCCTCAGCTTAAAGCCCATTTAAATGCCGCTTTAAATGCTGGCGTTAAGCCTGTTGAGCTGCGTGAAATTATCTATCAGTGTGCGCCTTTTATCGGTTTCCCCAAAACTCTCAACGCTATTGGCGTCTTTAACGAAGTTGTTAAAGAGCGAGGCTTGGAAAGTAAACTTACTGCTAGTGCTACCGTAACAGAAGAAAACCGCCACGAAAAAGGCGCAGCTATTCAAGAGCCTCTTTATGGCAACGAAATCGCTGAAGCTATGACCGGTTTACCTAATGATATGGGCTCTGAAGTAGCTAGATTTTTGACTGAATTTTGCTTTGGCGATATTTACACGCGCCGTGGCTTAGATTTGAAAACTCGTGAACTGATGACTATTGCCGTATTAGTAACTAATGGTCAAACGTCTGTACTTAAAAGCCACATTCAAGGTGCTATTAAAGCTGGCAACACTAAAGAAGAAGTGACGGCAGCTATTATTCAGTGCTTACCCTACGTCGGCTTCCCTAATGCGCTGGCTTCTTTGAAAGCGCTTAAAGAACTCGATCTTAAGTAGAGGAGAAATACTGTCAACTACCCATCACCTAAAGGTAATGGGCTTGTAACTGCCCAGTCGTGGTAACGGGTTACCCCTCCGACTTTTATTCCTTAAGTATCGCTATCTAAGGTGGCGTTACATCGTAGGGTGGTTGACAACACCCTTTACAGCAGAGATTTACTCGACTGTAACTGTATCAGGTACTTGACTATCTCTAAGATAGTTTACCCCCATGTGATACAGATTCATAGCTCCAATACGGTCATCATTTGATTTGTAGCCACAGTTTTTACAGCTAAACGGATTCGTCTTTTTTTACAAGGCTCCTCCCACCGCCTAAAGACAGTGGGGTTCCGCCTACTACAGTCGGAAGGATTTATATTTATGAAAAAATTTATTGCTGCTACAGCTCTATTTCTGCTTTGTGGAGGAGTGGCTATGGCTCAAGAATTAGAACAGCCTTTTAGCAAAGGCGACTTGAACCCATTCAACAAGTATTTTACTGGAACGACTTATTTGACTAGGTTGAGCGCTAATGATGATATTTGGCATTCCTCTATAGCCAATGTAACTTTTGATAAAGGGGCTAGAACTCACTGGCACAAACACAGCGGCGGTCAGATTCTATTAGTGACAGCCGGAGAAGGGCGCTATCAAGCTGAAGGCCAAGAAATACAAATTCTCAAGCGCGGCGATGTCGTGCGTATTCCTCCCAATGTCAAACACTGGCACGGCGCCGCTCCCGATAGCGAGTTTGCTCATATTTCAGTAGAAACAAACTTACCAAACAACAAAACCGACTGGCTAGAACCAGTTACTGACGAACAGTATCGTTAAAAAATGTAACGCTATGTACCCTCTTTACTGGATAAACCGGCTAAGAGGGTGCTTTTATTCTGTGTACTTAACTTTTTGTTGCTTTATATATAGCCTTACGCCCTAAGCGTTCTTGTTTGATAAGTCCTTTATGTATCATTTGCTTTAAAATTCTGCTTGAAGTAGTTTGGCTGACTCCAAGCAAAATATTTAGTCAACTCTAGTCATTCTAGTTAATGCTAGTCATCTTAGTCAATGCTAGTCAATAGCAGTTGACTAGCATTCGTTGTGTTGCTGTGTAGTGCTCTATGTACAAACAAAAAATCCCTCCGGCAGTTTTTTGCTGCGGAAGGGATCTTGTCTATATCATATGTTTAGCGCCCAGCTTATCGCTAAACGCATTGTCTACATATTAAGCCAAAGCGTGGTTGACGATAGAGTCGCGCAATTTGGGCTCGAACCAAGTGGACTTAGGAGGCATAATTTCGCCGGCGTCGGCAATGTCCATGAGCTCTTTTAAGCTGACTGGACGCATAGAGAAAGCGACTTGGGCGCGACCTTCATCTACTCTCTTAACCAATTCGCCAGTACCGCGAATACCGCCCACAAAGTCGATACGCTCGTTGGTACGAGGATCGTCGATGGCTAACAAAGGATTGAGCACGTTGTCTTGCAAGACAGCAGCGTCCAACTTCTGAGCGGGAGTGGCAGCTTTCTCTTTAAGAGGAGTAAGGTCGAGATCGTACCACTTTTTGCCTAAGTATATGCTGACGTGACCGTCTTTCTGAGGCTCTGGAGAAGCATTTTCGGCTACAGGTACAACCTTCTTGAGCTCGGCTAAGAAGTCTTCTTCGCTGTGGTTATTTAAATCGGCCACTACGCGGTTGTAAGCCATGATCTTAAGCTGATCGTCAGGGAAAGCTACGGCCAAGAAGAAGTTGGCAGCTTCGGTGCCCTTCCAGTTGGGATCTTCGGAGCGAAGTTTGGCTCTGGTACGGCTGGCGGAAGCGGCGCGGTGGTGTCCGTCGGCAATGTAAAGAGCAGGGATCTTAGCAAATTCTTCAACTAAGTCTTGGCAATTTTCCAATTTCCAAGCGGTGTGACGAATGCCATCGGGAGCAACAAAATTATATAAAGGCTCGGTGGCGATCACTTTATTGACAATAGCGTCAATTTCGGGGCGAGCTTTGTAAGTGAGGAAAACGGGGCCGGTCTGAGCTTTGGTGGTGATGATATGGTTGGTGCGATCATCTTCTTTAGCTTTGCGGGTCTTCTCGTGCTTTTTGATGAGGTTGTTGTCATACTCATCTACGGAGAAGGTGGCGGCAATACCGGTCTGGACGTGGTCGCCCATTTGCTGCTGGTATACGTAAACAGCGGGAGTTTCATCTAAGAAAAGAGCGCCTTCGTCACAGAGCTTCTTAAGGTTCTCGGCAGCTTTGGCATAGACGGAAGGATCGTAGGCGTCTACGGAATCGGGAAGATCGATTTCGGCGCGAGAAACGTGAATAAAGCTCAAAGGATGACCTTCACCTAAAGCTTTGGCTTCTTTGCGATCTACTACATCGTAAGGAACTTCGGCAACTTGAGCCACATACTTAGGATGGGGACGTAAAGCGCGGAAGGGACGTAAAACGGACATTCTTTTTCACCTGTACAGTATTAAAATCGGAAGCCTAACTTTTACACTGAAAATAAAAAAGCCTGCATAATTAAATATTTTAATTGTGCAGACTTGCTAAATTGTGTTTACCTAAAAGCTCGGCAATTTAGTTGGGCATAAGCTGAATAATGTTAATGGTGTTTCTGCTTAAGTAGATGGCTCTCCACAAATCACCGCCGTTAGTAGTTAAATAAACGTTGCCAGTCAAAGTGGAAAAAGCGAAAATGTTATCTTTCAAAGCGCTAATTGAAGTAATGCGCTGGTTAGTTAAGGAAGGCAAACCGACATTTTTAACTTGCCAAGTGTCGCCGCCATCTTGGGAGCAAACGATAATTTGGGCTCCGCTGTCGTCGCGCATCTGGCTTAAGCTGGCCATAATTAAATTGGGATTGTAAGGGGCAATAGCCACGCGGCGGGCAAAAGTGTAGGGCAAACCGTGTTCGAGCTGCTCCCAAGTTGAGCCCAAATCGTTAGAGCGGAAGAGACCGGCTGAAGTAGCTGAGAAAATACGATTGGGAGCTAGAGCATGAATGGCAAAATCATTTACTTCTTTGCCTACGCTGACAGGGCGCTCTGTCCAAGTGAGGCCGCCATCTAAGCTGCCCATAAAGCCGCCCTGAGCTACTGAAGCAAACACTACGTTGGGGTGGAGTGGATGTTGACGCAATTTAGTTACAGAAGCGCGGTAAGGCGGCACCGGATAAACCCAATTGTCGGAACTAGGAAGTTGATTGAAACTGGGTAGCTTTTGCCAACGCAAGCCGGCAGTTTTGCTCTTGTAAATTGAAGGCGGCTGAGTACCAATATACATAACCATAGGAGACTTGGGGTGAGAGCTTATGGCAGTAATATTTAGTCCATCCAAACCTTCTACGGTAGTCATCCAGTTTTCGCCATCTTTGGTTTTATGAATGGAGCCTTGCGAAGAGGCAGCCAAAATGGAACCGCGCGGATCGGTCAAAATAGCCTGAATATTGCGTGCTTGATGGGCGTGGGACACCAAAGTCCAGGTATCTATTTCGGTTTGTCCTTCTTTTAGGACTATCACTCCGTGAGTTGTTCCGATAGCTATACGCATAAAAAACGCCGCCTTAATCGCGCTCTTAAAGCGCAAAGAGATAAAATGGCGCTGATCCGATAAATGAGTCAAGCTGCCGCTAGAAAATTTTGGCAGAGTTGATTTTTTGTCCTGCTTAAATAATTCGGTTCGGCTAGTAGAAAAAACTGCCACTAAGCGGTGGAGTATAAGGCTGAGCTTTCACTAAGAAAAATAATCGGCAGGTTTTGGCTAACTTTTGGTCGTATTGGAGCCCCTGTCAGTTTACAAATATTCTTTTTAGAGGAGTTTTTTACCATGAAACTTGTTATGGTGCGCCATGGCCAGAGCATGTGGAACTTAGAAAACCGTTTCACCGGCTGGACCGATGTTGATCTTAGCGAAAACGGCATCAAAGAGGCTCAGGAAGCCGGTCGTTTGCTCAAAGCTAACGGTTTTACCTTTGACGAAGCTTTTACTTCCGTTTTGAAGAGAGCCAACCACACTTTGGAGCTTATCCTCAACGAGCTCGGCGAGAGCAACATTCCTATCCACTACAGCTGGCGCTTAAATGAGCGTCACTATGGTGCCTTGCAAGGTCTCAACAAAGATGAAACCCGCGCTAAATACGGTGCTGAGCAAGTTCACATTTGGCGTCGCAGTGCCGATGTACGTCCTCCGGCATTAGATAAGAGCGACGAGCGCTATCCTGGTAACGATCCTAAGTACAAAGATCTTACTCCCGATCAGCTTCCTTGCACCGAGCACTTGCTTGATACCGTAGACCGTGTAGTTCCTTACTGGAATTCCGATATTAAGCCCGCTCTCTTGGCTGGCAAAAAATGCATTATCGCTGCTCACGGCAACAGCATCAGAGCTTTGGTAAAATACATCGAAAATATCGGCACCAAAGAGATCATGGATGTAGAAATTCCTACTGGCAAGCCTTTGGTTTACGAACTCGATGACAAGACTTTGGCTTTCGTAAAGAAATATTATCTGTAATATTTTGCCTTAAGTTGCAAGCGCTTAGCTTTTTTTGTTTAAGAAAAGTCGAGCTGTGGTGCAGCTTTAGATGAATAGCTATAAAAGATGCCCGCTCTTTCACTTTTGCGAAGGGAGCGGGCATTTTTGTTGGCTTAGAGATATTTTTTGATAATTTTTTCAAACTCGGCCTTATCGGCATAACCTACATGGACATAACGGATATTGCCCTGGCGATCAACGATAAGAGTGGTGGGAATACCTTCAATGGCGCCGATTTTTTTCTCGACAGCATGGACAGCGGCTACGTTGTCTTTACCTAAAATGGAAGGATAGTTTAAGCCTTGTTGTTTGGCAAATTGCTTGTGATCAGCGTCTTCGTCGTCAAAAGAAACACCAACAACTTGCAATCCTTTTAAGCCATATTGTCTCTGTAAAGCGATAAAACCTGGAATCTCTTTACGACAAGGTGGGCACCAAGTAGCCCAAAAATCGACAATCAGCACTTTCCCCGCATATTTGGAAGTGTCAATCATTTTGCCGTCGTAACTTTTGCCAGTAATTTTGGGCAATTTGCCATAGTTCTTTTCTTGTCCAGCTTGGGTAGACTGGGTGCAAGCCAATAAAGTAAATAAACTGAGGCAAACTATTACAAAAATTGAAAAGCGTTTGCGCATGGTTTCTATTCCTCCCGCGATCATGATGATTTTTGGCAGCTAAAAATGTGGCGCAGAATGCCGAAAAAACTTAAGCAGCGCTCTTTAATATTAGCTTAATTAGTTGTGTCTGTCAGTGAGGCTGCCAAAAAATATTCGGCGGCAGAGGAAAACAACAACCGTTACAAAATTTTTGCCCTCGAAAGTTGAGGGCTAAATGTTTCTGTATCCTTTAATACTCAAGCCATATTTAGCGCCGCGTATTTGGGGAGGAAAAACGCTGGCTACCTTGTGTCCATCGGTGGCTCAAGCTGCCGAGCCGATTGGAGAAGTTTGGATTGTAGGCGGCTCGCAAGTTGTCAGCAATGGCCTCTATGCCGGGAACACTTTAGACGAACTTTATCGACGCTTCCCGTCTCGGCTCGGCAACATGAAGAACTATTCCGAGGCTGGTTTTCCTCTGCTTATAAAATGGCTGCGGGCCGAGCGTTGGCTGTCTATTCAAGTGCATCCCAATGACAGTTGGGCCCGCCGCTTAAGTGGTTGCTCTGCTCAAGGCAAAGAAGAAGCCTGGTATGTTACCCAGAGTGAGCCTGGAGCAGAGCTCATTTTTGGCGTTCATCCGCACAGCCATTGTAACGATTTTTTACATACTGCCGAAGCGGAAATGCTGAATTTCTTGAGTAAAATAAAGCCGACAGTCGGCGATTGTCTTTGTCTTAAGCCCGGTTTAGTCCATGCTCTAGGGCCGGGAATTACCGTTTTGGAAGTACAACAGAATAGTGAATTGACTTATCGCCTTTATGATTGGGATCGTCTTGGGCTAGATGGACAGCCGCGTCAGTTGCACCTTGAAGAAGCGGCTGCTGTTTTGCGCGATTGTTGGTCGGTAAATTTGGACAAAAAGGAAAAGCCGGACTTAGCCGGGCCATCTTTACCGCCTACTGTCGGCCAAGTGTTGCTTCAGGCTGAACATTTCCGCTTGGAGGTGCTCAAAGCCGAAGATGTAAGCGCTTGGCTTACCGATCCGCTTTTTCCAGAAATAGTTGTTTGTACTAAGGGCGCTTTGCATGTTTCTTTGCAAAGTCAATCTGAAAAGCTACAAAATGGCCAAGCGTGCCTTTTAGCTGCCGGCCAAGTGCCAGTTGAACTCGACTTTGAGCCTATGGCAGAGGCTGTGCGGATCACTTCTTCGCGTTAGAGTTGAGCTCTTATGCGCTGTCAGCGTTAAAAAAGGAGGCGGGACAGATATTGAGAAAGTTAGGCCAAATTTCGGAATTATTAGATAATAGAGCGCTTAAATACAACAAGTTTTAGTTCTATACCAAGGAGAGAGTTATGGGGATGGAGCCGTTTTCAGATGAAGCCAGAATGTCAATCGTATTCGCTCGTGAGGAGGCCAAGGCTTTAGGAAGCAATTCTATCGGCCCTGAGCATCTCTTAATGGGATTGGCGGCCAATAGCAAAAGTGCCGTTAGCGATCTTTTAGAAAAACATGGCTTAACTTTAGAATTTTTGCACAGCTTTGCTGCTGAACATTGTGAGGCCGATGATGACATCAGCCAAGGTATGATGTTTACCCAAGCAGCTAAACTTATCATCCAGGAAGCTTTTAAGTGCTCTCGCCGCTATGAACGCAGCGCTGTGGGGTGCGAAGCTATTTTGTTAGCTATTTTAAAAGTAGCTGAAGACTATCCTGAAGAAACCGAAGTAGTCAACGAAATATTAAGTAGCTTGCTTGATTTCGACCTTAAGAGCCTGAGAAGCGATCTTAAGGCTATGTTAGTTAAAGGTGAAGAAGAGGAGAAGTCGCGCAACTATGTTTCTAACGCGGCTTCTAGCAAGAAATCTTCGGCAAAAACTCCTGTTTTAGATAGCTATTGCCGCGATCTTACCAAGTTGGCGCAAGATGGCAAGCTCGATCCTTTGATTGGCCGCTACAATGAATTAGAACGCGTAATTATGGTGCTGTCTCGCCGTACCAAATGCAATCCTGTACTTATTGGCGATCCTGGTGTCGGCAAAACCGCTATTGTTGAAGGTTTGGCTCAGCGTATTGTCAGCGGAGAAGTTCCCGAAAAGCTTAAGGGCATGCGCGTTTGCTCCTTGTCGCTTTCCGGTTTGGTAGCTGGCACTCGCTATCGCGGAGATTTTGAGGATCGCTTAAACAAGATCCTTAAAGAGCTGACCAACGCTAAATCTAAAGTTATTCTTTTTATTGATGAAATCCATACTTTGGTAGGTGCTGGCGACTCCGAGGGAGGCTTAAATGCTTCCAGTATTTTGAAGCCGGCTTTGGCTCGTGGTGAATTTCAGTGCATCGGCGCCACCACAGTGGGTGAATATACTAAATATATCGAAAAAGATCCGGCTTTAGAGCGCCGTTTCCAAACTGTCGACGTCAAAGAGCCTACCGAAGAGGAAGCTTGCCGTATCATTTTAGGCTTACGCGATCGTTACGAAAGTTTCCATAATGTGGACATTTCTGAAGAAGCTATTCGCGAGGCGGTGCGCCTTTCTAATCGTTATTTGCCTGATCGTTTATTGCCAGATAAGGCCATCGATGTTATAGACGAAGCTTGCAGCCGCGTCAGCTTAGCTAAAGCCAATAAACCACAAGATTTAGTAAATAAAGCTTCTGAATTGCGTGATTTGGTGCGTAAACGCGATGAAGCTTTGGCCGAACAAGATTACGAGTTAGCTGATGAATTGCGCATGAAGGAAGAAGCGGCTCGCAATGTCTTAAATCGTTTAGAAGCCGATTGGCAAGAGCGCCGCGAGCATTCCGCTGAAGCTAAGAGCGATCGTCCTGTGGTAAAAACCGATACGGTAGCCTATGTAGTTTCGCTTATGTCTGGTGTTCCTTTAAATAGCGTCAGCCAAAACGAGGCTGCTCGTTTAAGCAATATTGAGCAGATTTTACATGAACGCGTGGTTGGACAAGATGAACCGATTAAAGTAGTCAGCCGTGCTATCAAGAGAGCTAGGGCCGGCTTAAAAGATCCCAATAAGCCTATTGGTTCTTTCCTTTTCTTAGGCCCGACGGGTGTGGGGAAAACCGAATTGGCTCGCACTTTAGCGCAATTCCTTTTCGATGATGAAAATGCCCTCATTCGCATGGATATGTCCGAATATTCGGAAAAATTTACCGTTTCACGTTTGTATGGTGCAGCTCCGGGCTATGTGGGCTACGACGAGGGAGGCGAATTAACTGATGCTGTCCGCCGCAAGCCTTATTCTGTGGTGCTTTTTGACGAAATAGAAAAGGCTCATCCTGATATTTTCAACGTTCTGTTACAAATTATGGACGAAGGACGTTTGACCGATTCTAAGCGCCATGTAGTCGATTTCAAAAATGTAGTGGTTATTCTCACTTCCAATATCGGCTTTGCTAACCCTGATCCCAGCGTAAGTATGGGCTTGCGCGGCAACCGCGATGAAGGCTCGCCCCAAGTGCGTTTCGAACGTATGAAAAAGCGCGTTTTGGAAGAGACAAAGCAAGTCTTTAAACCGGAATTTTTAAATCGTTTAGATGCTTCGGTAGTTTTCCATAGTTTGGAAAATGAAGATTTGCTTAAGATTGTCGATATTATGTTGGCCAAAGTGCGCAAAGAATTGGGCACCAACCATCGTGATTTTGAAGTTTCCCAAGATGTCAAACGCGCTTTGGTAGCTTCTTGTCGCGAGCCTCAGTATGGCGCTCGTCCTTTGCGTCGTGCTATCCAGCAAATGATCGAAGATCCCCTGGCCGACAAGGTAATTGACGGTGAATTCCCTGAAGGTAGCCGTATGCTTATTGATGTCAGCGAAGAAGATCGCGCCGAATTGGCCGCCCGTGAAGCTGAAGGTATGATTGGCAGTAGCTCTTTAAACAAAAATGGCGATGATGATAACTTCCAATTGGTTTTCAAACTTGCCGAATAGAAAAAATGGGGGAGCGCTTCAGAGTTAGTTGCGCTCCCTTGACTATCACAAGGCGGCCCATTATAATAAGCGTCGCCTTATGTTATGGGGAAGTGGCTCAGCTGGGAGAGCGTCGCGTTCGCAATGCGAAGGTCGTGGGTTCGAATCCCATCTTCTCCACCAAGTTTAGTTAGAGTAAGAGTTTAAGCTCCACAGTGAGTTTAAGCTCTTTTTTTTACTGCCTTCAGAATTGCTAGCTAGAATATAAGTACAAATAAAACAGCCCTTTTCTTTGCTAATATGTTAGAGAAAAGGGCTGCCTTCACTTATCGATCATTACAAATTGTTATAGATGCTCATAAACCACTCAACTGTGGCTGGGTCGTAGTGGGAGAAGAATAAGCTTTTGCCAGTATCGAGAGCGGACAGTTTTTGCATATCCTCTTTATCTAAAACAAAATCAAAAACATCGAAGTTTTCTTGCATACGCTCAACGTGGGTTGACTTGGGAATGACTACCACGTCACTTTGTAATAAAAAGCGCAGAGCTACTTGAGCTGGCGTTTTGCCGTATTTAGCGCCAATTTCTTTTAAAGCTGGCGTATTAAAGTAATCGTTGCGCCCTTCAGCAAAGGGGCCCCAAGACATAATTTGGGTACCGTGTTTTTGCATATACTCTTTAGCTACTTTTTGCTGTTGGAAAAGGTGAGTTTCTACCTGGTTGACAGCAGGTACAATTTCGGCAAAAGTGGCCAGGTCTAAGTAACGATCAGGATAAAAATTAGAAACGCCAATAGCTCTCACTTTGCCAGCTTTGTAGGCTTCTTCCATGGCGCGGTAAGTGCCATAATAATCGCCGAAGGGCTGATGAATAAGTAAAAGATCGATATAATCGCTCTGTAATTTATGCAAAGAAGCTTCGATAGAAGCCTTAGCTTTTTCGTAACCAGCGTTGCTGATCCAAATTTTTGTAGTAATAAAAAGATCTTCGCGAGGCAAAGCGCATTTTTGAATAGCTGCGCCTACGCCAGCTTCGTTGCCGTAAGCTTGAGCTGTATCAATGCTGCGATAGCCAATTTTTATAGCTTCTAATACGCAGCGTTCAGTATCTTCTGGCGGAGTTTGGTAAACTCCATAGCCCAATTTAGGCATTTTTACTCCGTTATTGAGTGTGACAAAATCCATATACATGCAACCTGCCTTTCAAAATATAAATTGCTTATCAGCGTTTGCTATTTAACTTCTGAGCAAATTTTACTTACTGGTATCGTTTTTGTACAATATCAACTTAGTAAGCTGCTATTCATAATATAAATAGTAAAAGGTCTAATTAAGATGCTGAATTTAGAAGAACTTAAACAATTTGTAGCCTTTGCTGATAATGGTACACTTTCTCGCGCTGCTGAAATTTTGCATATTTCTCAGCCGACGCTAACTCGCACTATGCGCCATGTGGAAGAAGCTTTTGGGGCCTCTCTTTTTGAACGAGGTAAGAATCGTATAGCGTTAAATGAAGTGGGAATAAGAGCGGCAACTTTAGCTCGTCAATTGTTAGAACAAGCGGAAAATTATGTAAAAGACGTGCAAGCTTTAGCTCAAAGTTTGCAAACTATCAGTATTGAAGCTTGTGCGCCGGTGCCTTTGTGGGTCTTACTTTCTCCACTTACGGCAAAATTTTCTGGGAAGACTATCTCTTCACAAATTGTTCCTATTGATAATATTATCGAAAATGTTGCTTCTGGCGCTTGTGATGTTGGCATTTTGCCTTTTGCCCAAGCTGATAAGCGTTTTCAATGCTGGCCTTTTATGCAAGAAAATTTATCTGTGTGTATTCCTAAGGGCCACGCTTTAAGCCAAGCGACAACTTTACAATTATCTGAGCTTAACGGTTTCAATTGTTTATTGCGTGAACAAATCGGTTTCTGGACGGATCTTTGTCGTCAAAAAATGCCTGCTTCTCGCTTTTTGATTCAAACTAACGATTTCGAATTAAAAGAATTGATAAAAACTTCAACTCTCTTATGTTTTGTTACTGATGTGGTAAAGCCGGCTCCAGAAATCTATCACGATCGCAGTATTGTACCTATTTCCGATCCAGAAGCTAATGTAACCTATCATATTATTTCTCGCACTCATAAGCCGGGATTGAGGGAGTTTTTGCAACTTATTGCTAAGCAACAATTCTCTATAAGTTCCGAAAATTAAAATAATTTGCCATTAAATAAAGCTTGACTCTATAATAATTGTAGAGTTTATTGTGGCCTGCGGAAGGAGCACTCCGACTGAATCTCTGGTTTTTTAGGCGATAATAAAAGCAAGCACCAGAGGCGGAACTAAAACTTTAATGGAAAAAAATTTAACTTCAGGCAGCGTTTTTAAGAATATTGTTTATTTTTCCTTGCCTTTTTTATTGGCTTATTTTTTGCAAGTTCTTTATGGTTTAGCTGATCTTTTCATTATTGGCCAATTTGATACGGTAGCCAGCATTACTGCAGTTTCTATCGGCAGTCAGGTTATGCATATGCTTACTGTTATGATAGTTGGCTTAACTATGGGCTCTACGGTAACTATCGCTCAGGCAGTTGGCGCCGATAATAAAAAACAAATTGCTCAAGCTATTGGCAATACCTCTGTACTTTTTGTTGCAGTTTCTGTTGTCGTGACGGCTGTCTTGGCCTTTTTAGTCGATCCTATTGTATCTATTATGTCTACTCCTCAAGAATCTGTGCAGGGAACGGCCGCTTATTTATTTGTTTGCTTTTTAGGTATACCGTTTATTACGGCTTACAATGTTATTAGTGCTATATATCGCGGCTTGGGCGACTCTAAAAGTCCTATGTATTTTGTGGCCGTAGCTTGTGTTGTAAATATTGTCTTGGATTATATTTTTATTGGAGCTATGCACTTAGGCCCTGTAGGTGCGGCTTTAGGCACAACCTTATCACAGGCTGTGAGCGTTATTTTGGCCTTATGTATGTTTGTGCGCCATAAAGAAATTTTGCCTAGCAAAGAAGATTTTAAAATTAGCCACTTTATTATGGGGAAGCTTATAAAAATTGGTTTACCCGTTTCTTTACAAGACGGTTTTGTGCAAATTGCTTTTATTGCCATTACTATTATTGCCAATAGGCGAGGCCTTAACGACGCGGCAGCTGTAGGCATTGTAGAAAAAATTATCGGTTTCCTTTTCTTGGTACCTTCGTCTTTATTGTCTTCTGTTTCCGCCCTTAGTGCTCAAAATATCGGCGCTCAAAAGCCAGAAAGAGCTGTGCTTACTTTGCGCTATGCTATTTATATGGCCGTCAGTTTCGGTTTGTTAGTTTCTGTAATAGCTCAATTTTATGCTGATAGCGTAGTACGTTTATTTACTTCCGATCATACAGTTGTCACTATGGGTGGAGAATATTTGCGCGGTTATATTTGGGATTGCCTGTTAGCCGGTATTCATTTTTGCTTTAGTGGTTATTTCTGCGCTTGTGGCCACTCGGAATTGTCTTTTATGCACAATATGATAACGCTGTTTTTTGCTCGTATTCCCGGAGTTTATTTAGCTTCAATTATGTATCCGCATACTTTATTCCCCATGGGTTTAGTAACAGCGGCTGGCTCGCTTGTCTCTGTAATAATATGTTTAATCGCTTTTGCTTGGTTGCAACGTCGTGCTCAAAATAAGCAAGTCCAATCAGCAATTTAATTTTAGTATTTGCGGAGCGTAAAAAAAGTAATATGGACGAGAAAAAACTTTTTCAAATAGGTGATGTAGCCAAAATGTTTCAACTTAGTGCAGGTACTTTGCGCCACTATGAGCGTTTAGGTATTCTTCATCCTGAGTATATAGACTCGGAAACAGGCTATCGCTATTACAGTATTCGCCAATTTGAAGTTCTCACTAATATTCGTTACTTGCGTGCTTTAGATATGCCTTTAGAGCAAATCGCTGAATTTGTGCATAATCGCGATTTAGATTTAATAGAAAATACTTTGCTTAAACATAAAGAGATTGTAGAGCAAAAAAAGAGTGAGTTGGAAGCTATAGGACGCAAAATAGAGCACCGTTTGGTACAAATTAGAGACGCTCGTCATTCTAATTTGGAACAAATAAAATTATTAACTACAGAAGCTTGTCGTTTAGTTTGGATTAAAGATTCAGTCAAATGGAAATCTTATTTGTCATTAGAACATTCAATTAGACGTTTGGAAAAACATCAAAAAGTTCCACTTACTTTTCAAGGTAAAGTTGGTGTAGGTATTTGTAAAGAAAATTTATATTTAGGTAAATACGATCGCTACGATGTAGTATTTATCATCTTAGATGATGAAGATACATATGAAGGTGAAATTGACAGTATAGAGCCTGGTTTATGTATCTCTATGCGTTTCCAAGGTAGTCACGATAAGGCGCCAACTCATTATCAAAAAATGTTGCAATATATAAAGGCTGAAAAATTAGAAATTATTGGTTTTTCGCGAGAATTAAATTTGATAGATAATGTCTTGAGTAGCGACCCTAAACAATATGTCACCGAAATACGCATTCCTGTGCGGCGTGTTTATTAAACATTATGCAATATAATTTAACTAAAGGGCCGATAACTTTAAATATTTTGCGTTTTGCTTTGCCTTTAATGTGTGGCAATTTATTACAGCAAACTTACAATATAGCCGACACTTGGATTGTGAGCCGCTTCTTAGGCGCCAATGCTCTGGCCGCTGTTGGCTCTTCCTATACTCTAATGGTCTTCTTAACGTCCATTTTGCTCGGTTTATGTATGGGAAGCGGCGCGGCCATGGCTATGCAATACGGAAGCGGCCAATTAGACAAATTGCGGCGTTGCATTTTTATGTCTTTCAGCTTAATTGCGGCAGTTGCTTTGGCACTTAATATTGGGGTATATTTGGGGCTAGGTCATATTTTGCATTGGCTTTGTGTGCCTATAGAAGTGCAGCCTTTAATGAGCGTCTATTTGAAGATCATTTTCGCTGGCATTATGGCTACCTTTTTATATAATTATTTTGCCAATTTACTTAACGCGGTGGGCAATTCTGTAACACCTTTATATTTTTTGGCGGTAGCTGCTCTAGGCAATATCGGTTTGGATTTATTGTTTGTACTGGTTTTTAAGTGGGGAGTAGGGGGCGCCGCTTGGGCTACGATAGCAGCGCAGTTCCTGGCCGGAATTGGTATTGCTATTTATACTTTGAATAAATTCCCACAATTACGGCCACAGCGAGTGGATATGTGTTGGGACAAAGCCGATTTAGCTTCAATTGTGAATCTATCGGTAATGACTAGTGTACAACAATCGATTATGAACTTCGGTATTTTGTTGGTGCAAGGCTTAGTCAACAGTTTTGGTACTGTGGTTATGGCTGCTTTTGCGGCCGCAGTTAAAATCGATTCTTTTGCTTATATGCCGGTGCAAGATTTTGGTAACGCTTTTTCTACATATGTGGCCCAAAACTACGGCGCCAAACAGCCTGAACGCATTCGCCTTGGTATTCGCAGCGCAGCGCTGACCTCGGCAGTGTTTTGCTTGCTTATTAGTATTTTAGTTTTTACTTTCGCCCAGCCTCTTATGCAAATTTTTATCGATCCGCAAGAAAAGGATATTATCACTGTTGGTATACAGTATTTACGCATTGAAGGAGCTTGTTATATCGGTATAGGTATATTATTCTTGCTTTACGGTTATTACCGCGCTGTCAATATGCCTTCCATGTCGGTAATTTTAACTGTTGCTTCTTTAGGTACGCGTGTAGTTTTAGCTTATGCTTTATCAGCCATTCCGGCTATTGGCGTAGTTGGCATTTGGCTTTCTGTGCCTATTGGCTGGGCTTTAGCTGATATTATCGGTATAACGTATTATTTCATGCGCTCACGGAAACAATTGCCTACCGCGACATAAAAAGTGATAAACGATCCTTCAGTCAAACACCGACGCCTTTAAATAGTGATCAAAACTCTACATAATGGCAGAAATTGCGATTATGTAGAGTTTTAGCCGCTCGGTTCACAGTTAAAATATTTAATATTCATTGCTAAGCAAAAAATCAGCTATGTGCATAGTTTTAATTCCTTTATAGTTGCCGCCTCCAAAAGTATCGGTGGTGAGAACATATTTGGGGTAGTTATCGCGAATTTTTAGCAAGCGCTCATATTCTCGCTTTTCTGTCTTTTCGGAGCTTATTTCTTGTGTTACCTGAATATAAATTCTTTCATTTTGTCTGCTGGCTACAAAATCAATCTCACCGTCATTTGTTTTTCCTACATTTACAGTATATCCACGACGGCAAAGTTCTAGATATATAACGTTTTCTAAACTTGAAGCAACGCTGTCAGTATTATAACCAAGAACACTATAGCGAAGAGCAGTATCCGCAAGATAAAATTTTTCTTGTGTTTTTAAAATTTCTTTACCTTGCAAATCGTATCTTGAACAGCGGTGAATAAGGTAGGCCTTCTCTAGCTTTTCCAAATAACTATAAACAGTTTCGCTATCGATAGTCCTACGCTCAGATTTTAGATAATCTGCAATAGATTTGGCAGAAAAAGTTTGTCCCACATTATTGAATACATATTTCACTATTCGTTCTAATTGATCGATCTTTCTGATTTGATTGCGCCTGACAATATCGGAAAATATTGTAGAATTATATATGTCACGCACGATTGTATATACTTCGTCTTGAGAATACGCTTGTAAGTGGGTAGCCGGAAAACCACCTAAACGAATATAATTAGCAAGTTCAGTTTTGGGATCGCTTATAGAAGTGAAAAAATTTCTAAAAGTTAGATATTCCTTAAAAGATAAAGTAAAAATACGAAAAGAAACATATCTTCCGGTAAGATAAGTTGATATTTCAGAAGACATCATTCTAGAATTTGAACCGCTAATATATATGTCTACATTAAAATCTGAAGCTAAGGAATTAACAACTTTTTCCCAACCGTCTATTTCTTGTATTTCGTCAAGAAATAAATAGGTTGTTCCACTACTTGAAAGCCGAGCTTTTAGATCATTATACACTTGCTTAGCTGTCAGATCTTCGTATTCCATTGAATCGTAACGACAACTGACAATTTGTTCTTGGAGAATGTTTTTCTCTGTTTTTAACTTTTCAATAATCATTTTAAGAAGTGTAGACTTGCCGCAGCGGCGCACTCCGGTAAGAATTTTTACAAAAGGCGTATCCACATAGGCCATGATTTTGTTTAAATATAAGGGTCTGCTAATCATAATTGAGTTGCCTCCATATAGTATTTATATCCGTAAATAATATATAAAAATTATAGTTTTTAAGGTTATAATCGTAAAATTATAGTAATAACTCTCTTAATATGTGTAAAGTCTTTTTTTTACATAGCGCAAGTTTGGGGAGTCGTGGGCTAAAGTATTTAGTAAACATTATGGGCTTAGTTAAAGCTAGGCTTTCACAGTTGTATGTGGAATTTTGGTATTTATAGCTTTGGTAAAAAAATTGTCTTGCGGGGTGCTTTCTATGTCGAGTAAAAAATCGGAAAAACGTGCAGCTAGAAAAGAAATGGTTAGACAAGCTGAGCTGGCTAGGCAAGCTAAAGAGAATACACCCATGCGCAAATTGAGTAAATTTTTTGGATGGGCGATTCCTGTTATCCTTGTTGGCGGAATATTCACTTCTGTTATTTGTTCATTTGTAATATATCGTTTTGATCTTGGCGCAGCTTGGTTATGCTCTGCTTACGCAGCAGCAATTTGTGCCAATATATGTATAGCTTTGCCTGTTGACATTGATACAGATTCTGAAGATGTAAAAAGGGCAAAACTGTTAAGAGACGCTAAAGGGCAAGGTGCTTTTGATAGTTTGCTTAAAGGCTTATCTTTTGGCTTGGTTTTGATTTTTATTGGAGCTGCCCATTTTTGTTTTGCTACCTTCGTCGATAGTTGGGAAATTAACGCGGAACATTTAAGTGGGCTTGCTTGTTTACTCGGTACAATCGCTTGGGGAATACTGGGATTGCGCACTGTTTATATATGCGTAAAGCTTTTTTTTAGTTACAAAAAAGTTTTAGCTGAAGAAGCTGATGGTGTCAAGTTTGTAAAGTTGCCTCTTGCTGAATATGAAGATGATTTTGAGCGTATAATTGCTGATAAAGGAGGGGACGCTCCTTTTAATACCGATAGTCACCCTAACAATATGGACGCCGAAAATGACTATATTGATGATCCAGATTATGATTATACTCCAAATCGTCGCAATGATCGTCGTGTACCCACTTTTGCTCTTGATAGCCGCCCCAACAATGTAGATGCTGAAAATAGCTATATTGATGATCCTGATTACGATCGTGGCCAAAGTCGCTATAATTGCCATCGCTCGCCTGCTCCAAAGAAAAATTCACGTCGTTCTTCTAATTATTCCTCATCTGACGATAGTTTCTATGATGAAGTACAATACTAAATTGCTCCTTTTGCTAATGCGCAACTTATGCACGATTCTTGGCTCGGTTTTCATACTCTTGACGTGGAAATGGCTATCGACAATTTGGTGGAAATACATAGTCAGAGGCAAAAGATTCAGTGATAATAGAAAAAATTGAATAAATAAAGAAAAGTCTGGAGAGTTTTTGAAGTGAACAATCAAGGTAATACTAATCGTGGTTTGGAAACTGGCAGCAAAAAATCGAGTACGAGCCCCAAAGTTAGATTGGTGGGACAGCTTTCTTTATTGTTTGTAGCTATAGGGTTAGTTAGTCTGGTAGTTTGTGCTTTTACTGTAGAAGACTTTGAATTTTTTGATACTTTGAGGATGTTCTTTTTTGTTTGTCTGGTTCCGGCCTTTGCTTATCTTTACACTGTAATAGATTCTGCTAAGCAAAAAATGACTGAAGATCAGCAAAAAGCTCACCTTTTAGCTATGGCTAAACAAGATAACGCTCAAGCAAAGCAATATAAAATTATGATGTCTGGGGTAATATGTGTTTTAGGAGCTTTTAGTGGTTTGAATCTTTTGATAAATGCTAAGAATAGTTCGGCCTTTATCAATGGATTGTTGATTACTGTAGTCTGCGGTTTTGTGGCTGTAACTTTTATCGCTAGTTCTATAAAAAGCTTGCGTGAGTTTAGACAAATTCTAGATGAGGAAGCGGCCGGCAAGTTAGATTATCTTAAGCAGGGGAATGCTGAACAGTCAGATTATGTTCGCGATGAAGCTTTTGATAATCAGAGTAGGCAAGTTAACAGCGCTACTTCCACTTCATTTAATGGAGTTGATTCTGAAAATAATTCAAGAGAGCCGAAAACATACGATAATATTCAATTTTAAGAGCAGTTTGGCAAGTGAAAAAGCGAGGAGGTCAGCGCTATGAATCTAGACATTATGGACTTTTCGGAATATTTTCTCAGCTTTTTTCCTAAATGTATAAAAAAGACCATTATTTTAGCCGCACACTTTTTCGCTTGGCTAGATGTTATTGCTTTTTTCGGAGGTATTGTTCTTGGATTTGTTGGGGTGGGGCTCAAGAATGATATAATGTTTGGTCTCGGCTTCGGTTCTTCTGTCGCTGCCGTTTTTGCCATTATACCTTGTATGTTAATGTTTTTTTCTGCCACTTTTGTCGATTTTAAAGATCAATTGCGCAGTCTGTTAGAAAAAGAAAAAAAAGCGGCTGAAAGTAGTTTTAAGCTAAGTCAAAGTGAACAAGCTAAATTGGCGGAACTTAAAGAAAGAAGGCAAAGAATTGAAGCCTTGGAAGCTAAAAAGAAACAAAAACACACTGGGACGCTCGGTTGTGTAGCTTCCGTTTTTGTTTGGTCTATGATAATCGTAGCTGTTGGTTATTGGGTAAACTTGCTGAGTATTATGTTCGTTGGTTGGGCTATGTTCTTTTGGCTGATAATTGTAGCTATTATGTATTATAGAAGTGGCTATGCCGATATTGAACAAAATAGTTCCAGAATGGCTGCACAAGTTCAAGTTGTAACTGTGACACAGCCTCAACCTGACTCCCAATTAAATGAGCCACAAAGCAGATTTTATAATCAGCAGCGCACACAGGACAGGGAGCATTTTAGCTCTACTTCAGCTGATACCTATACAAATGACGATACGCAATATTAAAAAATTGCATTTTGTTATGTGATTACATTTATTATTGTTGCCTTCTTAGTTCCGACTTTCTATGTAAAGGCTGTTTGTTAAATGGTGCTTTAATAGCTGTTTAACAAACGGCCTTTTTCTCTAGAAAAAGAGGAAAACACAAAACAAGGCAAAGATTTTGTGGTTGGGGGTGGCCGCAGCTGAGAATGGCTGGCCGATTTTGTTATTTTTTTATTTAATAGTTATGCGCGATTTTCAAAATTTATCTGAGTTACAAATCTTTTTTTCTTATTTTAAGCCACACAAAAAGTTATTCTTTTTAGATTTAGCCAGTGCTTTAGTTATATCTGCGATAGATCTAGCTTTTCCGGCCGTTTCGCGTTGGTGTTTATATACTTTATTGCCACAAAATGCTTGGAGAGCTTTTTGGAGCGTAATGGCTGTTATTACTATAGCTTATATTTTGCGCTCCGTTTGTACTTATATTGTGGCCTATTGGGGCCATCGCTTTGGTATATTAGTAGAAAATGATATACGTCGTGATCTTTTTCGCCATATACAGAAACTAAGCTGCGACTTTTTTGATAAAAATAGAGTCGGTCAGCTTATGAGTCGCTTGACAGCCGATCTCTTTGATATTACCGAATTGGCCCATCACGGCCCAGAAGATATCTTTATTTCTACTTTAACTATTGTTGGCGCTTTGGTGGTCATGTTTACTATACAATGGCGCTTGGCTTTAGTTATTGCCATTATGATTCCTATTTTCTTTGGCGTCGTATGGTACTTCCGTAAATCTATGCGCGAAGCTTCCCGCCAAGTAAAAAAAGTGACGGCTTCTATCAATGCTGATTTTGAATCGGGCCTTTCCGGTATCAAAACTGCCAAAGCGTTTGCTAACGAAAATGTTGAACTTAGTAAATTTGACGCTGCCAACCGCAGCTACCGTCACTCTAAATATGGCTTCCACAGAGCCATGGGCCTTTTCAATGCTTCTATAGAATTTTTTGTTTGTATGCTTTCGGTGGCCGTCATTGCTGTAGGTGGCGCTTTGATTATGGCCGGTCAGCTTAATATTATCGATTTAATTACTTTTAGTCTTTATGTAACAACTTTTGTTAATCCCATTCGTCGCTTGGCTTCTACTGCCGAACTTTTAGCTAATGGTATGGCCGGTTTGCATCGCTTTGTAGAACTTATGCGCACCGAACCTAGTTTGCAAGACGCTCCAGAGGCTAAAGCTTTACAAAATGTAAAAGGACGCGTCGATATTGAGCATGTGTCTTTTGCTTATCAGCCTGGACGAGATATTTTGCATGACGTTTCTTTAACTATTCAGCCTGGCGAAACTGTAGCTTTTGTCGGCTCTTCTGGTGGTGGCAAAACTACGCTCAGCCAATTAGTGCCGCGCTTTTATGATGTTACAGAGGGCAAAATTTGCCTTGATGGTCAAGATGTGCGCAAGGTGACTCAAGAGTCTTTGCACCACAATATTGGCGTAGTTTCTCAGGACGTTTTTCTCTTTCCGGACAGTGTTTTAGAAAATATTCGTTACGGAAAATTGGACGCTTCAGAAGAAGAAGTAATCGAAGCTGCCAAGTTGGCGGAAATTTATGATGATATTTTAACAATGCCCGAAGGCTTACATACCAATGTCGGCGAGCGCGGTGTGCTTCTTTCCGGT
The DNA here is from genome assembly GCA_934636825.1 of uncultured bacterium. GTDB lineage: Bacteria > Vulcanimicrobiota > Xenobia > Xenobiales > Xenobiaceae > Bruticola. Next base: position 11,565 of record CAKUBG010000015.1, on the reverse strand, counting down.
GGCCAAAAACAGCGCATTTCTATTGCACGTATTTTCTTGAAGAATCCGCCGGTACTTATTTTGGATGAAGCTACTTCCGCTTTGGATAGCGTTACTGAAGCCAAAATTCAGAAAACATTTGACAAATTGTCAGCAGGGCGTACCACTATTGTAATTGCCCATCGTCTTTCCACAGTTAAAAATGCCAACCGCATTGCCGTTATTGACAATGGCCAAATTATTGAGCTGGGCAGCCATGAAGAGCTTATGCAAAAAGGTGGGGCCTATGCTGCTTTGGTACGTACTCAAGAGCTGAAAGATGTTTAGCAATAACAGCGACTATTTCATGTAAACCTGGCTAAATTTATAGAGAAGTGCTACTATTTTACCCTGTCTAACGACGTGAAAGGTACGGTTAGTTTCTATGAATCGCAAAATAGTTTGCAGTTTGCTTTTGGCTTTTGCTTATGTAATTGCGGGCATTTTAGGATGTACTACTAATAGTGCTGACCGTACTCTAAAAGATATTGGATACGAATTAGGAATCGATATCAGCGAAGGCGAAATTATCAAATTGGAAGATACTCATGGCGGTTTCCATGGTGATGGAAGTTTGCTAGTGACTATCAAATTTGCTAATAATAAATTGGAAAATAAATTAGCCGATTCCAGGGAATGGCAGGCCTTCCCTTTAGATAAAACAGCTCAGACTTTGCTTTACGGCAATACAATTGAAAACGAACAAGTTGGGCCTTTTGTCACCGATCGCGACGGAAATAAACTCTTTCCGCCTGTAAAAGAAGGTTACTATTGGCTTCGAGACAGGCAGCCAGAATTTTCTAAGAGCACAGTCAACAGCTTAAGCAATTTTACTGTCGCTATTTATGATACACAAAAAGATACGCTTTATTATTGCAAAATGGACACTTAGCGCTGGTGCTTTCTGTGTAAAGAATAAATGATATGCGCACCACTATACCATTAATGTAAAAAAATACTGACGAAGTTACTTTTTTTATTAAAATTGGCATGATAGCTGTTTGTTTTGACGAACTACATACGTGATTGTGACATTTTTTGTCGTGATTAATAAAAAAGGTATTTGTTAAGGGGAAGAAAATGCCAGAACAGAACAGAACAGAACAGAACAGAACAGAACAGAACAGAACAGAACAGAACAGAACAGAACAGAACAGTTCTGTAGATCTAAGTAAGTCTAATCAAACTCGCAACAGCAAGATGACGATTTGTAAGCATTGTGGTGCTGAGATCGCAGCTAGTGCTAAAACTTGTCCTAAATGTGGCGGAGAAAATAAACCTTCATTTTTCAAAGGTTGTTGCAGTGCGTTAGTTATTGCCTTCGGTATATTTTTTATTATTGGAATAATTAGTAGCTCTTCTAAACAAGTTGACAGAGAACAAGAAGTTGCTGCTCAAGTAGAAAACCGTGGAGCTGCTACCGAATCTGTGCCTGCAGAAAAGCCCAAAGCGATAACGTACACTTCATACAATGTTGATGAATTGGTTAGCGATTTGGAGAAAAATGCTCTGAAAGCTTCTAAAAAATACAAGGGACAGTATGTAAAATTAACCGGTGCTCTTAAAGTCATCGATAGCGATGGCAAGTATTTCTCCATTGAGCCTTTGGATGGGCGTTTCACTATGCAAAGTGTTCGTTGTGATATGAATAGTGATGAACAAAGAAATGTGATCGCTGATGTTGATGTAGGTGACGTTCTTATTGTTAAAGGTAAGATAACAGATGTCGGTGAGATAATGGGGTATAGCCTTCAAGTAGAAAACATTACTAAGAAATAAGTTACCTAAGTTATCTTTTTAACATAAAGGCTGTTTATTGAATGGCTCTTTTAAGAGCTGTTCAATAAACAGCCTTTTTTGTAAAAACGGATAAAAACTGCGCAGCGTAATACTTTTAGTGCGTTAAAATGTAGCTGAGCTAACCTGGTTAATCACTTTTAAAAGTTAAGCAATAAAAAATGATTGCCTCAAGTAATAGCATTGCTTTAAAATAAGTCGCATGTCAAAAGTTTATGATTCGAATGAGCAAAGTTACAGCCTGGAAACATATCTTCGTCAAAGTGAGCCTGAACAAGCGGAAAAAAGTGCTGCTTGGCGGGCGGCAATTGGGCTTCAAGATGTAGACGGTCTGAAAACTTCCGCTTATTTACTGGAAACGGCCAAGCAGCATATCGAAGGTCAAATCGATATGTCAACTGCTAAGCAGCGGTTGCATAGCTATTATGAGCAAAAACAGCAACGTTTAGGTGTCGAGGATAATTGTGAAGAGGCCGATCTTGTTTCTGTGCACATTGCTGAAGTATTGTCGGAGCAAACTTTTCAATTCTCTCCCGCTTATTATAAGAACTTGCATAAACGCCTTTTTGCTGAAGTCTTTAGCCATGCCGGTCAGTTTCGAACTTACAATATTTCCAAAAAAGAGTGGGTGCTTAACGGGGATACTGTCTATTATGCCCCTTGCGACAGTCTCCAGGAAACTCTTGACTATGATTTTACTCAAGAAAAATTGTTCCCTTATAGCAAAAATAGTCTTGCGCAAAGTGTAAAACATCTAGCCGAGTTTACCGTCGGCTTGTGGCAAATTCATCCTTTTTGTGAGGGCAATACTCGTACGACAGCCGTTTTTATTATTAAGTATTTGCGAACTTTTGGTTTTAGCCTTGATAATGATATTTTTGCTCACAATTCGTGGTATTTTCGCAATGCCTTAGTGAGAGCCAATTACAACAATTTGCCCAACGGAATCCACGCTACAACGCAGTATTTGCAGCAATTTTTTGAAAATTTATTGCTAGGAACTACCCATAAATTGAAAAATCGTCATTTGCATATAGACTATAAAGACTAAGGTTAAAATAAAGACTATGATTAAAATTTTATTCATTTGTCACGGCAATATTTGTCGCTCGCCTATGGCGGAATTTGTAATGAAAGATCTTGTATCTAGACATAATTTAGACGGCGTCTTCCATATTGAGTCGGCAGCCGTTAGTGACGAAGAATATAATAATCCTGTATATCCGCCGGTGCGCAAGTTGTTAGCTGCTAAAGGTATCAGTTGCGCTGGTAAACGAGCTCGTACTATGAATAGTGATGACTATGCTGAATTTGATTATATTGTTGGTATGGATCGCTCTAATATGCGCTATATGCTTCAAATTTGCGGCGGCGATCCAGAAGGCAAACTTAGTTTGCTAATGGACTACACCAAGCGCCCCGGTGATGTGGCCGATCCTTGGTATACACGCAATTTTGAAGCCACTTGGCAAGATGTTAATGAAGGATGTCAGGCTTTATTAGATCAGCTAATTTAAATTGTTTTGCTTGCCTTTGGCTCGATTTTCTTTAACTCAAACTAAGCATTTAATTTGATTAGTTAGGGTAGTATTTTCATGTGTTGCGCTTGTGATGTCAAATATATGCGAAAAATATATTTTTTGCATATATTTTTCTAACAATTTGCTTTTTATAATGCGGAAGGGAAAGAAAGCTTAAAGCGAAACTTTCAGATTAGGGGATGGGGATAAATAAACGTAGGAGAGTGCTTAAATGTTCGAGAAAAACGTTAATATTTACGACGTTAAAGAGATTAGAACTAGGACTACCGTTTACTTTGGTGTAGGCGCTATCGACAAGATGGTTGATATTTCCAAAGTTTTGAAGTCCAAAGGCGTAGATAAAGTGATCGTTATGTCCGGTCGCCGTGCTTATAAGCTTACCGGTGCTTGGGATCACGTAGAGAAAGCCTTAAAAGATGCGGGCATTGGCTATATCAACTACGATAAAGTAACGCCTAACCCCACTACTCACCATGTAAATGAAGCTGCTCAGATGGCTCGTGAGTTTGGCGCCAAGGCCGTTATCGCTATTGGTGGCGGTTCTCCCACCGACGCTGGCAAGTCCGTGGCTATTCTGTTAGAGTATCCCGACAAAACTGCCAACGATATTTATGAATTTACCTTCACACCCGAGAAGGCTGCTCCCATTGTCTCTATCAACTTAACCCACGGCACCGGCACCGAGACCAACCGTTTCGCTGTTGTCACCGTTCCCGAGAAGAACTTCAAGCCCGCTATCGCTTACGATTGCATCTATCCTATGTTTGCTATCGACGATCCGCAGCTTATGGTTAAGTTGTCTCCCAACCAGACCAGATACGTTTCTATTGACGCTGTCAACCACGTAGTTGAAGCTGCCACTTCTAAGGTGCTTTCTCCTTATACAATTACTTTGGCCCGTGATGTCGTTCGCTTAGTCCACAAGTATTTGCCTATGGCTTTGCAAAACCCCGAAGATCTGGAAGCTCGCTACTATTTAGCTTATGCTGCCATGATCGCTGGCGTTTGCTTCGATAACGGTATGCTCCACTACACCCACGCTTTGGAGCACCCTCTCAGTGGCGTAAAGCCTGAGTTGGCTCACGGTCTCGGTCTCTCTATGCTCTTGCCTTCTGTTATCAACGTTATGTACAAAGACAGAGCTCACATCTTGGCCGATATTTTGGCTCCTATCAACCCCGATTTAGCTGGCGAAGCTTCCGAGGCTTACTTGGCTGCCAAGTCCGTACAGGATTGGTTGGTTTCCGTTGGCGTACCTCAGAAACTTACCGACGAAGGTTTCACCGAAGCTGATGTAGATAAGCTCACCGATTTGGTCTATACCACTCCTTCCTTGAGTGGACTTTTAGACATCGCTCCTTCCGGTAACGGTCGTGAAATTGTAGAGACTATCTACAGAACTTCTCTTCAGCCCCTGTAAGCTGTAAGAAAAACTGTGAAGCTGGTCTAGCTTCCTAGAAGGCGCCGCGCTCCTTGGGCTTAGCTCGGAGTGCGGCGCTTTTTTGTTGCTCGGTTGTTGCTTGCACCCTGAACATAAAATTGCTACTATATTTCGCAAGGTTTTTGCATCTCCCAATTTAAAATAGGAGAGATAATAAGCTAAGCTCTCTTGTCGTTTGTTATAGCGGTGGGGTAGCGGCTTTTTTTGACGTGGTCGCTTGGAAAATGGCTCTTTTAAGTAAAAGGGAAGCCTAAATTCGGGCGGGCCGTTTTTTTGGATAAAAATATCAAGACCAGAGGTTAAAATATGAACACCAGATTTCCCAATGTGGATCCTCGCGCCTCTTTGCCATCTCTAGAAGAAGAGACTCTCAAATTTTGGAAAGAAGAAAATATATTTGCCCAGTCTTTAGAGATACGCGAAGGCGCTCCTGAATTTGTCGTTTATGACGGCCCGCCTACCGCTAATGGTAATCCTGGCGTTCACCATGTCCAAGCTCGCGCTTATAAAGATTTATTCCCTCGCTACAAGACTATGCGCGGTTTCAAAGTACGCCGCAAAGCCGGCTGGGATTGCCACGGTTTGCCTGTAGAAATTGAAGTCGAAAAACGCTTAGGCTTTTCCGGTAAGCCAGCTATTGAAAAATACGGCATTGAGCCTTTTTGCAAAGAGTGCCGCAGCTCCGTAATGACTTACGAAGGCGCTTGGCGCAAATTGACCGAGCGCATTGCTTATTGGACAGATTTAGACAATTGCTACATGACTATGAGCAACAACTACGTCGAAAGCGTATGGTGGTCATTAAAAGAGCTGTGGAAAAAAGGCTTGCTCTATTTAGGCTACAAAGTGGTACCGTACTGCGCTCGCTGTGGTACGCCGCTTTCTAGTGCTGAAGCTGGCTCCGCTTATAAAGATGTGGAAGATCCTTCTCTCTATGTGCGTTTCCCTTTAAGTGAGCCGGAAAAGCTCGGTTTACCCGCCGAAAGTGCCCTTTTAGTTTGGACTACCACTCCCTGGACTTTGCCCGGCAACGTAGCTGCTTGTGTTCATCCCGACTTAGAGTATGTGGCCGCCAAGCTAGAGGATGGCCGCGTGCTTATTTTGGCTCGCACTTTGTTGCGTCAAGCTTTAAATTTAGAAGCTGAAGCTCCCGAACCGGAAATTTTAGCTTCTTTTAAGGGCTCCGATTTAGTTGGCACCAAGTATAACGCTCCTTATAAATGGTACGATTTCGGTGAAAAAGTCGGCCATCGTGTAGTCAGCGGCTCTTTTGTTACTTCCGAAGACGGCTCCGGCATTGTTCATATCGCTCCGGCTTTCGGCGCTGATGACTTGGATGTTGGTCGCAAGAACGATTTGCCTATCGTTCACCCTGTCAAAACTGATGGCCATTTCCGCGACGATGCTCACTTTGTGGCTGGTCTGTGGTTCAAAGAAGCCGATCCCAAAATTTTGGAAGACTTAAAAGAGCGCAAATTACTCTTCCGTATCAAGAAGTATGCTCACTCTTATCCTCACTGCTGGCGTTGTGGCACTCCTTTGCTCTATTATGCTACAGATTCTTGGTATATCAACAACACCAGCTTGCAAAAGCGCTTAATTGAAAAGAACCAAGAGATCGATTGGCATCCTGCTCACATTAAGAACGGTCGTTATGGCGATTGGCTCAACAACTTGGTAGACTGGGCTATTTCTCGTACCAGATATTGGGGCACTCCTTTGCCTATTTGGACTTGTGAAGAATGTGGCGAGCGCGAAACCATCGGTTCTTATGCCGAATTGGCCGAGCGTGCCGAGCAAGATATTGATATCCATGCTGCCGATTTCGATCCTCACCGCCCCTATGTAGACAGAATTACCTTTAAGTGCCAAAAGTGCGGCCACACTATGCGCCGTGTGCCTGATGTAATCGATTGCTGGTACGATTCCGGATCCATGCCTTTTGCCCAGTTGCACTATCCTTTTGAAAATAAAGAACTTTTCGAAAAGTCTTACCCGGCCGATCTTATTTGCGAAGGTTTAGACCAAACGCGCGGTTGGTTCAACTCTTTGCATCAGTTAGGCGTTATGCTCTTTGACAAAATCGCTTACAAGAGCGTTATTTGTCATGGTTTGGTACTTGATGGCCAAGGCGAAAAGATGTCTAAGAGTCGCGGCAATGTTGTCAATCCTTGGGACGTTTTACAATCTCAGGGCGCCGACGCTATTCGTTGGTATCTTTACACTTCCGCTCCGCCTGAATTGAGCCGCCGTTTCTCTGCTGAATTGGTAGCCGAAGCTTCGAAACATTTGAGCACTTGGTGGAATACTTGGCAATTCTTCTTATTAAATGCCAATGTGGCCGAAGTAGATTTAAGTGTGCCTGCCGCTCCCGAGAGCTATACCGACTTAGATAAGTGGATTTTGGCTCGTTTGCAGCAAACCATTAAGGCTGTCAGCGACTATTTAGACGTATACGATTTAACTAAAGCTGCCAAAAATTTGGAAAACTTTGTCGATGTGCTTTCCAATTGGTATGTACGTTTAAACCGCCGTCGCTTCTGGGAAAACGATTCGGCCGCTTATCACACTCTTTATGAGTGTTTAGTCACTTTGGCTAAGTTGCAAGCTCCTTTCACTCCTTTCTTGGCTGAAGAAGTGTGGCGCAACTTGGTGCCTAGCGTAGATCCTAAAGCTCCTAAGAGCGTCCATTTAGCTTCTTGGCCCGAGTTTGATGAAAGCAAATTTGATGCTCAGCTCTTGCAAGATGGCAACACGGCTATGCAAATTATCTCTATCGGTCGTTCTGCTCGTGTAGCTTCCAAACAAAAAGTGCGCCAGCCTCTGTCTGAAGTGCTTATTGGCGTTACTACTGAAGCTGACCGCCGCAGCGTAGAGCGCTTCCGCGATTACGTACTTGATGAACTTAATGTTAAGGCTATCAAGTTTATCAGTGCTGAGCAAAACTTCTTGGACTATATTGTCAAGCCCAATTTGCCTACTGTCGGCCCTCGCTATGGCAAGCTTTTAGGTGCCATTCGCAAAGAACTTTCCGGCGAAAAGGCTAAAGAAATTGCTTTACAATCTTTGGACGGCAAAGAAGTTAAGCTTGATATTAACGGAACCGAAGTAGTTTTGACTCCTGCCGATTTGTTGGTAGAAGTAAAATCTCCCGAAGGCTATGCTGCTTCTGTTGAGGGCTCTTTCATTGCGGCCGTTTCTACGGTTATTACTGAAGAATTGCGCTTAGAAGGTTTGGCTCGCGATTTGGTACGCAACATTCAAGAATTGCGTAAGAGCTCCGACTTCAAGATCAATGATCGTATCGATACTTGGCTTGAGGGCGCTTGGGATGATTTACTCAAAGCTGTCGAAGCTCACCGTCAGACTATTATGAGTGATACTCTGAGTTTAAGTTTGACTACTGACGAAGCCGCTCCCGCTGATGCCAACTCTGTAGAGACTGAATTTGTGAAGAAAGGCCCGAAAGTCCGTATTTTCGTGCGTCGTCACCAGTAATTCGGTAGGTTAGAACGCAAGAAGCCTTGAAAGCCCCAGCCGCCAAAAAGCGGGCTTTTAGGGCTTTTTGTATTTTTAGGCTGAGTTAAGGAAAAAATATGAACCGTACAGAGTGGACAGATCCTTTCAATTCTTTTAATTCTTGGAAGGGTTTAATGTATAAAAAACACTACGATTCTATCGCTAAAGATATTCTGCCGCCTCCGGTTGAGGCTAGCATAGATCCGAGCTACCTTTGCAATGTAGATTGTATCTGGTGCAATTCCAGACGCATTTTGCATACAGACTTGGCTTCTCAGCTTATGACCGAAGAACATTTGGAGCGCTTGTGCAATTTCCTTATTGAATGGGGAGTAGAGGGATTTTGCTTCGCCGGCGGGGGAGAGCCTACGCTAAACCCTGCTTTATGGAATGTTTTGCGCAATATAAAGTCGTCTGGCCGCCAGAGCGCTATTATTACTAACGGTATTGCCATGAACACTAGGCAAAAACGCGAGACCGCAGCTCAAACTTGTCGTTGGATTGGCTTTTCTTTAGATGCAGCTACTCCTGAATGCTTCAGTCATGTAAAATGTGTCGATCCGGGATTTTTTGATGTAGTTATTGATAATATTGCTTCTGTTGTTGATATTGTGCGCGAGCAAGGCTTGCAATGCGAATTGGCGGTTAAATACTTAATTCATCCTGAAAATACTCATGAAATAGCGGCGGCTTGCGCTATTGCCAAAGAATTGGGCGTAGCTCACTTCCATGCTCGCCCGGCAGCGTCGGAAAATATTGAAGGCCAGTCCCAAGTGCTCAATTTTGATATGGATGAAGTAAATGAGCAACTAGAAGAGTGCTTAGCCATGCAAACTGAAAGCTTTAAAGTATTTGGTGTACGTCACAAATTTAGTCCTACTTTTAATGTCGAGCATAGTTTTTCGCGCTGTATTTCAGCTCCATTGTGTATTCAATGTGGTGCTGACGGCAATGTTTATTTATGCAACGACTGGCGAGGTAATGCTAATTTCCGTTTGGGGGCTCACTATCCCAATCCTGAACAAATTCTCGATTTTTGGGGGTCACAAGCTCATCTAGATTTAATGCGCAGCATAAATGTGGATAAATGTCCACGCTGTACTTATGGTATTTATGCTAAACAAATAGAACATGCTGTCGAAGAAGATGCCATGTGTTACGCCTTCCCCTAAAGGTAAAGAAGCGCTTATGCATGAACTTTTCGAATGCTGCCGGTTTTAATAACATATGGTAGCACGGATTTGCGCAGTTTTAGCAGTTGCGTAATCTTACAAAGTGAAGCAATTAAGGAAGTTTACATAATGAGCAATAAGAACACATTTCATTTTGCAACATTAGCTGCTGTTGTTGGCGTAGGCGTAGGCCTGTTGGTCGGTGGTTGCGGCGATGGCGGATCTACTACTCCCAATCCTTTGGGTTCTACCGACTATAAAGTTATTTTCCAGTACAATTCTTTAGCTCAAGAATTAGGTCGCACCGATGTACAAGCCGATATTGTCAAAGTGAAATATGCTTTTTACGGCACTATCGACAATAAAGACTTTATTACCAATGCAACTAAAGCTTATGAATTTAAGCATGAAAGTACCAATAAAGAGCGAGATATTGAAGTCGGCCAGTTGGTAGCCGGAGTTTCAGGCGTTTCTGCTGCCTACTATAATAAAGATGACAAACTTGTAGCTGTAGGTTATAACAAGATCGATTGGAAGGGTAGCAAAACTGTTATCATTGACAATCCTGATTTGTATCGTATAGGCCAAGATAATGATGAACTTAGTTTAACTTCTTTCGATCCAGTTACTGGTGATGATAAGTCTGTCTTTAAGCCCGGCGAAGGCGTTGGCTTAAGTTTTGAGCTTCTTCCCAACGGTGATACAGAAAATACCTACGATTTAACTCCTTTTGCCACTTTCAGCAATTTGAATGATATTAACGATGAAAAAGTAGTAGTACTTACGGCTGTTGAAGGTGGAATTTATGGCAACTTTACTGCTGCTGCCAACGGTACAGTCGCTCCTAAAGCCACTATAGATTCTGCTGTATCCTATACAGTAGAGGATCCTATCTACGTTACTGAGCAAACAGTCAACGGCATTGAGCTTAGCCCTGCTAACGAAGATATTACTGTAACCGACAAAAACTTCGGTATTGCTTATATCGCTAAAGTCGACGCTGATGGCAAAGAGATCCCCAATGCCACTTTAGGTAAAAAGACTGTAGAAGCTGAAGGACTTTATGGCGATTTGGTTCTGGGCCTTGATGAAGTGCCTATGAAAGCTATCGCTACTTACACCAATGAAGAAGGCAAAGGCCCTCAGCCCGAAGGGGTAGACCTTATTAACGAAGTTGAATTGACCGCCGCTTTTAGCGAAGGTACCGATGAGCCTTTACTTAAAGCTAATAATGGTACTTTAGTTGCTACTGGCACTATTGCAGAACATACTTGCGATAGCTATACAGTAACTGCCAAATACGGCGATTTTACTGACAGCAATCGAGTAATCGTTTCTTATACCGAGCCCGAGCTTTGCTTCGCCTGGTACAATGATGATGATAAGTTGGCCTATGCTGAATCATATGGCCATTATAATAAGACTTTAGAATTATATGTTGTAGGTCGTTTCAGACTTACTGATTGGAGTTACGGAACCTACCAAAGCAAGCCTTTCTTTATTGACGAAAGCTTGGTTGGCAAGAACGATTATCCCGAAGCTATTGTAGAAAATGAACCTGCCTGTCCTTCTGATACTATTAAACGTGCTGACGATGGCAGCAATAAATATACTGTAGAGATGCTCTCTAGTATTACTGGTCACGAAATTAAAGTTGGCGCCTTTAAGGTTGAGATGCCTAAATTTGTGCCTTTCACAATTATTGGCTTAGACTAATCTTTAATGTAGACAAAGCGCGGCGATTTTAAATGAAATTTATAGCCGCCAAAAATGTTCGTTATACCCACCGGAGAAAACTTTATCGCGCTAGCGACGTTTTCGAGGAGGGATATAACGAACTAATCAACGAGGCTATCAATTTAGTGCCAACACGCATTGCGTAACATGTTTGGTTGCGTAGTTTTTAGCTTAGAGACGCTGATAGTGTTCCGCCCGCCAGTTAGCCATTTAGTATAAGTTTTGGCTGCGGGCTCATGTTCATGTTGGCTAGCTCCACCAGCGGCTCTTTCAGGCTTGAACTGGACCGCGCTTAACAGCGCGTCCAATGTTCTGCGCCTTCAATTCGCCACTGTTTCCG
>CAKUBG010000014.1 GCA_934636825.1 uncultured bacterium | reverse complement strand
GAACCTCTAGGTCGATCGCTTACACGATGATAAGCTTGATTTAGAAGTTGCTGTTCAAAATATTTTCAAAAGAAAAAAACGTTCTGTCGCAAGGCAGGGCGTTTTTTTTATGCCTTTTTAAAGCCACATTGTTACCAGTCACACCAAGAAATGCCAACAAGTTAGCGCAAACAAACGCAGTGTAGTCCTTAGCTTCGGCCAATTGACGGTATGGCTGCTCGTTTACGAGCAGACGCCGGCAATCTAGGCCGGAAGCTTTGGGCGAAACCTACAAACACTGAAAGGCTCCGTTTCGGCATATTTAAAGCGGAGTTTAGCCTATAGCAAAGCGAAAGGCTTTCATACGCCTGTAGCTTGCTATAGGCGTAAACGCAGCCAGTTAAACCCGAGAAACGGAGACTTTGAACACTTATACCTTACTCTCGCAACCGCTTATGAAATGTCCGCTTGTTTGTTTGTTTTGTCGACACTCAGGGGTAATCTGCTAGGCCGGTATTATAAGCGCGAGTTGGAAAACGCTTCCAATTGTGCTTTTTATACTTAATAAAATCGTAATTTAGTAAATCATAATTAACTAAATCGTAATTGACTAAAATATAATTTAGTAAATATAATAAGTGTGTAAGTAAAAGTAGGCGGTGCTTTAGTGTTTATTGGTCGAAAGCGTGAGTTAGCTGCTCTTAGTGAACTACCCATCTCCTAAAGGTGGTGGGCTTCTAAGGAGCTAACGCTCCTATTTAAGAAGTTTGATATTTAAGTTTCCACCTATTGCTAGGCAACCCTTATTCTTACGGGCGTGTCCACTTCGCCCCTACCGTATAGGATATTCATATCCACAACGCTACTTTTACGCATAATATTTAATGCACCATTTACATCAGCATTAAATGTCTTTCCGTTTGCCATTTTGTAAAGCCCACGATGTATTCTTTTACCGCTAAACTGATATTCTTCTGGATTATCGCTATTATAGACCGGTATCGTATCCATATCCCAAAAACTTGCTTTTGATGTATAGGATTCTTCTTGCTTTACAAATATGATACCATTGAGTTCACAAAGATATTCAAGTTTGGCACGTAATTTACCATAAGGAATATTCACAAAGTTTTGATTATTACGTTTACCAATGTGAGAACTTCTTTGAAAAGTTTCATTGTAGCCTACAACAAGAGTGCCTATATCATTAGTAATACAGTAGTCAATTACTTTACGAGCAGTCTTGTTCATATAATCGTTCACTTTATTGTTACGATCGCGAGCTATCGCCTTTTGTCTATCGGTAGTCTTTTTACCAAGACCTTGTTTATCCTTAATTGACTGCAAGCGTGCATTCTTTTTGTTGAACCATTGGTTAATAGATTTCAGTCTTCTTCCATCAATAATGAAAGAGCTTCCATCACTTGATACAGCAGTTACAAGATTATTTATTCCCAAGTCGAGAGCCAGTGCATGGTTTTTATTAAGATTTCTTTGAATACATTCCGCCTTGTAGATATATTGAATTTCAAAGAACCTAGCATTTGCTTTGGGAATAATCCGGATTTCTTTTACTTCTTTATCAAGTAGTATTGGTGGGATGACAATTTCAACAGTTTTATGTGTTTTCTTAAAACTGTTTGAAAACGGCAGAATCAGTTTATTGCCATTTAGTCTTACAAATCCAATGATTAATGTTGTATATCCGTCTTTGGGAAGATAGCGTGGTAACTTACAATCCTTAAAATCATATCTACCCTGCTTAGCTAGTTTTAGCAAACTAAAGAACGATCTAAAAGAGCCGTCCACTTCCTTAAGTATTTGCTGTGCCATATTGGAGTTTAAAGCTTTATAGTTAGGACTGCTCTTTAAAAGAGCGTAGTTCTTTTCATACTTAAGAAATGCACCTTCTGTAAAGTAATACTGACGGATATTATATATGGCTTCATTTGTAAGATTTTTAGCCACATGACATAGTTCTTTAACAGAGTTATAGTCTTCCTTGGACAGATGTTTTATCTGTTGCTTTACAGTAAGATACATGTGGTTTTCTCCTTTCTACAGATCTAGGATACAAAGATTTCCCATGTGTTAATAGTACCATATACTTTATGAGTATCTTATTTTAAATTGCAAAGTATCTTATAAAATAGAATTATTGACAATGCCATCCATCTATGGTGGTTGATAATTGGGTCTTAGATGATTTACACATAATTTGGGGCTTAACTTGCTTTTTGTCTCTTTCTCACTTTTTTAGATCAGCAAAAAGCTCATCAAGGTCGTTATAGCCTTTTACAGATGGGTCTTTGGCAATCCTTTCCGCTTCCAGCATGGCGGCAATTGTCTCTTTGTTGGGCTGATTGATGGAAATTTGAAACGGAATCCCGCCTTCCCGGATCGATTGACGCACGAAAATATTGAAAGCTGTGGTGAGATTCATGCCAAGCTCCGAGAACAAAGCGTCGGCCTGTGCCTTCAGATCGCTGTCCATCCGGATGCTGATGTTTGTTGTAGTTCCAGCCATGAAATCATCTCCTTTCCACTGACACTGTTATTATATGCTATTTGCACAAGAAATATAATACAACGCACAAAAAAGATGCAATTTTTGGCACTTGACCATTTATGGGGCAGGGAAGAAGCTTGGTGGCAGTAATATATTGGCGCGAAAAGAATTTTGTGCTTAAGGAATTATCGTAATGCCAACTTTAGAGTGGATAGGCAAAGAAAAAGTTATCAATCATCACCAGGATGTGCCTTTTAGAGTGTTGGAAAGGCAATATAGCTTTGACGAATTAGGCCAACACCAAGAAGATAATGGCAGCCAAAATATGGTTATTCATGGCGATAATTTGGAAGCTTTGAAAGCTCTTTTGCCCCAATACGAAGGGCGCGTCAAGTGCATTTATATCGATCCACCTTACAATACTGGCAACGAAGGTTGGATATACAACGATAATGTAAACGATCCCAAAATAAAAAAATGGCTCGGTGAAGTAGTTGGCAAAGAAGGCGAAGATTTAAGCCGCCACGACAAATGGCTTTGTATGATGTATCCGCGCTTAAAGCTTTTACATAAGCTTTTAGCTGAAGATGGCGCTATTTTTATTAGTATTGACGACAACGAACAAGCCAATTTGAAGCTTATTTGTGACGAAATTTTTGGCGCTAATTGTTTTATTAGCAATATATCCTGGCAACGCACTTATTCCACTCGCAACGACTCTAAAGGCATACCTTCCGAAGTAGAATATATTTTAGCTTACAGCAAAAAGCCAGGTTGGAACCCCAATAAATTGCCGCGCACTGCGGAAATGGATAAAAAATATAAAAATCCCGATAATGATTTTGCTCTTTGGACAAGTGACAATCCTTTTGCTCCAGGAGCAGCCACCCATCAAGGTATGGTTTATGCTATTCAGCATCCTTTTACCGGCGAATTGATCTATCCTAGTGATCGTGCTTGTTGGCGCTATAGCCAAGATATAATGCTGGACATAATGAACGGTTGGGCAAAATATGAGCTTAAAGATTTACATGATGAAGAAGCTAGAGCCAGCGTTTGTGGCCTTGCTGCCGATCAAGTTCGTGTAGGCGTGCAAGGCATAGTTTTATCTGAACCTTTAAATATTGCCAGGCAGCAAGCTGAAATTGTGCTTAAACGTGGCCAGTGGCCCAAATTTTACTTTACCAAAAACGGTTTAGGCGGTATTCGTCGTAAAACTTACTTAGAAAATGTAGGTGGCAGGTTGCCTACCAATTTTTGGCAGCATTTGGAAGTAGGCCACACTGATGAAGCAGCCAAAATTTTGAAAGCTATCTTTGCCGGGCGTTCTCCTTTTGATACACCTAAGCCGCCGCGTTTAATGGAGCGTATTTTACAAATTGTTGGCGATCAGGATACTTTAGTGCTCGATTCCTTTGCCGGCTCAGGGACTACTGCTCATGCAGTGTTAAATATGAATAAAGCCGACGGGGGGCAGCGTCGTTTTATTTTAATTGAAATGATGGATTATGCCGACAGCATCACCGCCGAGCGTGTAAAGCGCGTTATTCAAGGCTATGGTGAAGGCAACAAAGCTACGCCCGGTACTGGTGGCAGTTTTAGCTATTACGAACTTGGCCAGCCGCTTTTTACCGAGCAAGGCCTAAATGAAGAAATTGAGCCAGAAAAGATTCGCCGTTGCATTTGGTTTAGTGAAACTAACCAGCCTTATCAAAAGCTAGCTAATCCTAATCAGTATTATTTAGGCAGCCACAACGATACCGACTATTACTTCTATTACGAGTCGGGAGAGACTACTGCGCTAGATTATGACTTTTTAGCTACTATTAAAAAGCGTGCCGATTGTTACGTAATTTATGCCGATTGCTGCTCTTTAAGTGAAGAAAAGCTGGCCCAATTTAATATTACTTTCAAGAAAATTCCCCGCGATATTGCTAAATTTTAGGGAGCTGCTGCCACTATGGAATTGAAAGCTTATCAAAAAGATATTATTGCCGACTTAAAGCGTTATTTGGAAATAATGCAAGAACAAAAAAATTATATAAAGGCTTTTGCTAGTTTCTGGGAAGAAAAGAGCGCTCCCAATTTAGGCCAATATCAAGATCTTTTGCCAGGCGTACCTAATCTTTGCTTTAAAGTTCCTACTGGCGGTGGCAAAACTATTTTAGCTTGTGCCTCTTTGCAACCTATTTTTGCTGCTCTGCCTCCGCAAAAAATAAAAGCTGTCGTTTGGTTAGTTCCTTCTGAAGCTATTCTCACTCAAACTCTCAAAGCTCTTAAAGATCCGCGCCATCCTTATCGCCAAAAAATAGACGCCGATTTTTTTAGCCGAGTTTCTGTCTATAGCAAACAAGAATTGCTTAATGGCCAAAATTTTAATCCAACTATTGTCAATGAACAGCTTTCCATAATGGTGCTCTCTTACGATTCTTTCCGCAGCAGCAATAGAGAAGGCTTGAAAGCTTATAAAGAAAACTCCAATTTGGCTATCTTTACTAAAGTATTGGGCATTCCGGAAAATCCTATCGCTAAAGCTGATGAAACAGCCCTTTTCCAAATTATTAACCAATTAAATCCGGTTATTATTGTTGATGAAAGTCACCATGCCCGCACTAAATTGAGCTGGGAAATGTTGCAAAACTTTAATCCCGCTTTTGTGCTCGATTTGACAGCTACGCCTAAAAAAGAAAGCAATATTATTTCTTATACTGACGCTATCCAGCTTAAAAAAGAACATATGGTAAAGTTGCCAGTTATTGTTTATAACCGCAATAGGCAAGAAGATGTGTTGGTCGATGCTATCGATTTGCGCCGCAATTTAGAAGAAATTGCTCAAAAGCAACAAGAAGCTACCGGGCGCTACATTAGGCCTATCGTGCTTTTCCAAGCTCAACCCAAAGGCAAAGAAGAGGCGGCTACTTTTGAAAAATTGCGTCAAAAATTAGTTGAAGTAGGTATTCCCGCTGAAGAAATTGCTATTCGCACTTCCGAAGTTAATGAGCTGAAAAATGTCGATTTGCTTTCTCCCAAGTGCAAAATTCGCTTTATAATTACAGTCAACGCTTTAAAAGAAGGCTGGGACTGTCCCTTTGCCTATATTTTGGCTTCTTTAGCTAACCGCACTAGTCAAATAGATGTAGAACAAATTTTGGGTCGCATTTTGCGTTTGCCTTATACTGCTGCCAATATCGAAAAGCCCTTAAATATGTCTTACGTTTTGACGTCTTCGGAAAATTTCCAAGAAACGATAAAACGCATTGTCAAAGGCTTAAATGACGCCGGCTTTAGTGATGAAGATTATCGCTTGTCTAATCAAGCTTCTTTATCAGCTGCTCAAGTTACTGGCCAAATGACTATGAGCTTGACTATTCCTGAACTTCCCCAAGCGGAAAATGTAACTAATAGTCAAACTGGCATGCTGGCAGCAGAAGAAAATGATGAGGAATTTTTTGAAGGCTTTGGCAACTTTGATAGTGCCAGCGTTAGTGAAGCTTTAGAGCGTCGCCAAGCGGAAAAAGTTGCGGCTATTTCTGGTGAAGAGCAAACCAAAAGCCAAGCCTTGCTTATGCTTGAAGAAGCAAATCAAGCTGTACTTTCTTATGATAAAGCTTTGGAAGCTGCCTCTAAAAATAGCTATTCCTTAGGCAGAACTCCGGCTCGTGAAGTTCGCGCTCAAGTTAAAGCCTATCCGGTTAAGGCCAAATTCCGCGAAGATATTGAAAATTTGCGTCTGCCTCAGTTTTTCTTAAAAATTCCTGAAGGCTCCCTTTTTGAACAAGATGGAGAAGCTTTTTTAGAGCGAGAATCTTTAGTTAAGGGTATTTCTTTTAAACAAGAAAATATTTGCATCGATTTTGAGGAAGACAGAGACGAAATAATGCAAATAGACGTCATTGAAGGTGAGGGCGGTTTGCCTAAAGCTCTGATGATGAAAAGCAATGATGTAGCTATATTTAAAGAATATTTCGATTCTCTTCCTCCCGAGCGCAGGATCGCCTATTGTAAAGCTATCATTTTAGAGAAAATTAACCGTCTGAATATGGTAAGCTCAAAACACTTAGAAGAGTATATTGGGCGCATTGTAGCTAGTATGACTCGCGATCAGCTCTCAAGTTTAGAAAAAAATCCTTTGCGTTATGCCGACAAAATAAAGCAAACTATCCAAGATATTTTAGCTAAACGCTATAAAAAGGCTTTCAATACTCAGCTAGCTGCAGGTAAAATTGTTTGCCATCCTGCCTATCAATTGCCTATAGCTATTGCTCCAACTAGAGTCAATTCGGCTTATGCTCATTCACTTTATAAAGCCGAAGAAGAAATGAACTCTTTAGAAACTGAATTGGTACTTCGACTCACTAATTTAAATAATATCCGCTGGTGGCATCGCAATTTAGCTAATACTGGTTTTTTCATAAACGGATTCACTAAACATTATCCAGATTTTATTATCAAAACGGAAAGCGGAAATATTGTTTTAGCTGAAACTAAAGGGGAGCATTTAGCTAACGAAGACAGCAAGTTAAAGATCAATTTAGGCCGATCCTGGAGCGCAGCCGCTGGCGATAAGTTTAAATACTTTATGGTCTTTGCCGAGGCCGAAAAAGCCCTAGACGGCGCCTTTGGTATGAACGACTTTATCGATATTTTGAAAGAATTATAATAAACGAAAGAACCGCTCAAAATGCTACCATTCAAAAAGGCCTAAATTCCGGCTTTTTCGGGCTTTTCTGTCGTTTGTTAATCTTTCGTAAAATTTGCGCAAAAGCCTAAATTAAATGGCTAGTAAACGTTTTTCATTTGCGCAAAATTTGGACAAGGCCAAAAAAGGCCTAAATTGAAGAAAAGCCCGTGCCTTCGGACTTCGTGCCCTGTTGGCTGCCGCTTATTGATAATCAAGAGGTATTTTTTGAGAAAATTGGGGTTGTGGATAACTGGCCATTTTTCCACTTTTGGGGCTAGTAAATGATCGTTTACTCCTTAAAAATCTGGAAAAAAATGGCGTTATTTTTCCACAGGCTAGAAAGCACTAAAAAAAGCCGAATTTTCAAGGAAAAAGCAAGTTTTTATCAATTTATTATCAATAACCCCCACTATAATAGTTATATAATATATATATTTAAATATAAAAGAAAAGATTCAAAATCTGGAAAAAAATTTTTTTCGAACAAAAAGCCTGCCGCTCAATTATCATTTTCTACTGATACCTATCTACAAAACAACAGACAAAAGCATTAGCCAAGAAGTTTCCTCTGAACTATGCCAACTCACTACCGAACAAAGCGCAGGCCAAAAGTAAAAACGAAACCAAAGGCAAGACTGCTTGCCTTAATTTCTTGGAAGGGTCAAGAAAAGGAAAAGAATTCACCGAATATTTAACGGCTGATTTATAGCTAGACTCTTTACCCAATAAATGAACGCAGGCAGAACGTAGCAACAAAAGCAAAACGGTATCAGCGGCGGCAGAAAAAAAGATCGTGCCGCTATTAACGGACGGGCACGGCAGGCAACTTGTGCGGATGAAGAGCAAAACACAAAAGCGCAGAAAAGCGCAGAGACGTCCGCAGGCAATAAACAGGGGGGAGCTGCCGCTCTGGTGATTTTGCTTTTTAACTTGCTAACTTGCCAACTGGCCTATAAATAAAAATCAACGCAGAGGGCCCGTATTTGCATTTCTAGCCACGATTAGGGCCCGGGTAGTGTATTTACACATTGAAGCAATTCCAAAGGGCCGGCATAGCCAAGGCCTATAGCTCTTGCTTTGTTCTTCATCCATATGCAGAGACGGCAGCAGTTAAAATTAAAACAGACTGCCCTGCGCCTTGGCTGCCTCCGCCTTCATGCGTTTAATTTTTTCTGATACCCATTGGCTAGAAAAGCCAAAAGCTAAGGCTAGCTTATTTACAGACTGGCCTGCCTTATGCCCGGCTATGATGGCCCGCTCCTTGGCTTTTCTTAGAGCTTCGCCACCAATGTATAAAGAGCACCCGGCAAAAAATTCTGCTATCAAGCAAGCGGCAGAGTAGCCACAATACGCGGAAATTAAATTGAGATCTTCGTTAAAATCTTCAGCTTTGAAATATTTCTGATCTAAACTCAATGAAAAACAACTCCTGCCCTCTTGATTGATTCTCGCGACGTTGGTATCTTATAAGAGCGAATCAACCTTATATAAAAAGCCAAGGCCGGGCCGGTCTCGATAAAGAAGACGGGCGGCAGCCTTCGCCTTTTCGCTTATGTTTGGAGAAGTTCGCAAAATTGCGAGCTTTTTTTATTTTTAGCTGACCACTGATAAAAGCTCACAAGAAACTAGAAAAACTCAAAAACTCCAAAAAAAAGCCCCCTGGCGTTCCTACTATGTTATTTTGCGAATCAACCCGGGAACGCAAGAGGGCAAAGAAAGGGGGTACCTTTCCTATGCCCGATTTTAACAAAAAGGCAAAAGTCTTGCAACGTGGGCAAAATGCTATAGAAGCCCTGGAAAAGCTTAGAAGAGACGTAGAGGACGGCACGATCAGCACAAGCCAGATCCTCGATAGCTTGGATCTGATCATTCAAGCCCTGCCCGCTATTGCTGCCCGGCTTCAATTGACCGAAGGCGATCAGCTCCTAAGCACTAGGGAGGCGGCGGAGGCCTTAGGCATTTCTGCGCAGGCCCTATATGGCCGGATCAGTCGTGGCACTCTTCCGAACGGAAGCGTTATCAGAAGCGAGAACGGCAGGCGTTTTTTTATCAGAAAAAGCGCCTTGGGAGGTCTCCTCCAATGATGGCAGAGCTTATTAAGGCCTTATATAGCGAAGAAAGCGCAGAGACGTCCGCAGAGCAGTCTACTTCTGCCCTTGGCTTCAATGCGAAGAAACTACAAGCGGCAGCAGAGCGTTTCAAGCTTCAGCCTACCGAAGACCAAAAGAACGGACTGGCAGAGTTCTTCAAAAGCCATAAAGTTTATCTAAATTGGGCACCGAAGGCCGGGAAAAGCACCTTTGCCAAAATTACTGCCTACATGGTGAAAGGCCGGGCGCTCTTCATCCTCCCCACGGAGGCCTGCGTATATGAAGCCTTAAGGAGCTGCCGTGCGTTAAATTTAGGCGTATCGAACAAAGCGGAAGCGGTGAAGAAGTTTACTTTTATCACGGCTGAAAAATTCGACAGAATGGCCCGGGCAGAACTTGATAAGTTTAGCCTAGTCGTTTTGGAAGAAGCCCAATTGGCGGCAGAATGGCTAAAGTTTAGGCCTTTACTTGCGTGTATCGTTCCTAAGTTCTTCGCCTTGTCAGCTCCTTATAAAATTGTCCTTGGCAGTGGCATAACGCCCGGATCAATTGTTGGGGCCTATCTAGTAAGAAACGAATTTAAGGAAATACCTTTGCTAGACTATAAAGCACGGATCCCGGAAAACGTGTTCGTAAGGTATCAGCCATTCTTCAATTTTGAGGACGCGGCAAAGTCGATAACTTCGGACGTTAGAAGGCTTCTAAACATAGATAAAGAGCTTTGCAAGCGGGCTATCCTGTTTGTGAGTACCGAAAAAGTTTTCCCTATACTGAAAAAAGTTTCAAAGGTCGGCTTTTTAACAGAGAAGCAGGCTCCCGTCTTCTTTTGGTCGGGGATGGAAGAGCGGCAAAGAAAGCTAGAAAAGCTAATAAGGAGCCCACCTGCCTACTGTATCAGCACGCCGATTCTGGAAAGAATACCCGGCCTCTGCTTCGATCACGCTTTCGACGTGGTAGGAAAAGCCATAAATAGGGCGGCAGCCATTCGTAAGATCGCAATGCTCAAAAGCAAGCGCTTTGCTTTGTACTCTTTGCTTGAAACTCAAAATAATACTTCCGCCCGTGGCTTTTTTACGGGCTGCCTTAAGGCGGCAATTGGTGGAGAAGCGGGCCCGTGTTACTTCTGTACAAACTGCCTTTTGCGCTATCCTCTGGAGACGGCAAAGCGCATAACCGAAGGACTAAGAAGGACTGCTGCCGCCATTGAAAGCGTTCCGCCCGGCTTCATATGGTCAGAAGAAACTGCCGACAATCTGGCAAGAGACGTGAGCTCCTTTCTTATGCGCCTAAAGAGAGCTTATACAGAAGAGCAAACAGATGACGAACTGATTAGCATTTTGACCCTTGGTAATATTGTCAGAAAAGCCTTAGGCGGAGGCATTAGAGCCGATAAATACGGGCGTTATTTTAGCAGTTTAATAACCAGAATTAAACCGAAAACTGACGACTCCCTACAACTGGCCTATATTGCCAGGGTATTAGGAACTAAGAAAGGAGCGTAAAAAATGGACGAATTAAGAGCGGACGATATAAGGGCAAAATATTTTAAATATTGGGATACGCAAAATCCGGAAATAGAGGATCTGCTTTGCAATTCTTTTTCACTGCTTACCTTGTTACTTCATCCGGGCAGAGACGAAGAAGAAGAAGAACTGAGGGCAGAGCGTTTCTCTTTGATAGCTAGTTTGTTTTTGAACATTGAAACAGGGCTGGCATATTTGAAAGCTAGAGTGTCTCCAGACGTATGGAACGCTGCTCGCCCTGTTCTTATGCTGAAATTGGAGAAGGTACAGAACTTAAAAAAGCTCACTACTTCCGACTTGATAGAAATTTCTAATAAAATAAAGGCTATTAACAGTTAAAATCGCCTTATAACAGGGATTTAATAGCAGTTAAAAGCGCTTTTTCACTGTTCAGAGTGAAAGGCGTTTTTTTGTGTTTTCGTGCTGATGAAGAGCAAAAACACAAAAGCGCAGAGCAGTCCGCAGGCAACAGAGAGAGGCTGCCGCTCTGGTTATGCTCTTTTGTTTTTTAACTTTCAAACTAGCCTATAAAAATCAACGTAGAGGCCACGTATTCGCACGTATAGGCATGATTAGGGCCCGGGTAGTGATATTTTACACATTGAACAGTATTAGGCCGGCATAGCTAAGGAAAGCAAGCTAGCCAAGGGCAGAACGTAAAGGCAAAGCAGTTGCCAGGGTAGCCTACTGCTCTTCATCCGCACGCAGAGAACGGCAGAGACGTCAGCAAATTAAAACAGAACGCCCTGCGCTATGTTGTTTAGGCGTTGATTTTAGCTATGTTGCCTAGGTATTGAATTTTTGACGTTTTTGCCTATTTTCGAAAATTCTCGAAAGCACCCTATTTTCTCGCAAAACTTGAAAAAGCATAAATTGGTTAAAAATTCCCTTTTGCTCTGCCCCTGGCCAAAAATTAAAAAAGCCGTGTTTTTGGGCTTTTGGGGAGGGCAATTTTTGGCCAAAAAATTTATTATAATTTTTATAGAATTATAACAATTTTTCAAGAATGCCGACAAATAGGGCTTTTCCGTATTCGCTTTTTGGCTTTTGCGCAAATTTTGCGCAAATTTAAAAACGAAAACACAAAAAAACAAAAAAAATAGGCCCGTTCTCTCAAAACGTGCCTACAAGCATTTCCATTTTTTACAGGTCAGAAAATAGTAAAATCAATACCTAGCCAAGGGGCCGGCATAAGGGCAAAGCAGTTGCCAGGGTAGCCTATTGAGCCTTCATCCGTGCGCAGAGCAGTCCGCAGGAGCTAAGGCTAGGCAAGCTAGCCAAGGGCAGAGCATAAGGGCAAAGCAGTTGCCAGGGGTAGCCTATTGCTCTTCATCCGCAGGCAGAGACGTCCGCAGAGCTAAGGAAAGCAAGCTAGCCAAGGGCTCAAATTTGAACAAAAAACCGCAGGGATCCGTTTTTTTTCACAAGGCAGGAAGTCCGTTAAATTGGGATTTTTAGCTTGCTTTGTTCTGAATTTTGCCAATCATTCCCGCTCAAAATTGGAATAAAAGCGGATCCCTCTGAAAAAATAGGCCTGCTTTTATTCGTTTTCTCTGCCGTATCGTTCATAGGTAAAAAGTCCGATTTTGTGGGGATAGAGCCATTTTCTATATTCGGGCGCCATGTATAGGTATCAGCAAAAAGATCCGTTAAAATATTTGCTGCCGCCCGCCCTTGCTCTGGTCTTGCGTGTACATAATATGACAATGTCGTATTTATTGAAGCGTGCCCTAATCTGGCAGAAATAGCTTGGATCGGGATCCCTTTTTCCAATAGCAAGGACGCGTGCGAGTGCCTTAGATCATAAAGTCTGAAGTAGCGATCGATCTTAGCGATTTTTAGAACCTTCTTAAAAAGGTATTTTAATTTGCTGGGATAGTTTAATTGGCCTTTCCTATTGGGGAATACGAAAATTGAAAAAGAGCTCTTTTTCATCCGTTTTAACATTTCTATCAAAGGTATATCTATGTAGATCCACCTGCGAGCGCTGGTCGTTTTGGGTTCGTCTAAAAAAGCGCCTTTCTCTTTTGTGTGCTTAGCGGCTTTTGTAATTTGTACTGTTCCTTTATTAAAATCGATATCGGCCCATGTGAGCCCCAAAAGTTCGCCAGGTCGCATTCCTGTTAGAAGGGCCATTTTTAAGACTTCTCCTCCTTTGACGTTGTCGCAAGCTTTTAAAAAGCGGCTGCCTTCTTCACTGCTCAAAGGAATAGTTTTATTTTTCCTACTTTGTTTAGGAAGCTCGATCCCTTCACACGGATTGTCTTTTATTAGCTTTAATTTTTTAGCTTTTGAAAACAAACTGGAAAGGATCGAAAAATAGCCTCTAATAGTTAAGGGTGCTAACCCTCTCGACTCAAGAGCAAAAGCGAATTTCTCAACCATTAAAGGAGTAATGCCTTTTAGGGCAATGCCTTTAAAAAAAAGCTTAATCCTTTCAAGGATCCCATGTTTATGAACTAAAGTCTGAGCGGCTAATCTTGCCCGATCCCTTTCGTTCTGCGAATCGACAAAATCAGAAAGCAACAAATTACTGCCAAGGTAAGGATCTTCCGCATTGAGTTTTTTTATGTACTCCTTGGCATATTTTTTGGCGGACAGCTCTGTCCCGTGTATGGTTTTGCAGTGCGAACGCCTTTTTCCGTCGCTATCAATTCCTAAATAAATCCTTACTTGAAAGGTATTAGGCCCCCGTCGTCTAATGTTTCCTTTTATTGCCAAAAAGTTTAGCCCTGTCCTTTCTTTTCGTGCTGACCACACTGTTAAGATACGGCAGGGCTTTTCTTTTGTCTACTGCCTAGGCTTTTAAATTTCCGCTCGATATTTGCGCAAAATTTGCGCACGGTTAAAATGTGGAAAACTTTCTTTTTGCGGTTTTTTCGGACTTTTAGGCGCTTAAATTGATTTTTATCGACATTTTGAAAGAACTATAAGGCTAGTTAAAAAACTATTGACAAAAAGGATTTTTGATACATTTTGTATCATTATTAGACTTAATAAATAGTCTATGACACCTTTCATTATAGGGCATTGTCATATTTAGGAGCGTATAATCTAATGAGGGGCTGTGCTGTTCGTCTTGATAGTGTTGAAATTTTTAATTTTAAGAATGTTAAGCACGGATTTTTAGATTTTGATAATACCAGAAAGAAATATAACTCCAGTATTTTAGGATTATATGGTCAAAACGGTTCCGGAAAAACTGCTCTTATTGAGGCTATTGCTCTATTAAAATGTTTGCTTACGGGGCAGCCTGTTCCCTCTAGTTTTGCTGAATGCGTTAACGTAGACTCTAGTGCAGCTTCATTTCGTTTCAAGTTTAAAATTGTATGCGATGCGGAAAAAACTAGAGAATATGCCGTTCTTTATGAATTTAGCATCCGTAAAGATATTGACGAAAACGTATCTAATATGGAGCAAGTTTATAAACACAAGGTTACTGTGTTTGATGAAACTTTGTCTGTATCTTCTACAGTTGGTGAACAAAAGAAAAAATTATCTTCTTGGATTGATACAAGAACTGAAAAAGCGTTTATTCCGATTGCTAAATTTAAACTTCTTATCGGTAGAGAAGAGGCTCAAACTGATCTTTTGGTAACTAAAAAAATAGCTGCAGCCACTTCTCGTTCTTTTATTTTTTCTAGAGAGCTTGTAACTAAGATCCGTGAACAATGTCAAGATCAAGGCTATCTTGATATGTATAACGCTTTAATTTACTACGGAAATTATGAACTGTTTGTTATTGACACCAGAAATAGTGGTTTAATTTCCATTAACGCGTTACCTATTTCTTTTTCTTACGAAGAAAAAGGCCAAGTTGCCACTGGTAATTTGTTAGTTCAATTAAATGGCGTTTCTTTCATACCTGAGCAAGCTATGAGTATTGTTCACAAGGTTATATCTTCTATGAATATTGTCTTGCAAGAAATTGTTCCTGGATTAAAAATAGAAATTAAAGAGCTTGGAAATCAGATACAAAAAGATGGTGTCCAAGTTTGTTGTGTTCAACTCATGTCACTGAAAAACAGTAAATCTATTCCTTTGCAATATGAATCTGAAGGTATAAAAAAAATTATTTCAGTGCTTAATTTACTTATTGGTGTATATAATAAACCTTCAATAACGGTTGCTATCGATGAGCTTGATGCGGGCATTTTTGAGTACCTTTTAGGTGAGCTTTTAAGTATTATTGCTGATAAAGGTAAAGGGCAACTTATTTTTACTTCTCATAATTTGCGCCCTTTAGAAACTTTAGATCGTGGCTTTATTGCTTTTACAACTACGAATCCTGAAAAACGTTATATTCGCTTAAAAAATCTAAAAACCAATAATAATTTACGTGATTTCTACTATCGAGACATTATGCTTGGTGAACAAGATGAGCCTGTTTACGAACCGACTAACAGATATGATATTGCTTTTGCATTGAAAGAAGCTGGTGATTCAATTGGCGCGTAAAAAGGTTGTTTTTATAATTGTTGAAGGACCGTCTGATGATGAGGCGTTAGGAACGCTTTTTTGTAAAATTTTCGATAATAACAGCGTGTATGTTCACATTATGCATAAAGACATCACCACTGATAGGGGTATTAAGCCAGAAAATATTTTAGCAAAACTTGGTAATGAAGTGCGTAAATATGCAAAAGCAAATCATTTTACAAATCAGGATTTTCAAGAAATAATCCACATTGTTGATATGGATGGAGCTTATGTCCCTGATGAGTGTGTAGTTGAAAACTCCAAAATTACGAAAACTATTTACTCTACATCAAATATACTAACATCTTCTGTTTCAAACATTCTGTCTCGCAATGAACAAAAGCGTAACAATTTAAATAAACTGTGTTTATGTTCGAAATTATGGAATATCTCTTACCGTGTTTTTTATATGTCATGTAATCTCGATCATGTGTTACACAATAAACTCAACATTTCTGACATTGAAAAAGAGAATATCGCACATGAATTCGCTGCATATTACCGAACCAATGTAGGAAAATTTAGGCGTTTTATGCTAGATTCTGATTTCTCAGTTGTAGCTGGCTACAAAGAATCATGGGAGTTTATAAAGTCTGGGATTGAATCGTTACAACGACATACAAATGTGGGACTGTGCTTTCCAGCTAACTGAATACACTATCCATAATGACAAATTAGGCGCAGTTTTACATTTTGGCTGTGTAGCTGATATTAACGAAAAACTGCGCCTACTAAGGGTTAAATGTTGCCTTTTAAGCCGATAGCTTCGGCGTTTTCTCTCATACCGTCGATAGTTTCTTTGATAACTTCATCTAAGGTTTTGCCCAAGATCTCGCAACCATGCAAAATTAGAGCGCGATCTACGTTGGCCGCAAAGCGCTTATCTTTAAATTTTTTCTTAGCTGATTTAACTTCCAAATCCAAAACGCTTTTGGAAGGATGAACCAAGCAAGCAGCGCCTATTAAGCCGGTCAATTCGTCGATAGTGTAGAGCGTTTTTTCCATCAAGCTTTGCGGCTCCACATCTACACAAATTCCGTAGCCGTGACTCTGTACAGCGTGAATATAAAATTCGTCGACGCCATGTTGGCGCATAATTTCCGCTACTTTTTGGCAATGTTCGTCAGGATATTGCTCATAGTCCAAGTCGTGCAACAAACCTACTACGCCCCAAAGGTCTTCGTCCTCATTATTTAAACGAGCGAAATGGCGCATGACAGCTTCGACAGCTAAAGCGTGTTTAAGTAGTTCCGGCTTTTGATTATATTCTGTCAACAAATTCCATGCTTCGTCTCTAGTTAATCTTTTCACAATAAACCTCACAAGTATACAAGCAAAAATCGCGGCTTTTTTTGGCGGCCTTTAATATATACCTTTTTTAATGAGTGGAAGTTTTGTTCAAAATGCAAAGATAAAGAAAAAATATTTATTTTCAACTTAATTTAATTTTTTTGAGAATGATTTGCGCATTTATTAAGCGAAGGCGAATAAACCCCTAAATTGTGGGAAAAACAGCTTATTGTTTTGACATGAAAAGTGTAGGTTTGCGCCGTGAAAAAAATATTTTATGTGCTTGGACAAATGTTTATTTTGGGCTTAGCTTTATTTCTTTGCTCAGAACTTTATTTAGCTCATAAAGGCGTAACTTTAGAATGGCAGCAAAATAGGAAGCACTTTCTGGAAGATTGGATACCTAGCAATTTATTAGGGGCAGTTAAACGTTGCGGTTGGGGATACGAAAAAAATTCGCGTTTCCATTCTGGAGAAGATTACAACGTTATAATCAATATAGGCCAGGATGGTTTGCGCGTCTCTCGCTCCGATTTAACTAAAAAAGGTCGGCATTATACGGCCTTCTTTGGTTGTTCTTACACTTTTGGTGAAGGTGTAAATGATAAAGAGACGATGGTCTATAAGCTTAACGACCAATATCCCGACGAAGTTTTTGATAATTATGGAGTGAGTGGTTATGGTACTTTGCAAAGTTTAATAGTTATGCAAGACGTTTTGAAAGAAAATAAGTACGATCTTATAGTTTATTGCGCTACCAGGCCACAATTTGCTCGCAATGTGGAAAAAAGAGTAGTAGGCGATTTACACATCAATAGAACATATTGTATAGCTCCGAGGATAAAATTTTATCCCGATGGCAGTTATAAAATTTTTGATAATTCAACTTTGCTTTGGCCGGGACAAAATCATTTTCTTACTTTAGATTGGCTCCATAGAGTTTACTTTGGTATGACTTACGATCTGGCCATATTGCCTGATCAAAGAACGATTAGTGCCGAACATTGGCAAAAGCGCTTGGAAGCTATGCAAAAGCTAATTGAGCTAATGCAAGAAGCTTGCGCCAAGAAGAATGTCCGTTTTTTAGTTGCCAGCACCAGCGATATGCAAGATGGAGCTCTCAAAGATGTCAAACTTGATAAAAGTATTGAGTATATAAATATAGATCATCCACGCTCTATGAATGTAGAATATAGGGTGAAAAATATCGGCACCAACCATCCTAATGGTAAAGTTCATGCCTATTGGGCAGAACAATTTTCTCAATGGTACGATAAAAATATTTTGCAAGTAGAGCCAAACAGAATTAACTGATTTTGTTGTTGGCAGCAAGATCGGAAATTTCTTCCTTAATTTCGCTACTTTGTTGAAGTTGTTGAGTAGGGAAGAGCTTAGCTAATAGTTGGAATAGAAAAGTATTGGACTCTTTTTCTTTCAAACGTCCGCGTATATAGTGACGAATCGTTCCCAATTGCCTTTTGGTTGTCACCATAAAAAAGACAATGGTCAAAGCAGCTGGAGCTAAGAAAAAGACCGCTTCTCCATATCTTTTCAAAAGAATAGTGGCTCCGATAGCTCCAGTAATAAAGCATCCGATAACAGCATAATAATGTAATACTTTGTTGAGCTCTTTTTTATCATGGTGCACTATATACTTAAACAAAGCTTCAGCGCTGCTGCGTAAATTGCCAGTACACATAGTTGAAGCAAAAGGCAGTCCGTGCACACGACGGAAAGTTTCTACTTGCATAGCACAAACAAAGGCAATAAGGGCATTGACAAGATAATCTAAATGGCCTTTGGGAATAAATATAATTGAGGATAAACAACAAATTTCCAAAAAAAGCACACTTTGATGCCAGCCTATTTTATGAACTGCAGAAATTTTATGGTGCAAAAATTCAGACACTAAAACTCCGCAAGCATAAGCTACGATGGCTACCATATATTTTAAGCAAGCATCCCACTCTCCGTTGGCAATATGCAAACCACAAAAAACTATATTTCCAGTTACAGCGTTAGCAAAAACTTCTCCGCGAAATAAATAACTGTAAATATCCAAAAAACCGCCTGCTAAGCTCAAAATGCAAGCAGCCGCAATATGCTCATTATTATTGTTGATAACTGCCGGTGTGCTCATAATAAAAAATATCCTCAAATTTTCGCCTAAAAATTAGCACAAGAGCATAAACAATACAAGCTAAAAATAAACAGCTTTTGTATACAAATATACTTAAATTGAACTGTATATCAGATGAGCAACTCCTATTTGTATATACATATTGCAAAGAGAAAGCATGTGTCAACAATTTGTGTGTGTTTTTAATACATAAAGAGGAGAATGTTAGTAGTGGTAAAGTGAGCTTTAGCCCCAATATATGCATAATGTATAGCCAACTAATCGGATATATTGACAAATTTATAAAGTTCGTTAAAGTAAAAAGCAGGAAATATCCTTTTGAGAGTGAAGGATTAGTTGCGTATGAAAAAAAGTGTGGTGGATGACGCTTTTAGCTCTTATTTAATAGAAAAGGCATTCTTTGAGGGTAAAATTGAGATGCCTTGTATTGCTAAGCCCGAAAGTATCATAATTCCCGAGGCTTTAATTCCTTTTTCTCAGAGACGATCCACCACTACTTATAGCGAATTTGTCCATTTTTATGAATACGACGAAAAATTCGCCAGCGTTATGAGCTCGACTAATAAATTCTTGGATGAGTTGCGCCGTTTTAAAGGAGTTATTTCTCCTGATTGCTCTCTTTATACAGATATGCCTTTGGTTGTACAAATGGCCAATACCTACTTAAATAGGGCAGTAGGAGCTTTCTTTCAATCTCAAGGACTTTATGTTATTCCCAATATTCGTTGGGGTGACGAGCGCAGCTACTCTCCTCAGTGCGAGAAATTCGCTTTTTTGGGAGTAGAAAAAAATAGCATAGTTTCTATCGGTACTTACGGTTGTATTAGAGGCAAAGAAAATAAGCGTCGCTTCCAAAAAGGCTTGGAAGCTATGCTTATCGAGCTTGCTCCGCGTGTAGTTGTTGTCTATGGCGCTATGCCTAAAGATGTCTTTGCCGACTATTTAGACTATACCGATTTTCACCGCTTTAATGATTGGATTAGTGATAAAAAAGGCAGCTACGTGCGCCGCATTATTGCTGATCAACAATATTTCGATTTTTAGCCTTTTTCTATTAATCATTTTCTTTTAAAGCTTGGATAATCTTTTCGGCCATTTTTTTGCCAATGCCAGGCAAACGCTGCAATTCTTCGGCAGTAGCAAGTTTTAAAGCTGCCAAATCGGTAAAGTGAGTGCGCAATAGTTTTATATATTTGGGGCCTAGGCCGGGAATATCTGCTAGTACCGAATGGAGCATGCCTTTACCGCGCAAATTGCGATGGAAAGTAATAGCAAAGCGGTGAGCTTCGTTACGCAAGTGAGTTACCATATTATAGGCTTTGGAATTGAGTGGCAACAAAACAGAAGTTTTACGTCCCGGTATAAAAAGTTCTTCTTGGCGTTTGGCTAAGCCGGCCAAAGCTATAGTTTCGCTTAAGCCGAGTTTTTCTAAAATAGCTTGTGCTACGCCCAATTGGCCTAAGCCTCCGTCCACAATGATTAGATCCGGAATTGAGTCTAAGCTTACGTCTTCCTTTGGCAAATTATCGCCATCATTTTCTGGTGAAGGCTGTTTCTCTCGGCAAAGATGGCTAAGTCGACGTTCCAGAACTTGGCTCATCATGGCAAAGTCGTTAGGTTCATCCATACCTTTTATCTTAAATTTGCGATAATGGGAGCGGTGAGGCAATCCGTGCTCGAAGACAACCATAGAGCCGACCGAAAATTTGCCTTGAATGTTGGAAATATCGTAACATTCCATGCGCCAAGGCGTGTTATGCAAACCTAAAGCGTCTTTCAATTCTAATAAAGCTTCTTGACGCAGTTCACGCTGTGAAGGTGCGTGTAATTCGTCATCGAGAAAACGCCTAGCATTTTCTTGGGTATTGGCCAAGATTCGCTTTTTTTCGCCGCGTTGAGGCTGTTCAAATTTTACCTTGCGTCCAGCCAAGTCGCTGAGCCAAGTTTGGAGCAATTCTATATTTTCAGGTTCAGTTTCTACAGCTATAAGAGCTGGCGGGTGGCCATTTTCGCTGTAATAGCGCTGAATAAAATCGGCTAGATCGGCGCTATATTGATTGTCTAAACGTACTTCCAAAATAAAATTTTGTTGCCCTTGCAATTTGCCTTCTCGGACTTGACGTACAACTGCCGCTCCCATAGAGCGATTTTGATCATAAGCTAAACTTATATAATCTTCATCTAAATCGCTTTGCAAAAGAATTTGTTGCTTTTGGGTGAGAATTTCTAAACTTTGTAAAGTGTCACGCAATTTAGCACACTCTTCGTAGTTTAACAAAGACGCTTGCTCGGCAATTTCCTGGCGCAATTGAGCGGCCAGTTTGCCTGTATGGCCATTTAAAAATTTGGCCGCCTTTTCCACTTGAGCATTATACTCTTCAACGCTTACTTGTGCGGTGCAAGGAGCAGTACATAGATTTATATGATAATAAAGGCAAGGGCGCTCACGTTTTTTGTCAAGCTTTTCTCTACAAGGACGCAATTTGAAGAGTTTTTGTACGGTACTTTTAGTGCGCTTAACTGACATAGCTTCGCCGGCATAAGGGCCAAAGCAAGTACCGCGCAATTTACCATTACTGCGCACCACACGCAAGCGGGGATACTTTTCAAAAGTAGTTAGCTCCAAATACGGATAACTTTTGTCGTCGCGGAAGAGAATATTGAAGTAGGGCCGGTGCTTTTTTATAAGCACGTTTTCCAAAATGAGAGCTTCCATTTCCGTATTGACGGTCATAATATCAAAATTGCGCACCAAACTCACCATCCAGCGAGTTTTTTCCGTCAAATTTTTAGAGTGGAAATAGGAGCGGACTCGGTTTTTTAAACAAGCCGATTTGCCAACATAAATTACGCGGTGGCGCTCATCTCGCATAAGATAAACACCAGGACAGGAAGGAAGAGTCTCCAATTTTTCCTTCAAAAAAGGATGAATATTTTCAATACTGTCCGGACGTTCTTCTTCTGTAATGACATTTTGCGGACGCGGCAACTTAGGAAGAGCCTCTGATTTAGTAGGCTCTTCCTGGTGCTTTTTTACAGAAGAAATAGCTAATAAAGCGTCTCCAGTTGCGTCAGCCCGCCTTTTATTTCTCGACATAAATTTTTTCTCAGAGCAAAGTTTGGCAATATCGGCAGAGCCGCCGACTACTGCACATCACGAGTTATTTTGCTGTCTTTTTTTATTTCTTCCTCAATTTTAGCTCGCAATTTCGCTTCTTCGGCTTTATCGGCAGCTATAAGCTTGGTAATAGCAGGATCTTTTTTCCAAGCTTCGCTATCTTGCTTGGCCGCTTTTATGTCAGCTTCACTAAGTTCGGACGACAATTTGTGATCAAGCATAAACTTGGCTTCATGGATAGCTAATTTCAATTGCAAATCGTTATCGGAACCAATTTTGTTGGTGGGCCTGGATTCAAATTCAATATCTGGAGTAATACCTTTAAGATGAATATCTTTATCTTTGGGAGTAAGGTAATGGGCGATAGTGACTTTTAAAGCCCCTCCGTCGCTTAAAGGTTGCAAAGTTTGCACGCTGCCTTTTCCATAAGTAGTTTCACCTACAATTAAAGCGCGCCGGTAGTCTTTCATGGCACCGGAAGTAATTTCCGAAGCGCTGGCCGAAAAACGATTGGCTAATATTACCAAAGGCAACTGGGTACTGTTTTTAGAGTTGGAAAAGTATGGCTCACTGTAATTTAAACGCGGATTAACTACGCTAGTAACCAAACTCTTGTTGGGGAAAAATTCAGAGCACAGGCCAATAGCCGCATCTATGTAGCCACCGCCGTTGTTGCGCAAATCCACTACAATAGCTTGGGCTCCATCTTTAATCAAATCATTTAAAGCGACGCCAAACTCTTGGGTTGTGTCGGAGCCAAAGAAGCGCACTCGCAAGTAACCTATATTGTTAGGCAACATCTTACTGTTGACGCTGGGTACGTGAATACTGGTACGTTGTAAAGCAACTTCAAAATTTTTGCCGTCGCGTTGCATACTAAGAACAACTACGCTGCCAACCTTGCCTCTAATCATAGCGGCAGCTGTGTCCATATCCAAGCTGCTGGTTTTTTTGCCGTCGATAGCCATAATTTTATCGCCGGGACGCACATCTTTAAGGGCGGCCGGTGTACCTTCTATAGGCTCAATAACGGTAAGTTGACGGTTGTTTTGCCAATCCGCTTCCAGATAAATGCCCACGCCGCCGTAATCGCTGGCTCCGAGTTGCTCTTGTAATACTTTGACATCTTCTGGAGGCAAAGCCATACTGAAGGGATCGTTGATTGCACAAATCATGCCATTTAAAGCGCCGTATAGCAAATAACTGTCTGTAAGACGAACAGGATTACCATCAGCATCTTTTATAACGTCAGAATCATTGACGTCTAATTCGGTTTTGTCGGAATTTACCGAATCACGGCTGACCGCTTGTGGATCTTCAAGTACTTGTTTTTCTAAAGATTTTCCGCTGTCAGTATCGCTTTTTTCCGCTTTGTCGTCGTTAGGGACGTCGGTTTTAAGCCCTTTGGCCTTTTTATCGTTGGCGTCAAGTTCAGCTAATCTGGTTTTAATGGCTTTTTCCAATTGCTGGCGGTGAATATAACGCTGATCGTCGGGGAGATTCGCTATTCTGTCTAAAGCTTGTTCAAATTCTGTGTCGAGTAACTGGAGCAATTCTTTGTCACTCATTTTGTCAATCTTTGTTTCATCAAGTTTAGCAACGCCCAAATCGCGGTGACCGAATTTATCTAAGCAATAGTTGATGCCTTCAAAAGCTCCATTGACAAGTTGGGCTGTCGATACTTCGCGGATATATTGTTTTTGAATAGCAGCCAAACAATAGCGTAAAGCTGAGCTCGATACTGTAAAGTTGGAGGTAGAAGCACCTTTGCTTTGTTTGCTGAAGTCTATTTTGGCTGCGGTCAGATCAATTGGAACCGCTTTTGAGTTCCTTGGGTAATGAGTGCAAACAAAAGTAAACGCCACTACCATAATTAGAATGATACTGCTCAGAAGAAAATTAACAAATGTCGCTCTCAGTTTGCCTCGGTGAGTAGAGGCAGGATGATCGGTAGTCTGTTTCTGATCTTCTTTTTCAAGAATTGCTTCCTCTTGCTTGGAGTTTGGCAAATTCTCATTTAATTCTGCATTATGACGTTTTTCTTCAGCGGTTTCGTTACTCATAGTCTTTTCTCTAAGTATCAAGACATAGCCCAAAAACGAGCCTCAAACTGAAAAATTAAGATAAAATATCTCAACAATTTGTTTGAGGCCGATCGTTTTTTTTAAATTAACCTTATTTTATTGCTCAAACTTGGAGCGGATGATAAAGCGGAAATGGTGCTCTTTGCCGTCAGCGCTTTTTACGGTAACGTTATCGACGACATTTTCCCCTTTTACATCCATAACTCTCTTGGTAATTGTATAAGGCCCGGAAATAGATTTCTCAATATAAGGAAGCTCATCAAAGATACTGCTTACTGAGAGAGAATCGTCAGCTTTAGCATTTTCGGCTTGGCTTTTTATGGCTTCTTGCTGAGCTTTGGCACTCGAAGCTACGATTTCCAGAGCTTTTTTCAGCTGAATATCCTTCTCACGCTCTAAAACGAGCTCGTCTTCCATCTTTACTTCCACATCAGGCTTCAAACCGGCTTTATGGATATCATGACCGGCGGGAGTATGATAATGGGCGGTAGTAATTTTGAAAGCGGAAGTTTTGTTAGTCGGGAATTGGTAAGGATAAAGCTTTTGTACGCTGCCTTTACCAAAAGATTTTACACCTACAAGCTGACCGCGCTTTAAGTCGCGAATGGCGCCGGCAGTAATTTCCGAAGCACTGGCCGAGTTGCTATTAATCAAGACAACTAAAGGCTTTTGAGAAGAATGTAAGTTGGGGCGGGAGTAAATAATTTGCTCGTGATCGGCTCCATCAACGATAGAAACGATGCGGCTGCCAGTTTTAACAAACTTAGAGCAAACATCGACAGCGGCAGAAACGTACCCGCCAGAGTTGTTGCGCACGTCGATAATGTAGGCTTGGCAACCTTGTTTTTCTAAATCGCGGACGGCAGCTTCCATCTCGGCATTGGTACTTTCACCAAAAATACCTAAAGCTAAGTAGCCAACCTTTACGCCGTCTTGTTCGATAACTTCATGCTTCAAAGTATCTACATGGATAACTTCGCGAGTTAAGGAAACATCGAAAACGTGTCCGGAACTAGGGCGACGAATAGTAAGCTTGACGCTGGAACCAGCTTCTCCGCGCAAGAGCTTAGAGCATTGCACCAAACTCATACCGTAAGTAGATTTTCCACTTATATGGGTAATTTCATCATTATTGCGTAAACCAACTCGAGCAGCCGGCCCTTTTTCCATAACTTTATTGATTACCAAAACACGGCTATCGGCTGGATCTTTTTCGTCACCGCTTAGGCCCATGACGATACCTATGCCACCGAAATTGCCTCCGCTCATTTGTTCGTTGAGGTTTTTGTATTCGTCGGGAGTCATATAAACAGTATAGGGATCGTCGGTAGCTCTCATGATGCCTTTAAGAGCAGCCATAGTAAGCATCTGATCCTTCATCAGCTGAGGGTAGGTATTGGCAGCTTTGGTAAATTGAGAGCGCAAAGCTTTGTTGGCTTCTTCAGGAGTAGCGTCGACGTCAATTTGCTTAAAGAAATCGGAAGTAAGCTTGTTGTCTTCCATGAATAAGGTCATGGCGTCAAAAGCGCAATTGGTAATTTTACCAGGTTTGGCCTTTTCTCTAGCTTCGGTTTTGACCAGGAGCAGAGCTTTGTCGAGCATTTCCAAGGCGCTGTCCAAGTCTTTTTGGGAGACTTTATTGACAGGAGCTTTTTGAGCTGCCGTTTTGCTGACTTTGGCTTTGGTCTTGTTGCTTTGTTTGGCTTTTTGGGCCAGCACTTGACTATAGCTAGAATGTTTGGCTGAAGAAGCTCTGACGTCCTGATTTTGCTCAGGCTGAGCGCTTACAGGCAGAGAAGTAAGCATAGCCAAAATTGCAGCGGCGGCTGCCGGGACGAAAGTATGCTTTAAATTCATAGTGAATTCTCCTGAATCGAACCTGGAGCGGTAATAAGCCGCCGCAGTTGATAAATATGCTATCTTAGCGAGCGAAACAGCGTCTCAAAAACTGTTGTCGCTTTTTTTGTTTGATTTTAGAAGCTTTTTTCATAAACTTAGCTGCTCAATGAGGCTGAGCAAAGTTTATGAAGTGTTGTGGGGTTCTTTCGCTAAGAGAGAAAAAAGCCCTTATCTTAATCTGAGGAAGGTTACTTTTGCTTGATTAGTTCCTTTTGTAATAATTCAAAGGCTTTTTTCAATTGTTTATCTTGCAAAGGTTGATAACGCAAGCCAAAAGGAGCCTGAACTAGATATTCTGGAATTAAACCAGACTTTCCCAAGTCCAAATTGTCCGGCGTCCGATAGTGAGTATAAGTCACTTTGCAAGCAGAAGTTTCGCCCGGAGGGAACTCAAAATTATAAATTTTTTGTGAACTGTTTTTGCCAAAGCTGGCCGAACCGACTAAAAAAGCTGCTTTATGAGCTCGCAAAGCGCCGGCTGTTATTTCCGCCGCTGAAGCTGTTTGCCCATCTATTAAAACAGCCATAGGCTTAACTTTATGATTATTGCGATAAGTATAAATAGTCTTTTCGCTTTGGCCATTTTTATCAACTAACGAAGCTATAAGGCTATGTTCGGGCAAAAACTTGGAACAAAGATCCCTAGCAGCATTTGTATAGCCACCGGGGTTGCCGCGCAAATCTAAAATATAACCTTGGCACCCTGCTTTTTCCAAAGCAAGCAAAGTGCGTTCAGCTTCGATATTAGTTGAACCATTAAACATATCGACTCTGAGTAAGCCTATTTTTAAAGGAGGCTGCTTTGGGACGGAACTGTTTGAGCTGACTTCTAAAGTTGATTGTCTTGAGATTGCTTGCTTGTCGGCATCTTCTTCAGCTTCTTCATCGGAGGTCGCTTTTAAGTCAAGATTTTTTACCGAAAATCGTCCTTGGGAATCGAGAGAGAGAATTTGTCCCCAAGCTGCCGGGAAATGGACTTCAGCTCTAGTTAAAAGCAATTTGCGGCTATCGGTTCGCCCCAGTTTACGCATTAAGTTGGTTACATAAGTTAAAGAAACCTGGCTGCCGTTGGGGCCGCGCATAAGTTGCAAACATTGCTGAGGGTTTAACTTGGCTAATGGCTTATCGTCAATAGCAATAATTTCATCGCCCTGGCGCAAACCTACCTTAAGAGCGGGTGAATCTGGAGCCAGCGCTGCCACCACAAAGTGAGAGCGCTCTTGAGAATCGCGGCTAGGAGTGAGCACTACGCCCAAACTGCCGGAATAGTCACCGCTGAGGTAATTATTTAAATCATCATATTCGTCTAAACTGACAAAAACTGTGTAAACGTCTTCGGCTGAATCGGTGATAGCTTGGGCTAAGCGAACCGTAAAGCGCGGATCTGTAGCCAATTCGGGGTAGTGCTTGAGGGCTTGGCGATAGAGCGAGGTTATATTTTGCAAAGCTTGCCAACGCTCTAAGTCTGCGCTATCGGCCTTATATTCGGCCAGCCAGGCGTTCTCGAGCTTGCGCTCTTTGAAAAACTCGTGGGCCCCTTCCAGCACAAATTGCCAAACTTTTTGGGGAGAAGGCGGCTCGATGGCATTATCCAACAAAATATTAAAAGTTTGGCCTAAAACGTCGCAGCTCACTTCTTCCAAATTGTCAAGCTTTTGAGCCGAAGTTTCGGCGTAGTGAGCTGAAGCAGAGACAGGGCGAGAAGGGGCCTGCGCTTTAGGTGCAGCGGCGTCGTCTGTGTTGGTAGCGGCGGCTGCGTTTAGAGGCGAGCCGTTGAGAGCCAAAGCCAGAATTAATGAGCCAACTGCCTTGAAAAGAAAATTTTTGGTGGTAAAGCTATTGGGCTTAATTTTAAAATTTTCTCTTACATTGAAGCTGGGGAAGAAGTGCTTGGGCATAAAGGCCTTCCTTTCTGGCTTTGGTTAAATGTGGGCTCGCTAAATGAAGCCTAGAGGATCGACAGGTTCACCGTTTATGCGCACTTCAAAATGGAGGTGCGGGCCAGTAGAATTGCCTGTGGATCCTACGGCTGCAATTTGTTGTCCTTTAGCTACAGACTGGCCGTAGGATACGTATAACTCGGAACAGTGCGCATAAAGAGTACTGTAGCCGCCGCCATGATCGATAATAATACAATTACCATAACCGCCCATCCAGCCGGAATCGATGACGACGCCGCTATCAGAAGCGAGCACTGGGCTGCCGTAATAGGCGCCAATGTCAACGCCGGTATGGAAACGCATAGTGCCGAAAATAGGGTGGACGCGGTAGCCGAAGGGAGAAGTAATGGGCCCTTGAGCCGGCGTAAGGTAGCGGCCTGTGCCCCAAGTGCGCGTACCGGCGTTGGGGGCTGTCGGGCGCATAATCACTTGGCTGCGACGCACGGTAGACTGAATCTGGTTTTCTAGCGCTTGGGTACTATTTTCCAGTTCGCTGACATAAGAACTTAAAGAATCGCGTTGGCGCCTGGTATCGGCCAACAAGGAAGAGCGCGTCTCTTCAATTTGTTGCAATTTTTTGACACGGTTTTCCTGAGCGTCTTTCAGATCTTTAATTTGGCGTACTGTGCGTTCAGACTGAATTTTTTTTACTTCCAGCTCTTGCTTGAGGCTGCGCACTTTAGTCACCAATTGACGATCATTTTCAATAATCAGCGATAAATAGTAAGTTTGATCGATAAAATCGGTAAAACTTTCCGCTCCTAAAAGCACCACTAGATAGCCAACGTCGCCTTGTAAGTAGATTTCTCGCAGCCTCTTACCCAGAACACGCTGAGCTTTTGTATATTCTTGGGTAGCTTCGCCAAGGCGCTTTGTAATGCTTTGCAAGTGCTTTTCGGCTGCTTGTAAGCTGG
This sequence comes from uncultured bacterium, assembly GCA_934636825.1. GTDB lineage: Bacteria > Vulcanimicrobiota > Xenobia > Xenobiales > Xenobiaceae > Bruticola. Next base: position 35,118 of record CAKUBG010000014.1, on the reverse strand, counting down.
CCTTAGCTTCGCGATAAGCTTCGCGACTGTATTGCAAATCGGCTTGAGTGTCGCTCAATTGGCGCGAAAGATCGCGCTCGCGTTCGTTAATTATATCTAAACGTTTGCGTTGAGCGGCTAGCTGACTCTTTTTCTGACGCAATTGCGAATTGGGATCGGCTTGAGCTTGAGAAGCGTTCCAATAAAAAAGGCCAAGGCCGAAAAGAGCTATCGTTAAGAGTAAAAGACTAAATTTGCGGTGTATACTCAACAAGTTAAGTACCTCCTCAAATTAAGCTTTCAGGTAGCGATTGACGGAAATAAAACTTCCCAAAGCGCCGACTAAACAGCCCATAGTGATTAAGCCGATATTGAGATAAGGCATAATGGCACCGGGAAGCAAAATAGGCAAAAAGGATATGCTTTTTTGCAACTGGGGAACCACTATGCGATAAGAAACATCTATCAACACTGAAGCCAGAGCTGCACCGATTACACCTTGAGTTACGCCTTCTAAAATAAAAGGCCAACGAATAAACCAATCGGCAGCGCCCACTAATTGCATAATATCGATCTCTTTGCGTCGAGCAAATACGGTTAAGCGAATGGTATTGCTGATGATAAGCAAACTGGAAGCAAAAAGCATAATAAGAATAATTAAGCCAACCATACGAATGATATGATTCAGTTTCATTAACTTTTGAGCTTCTTCGCGGCCATAATCTACAGTGGCTACATTATCTATTTGAGCCAGCTTGTGGGCGACAGGCTCCAAGAAAGACGGATCGTCTACTGGAACTTCAAAAGCGTCGGGCAGGGGATTGCTTTCCAAATCATCTAAATCGAGTTTGGCATTTAAGCGCTTGCGCAATTTTTTAAATGCTTCATCTTTAGGGACGAAAGTTACTTTAGTTACATGACCTATATCATAGGCGGCGCTTTTGAAACTATTTATTTGCTTCTCATCAAAATTTTGGCTCATATAGACTTTTATTTGCATTTCGCCTGCCAACTCGTCAGCCAAAGATTCTAAGTTGGCAATAATCAACACAAAAAAGCCCAAAATAAGGGCCAAAATCATTACGGTAGAAACAGAGGCCACGCTCATCATAGGGTTGTGGCGCATGTTGGTGAGCACTTCGCGCAAGAAGCACTCTAAGTAATAGCCTCCCGAAGGGCCGCGCCTTTTTTTGGGAGGTAGATCTTCTTCGTCCAAGACTTCATCTACTGTGGGCGTTTTGGAAAGTGAATTAGAAAACTTTTCTACTATGGGAATAGGTTTAACGATTACTTCTTCGTCGTCTTCAACTTCTTTCTCCACAGGGACACTCTCTATAACTAGCGTCTGTTCGCGAGTCTTTTTATTTTCGCGGTGCTCTGTCGGCTCTTTGACTGCTGGCATAGAGACTGTACGGTCTTTGTCATGGTGGTGCTCTGGCTTAGTGTCAGAAGCTTTGGTTGTAGCAGCGCGGTGGGACGAGGAGGCATTCTTTAATTTGCTGCCGCTAGGATCAAGTTTTGTTTGTTCTGCTTGAGGAGATATATCGATAAATCCTGATTTAGGCGGAATACTCATAACCCAAAGCCTCCGGCCGCTAAAGTTTCTTTATTAATTTCAGTAGTAAAGTACATGCCTCTAGATAAATCTTGAGCTACTTCGCCGTGTTGCATAACTACAACGCGCTTTTGCATAACGTCGACCATTTGTTGGTTGTGAGTAGCTACGATGACGGTGGTACCGCGAGCATTTACCTTAGAGAGAATTTGCATAATGTCCCAGGAAGAATCGGGATCGAGGTTGCCTGTAGGCTCGTCGGCTAAAAGGATAACCGGATCGTTTATTAAGGCCCTGGCTATAGCTACGCGCTGTTGTTCGCCTCCGGAAAGTTGACTAGGCAAGCGATCAGCTTTTTCACGCAAATTTACCAAAGTGAGCGCTTTAGTCACTTTGCGAGGAATTACATAGCGGCTAGCTCCGGTTACTTGCATAGCATAAGCTACATTTTCAAAAACCGTTTTATGACCCAACAAGCGGAAGTCTTGGAAGATGACACCAATACGGCGACGCAAGTAAGGAATTTGCGAGCGTTTCATATCGCTAATCTCTTCACCGTTAACGTAAACCAATCCGGTAGTGGGATCGTTTTCGCGGTAAATTAATTTCATAAGGCTGGATTTACCGGAACCGGTCTGACCGACTAAGAACACGAACTCGCCATGTTTTATGGAAAGATCGACGCGGTTTAAAGCTCTAGTTCCATTAGGGTAAATCAAACTTACGTTATGTAGCTCAATAATGGGATCTTCTGCTGTAGGATTCATAAATAAAGGGCCTTCATTATACAAAAAATCGCTGGTAAATTGCCAAAAGTTGACGATATAAACAACCTTTAAACAATTTACCTTCAGAAATTAAGCAGCGCTTGATTCCTTAGCCTGTTCGGCTTTGTGTTCTTTCCAAGCGTGAATGGCCACGGGAAGAACTGATAAAATAATAATACCAACCAGAGCTTTTTCCAAATGTTGTTGCACAAAAGGAATTTGGCCGAAGAAGTAGCCTACACAAATCATGCTAGTTACCCAAGCTATACCGCCTATGCAATTGTAAGAAATAAAACGAGGGTAATGCATATCGGCTACACCAGCTACTGTAGGAGCAAAGGTGCGAACAAAGGGCATAAAGCGAGCCAAAATAATGGTCATACCGCCGTATTTTTCGTAAAAAGCTTTGGTTTTAAGTAAGTGATCTTTGCGGAACCAGCGGCTCTGCTCGCGTTGGTAGAGAGCATGGCCAGCTTTTTTGCCAATCATGTAGCCTACCGAATCTCCCAAAACAGCGGCTAAGCATAACCAGAAAAGTACATGCCAAACATTTAACAATTCCGGTTTAGTAGCGCAAACAAAACCGGATACGACGAGTAAAGAATCGCCGGGAAGGAAAAAGCCTACCAACAAACCTGTTTCGGAGAAGATGATAATAAACAGAATGGTTAAGCCGCCCCAGGCAATAATATCTTGTATTCCCTCTATAGAGAAATAGTGGAGCAAACTTTGTATAAATTCCATTTTAGTTATGTTCCTATCTTTTTTAGGGCTCAATTTGGCTACTTTTACTTAACTATAAAAACAGCAGCCAAACGCCGGGCCCTGCGTTCTGCGGCTAAGTGTGTTTTGCCTGTTATTTTAGCCGTCAATCATTTCCTTTTCTTTTTCAAACATATCATTGAGCTGCTGTCTGGCTGTGGAACCGGAAGTAGTAGCTCCATCCAAAGAATCTAAGCCCAAAGAGCTAAAGGACACTTTGGTAGCAAAAGTTTGATTATGTATTTCGGCAGCCAATTTCTCTGCAGTTTTTTTTGTGCTACTTTCCAATTTGACTGAAGAAGAAGAGAGCACACTGCCATCTAAACCGTAAAGCTCAGCGGCCATTCTGCCGCCTTGCAAGTGTATGCGCATGGTTAAACCTGTATTAGTAACCTTAAAGCGGGGAGAATGTCCCAACATGCTGATAAGTTGTTTGGCAGCCGAAGAGCCGTCGCCCTGACAAGTAATAGGTACGCTTATTTCCATATGACGTATGGAAGTAGGTGTAGAAGTGATCAACTGGGCGTAATAATTGGCTGCAGTTTGGAAATCGCCGCGAGCATAAGCCAATTGCGCTACTCTGGCAGCAGCTAAAGAACGCACCAAACGAGCCGCTTGAGGTAATGTTTTCAAAGCTTTTTGATAGTTTTTTAAAGACGTATCGTAGTTGCCGAATTGATAAGCGATCTCTGCACGGTGCAACAAAAGATACGGCTCTTCTACCGGCAAATTGTCGGGAGCTTCTGTAAATATTTCATCTATAGCTGTAGTACACAAACCAGGGCCTAAAATTTTTATCAACAAAGGCTTATAACATTCGTCTGCGCTAATAGATTGTGCATTGTAAGGGCGGAAACTACTGGCTACGCGTTTATTTTCAGTGATTAAAGCGCGAATACGCGAAGATGAACGCCACAACTCGTAACTTATAGCTATGATTTGGCCGCGCACTTTGAAGCTTTTCCAAAAAGGTGTCCAGCTAAGTTCTTCGCGCTTACATTCACGCATAGCTTTTAAAGAAGCGTACCAAGTGAGTAAGTTGCCGGCCTCAGCTTGGTCAATATCTAAGGATGTGCCTCCTTGACGATCGGGACGATTGACTAAACGTTTTAGACGCTCGCAAGCTTCGGGAATAAAACCAAGTTCCATGAGCAAAGCGCCGGTTGTTTGCAAATTATCAGCCATAAATTGCTGATAGAGAAATGGACGCATGGCACGGGCTCGCTCGTAAGTCTTTTTAAGACAACTGGCCGCGTCGGTAAACTTAGCTTCGGCGATATATAAATTGGTCAGATCGTTAAAAGGATTGGTGTAAGCCTGGTCACTAAAGGGCACGCGAGAAGCTTCATTAAAAAATTGCTCAGCTTCGTCAAAGCGTCCCAAAGCCAAAGCTGTCTCTCCGCAATTACGCAATACAGTCGGATCCGGAGTTTTGCCTCTCTCTTTAGTTTCATTGACTAAGTTGCGGAAAGCGTTGTAAGAAGCTTGATAATTGCCGCACTCAGATTCCAGAGCTCCCAAGCTGTTCCAGGCTATTTCTCTGGCGCTGATATTGCCAGAATTGAAAGCATCGGAAATAACTTTGCGAGCCTCTTCTTCGCGATCCAATTTCATTAAGGGCCAAGCTTTATCTACGGCAAAATTGCTAAAACCTGGCAGACTGGCTAATTCGTCAACTACTTTTATTTTGGCTTTGTAGTCGTCCATTTCGCCCAAAACTTGGCAAAGCTGAATCTGGACGCCTAAAAACAGAGAGCCATCATTACCATTGTTGAAGCCCCTCAATCTGCGCAATAAAGTTTTTTTGGCCAGCTCCAAATTGTGACGAGCTCTGGGTAAATCACCTTCGGCACAGTGAAAGACTACGCCCAAGACAGCATGACCGACGGGAGAATCTTTGTCTTGCTTAAGTTTCTCTTCAGCAAATTTGCGCCAAGAAATCATGTTTTTGCTATCGTTGGCTATTTGCAACAACTCTTCACCGCCGATATCGCCTTTACTCAAAGTTTCGAAAGTGGGAGAGCTTTCGTCGCTTAAGGCCGGGCTGCCTAATAAAGGGATCATGGACAGAGCGAATAGCCAAGTAATGGCGATAAAGAAGCACCTATACAAGCTATTGAAGCGAATCGAAAAAACTTGACGCATGATTTCTTTCCTTTTGAGCAGCTTTTATATGTTCAAATTCATTTTCAGATCTAACGATCTTTTCATCAGATCATTAGATCTAAAAATCATTTCTTAAGCGTTGAGCGACACAAGGCTTCCAGAGGGCCTTTGCAACATTCTCTTATGACTTTAATCGGATCTTCAATTCCAGCAGCCAATTCTAAACGATGGGCAAATACATAGGGCACAAGGTAAGAGACATCTTCGGCTGTGACATAGTCGCGAGCTCGCTTAAGGGCGCAAGCTTTAAGAGCTGGCAACATTAAGACCAAGCTACGAGTAGAAATGCCTTGGGCGACATGAGGTGACTGACGCACGGCGTTAGCCATATCTACCAAGCATTGGTTGATGCGATCATCTACGTATATATACTGATCGATAGCTTGGCGGGCGTCCAAAATAGCCGTCTTGGGCACCATAGGAAATTCATTGCCCGGAGGATTGCGTCTCTCTTGAATAGAGCGCAATACATCCAATTCCGATTCTCTATCGATATTATTCATGCGTATCTTAAAGAGGAAGCGGTCATGTTGAGCTACAGGCAAAGGATAAGTACCAGCCTGATCTCTGGGGTTTTGCGTAGCAATTACAAAGAAAAGCTTGCCTAAATTGTGCGAAGTATTGTCTACGGTCACTTGTTTTTCAGCCATAGCTTCCAACATAGCGGCCTGAACTTTGGGAGAAGTACGGTTAATTTCGTCAGCCAGCACCACGTGAGCGAAAATGGGGCCGGGACGGAAAGTAAACGTGCCATTATCAGGATCGAAAACTGTCATACCAGTAATATCGGAAGGAAGCAAGTCGGGAGTAAACTGGATGCGCCTGAACATAGTGATCGGAGGCTCAGGATTATCGTTATATATAGAATCTCCCAATGCTTTGGCTAAGGTTGTTTTTCCGGAACCGGGGAAGTCTTCCAAAAGCACATGGCCGTCGGCTAAGATGGCTATCAAGATAAGTTCGATAACGCGATCTCGACCGCGCACCGCTCTTTTTAAACGCGACTCCATGGTAAGGAGTAAATTGTAAGCCTTATCTAAGCGAGCCGCTCGGTTAGCTTGCGAAGTTCTATCCAAGATAAGTTTCCTCCGTCTGAGTAGACATTAGTTTGTTAAAAATAATTAGGTTTGCGTTTTAGCGCACAAAGAGCCAAGCAAAGGGATTGATAATGCCCAGAAGGCGTCGCCACCAAGGAGCACAGCTCGATAATTCCGACTTCAACTTAGCATAATTAGCCGCGCATTCTGAAGTGCTGGGCAAGGGTGTGCGGGAGACGAATTGCACTTGGGCATTTTCACCTAAGTGGCAACGTATGTGCCATTGGGTCAACTTTTGTAAAGCGGGCACCTTATCGGCCCAGCGAGAAGCAAATTCTTCGCGCGTCTCTCCGTAGTGGCGGCGTATGCCTATTTCGGCTAACGATACTAAAGCTGCCTTATACACATAGTCGGCTCGCTTGGCGCCTGAGCTCAAATGGGCCATCATGTGGATATAAATTTTGTGTACCCAAGCGGCAACAAAAGCTAAAACTGCCACTATAGCCAGCAACCAGCCCAGAGCTTTTACCAAAGAGCGCATTTGCATTTGCATATCGACTGGCTTTTGGGACACGCCTTCTTTGTCTGCCGATTCTTCACGGGCCATTTCACCGAACATTTTTTGCAAATCGGGATCTGGAGGTTCCGGAGGAGTTACATTGGAACGCTCGGGAGAAACGTCGATAGGATACCAACCCAGCCCTTGAATATATACTTCACACCAAGAGTGGGCGCTATTATTCATAATTAACAAAGCTGAGCCGCCGTAAGTATTTTTGGCATCTACGGCGTAACCTTCGGCTACACGGGCTGGAATACCAATAGAACGGCATAAATAGGCTAAAGCATTGGCATTATGAACACAGTAGCCGATTCGATCACCAAAAAGATATTTAGAGACGACGTCATCTTTATCGGTGATCCTTACCTTAGTGTCGTAAGTGCTGTTTTTATCTAACCACAGCTTCATAATATACACTTGGGCCATAGGTAAAGACTTGAAAGAAGAGGGCAAATCTTGCTGAATTTTTAAAGCCAATTCTTTATAGCGTTTATCGTTCGGCAGCTGGGTATAATAATCTATATCGGCTTTTGACCATTGCGGATTGTTAAGTTTAGCTTGGAGCAAAGTTTCTATTTTGCCAGTAAAAGAGCGTGAATCTACACTGTAAGCTCCCACAAACTGACTGCTATTTGGATTTGAAGAAGCACTCATAGCCAAAGGGTTAAGTAAGCCGAATGGCTTGCTGTGATTTTCAATTAAGCTGACTTTAGTATTAACAGCTTTGGTTTTAGTAGCATCTATCGAGGGAGGGGTAAGGGGATTGGGCGCATTAAACTGAGGAAAACCGGAAGCAATATCGTGATCATAACGACCGGAGACGTCGTTGACCAATTTGCGACCGTTAAAAAAGCTCTTGGCATCCTGGCGGAAATAGTAATAACCTTCCGGAGGAGCATAATCATCGTTAAAGACAACTACAGCCACAGGCTTCGACTTGGGAGCTTCTGAAGAATCGTCATTCTTATTTTGGTCGTCGTTTTGATCTTTGTTTTGATTGTTGTCTTTGTCGTTATTTTGTTGATTATTGTTATTTTGATCCTTATCGTCTTGGTTTTGCTGATCTTGCTTAGACTGTTGGTCTTGGTCTTGATTTTGATCGTCTTTTTGCTGATCTTGACCGCTGTTGCCACCTTCTTTGCCTTTGGCCTCTTCTTGTTGTTCACCTTTGGCATTGCCGCTCATAAGCTGTTCGGGCAAAGGCTGATGTAAATCTTTGAGGGGCAAAAAGACTCCCACTAAAGAAATGATGACTATTAAAATGGACAGATCGGCCAAAGTGCGTTTATTAAAGCGTCCTACAATAAGGAAAACCAAGGCTATTGCTAAAATAACACCGGCAGCGATAAAGAAGGGAATGGGATCCCAGCCTCTGGACCAGAGCGGATCGACGAAGAAATAAGGGCGACTGATAAAACCGTCGCGGTGAGCCGACAAAGGTAAAAGGGCAATGTTGGCTACGATAATCAGTTCTACGGCGACAAACCAAGGTTTACGTATGCTGATAGCATGGATAACCATAACCAAGAAGAGGCAATTTATAAACCAAACTACCCCTTGTGAAAATAAACTAGCATTTTCCGGAGTAGCAAACAGAGAAGCAGCAAAGGCGCTATTGACGGGAATATCAGCCAAATAGACTAAAATGCGATCGAGTAATATGGCTCCTAAGGCAAATACCGGTATGCGCAAACGCTTAGAAGAAAGCCAATAAGAGAGCCAAAAACCTAAAATCCCTCCCACAAAGGCGCCGAAAATGCCATTCGCTACAGAGATAGTAGAAGCATTTATGGCCAAAATAACGCCCCACATCAAACTGTTAAAAGAGCGCTCCAAAAATGTGCCTATGCCAAAAGAAGATTTTTTCTGTTCGGAGGTAATGCCGTCCATATTGTAACTAGACCGCCTTTTCCTGAGCTTGCAAATAAGCAGCCGCGTTATTGATGATGCGTCCTGTGGCTGTCTCGCATAAGATCATGGGAGTATTGGGACTTTGTAAAGTTTGGGCAATTTTGGAAGGAGCTTCCAAATGCACCGTGTCAGAATCTATATAAAGCCATTTCTTCCATGGCTCTTTCTTTTCATTTTCAGCTTCTGTTAGGTTTTGATCGACTCCCATAAGCCAGGTAATAGTAAGATGAGTATCTCTGACCGCTCCCAGAGCGCTCTTTACCCAGTCGCCGTAAGCTGCTGGCACAAAAACAAAACAGCTATGATAGCCGAGTTTGGAAGCTTCTTCCAAAAATTTTTTCAAGCCGCAAAGGGCTCTTGATTCCACATTTCCGGAAGAAGCCAGAAAATCTAGAGCTTCGCTCATAATAGAAGTAGTACCGACACAACCGTCGGCGCCAAAAAGCCAGCTGTCTCCCAAAATTTTGGACTCTAAAATAGATCTGGCAAAAGAAGCGCTGGCTTCATCTTTGGGGCCCGATATCAAGTAAGCGCAAGTGCGTGTTTGAGCAGTGAGTGCTCTTTCCGGCATACGTACAACCAAGCGGCGGCTGCGGGCATAAACTTTCCATAAAATCGAGCGGGAAGAATCGCCGGGAACGTACTGGCGCATTTCTATAAGGTCGCCTTGGGGCGAGCCGAAAGGATCGGAAATATCTTCGCCGCCAGCCATGCTTAAAGTGATACTGCTACTTTTTACAGCTCCTGGTTTGGGATAGGCTTTAAACTTAACATTTTTAGTGCTGACCCAAGTGACGTCAGCTAATCCCAAAATATCTTCCACTTTGAAGCGGCGGGTGACTTTTTCTACGCTACAGCGATGGTTGACGGTAATATATTCGGCTACAGAAGACAAACTTTGCTTACATTCGGCTTCAACTTCTGCCGGATAGAGCCATTCGATGGAAATATTAACGAAAGGAACCGGCAAAAAAGCTATCTCTAACCCTGACTTAGATTGATACATAGTAGAAGTGCTTATATCCGGCAATCCTACTTCACACTTAGCTTTCCAATGTATAGCCAAATAGATAGCCCCTATGCTTACGGCCAAAATCATCAATATGCCGACAATCATAAGAGCTACCGAGGCGGAAATCCAGACTATATCGTCTTGCCCTAAAGCTACAAAGTAAAAGGTTAAGGCCAGCAAAATCATATAGGCCAGCCCCATGCCGGTAAGGGGAATAAAACCACAAACAGTTTTTATAAACTTGAAAGTCTTTGCTGAGGCGTCGCGTAAAACCGCAGCCCAAGAACGTCTTTTATCCGAATTGTTTTCCAAAAGTGCATCCTCTTCAGACCGAACAGTCAAGTCTGTTATTTTTTATACTCTTTCTTCGACTTGCATTATAGCAAAGACAGAAGCCGATTGGTGTCTAAACCTAAACACTAGGTTTAGATATCAAAGAAGCATTTGTATTTCCTCTATATAATTGAAAATACTAGCCTATAATACAACATAGTAAAAATGTTAAAAAAAAGTAGTTGATCTCAAGTGATAAGAATAATAATCTTCAATAATGCAGAGCGTTTCAAATATGTCTATTCCCTTGTCCTGGAAGGCGATCGTCAAACAAGTGTTTGGGCTTGATACCGAAATTCAAGCTGTTTATTTCTACGAGAGCAAAAAAAATCAAGTTTCTCGTCTCAGACTTCTCGTCAATGGTGAGCAAACTGATATTATTGCCAAAAAATACGTTTGGGGCGATATGGATAGCGAAATCGCTGTCTTAAAAAAAGCTGACAGCTTAGATTTAAATGTTCCCGGATTTATTGCTAGGTTTTCCGATATAGCTTTCTTCACTCCTGTGCCCGGAGTTTCTATGCATAATCCTATTACCGAAAAGCAGGCTCAACTTTTGGGCGAATGGTTAAAGGCATTTCATGAAAGCATGACCCCTCAGAGAGCTAGAGGCACCTTCTTACGTGGCGATTGTACTTTAAAAAATTTTTTATACGACGAAGAAGGGGAAAAGATTTACTCTTTAGACTTTGAACAAGCTTACTTCGGTCCGGCTGAAGATGATTTGGCTGAGTTAATAGTGACATTGTTGGCCGGCGCTAAAGCTGAAAATGTTTGGGATTCTCCGCATATTTCAGCCGTAAAGAATATGCTTAGGGCCTACAAACGCAAATTCAACGCTATCTTTTTATTTGAAGAAATTATTCAGGGATTGACAAACCGTATGGAATTTCGCCGGGAATTTGCTTTAGAAATTCAAGCCTTAATTGACGAGCTTAATAAGCAAAAAAAACTTTTTATCGAATTATTGGAAAATAGATGATAGTTTAGCGGTGAAATTTTAGATTGGGAAGAAGTAGGCGCAATTTATTTTGGCAAAATCGGAAAGCAAAAGATCTTGGGGAGATTTAGGCTCTCAAGCCGACAATTTTTTATTGTGGGAAAAACGCTATAGTATGAAGGGGCGTGGCCCTAAAGAACCCGAACCTTTTGTGGTAGATTCTGTACCTTACATGGCTGGAGGCAAATTGCTGGATATCGCTTGTGGTGAAGGAAGGCATGCTCTTTATTTAGCCAAAGCTTCAGCATTTTTCGATGTATTGGGTATAGATCGTTCGCCTACTGCCATAAAGGTCGCTTCGGAACGAGCTGCACAATTGGGCCTTCGCGCCAATTTTGCCATACGCGACTTAGAAAAAGAATTTTTACCAGAAGATATTTTTAATACCATAGTGGTAACACGCTATTGGCAAGCCGATTTATGCCCTCATATTGTCAAGCACTTGGCCATTGGTGGCGTGTTGGTATATGAAACTTACACTTTAGATTATTTGCGTTACGGAGAACGTACGCGCAGCCATTTATTACAAAGTGGTCAATTACGGGAAACTTTTGCCAAACTAGGCTTAAAGATCGACTATTACGCTGAAGTCGACCGTCCAGAGACTAAAGAATATTCTGCTAGACTTAGGGCTGTGAAAATTTCTTAATTTAGCTTATACTAACTATTGATCTGGTGTTGCTATTTTTTACCTAACTGAGCGCAAGCACCTTAAGGGTGCTATGCATATTCCCCGATTTTTTACAATCAAATACAATTTTCGAAAATACAGTTTTTCCCTAAAAAAATACCGTGGGTCGCACGAAAATTTGCGCCTGTAAGAGAAAACGTAAGTCGTAGCAATTTCTTGGCCTTGTCGTTTTATTTTCGCAAAATCAAGAAACTACGTTCTCTTGGGAGTAGATTGTATTCCGACCTATAGATAAAAATAGGCAGGTATGGCGTATGAAAAAAAGCTTTTCAGACCTTTTAAAGTGTTTACCTACCTTCGCAACCGAACACTCTCGGTTGGGAGTGGCTCTACTGATTTGTTTAACTTGTTTGCTCTGCGCCTGCGGTATAAACAGTAAATTACTGAACGATTATGTGGCTCCCAGTTTGATTTTGCCGCAAGGCAAAGCGCAAAAGCTTACTGTTGTGCATGCTACTCCTTCCGGAGATTTAGTTTTGCCAGAGCAATATTCAACCTTTACTTTTGTATTCAATCAGCCGGTAGTAAATTTGGGGACAACTAAAGTCGATATTGAAGGCCTTAATATTAAGCCCCCAGTTAAAGGTGTTTGGGCTTGGAGGGGAACGGCTTGCCTTACTTTTACTCCCCAAGAGCCATTGCAAATTTCACATCCATACCAAGTGACTGTGCCTGCAGGCTTAGTAGCTATTACCGGACAAAAGTTAGCCAAGCCCTATACCATGCGTTTTGTGACGCCGCGCCCTGCTGTAATTCATTCTTCTCCTGCCGACGGCAATGTCAACATATCTTTAGATAAACCTGTATTTTTGCTTTTTAATCAAGCTATCCGTAATCAAGCAGCTTTGAAAACTTTGCGCTTAACTTATTCTCAGGGAGCTGTGCCTTGCCAAGTACGTATAGCTACTGAAAGTGAATTTAAAGCCTACATTAAAGAATTGCGCGAAAGCCAAGGCGACAAAGTTACCATGAACGGTTTAAGCGTCGATTTGGACAAATTGACAGCAGAGCAATTGATCGTTTTGGATCACAAGTCTCAATTCCGTCAAGGTCAGCGCTATACAGTTACCGTTCCGGCTGATTTTAAAGCCGATCCTTCCGCTAAATATGGTTCTTTAACTGAAGAAAGTTTCTCTTTCAAAACTTACGATATTTTTAGCTTAAAGTCCGTAACCAGTGCTGACGGAAATCACCCCGAAGAAGATATTGTTTTTACTTTTACCAATCCGGTAAAGATGAATGATTTGGTCAAAGCTCTCTCTTTTGAGCCGTCTGTTGATATTCCCCAAGACTATTCAGAAGATTCTTACTCAAGATCGGAACTTAGACTCAATTTGCCTTTTAAGGCTAATACAGCCTATAAAATAACTATCAATTCCGATTTAAAAGACGAGTTTAATAATAAAATTTCCAACTCGGAAAAGATCAATTTTACTACTGTGGACTTTAAGCCTCGTTTAAGTTTGAGCAGTGGTCAAGTAGTGGTTGAAACTAAAGTCAAAGACGCTGCTTTGCCCTTTGGCAGTATCAATGTAAACTCCGTTAAAGCAGAAGGTAAGGTCGTTTCCATCCAAGATCTTGTCGAAATGGCTCAAGGAGACTTTTTCTTTGGTGGGATCGACAATTATCAGCCCCAAGGTGGCTTTACCTACGTAAAAGAAATAGCCTTAAAAAATAAGCACAACACCTACTCAGATAGTAAAATCGATCTTAAACCTATTTTGGGAAATAAATCCAAAGGTTTAATTTTATTACGTCTGACTTACAAGAATGCTGCCGGTAAAGAAGAATATAAAACGGTACTAATTCAACTTACCGATTTATGCTTGACGGCCAAATTCTCAGCTGTAAATAATTTGCTTTGGGTTACCAGTTTAGATAACGGTAAACCTGTAGCCAACGTAAAAGTATCTCTTTATGACGAAAAATCTAAGCAAGTATTTACCGGCCATACAGACAAACAAGGTTTAATAAAAACTCCGGGATGGAGTAAATATACTTCAGCTCAGGATGGAGCCGCTCCCAAGCAATTTATGCTGGCTTCTTGGAGAGATGATTTAGCTTTTATATGCTCTTCTGGAGCTAACAGTTTAGATACTTGGAAATGCAATATTTTTAGCTATGGAACTTCTTATAAAGAAGAAATAAGAAGCTGTATCTTTACCGATAAAGGCGTGTATAGCCCGGGAGAAGAGCTAAAATTTAAGGCATTGTTGCGCTCGAGCAAGCAAGCTCATTTGCAACTTCCCAAGTCATTAAAAACAATCCATTACAAAGTTAAAGACGGAGATGGCAAAACTTTTGCCAAAGGCACATGCTCAGTTAGCGCTATGGGAAGTGCCCACGGAAGCGTTACAGTACCTCACGACGCCGCTACTGGCTATGCTTTTATGGAATTGACTATTCCTGAAAAAGAAGCTAAAAAGTTACATATTTCTTCTTGGCTTGGTTCAGCATCTTATCGCATTGACGATTACCAGCCTGTACAAACGGAAACTAAAATTATTTCTTCCCAAAAGTCATTACTTTTAGGCGAAGAATTTAAAGGGCGCATAGAAGGACGCTTTCTTTTTGGAGCACCTATGGATAATGATCGTTTCCGTTACTCTTCTTCTATAGATAAAGCTCCTTATTTCAGTAAAAAGTACCCCGATTATTCTTTTTACTCCAAAGTTTGGGGACGTGATGATGATTTTGACAGTACTACTTTGATATCAGGTAGCGGTCGACTCGACAACAAAGGGCAATTTGCTGTCGATATCCCTACCGAAGGAGTACATTATGAATCTCCTTCTGTTTTGTCTGTTGAGGCTTCGGTAATTTCTTCAAGTTTAAAAGAAGTATCAAACTCTTTGCAAATTCCGGTTTGGCCAGCAGCCAATATTGTAGGTATCAAAGTAGATTCTTACTTGGCTAAACAAGGTCAGCCTTTCCAAGGTCAGTTGTTAGCTGTCGATAAAAATGAGGAAGCCCAAAAAGGCATCCCCATAAAGATTGAACTTATTCGCAAAAGTTGGGACTCAGTCTATAAAGCTGGAGTAGGAGGAGCTTACAATTGGGTAAGTGATCCCAAAGAAGAAACAGAAAGCACTCAAACTGTAATTAGCAGCGCAGGCCCTATAGACTTTAGTATTACTCCCAAAAGTGCCGGAAGCTATATTATTCGCGCTTCTATTACAGATAATAAAGGACGCCGCAGCCTTAACGAAATGGAAGTTTGGTCTAGCGGTTCCGAATATGCTGCTTGGGAAAGACATGATGACAATGAGTTGAGTTTAATATGCAATGCCAAATCTTATTTGCCGGGCCAGACAGCAGAAATTTTGGTGCAATCTCCTTTTGAAGAAGCTGAAGCTTTGGTAAGTATAGAAACTGATTCTGTAATTGACAGTTGGCAAGTTAAGCTCCAAGGCACATCTCCTACAGTTAAGATTCCGATAAAAGCCTTCTATGCGCCCAATGTTTACGTTTCGATAGTATTGGTCAAAGGTAGAGAAGGTAAAGTTAACCTCAGCCAAGGCGGCTTAGATTTAAGCAAGCCTACTTTTAGATTTGGCTATACCGAATTAAAAGTTGATAATCCTCAATCAAAACTCAAAGTAGATGTTATTTCCGATTTTGCTCAATATAAGCCGGGACAAACCGCTTCAGTTACTGTCAAATTGAGCGATTCTCAAGGCAAGCCGGTTAGTGGTGAAGTTTGCTTATGGGCAGTTGATGAAGGCGTATTGAACCTGGTTGGCTACAAATTGCCTAACTATTACGATGTTTTTTATGCCAATCGAGATCTGAATGTAATTACTTCTGAAAGTTGTGCCGATGTTATAGGACTGCGCTCATATGGCAGTAAGGGAGCCAACCAAGGTGGAGGCGGTGGCAATCATAGTAGTGACAACGTGCGTGATGATTTTAAGCCAACAGCTATGTGGAAGCCGACTATTTCTGTCGATGACACCGGCCATGCTATGGTGCGCTTTAAAGCTCCTGATAGCTTAACACGTTATCGTATTATGGCTGTAGCTTGCAGTGGTGGTGAACGTTTTGGCCAAGGGCAGACTACTTTCGAAGTTAGCAAAAAGTTGGTACTGTTGCCTTCAGTTATAAAGTATGCCCGCTGCGGTGATTCCTTCCAAGTTGGTGTTTTGGCTCGCAATAATACTGACAAAGCATCTTCTGTTATCGTTAAAGCTCAGAGCCAAAGACTGACTTTAGCCAACAATTCTTTCCAAACTACTTTGAAGCCTACAGAAGAAAAGGTTATGCTTTTTGACGTTTCGGCTTCTGAATGTGGCAGTTTTCCTATTAAATTTAGTGGAAAAATGGGAATTGAAACTGACGTTTGTCAATACACTATAGATGTTATTCCCGATGAAAGAACTAATGTGGCAGCTGTTTCTGGAGAGTTTGATGCTAAAGAAGCTACCGAGTGTCTAAAAATACCAGGTGGAGCTAAAGCTGATAGTGCTACCTTAGATGTTTCCATATCTAGCAATTTTGCCAGTCAGCTTAATGGCGTCGTACAAAAATTATGGGGTGAAGATGTGATTGCTTTAGATACAATTTTAGCACGCACAGAAATCATCTTGCTTTCCGAAAGATTGGGCCTTAATTTACCTCAGGAATTTAATTCCGAGTCTAAACGCAAAGCTGCGATTAAAGCCTATTGCAAAGATCTTGAAAAATTTAGAACTTCAGACAGTGGCTTCTCACTCTGGCCTGGTACTAAGGTTTGCAGCAATACTCATACAGCTTGGGCTTTAGATATTATGACCAAGTTGAAAAAAATCGGCTGGCTTGATAGCGAGCGAGAGTATATGTACACTGGCGCCAAACTTTATGCTAAAGATAAGATTTATACTTCTTTGCTTGAATTGTCCAAAGTGAGCGACAAAAACGGCGATCCTGGCATTCCTATGCTTTTTGCCTCGCTGTGCAAAGCTGGAGAAGGTCAAAATTCTACTTTGGTAGTTTTGTATAGAGCCCGCCGTAAGTTTTCTCTGGCTGGACGAGCTTATATCCTTAAAGCTGCTGTTGAATTAAACAATAAAGATATTGTCAATGCTTTGCGCCAAGAATTAACTAATACGCTCAAAATCGAGGAGCGCCAAGCTTGGTTCGAAGAAAATGGGCCGATTGAATTGGACTCCATTTCCGATCGTGCTTTTAGTAATGTGGCTGCTCTCTCAGCTATGTTGCGTAGCGGCGACTTTAAATTCGCTCCCAAAGTATTTGCCTGGTTATTTAACAACAAAGTGGGCGGCACTTGGGGATCCGAATTAGTTGGCGCTCAAGTAGCTGAAGCTTTGACAGCTTATACAGATAAAGAACAAGTTATACGCAATGACGTCGGAGTTAAGGTGCGTTTAGGAGGCAAACGGATTGTAGATTGTACACTTAAATATCCTAAAGAAAATTGCCTTTTCGCTTCCGCTTCTATTTCTACTACCGGTCAGGAATTGCCCATAGAAATGAGCAAAACAGGAACTGGCAAATTATATTACGACTTGTTACTCCGCTATGCTCCCAATAAGCCTATGTCGGCTACTGATAACGGTTTCTATATTTTCCAAAGTTGTAGTCCCTTGGATGATTTAGATCGACCTATTCCTTTTACCGAACTTAAAGTCGGCAAAGTATATAAAGTAAGTATAAGTGTAATTTCACCTGTAAATCGAGATCAAGTTATGGTCAATGTGCCCTTGCCTGCTGGTTTGGAGGTTGTAAATACATCTTTCAATACAGAAAGCAACTTATATAGTGACTTGCTTAACAAGGTCAATCCTGATCCCGACTATGGAACTTTCACAGATGCGGAATATTATTCAGATCATGTAAAAGTGTGGGCTGAAGGTTTGCAAGCCGGTGAACATACTTATAGCTTTTTAGCCAGAGCTGTTGCGTGTGGCCATTATCGTATGCCTGGGGCTAGAATTTACCAGAAGAATCGTCCGGAAGTTTTTGGTTGCACTTCGGAAACGAGGTTAAAAATTGTCCCTTAAGGGTTTGAAGCTTGAGAACTTCTCCGCTGCTAGTAGCAAATGGTGGCGGAGAAGCCTCTTAATCGTGTTGTGTATTGTGGGGTTTGCGCTGCTGATTTTTGTGTCGAGACCTTGGCCTGCAGCTTATCCTTTAAAAGCTAAACACAATTCCACCTTAATATACGATTGTGACGGTTTGCTTCTCCGAGAAGTTCATTTAGATGGCGGAAGTAGCCGACGTTGGATCTCTTTAGAAAATATACCCGTTTGGGTGCAAGAAGCTGTTTTGACTGCTGAAGATCGGCGCTTCCATTATCATTGTGGCGTCGATCCTTTAGCTATTATACGCAGCGCCTACTACAATTGCAAAGCTGGTAGAATACTTATGGGCGGCTCTACTATTAGTGAACAATTGATTCGCTTAATAATGCCAGCTAGGCCGCGCACTTTCAAAAATAAACTCATAGAGCTTTTATATTCTTTGCGCTTATCTTTCAATTTTAGCAAAGTACAAATTTTGGAGGCTTATTTAAATAGAGTATATTTTGGCGGACAAGCTTACGGTTTAGAAGCGGCTGCTCAACTTTATTTTAATTGTTCAGCTCGAGCTTTATCTCCGGCGCAAGGGGCTTTTTTGGCTGTTTTGGTGCGTTCTCCTCAAGAATTGGCGCCTTATAAAGATATAAATCCGGCCTTAAAATTGCAGCGCGATTTGTTATTAAGTATGGAAAAGAGGGGAGTGCTTGATAGTGCCGACTTGCAATCGGCTTTAGCTGAAAAAATCACCCTGGCGCCTCTTTCCGAACGTTTTGCTGCGCCTCATTTTTGCGATTTTATCGTCGCTCAAAATAACCCCTGGCTTACCAAAGATGTTGTACGTATCGATACTACATTAAATTTAAAAATTCAAAATTATGCGGAAAATATTTTAAATTACCACTTAGAGCGTTTGGCTTCCCATAATGTCAAGAATGGCAGTTTGGTAGTTTTGGATATTAAAAATGGCGATATTCTGGCTATGGTCGGATCCAAAAATTATTTTGCCCTTCCGGATGGGCAAAATAACGGATGTTTGACTTTGCGTCAACCCGGTTCTACTCTCAAGCCTTTTACTTATGCTTTAGCCTTGCAACAGGGCTTTACGGCCGCTTCAATTTTGCCAGATCTCAGCTATTTGGATGCCATGCTAAAAGATGCTTTTGTGCCCGAAAATTACGATCGGCGTTTCCATGGTCCGGTGCGCTTGCGTCAAGCTTTGGCTTGCTCCTACAATGTGCCGGCTGTTTATGTTTTACAAAAAGTAGGCATAGACTCACTTTTGGACTTATTACACAATTTAGGCTTTACAGAGCTAAAGCATAGTGCTCAGCATTATGGGCTCGGTTTAACATTGGGCAGTGGCGAAGTCAATTTATTGCATTTAGCTAACGCCTACAGAACTTTGGCTCAAGGTGGCAGCCGTCAAGCTGTGCGTTTTTATAAATCGTATACAGATAGCCGAGGAATAAAACATTTCCGGCCTTCGAAAAATGATGTGGAATTTAAGGCTATACCGCCTGAAGTTTGCTATTTAATTGGCGATATTTTAGCCGACAATAGGGCCAGAACTGAAGCTTTTGGCTATCACAGCGTACTTAATTTTCCTTTTCGCTGTTCGGTAAAAACTGGCACTTCTAAAGATTATCGCGATAATTGGTGTCTTGGCTACGATGATAATTATGTTGTTGGTGTTTGGACAGGAAATTTTGAAGCTTCTTCAATGCGCAATGTTTCCGGTATTACTGGAGCAGCTCCTATTTTTCGCGACGTTATGAAGTATATGCATGAATACAAAGGACGCTCAAGTAAAATTTCAGATTCTGAAAAATTTAATGAATCAGAACACAGCCTTGAAAAAAGATGGGTTTGTGCCGAATCTGGAGCTGTTCCTGGGCCTTATTGCTACAATAAAATTCAAGAGTATTTTTTGCCAGCTACTTTCTCCAATGAAATATGCCAAGTACATCAACTTTATTGCTTTAGTAAAGCTGATAGGCAACCTGTAAATCCGCTATCTTGTCGGCCTTCTGAATATTTCACTGAAGTCGTGCCTGTTTATCCTTCTTTATATCGAGCTTGGATGCGAGAGCATAATATGCCTATTCCGCCTCAGTGGGCTTTATATAAAAAAGCCGATCCGAAAGATCGGCAAAAAAATACTCAAGTCTCAAATTTAGGTGGATACAATGAAAGCAAAGCGCCAAAAACCGAAATTATTTTTCCAGAAGACGGAGCCGTTTTCCGTATAGATCCTTTTCTCAAGCGTCAGCATCAAAAATTGAATTTGCGAGCTACATCTGCAATGCCACATCAAAAGCTCATTTGGAAAATTGACGATAAAGTTTTTCAAGTGAGCTCTGAACCTCATGTCGTGAGTTGGCCCTTACGTGAAGGAGTTCACCATATTACTTTGCAAACAGAAGAAAGCCAAGCACCTTGTGATACTATTACCATTACGGTCTATCCATAGCTAAATTTTGTACTAACCGCAGTGCCACATACCAAACAAGGTAGTTATTTCTTTATCAGTCGATTTTGTACCATTTTTGCAAAGGATGATCCCAACGCACTAGCTTAGCGCCGTTTTCTTCCGGCTCCATAGTGGCTTCGCCGCGACGAAAACGTGGAGAGCGATCCGGGCCGCTGAAGGGATGTTTTATTTCTCTAATAATGGCATTTAAAACGTTCGCTTTCCCAGTTAAACGCAAATCACGCACCCAACGTCCGTCACTATAGCCGGTATTATAGGAGTGAATAGGACGATCCGACCAAATGTAATGATCGGGATTAAGCGGATCTTCCACTAAACGGCAATCCTTTTTAAGACAAACAAACTCTTTACCTGTCCAGCGCAAAACCCTAAATGTGGCAATTTGTACTCCTATGGGAGTTTCTCCCAAAACTACAATAATTTTGCCGTCTTTATCAGGATCTATCACATACTTTATCTCATAATTGAGATCGCCAACCTTACCAAAGACTAAAGAATTTTCCATAATAATTTGCGGCTCGATTTTGCGAAAAGCTTGTCCGGAAGCGTAGCGAGCTCTAGGCCCTTCCCAAATAACTTGATTATTTTCATCAAAGAAAACTAGCTGAGCTAAATAACCATTTTCCGAGTGGTTATAAGCCACTAAAGCTACGCTTTCCGGTTTTTTGTCGTTATTTATATCTATATAAAATCGCTGGTAAGGCTCGGTTTGCTCGTCAGGAATCGCTTGCAACGGATTGTGGTAAGGAGATGCCTGAACGGTTTGCCCTAAATAAAAATATAAGCCGAGCCCCAAAGCTAAGCTGCCTAAGGCCAAGCGTTTGCAATTATGCCAAAACATTTTCTGCCGCCTAAACTACATAGTGTTGGAATAACGTTCCTATTGTCAAATTTTACTTCCGTCGATTTGTTTTCCTTGTGCAGAAATATTTGTTTAAGGCGAAAAAATATAGAAAATAGAGGCACAGATGCATGTGTATTTGTTTTGACAAAAATAGACCAAGTATAAATGTGTCTCTTACTATTTTAGTTTTTTAGCTTTTGTATGTAGGTAGTTTATATTTAGCGGCAGAATAGGTATTGCGTAAGTAAATTAAAAGCAGAGGAATTTACGTATGGCTAAAGCTCATACCGCCTTTATTTGTCAAGAGTGTGGTGCCAAATTTTTGCGTTGGCAAGGTCAATGCAATGAATGTGGAGCTTGGAATTCGCTAGCTGAAGAAAAAGTTGTGCCTGAAAAACGCAAGTCTATGGGTATGACGCTCAATCTAGATGGGCAAAGCAAGCCTGTTTTGTTAAGCCAGGTTTCTGCTGAAGAAGATCCCCGTTTTTCTACAGGCATTCCCGAATTTGATCAAGTGTTAGGCGGCGGCTTAGTGCGCGGCTCGGTAGTGCTTTTAGGTGGCCCTCCAGGAATAGGCAAATCGACTTTGCTTTTACAGGCAGCTAGCGCTATTGGTACAGCGCAAGCGCCGGTACTTTATGTCAGCGGTGAAGAATCTCCCCGGCAAATAAAACTGCGAGCTGAGCGTTTAGGTGTGCGCAGCGACAATATTACTATTTATGCGGAAACGGCTCTCGAAGCTGTAGAAAATCTTTTAGAGAAGCTTAATCCGCGTTTGGCTATTATCGATTCTATCCAAACTATGTTCCGTAGCGACTTGGACTCTGCTCCCGGAAGTGTTACTCAAGTGCGTGAGTGTGCCGCTTCTCTTATGCGTTTAGCTAAAAGCAGCGGCTCAGCCATTATTTTAGTTGGTCATGTTACTAAAGGAGGGGAATTGGCCGGGCCGCGTGTGTTGGAACACTTGGTAGATACGGTTTTGAGCTTCGAGAGCTATGGCTTGCACAATATTAGGGCGCTGCGCGGTATAAAAAACCGCTTTGGCAATACGCAAGAGACTGGCTTTTTTGCTATGGAATCTGAAGGGTTGCAATCTATTCCCGACGCCTCTTCATTTTTCTTAGCTCAGCGTGCTCAAGATATTACCGGATCGCTGATTTTTCCCTCTTTAGAAGGAACGCGCCCGGTCTTGGTAGAGGTGCAAGCTCTGGCTACGGATAGCTATTCTGCTCAATTAGGTGCTCCGCCTACGCGTCGTTCTGTAGGTGTAGATTTAAATCGTTTGGGCCTTTTGCTGGCCGTCTTGCAAAAGCGTCATCCGCAATTAGGCATAGGCAAATGTGATGTTTATATAAATGTAGCCGGCGGTTTACGTTTAAATGAGCCAGCTTTAGATTTACCTTTACTTTTAGCTATTGCTTCGAGCCGAGCCAATTTAGTTATCCCTTCAGATTGGGCGGCTTTGGGAGAAGTGGGCCTAGGAGGTGAAGTTCGCGCCGTTAGCGGTTTAGAAATACGTCTCAACGAATTGCACAAGATGGGCTTTCGCTGTTGTATAGTACCGGCCCGCTCCTTAAACCTAAAGTCAACCGATTTTCAAATTCATACCAAAGGTTGCTTGCCAGAATCACTTAATTCTAAACCAAGCCCTGAGAAAGTGGCCGAACCTATAGAAGAAGATCCTATTGGCACACTTACTTTGGGGCCGCCTATAAGTGATGCAGATTTCGATTTTACTCAGTTGGGGAAGAATCCGCTTTTCAAAACTGCTTCTCAGTTGCCAATTGCAAATTCTTCAGCTCGAAAAATGGCTGATTCGCAAAATGAAAAACAAAATATTGATGTAGATAAAATAAAAAATGATAATACAGAAATAAAACAAAATAAACTGCAGAACAATAATAAGCTACAAATTATTCCTGTAGAAAATCTGCAGCAAGCTTTGCATATTCTTGGCATAAAAAGTAGTCGAACTAAAAGCGGCTACTTCGATAAGAAGAAAAATTCTCGAATTTAGGACATATTGTTTGAGAAGGAGATTGAATCTGTGAAAGTTTTGCATACATCTGATTGGCATCTAGGTATTGAATTTAATGAACGAAATCGCGATGAAGAGTTTAGACAATTTTTAGTATGGTTGCTTGAAAAAATAAAAGAAGAAAGTGTAGAAACACTTTTAATTGCCGGTGATATTTTTGATACTTATCATCCTTCTGTGGCGGCGCAAACCCTCTATTACAATTTTCTTTGCGATTTAAATAAGCAAACTATTTGTCATAACGTAGTTATTACTTCCGGAAATCACGATTCGATCTCTTATTTAAATGCTGCTAAAAATATTTTGCGCGACCTTAATGTTTATATCGTTTCCGGTAAGCCTGACAAAATTGAAGATGAAGTGTTGCTTCTAAAAGACAAAGATGGACAACCACAATTGATAGTTTGTTCTGTCCCTTACTTACGTCGCGGTGATTTAAATATCGATAGTAAAAAATTGAGCATAGAGGAAGAAAATAGCGAATTTTTACAAGCTTACAGTCGCCATTACGCTGAAGTTAAGCAAATTGCCGAAGCTAGGCGAGCCGAGTTTTCTCGAGAAATTCCCGTTATTTATATGGGGCATATGTATGTTAGCGGCAGCTGTTTTTGCGATAAAGATCACGAATCTATTATTGGTAACTTAGAAGGTATAGGCAATCTAGATATAGAGGAAAGCGCCGATTATGTTGCTTTGGGCCATTTGCATATGCCTCAATCTGTTTTGGGCAAAGACAACTGGCGTTATAGCGGATCTCCTTTGCATTTTAGCAAGTCGGAAATAAAAGGCGGATCTTCTAAACAAAGTTTAAAGTCCGTAGTAATAGTAAACTTTGAAGGACGTAAAGCCCAAAATATTGAGTTGGCTGAAGTACCGGCTTTTCGCGATATTCGTATTTTACAAAGTGACGATGCTGAAGAATTAAAACAATCTCTGCGCAATTTTATTAAGGAAAATTGCAAAATATGGGTTTTTATCGACTACAGCGGCAAGTATAATGTCGGATCCAATTTATCTTCTGAAGTACAAGAGCTAGTTCGTGGCACGCAAGTCAAAATTTTAACTTTTAAAGATGAAGAGTGGAGTAAATTGGCCATTCAATCTTATTCTTTACAAAGTGAACGCCAGGTAGAAGAAATTGGCGCAGCGGAAATTTTTCACCAGTTTATCGATAAAGAAGCTGAAAACGAAAGTGATGAATTGAAAACTTGGATGGAACATACATGCCTTGAGCTTTTTGAAGACATAAAAAACAACCGTTGTAGCGTCGAAGATTAAAATAGAGCTTTTAAAGATTGGATTGAGTTTAAATCTATGAATATTAAAAAATTAACTATTGAAAATATAAATTGTTTAGTAGGCAAGTGGGTTATAGATTTTGAAAATTCTGATTTTGCCGGTCAAAAATTTTTTGCCATTATAGGCAATGTAGGCTCCGGAAAAAGCACGATTTTAGATTCTATCTGTTTGGCTTTATATGGTCAGACTCCGCGTTGCGATTCTGGTCAACAAATTGGCAATTTAGTTAATGCCAATCAAAAAAGTGGTCGCGTCGAAATTATTTTTGAGATGGAAGGCCATAATTATTGTAGCTCTTGGTCTTGTACAAAAAACAAAAGTCTCAAGACTGAGATGAATTTTTACGAAATAGCTCCAGATGGCGAAAAAATTGAAATTCGCAGTGGCTTGCGAAATGTAATCAGCAAAAATGTGCAAATTTTAGGTATGGAGTTTACGCAATTTACTCAATCTATTCTTTTGGCTCAAGGAGAATTTCGTAAATTTTTCGTTGCCGATACTGATAAAAAAGCTGAATTATTAAGTAAAATTACCGGTACTGATTTATATCAGCAATTACCTGCTTTAGCAGCTGACAAAAAGCGAGAAATTGAGAAAGAACTCGATAATTTGAGTAATAACTCCGCTTGTGAAGGATTACTTGATGAATCTGTCGCTCAGGAAAAACGCTGTGAGAAAGTTGCTTGTGAAAAACAGAGAGCTGAAATCAAGAGCGAACTTGATGAGATAGACAGTCAAATTAAACTTTTTACTTTTTGTGCAGAAGCTGAAGAGCACTTTTCACAAGCTGATCATAAACTCACTGAAGCCTTAGAGCGGCGTGAAGCTTGGGCTTCTGAAGCGGCAAAATTAAGTGACGGTGAACGTGCTCAGACTGCTGAAAAGATGCATATTCAATATTGTACAAAGAAGAACGTCTGTCAAAAGATTGAGCGGCAATGTGTCGATTTAAAAGAGCAAGTTGAACAAATTGATAAAGATTGCCTGGAAGCTAAGCAAAATTATACCCATTGCCAAGTCGGAAAAGAACGATGGTTAGAAATTTATGAGGGGGCTGAAAGTATTTTTGAACTAGAAAAAGGTAAAATTCAGCAATTAGACAGTTTGAGGCAAACTTGGAAACAAAAAGATCAAGAAATAACCAATCTTAAAAATGAACTCAAAAATAATCGCGTACAAGTTGAAGCTAAATTGAAAGAGGCAGCTTCCATTAAAGAAAGTCTCCAGCAAACTGTCCAAAAAATCTGTCGACAAATTGCCCAAAATTATCGACAAGTTGGCATCGTTTTGCAATATGACTATACCGATTTGGCCGAAGTTTTCAGCAACAAAGCTGAACAGCAAAACAAAGTAGCAGAATTGGAAGCAGCAATAGTTTCTGTTTTAGCTTCTCGTACCAGACAAGAATTTGCCCAATTGGAAAGTTCTTTGGCAGAGCAAGTTTCAGAATGGCAGAAAATATTGGAAAAGACAGATAGTTTGTCTCAAGAAGTCGGCAATTTAAGTCAATGTCTGGATATTTGCCAAGCAAAGACAACCAACTTGCAGAATAAACAAGTTGAACAAAAAGAACTTGAAGCTAAGTTGGAAGAAGCTCGGGAATGGCATAAAAAGGCTATTGCTAAATATGAAGCTGTAAAAGAGATCGACGAATTGTCGGGCTATCGCTTAAAATTGCAAGCTGGCCAGTGCTGTCCTTTGTGCGGATCCTTAGAGCATCCGTATGCCGGTCAAATCGAAAAGACTTTGCAAGAACAATTGCAAAAAGCTGAAGCTTTGAGCCAGGAAAGCGAACGCGAAGTTGTCAATTTAGAGCAAAAATTGCAAGAAGTTATCAACGGAGAGTACAAGTTGCAGACTGAAATAGCCAGTTTGCAGCGCGATTACAATTCCGCCATATCTAAGATTAGCCAAATTTTGACGTCTCTCAAAGGAAATGTCTTATCTGAGACAGATAAGGTGATCTTCTCCAGTCTTGATAGCGCAGAAAATTGCTTGCGTAACCTTGCAATTAAAGAAATTGTAGCTGCACAATTATCAAAAGAAGTTGATAGTTTATCTAAGGCAATCTCTGCTTGCTATATGCAAGCTGAGCAAAATAATAAAAAATCCGCTTACGCTCAAAATAGTCACCGAGAGCTTAAACAAAAATTGCAAAATTTGGATTGGCAACTCAATTTGAGCAAGCGCCTTTTAGAAGTGGAAGAACAATTCCAAGAAGCCTTAAATTTAGCCGGTGTAAATATTAGCGAAGTCAATGTACCTTTAAGCGAAATTCAAGAAGATGCTGCTATAAAAATTGATAAAGCGGATTTGGGCGAGTTGCTCAATCAGAGCTTCAAAGACATTGCTTCTTTAAAAGAAAACTGCTATCGAGCTCAAAGTCAAATAGAAATTGCTGAGAATCTTTGCTCCAGCTTACGACAAGCTATTGCCGAAAAAGAACAGAGCTTGGAAAAATTAAATCAAGAAATAAAGCTTCTCAAGGAAAGTGGTGAAGTTTTAGCTACCGAATCGGAAAAAAGTTGGCAAAACTTGGAGTACTTGTGGCAGCAAGGTGCCTACTATGGAGAATCAAGCAAAAAGTTGCGTCAAGATGGTAGTAAAATCTCTTCCGATTTATTTAGCAAAGCTGAAAAGAAGTTTAAAGAGCGACATGAAGGGTGGGAAAAGTTAGTTCGAGACAGTCAACTTAAATTTGTCAATCTTGAAACTAAGTTGCACAGTATGCGAGAACAATTGCAAAAAGCTGAAGCTGAGCGACAAGGAGCCGAAAATGATTATGTGGCTGATAAACAAGTTTTTTATGATAAGCTTAGAGAATTAGGCTTTGTTGACGAAAACGATTGGCAAACTAAGTATTTGACACCTGAGGAACTTAGCCAATTGCGTCGCCAAAAAGCTGATCTTGATACCGACGTTAAGAGTGCTGAAGATGGCCTCGCATACGCTAGGATTAAAGTGGAAGAAGCTAAGGAAAAAGTCAAAAATTGCCGATTTAGCTTCGAAGAATTGCAACAGCGCAGCAATAGTCTCAGTGTCGAAAGTGATAAAATTTCTGAGCAAATAGGTCAACTGAGCGAAATTTTGCAAAAGCACGAAAAAGCTTTAAGTTGTGCACAAGAATTAGAGCCCATACGTCGTCAAAAAGAAGAAGAAGTTCACAAATGGAAAGTTTTAACTGAGGTTTTAGGAGACCAAAAAGGCAAAAAACTCAATAGATTTGTCCAAGGTTTGACTTTCCGTTTGCTTTTAGGGCGAACTAACGAGCGCTTGCGCAATTTAACCGATAGGTACGAATTAACCATAAAGACCAAAGATAATGCCATTAAGGAAAATACCAACGATTCGGAAAGCAACAAAGACGTTAAAAACGAGTTGAATTTGGAATTTTCCGTTATAGATAAATACCAATCTACAGCTAGAGATTCGCGCAATCTTTCTGGTGGCGAATCATTTTTGGTAAGTTTGGCTATGGCTTTAGCGCTTTCCGATTTAGCCAGTCAGCGGCGCGATATAAATTCGCTGTTTTTAGACGAAGGTTTCGGTACTCTAGATTCTGAGACTTTGGGTGTAGTTTTGCGAGCTTTGACGGCTTTAGGGCGCCAAGACAAAATGATTGGCGTAGTTTCTCATGTAGCAGAAGTAAGCGAAAATATTCCCGCTCAGTTGGAATTAAAAAGAAACGGTGACGGCACTAGTAAAATAATCGGTCATTATATACAAGTGAACGAAGTTTGTACTGCAGCCAAGACGCCCAAAAGGGAAACAAAAAGTTTAACTTGAGTGCTCAATTATTGAGCTATTTGTGGCGTTGCTTTAATTAGTTTTAGCAACGCCTTTCGTTTTGGGATTAAGTTTTTAGCTCTTGCTCAGAAAAAGGCTTCGTTGTAGACTAGGCTCACCGTGTCTTGGAATTTAATTAAACGATCTGATCAGTATAAAGCTCAAGAAACTATTTTAATGCGTTCGACTGCCGGTGGGGACGTCAGAATCGCCTTGGGCTATCCCAATACCTACGAAGTAGGCATGTCCAACTTGGGTATGCAAGTTGTTTATTCTATACTCAACAGTATACCTGGCGTGGTATGCGAACGTTTCTTTTTGCCTTCCGAAGAGGATATTGAACTTTATAAACGCAATGGGCGCAGGCTTTTTACTTTAGAAAGCCAACGTCCGGTTAGCGAATTTCAAATTGTAGCTTTCACTATCGCTTTTGAGCCAGATTTTGTAAATATTGCCAAAATATTCGATCTGGCTGGTTTGCCTTTTACTGCCGAAGAGAGAGCACAGCATGAAAATTGTCCTCTGGTTTTGGCCGGTGGAGCTATTTCTCTTTTAAACCCTGAACCGGTAGCCGATTTTATCGACGTCTTTTGTTTGGGTGAAGCTGAAAACTTTTTGCCTCAATTTATAGAAATTTACCGTCAATGGCAAAAAGAAGATGGCTCTAGAGGCTCACTTTTGCAACGCTTAGCTTCATTGCGTGGTGCTTATGTACCGTCTTTATGGCATGCTTATTATGATGATCAGGGCCATTTTGTCGGCTGCGAACCGCGTGAAGGTGCTCCGGAAAATATTATTGAGCGTTTGCATTTATCTACTTCCGAATATGGTGAAAATTGTCCCCATTCCCAGATTCTCACTGAAAATACTGAGTTGGGCTATTCGGGATTAGTGGAAATTTCTCGAGGCTGTGCCTTTAATTGTCGCTTTTGCACCGTAGGCTTCTCTTATCCTAAGATACGTTGGAAGCCTTTGGATAAAATTTTGGAAGCTATAGAAGAATTAAGTCAATATACTAATAAAGTGGGACTTATTTCTGCTACTGCCGGTACCTATCCCCATATAGACGAACTTTGCCAACATATTATCGATAAAAAAATGGCCGTAGCTTTTTCGTCTTTGCGTGTAGACAGCTTGCCAGATTCTATGTTGCAAGCTTTAGTTTCCGGTGGCTCCAAAACTATTACTTTGGCCCCGGAAGTAGGATCTGATGCTTTGCGTCGAGTGGCTAACAAGCGCTTTACTGATGCCCAATATTTAGCCACTGCTGAAAGAGCCTTTGCTGCAGGTGTTGTTAATTTGCGCATGTACTCTATGGTTGGTTTGCCTGGCGAACGTGAAGAACATTTACAAGCCCTAATCGATTTGGCCGCCGACACTAGAAAATTGCAAATTAAGATGGGAAAAGGTGGAGGTCATATCACTCTATCTACTGGTCAGCTGATTCCCAAGCCTTTTACGCCTTTTCAGTGGAATAGCGTATTAGAAAAAAACAAGGCAGCCAAATCTATACACTATCTTGAACGTGGAGTTAAGCGTATAGGTGGTGTTGAATTTTCTGGAGAGTCGCCTAAGCAAGCGATGATTCAAGCCTTATTAGCCAGGGGAGATCGACGTTTCTCTAAAGTGATAGCTAGAGTCTACCGTGAACCTTCCTTCAGTGCTTGGCTTAAGGCTTGTGCAGAAGAAGGTATCGATTATAAATACGAGTTGTATCGTCAACGTTCGGTAAATGACGAAGTTCTGCCTTGGAGCCATCTGACTCCTAGCGGCAGTTTAGAACGCTTGCGCCGCGACGAAGAGCTCGCTAAACGCACAGTAGAATCTCTTTAGCTAAAATAAGCAATTCCCAATGCTGAAAAAAGGAAAACTATGTATAAATTAATTTCTCGCCGGTGCGAGGCTATGCCCTCTAAACATATATGTATATCTCAATTTAATGATACTTACCGAGAATTATTGGGAGATGATCCTAAGTCGGCCGAATTAAACACTGTAAAAATGCAGAAAGAAAATTCATTGGCAGAGGCCTCCGAGCCGCAAAGCTGGTTTGAGCCTTTTGAATTAAATTACATAACTTTTCCCAATATAAAAGTACCTCACGCTGTTTCCACTCGACGCGGAGGAGTTAGCCATGGAGCTTATCAAGGCTTGAATATCGGTTTTACTACCGAAGATAATCCTGACGATGTGGAAGAAAACAGAAGGCGCTTTGCGGCTGCTTCCGGCGTGCCTCTGGCTGCAGTATTGACTATGGTACACGGCATAGAAGTTGTTCGTGTAGATGGGCCTATTAACAGCTTAACTCTAGGAGATGCTTGCATTACTGATAGAGTAAAACAACCGATGATGATTACTACTGCCGATTGTGTGCCGGTAATACTGCATGATCCTGTTCATAACGCGGTTGGTTTGGCTCATGCCGGCTGGCGTGGTGCCGTGGAGCGCATTGCCAAAGTTACGGTCGAAAGCATGACCCAACAATTTGGCAGCGATCCCGAACAGATACAAGTAGGTATAGGCCCATCTATAGCACCTTGTTGTTTTGAAGTTGGCCAAGATGTGGCCCAGCAGTTTTGCGAATCCTTCGCCAATAGTCCATATGGGAAGGATATTGCCTTATTTAAGCGAAAAAACAGGAGCGTTAATCGTTATGTCGATCTATGGTTAGCCAACTTGATCGCTTTGCGAGAAGCTGGTGTAAAAGCAAAAAATATTTGCCTCAGCAATGTATGCTCTGTTTGTCAGGAGAGCTTGTGTTTCTCTTATAGACGTGATAAGCGAGTGACAGGACGTATGGCTTCGGCCATTATGTTGGCTTAGCTTATGTATTTGGCAGAGCTTTTTTGTTTGGGTTGCGGTAGCTTTATATGGCGAAGTGAATAGCGCCGATCAGGAACTGCGGTTCCCAGAAGCTGCTTATCGTTTTTTCGGTAGGCAGCAGTTCACGTTTCTTTTATAAAAATCTGGTTCTGCTGTAATGTATCTCTGTGGGAGGAGCATAAATATATGGCTAAAGAGTTAATCCTGGTTGTTGATGATGAGGCCAACATTGTCTCACTCTTGAGATACAACTTAGAGCAGCAAGGTTTTGAAGTGATTTGCGCCAGCGATGGCAATGAGGCTATAGCTCTAGCGCGTCGTGAACATCCAGATCTTATCCTATTGGATGTAATGCTTCCTGATCGTTCTGGTATCGATGTCACTCGCACTATACGTAAAGAGAGTAAAACTCCTATCATTATGGTGACTGCCAAAGTCGAGGAGATCGATAAGGTGCTGGGGTTAGAGATGGGCGCCGACGATTATGTCTCCAAGCCATTCTCGCCTCGTGAGCTTATCGCTCGCATTAAAGCTGTTTTGCGTCGTACTTCCGATCACTCTGAAGAAAAAGACGAAATTACTTTCGATAAGCTCAGTATCAATTTGGTAAAGCACGAAGTGCGTAAAAATGGTCAAATTGTGGAGCTTAAGCCTAAAGAGTTTGACTTATTGCGTTTGATGGCTACCAATCCCGGCAAGGTTTATACTCGCGATTTCTTGCTTGAGCAACTTTGGGGCTACGATTACTTGGGAGATACTCGCACAGTCGATGTGCATATGCGTCGTTTGCGTCAGAAGATCGAAGATGATCCTTCTAATCCTAAACAGCTCAAGACCGTTCATGGTATTGGCTACAAATTCCAACACGACGAGAATGAAGATTAAGAGCCTTGTCGGTTGTACAAATTTTTTGACTGAGAGAATATAACGTTTTATGCCTCCTCGCGTTGAAGGACAGTTGTCTGAAGCTTTAATTAAAGGCTCGGAAGATGGTATTTTAGGGGTAGATCGTTCCGGATCTGTGCGCATTTTCAACGATGCCATAGGAGAAATTTTTTCTATCAGCCCTGGTGAGGCTATTGGCAAAAATGTTTGGGATATTTTACCCAAGTGTGAATTTTCCAGAGCGCTTCTCTCTCAGATAAAAGACAGCAATCCTGAGCCAATTCAGCGTTTAATGCTCTTTCCCAACGAGCGCATGTTCTCTGTCAAGATGATGGCTGTGCGCTCCGATCGCGGTCGCAACTTAGGTGCCTACGCTTCTTTGCGTGACGTTTCCGGTATGCAAAAAATAGAACGCAGTTTAGATGACGTTTTTACCAGCCTAACTCGCGAGATTTCCGTACCTCTGACTACTATTAAAGGTTTTGTAGAAACTCTCTTAGAGGGCGCCTATTTAGACGCGCAAGTTACTCGCAAGTTTTTGCAAATTATCAATGGGGAAGCCAATAATTTGGTACGTTTGGTTATGTCCTTGGACTCAGTAGTTAAAGACAAAGACAGCCAGCCTATTATGAGCCGTTTCCGTCTGGAAAATTTGATTCAAGAATGCATAGCTACTTTCGATCCTGTAGCTGCCAACAAGAAAGTTGCTTTTAAACTTGCTATATCTGATGATTTGCCTTGGATTACCGCCGATCCAAGGTTATTGCGTCAAGTTTTTGTCAATATATTGGATAATGCGGTTCGTTTTACCGGAGTAAAAGGCGGCGGTTTGGTTGAAATAAATATTGATATTAAAGATCGCCAATTTATTGTAACTGTTAGAGATAACGGAGTGGGTATTTCCGAAGCTGATTTGCCCCATATTTTTGAGCGTTTTTTCCGTGGTTCAGGCTCAGAAAATGCCAATTTGGGCGGATCCGGTTTGGGTTTAAGTGTCGCTGAAGGCATTGTAAAAGCACATCACGGCCATATCTCCGTAAGTAGTTGCAAGGGCGAGGGCAGTACTTTTACTGTAATTTTGCCTGTGCGCTGTGGTGAACCTAATTAGTTGTTGGGTATTTTTGCGCCTTAATTGAAGCTCTTAACTGGGCAGGTTTTTTGCTGTCTGAATTTGAATTTACCCGGCGCAAAGACGCGGAGGCTCTTCACTTTTGGGGACGGGGAATCAATAGGTGATAGCTTCTGGATCTAATTCTAATTTTTTATCGGAGCAGCTTATTGAGATGAGCGACGCAGCAGTCCTTGACAAAAAAGGCAGCGCACCCTTCCAATATCGTTGGTTTGCTTTTGGCGATCTAAACGGTTTCTTTGGCGTCATGTTTGATAACATGACTGTGCTGGCCTTCTTGGCTTATATCCTAACTAGCATTTTTGAAATGCCTGCGGATATTGTTTACACTAGAATTTTCCCTGGTACAGCTTTTGGTGTATTAGTGGGTGACTTGGTTTATACTTGGCTGGCTTTCAAACAAGCCAAACGTCAGAAAAAAGATGTGACGGCTATGCCTTTGGGTTTGGATACTCCTTCCACTATAGGTATAGCTTTTACTATTTTAGGGCCAGCTTTTATTGGCTATAAGGCCGCAGGCTTGGAGCCTAGTGCTGCCGCTTTGCAAACTTGGTATGTTGGTATGGCCGCTATGTTCTATTGCGGTTTATTCAAAGTCGCTTGCGCCTTCTTCGGCAACTGGTTGAGTAAAGTTATTCCCGCTGCCGGTTTGATGGGCTCTTTGGCCGGCGTCGGTATTGCTCTTTTGGGCGTGGTGCCGATTATCGAGATTATGAATGCTCCTTTGGTTGGCTTGGTAGCTATGGGTTTAGTCTTCTACAACATGGTAGCTAAGATTCGTTTGCCCTTTAATGCTCCTGGCGTCTTGATCTCCGTAATTTTAGGTACAATTTTATACTATGCTTTTGGCCCTGTCGGTTTAGCTGGCCAACAATTCCAAACTCCCGGTGCTGTGGCTATCGGTTTCAGTTTGCCTCTGCCTACTTTAGGCTTTATTGCCGGTTTAGCTGACGCTGTCAATTATTTGCCGGTAATTATTCCTTTTGCTATTTTGACAGTTGTTGGCGGTATTAACGTTACCGAAAGTGCTCGTTTAGCTGGTGACAATTACGATACCAAAGAAATTTTGTTAGTTGATGCTTGCTCTACTATTTTTGCCGGCCTTTGTGGTGCTGTGGCTCAGACCACTCCTTACATCGGTCAACCCGCTTTCAAAAAGATGGGCTGCCGTTCCGGCTATACTGTTTTAACTGGCGTAGTGGTTGGTTTATGTGGTATGCTGGGCATTATCCAATTTATTGTAGACGCTATTCCTACCGCCGCTCTGGCTCCTATCCTTTGCTTCGTCGGTTTGGAGATTGTCTCTCAGGCTTTTGCTTGCTGTCCGCAAGCTCACTTCCCGGCTGTAGCTTTTGCCTTCATTCCCAACATTGCCCGTGTTATGGCCATTAAGGGTGATTACAACGACTTTGATGGCTTGCTGAACACCTTAGCTAGCGAACCCGGTCGCTATTTAAGTGAAAAGCTGCTTATCCCGGCTTTGGGTAACGGTTTTATCCTCACAGCCATGCTTTGGGGCGCCTTCTTTGCTTTCATGATTGATCGCAAACTTAAGAAGTGTTCACTTTTCCTCTTCATTCTAGCCGTACTTTCTTTCTTCGGAGTTATCCACTCTGTTAACCCCAGTGGCTTCATGTATTTGCCTTGGCACTTGCCTGAAGTTGCTCAAGCTGTACCTTACCAGTTTGCTTTGGGCTACTTCATTTTAGGTCTGGTAATATTGGCTCTCTCTTTCACTAAAGAGAGTCACCTTTCTACTGAAGTAGAGGAAGAAACTGCCGCTTTGGAAACTCCTTCCGAAGCTGTAGCCGAAACTGAAGAAGCTAAAGTCGAAAATAATGAAGCCGAAGAGGCTACCGCTAAAGCTTAAAGTTTTAGTTTAACTGAACTAGCTATAAAGCGTTTGTATTTTGTTACCAAGATACAAACGCTTTTTTGTTACTTATTTAGCGATGCTAATAGTGTTCCGCCCACCAGTTAGCTATTTAATGTTAGCTTCATTTTTTACCATATCTACGCTCCGGCTGACTG
>CAKUBG010000013.1 GCA_934636825.1 uncultured bacterium | reverse complement strand
GTAAGGATCGTATAGAGGCCGACGGTGCCAGCAGCTTTACTTTAGGCAAGTCAAGTTGTTATCTGGTGGTGGAAGGTTTTGCCGGTAACGGTGTACGCGATCTCACTTTAGATAAAGCTTTTACCTTAACACCTGAACAAGCTTCACAGTTGCTTCCCAGACGAGTGGAGACTTATTTAGCTTTATCTTCCGACACCCAATTTACCGATTCAGTAGCTTGCGCCGCCGGTGATTTAACTACAGACTCAAACTTGATCCGCATAAGCAATGCCAAGGGTAGCAGTTCTCCTAAGGTGCGCAGCTTGCACAACTTAGAAGTTACTAGCAACACTGTCGATTTCGATAATGGCCAACTGTATTACGGAAGCGGCTATTCTTACAGTATTAACGGTAAGACTATCAGCGAAGACAGCAAGTACACCGCCCAACAGAGTAACGACACAAGTAGCTTTACTCGCTTGGAATGGGATGATGTAACCAAAGCTAATTCCGAAGGGCAGAAGTATGTCGAAATTCAAGCAGGCACCTATGTTTGGAGTAAAGATCCTAAAACAAAGAAAAATATACTCAAGCGCTATGTAGGCAATTATCCTCCCGACACAGAGATTCCCTCTGATGCTAAATATTCGTTAGTAAACGGCTTGAAAGGCATCACCATAGATGCAGACAGTCTAACTATGAAGGTAAACTCCAATCTTTGGGTCGCTTCCGATGGCAAAGCCTCCTCTTTAATCATACGCTATGACAAAGAAGGCGAGACAGCTACCTCCAGACCCGTAGTGGCTTTCTTAAAGAATGAAGCTACGCAAACTTCACCTATCATAAGTTCCGATCATGATATTTACATTGAAGGAGCAACCTTAGGCGGCGGCTCCATTACTTCCAAAGAAAATATTTCTTTACAAGGTCCCAGCATCTTGGAATCAGACCCCGGCATAGGTGTTTCCATTTACGCCCAAGGCGATGTCAACTTATTGCCTATTGAAGGTGTAACCGAGCAAGTTAAACAAGCCGAATCGGAAAAAATTACTGGAACTGGCAGTACCGGGACGGACAATAATACGGGTGATAAATATATTATAAACGACGAGCACAAGGGTTATACAAACTTTAAGAATGACCTTTATAATGAATTAGAAAGGAGAGTCAAAGAACTCCAAAACGAGGGGGGACACCAATTGGTGGACCAAGATACTGGCGATCCGCTGTTCTTGAAAGGCTATGATTCACTTAAAAAAGTTTACGCGCTATTATGCAGCGATATGGAGACAAGTTCCAGTGATTGGAGAAACGGACACCCTAGTAAAGAAATCGGTGTAGATCCAAGCACTATACTGAAATGGGGCGCAGAAAATGGCATGACTGGGAATGAATCTCACGTAACCATGCGTGCGATAAAAGAAATGTGCGAACAGCCAATTTACGATTATCTTACCAACAAGGACAACTGGACAGAGATAGATGACGATGATGATGACGATGACCAAAAAGAGACAGATGTAGATCTGTCTCCAGACAAAGTCAGCGACGTCCAGGACTATGTCGATAAGGATCTGGCCAGCGATAACTTCCGCGACACTAAAGAAGCTCAATTATCCGATTTAATGCTTCGTTATGGAAAGATCAAATATTCTGACCAAGATATTTCCGGTGTTATTTATGCCTGGGGGAATATCAATGCCAACATAGGTAAAAACAGCACCCTCAACTTGACCGGTGCTATGGTGGCTTACGGAGGCGATCCTAAAGAGAAGACACCAGGCAAAAACAGTAAAGGAAAAATAAACATTAATGCCGGCACTATCGGTATGACCTTAGATCCGGACTATATGGGAGTTTTCCTGGCTGCCAACGCAAAGCGAAAAGTAAAGCAAGTAATGTTCTCTAACTTTTAGTTTTGCCTACTAAACCGATAAGGCTCGGGCGCTCAAAGCGCCCGGGCCTTATTTTTTATACGATTTTACATTGTCCCTAAAAAATCTTTATTTTTTTATTTACCCCACTAAATGGCTTAAAAAGAAATGTTACAACCATAAAACAAAATATTAATGTTTTGAACTTGAATATTTAGCTTAAAGAACCTTTAATAAAGTGGGTGTGTTTTTGCACTTTGCCTATATTCTTAGGCATATATTCCAATCCGAATAGAGAGGTAAAAACTTATGCGCAATAAGTATAAGCAAGGTATCGTCCTCATCACAACCATGCTGACGGTCGTTCTGGTTATCATGTTGCTCAGTTCCGTGGTTTACTCCAACTTCGGTAACATGCGCCTTACCTCCAATTTTTACGGCCGTGAAGAAGCTATTATGGCCGCTCAGTCAGGCGTGGAATATGCCATAACAAAATTGCAAAACAATATTGCTTGGCAAGGTGATGACAAAAACTATCAATTGGCTTCCGCCGCTAAAGGTGTCAAAATTGTCGAAAACAGCGGTAATGTTTGGGGAATGTTAATCACTCCCAACGGGCGTCGCTCTTTCTTTCGCATAAAATTCAACTACGAAGACGGCCCCGACGGCTTCGACAATATGGACAACACATCTGATAAAAACTATATCATTCGCTCACCTTACGTTTCTGTAAACAATCTTTACAGTCGCGGCATGCGCACCGTTTATACAGCTCCACTTAACGGCGTTTTACGTACCCAAAAATACAAAGACGAATACCAAAGAGAATGTATAAAAGCAGCGGGCAATGCTCAAAGCTACGAACTGCCCAAGTCTACTTGCGCACTCATTGTAGAAGGCTTTTCCGGTATTGGCGTACGCGATTTAGATTTAACCAAAATGAACGAGTTGCAAAAAAATTTCGACTGTTCCAAAGGATTGGGTAATAACATCGTAAGCAATGTCGTGGAAGTTTATTTAACTTTCGATCCCAGTGTTGCTTGCACAAATTCTGTGCTGGGAGCTGGAGGTAAAATTTCAGCTAAAGCTTCCAATATTACGATTAAAAATGCCCAAGGCAGCGCTGCCCCACGCTTGCGCAGTTTGAAAGATCTGAGCTTAACTTACAAAAATATCTCTTTCGATAAAGGGCAAGCTGTAATCAGCGGCAATTTTTATAAAAATGGTGTCGAAACTAAAGTAGGCGCAGTTAGTGGCTCGAATTACAGCGTAATTAAAACTTCAGACAAAGATACTGACGACATTGCTCAAATAAAATGGGACGACGTTACCAAAGCCGACTCCGAAGGGCAAAAATATACAACGATAAAAGGCGGAGTTTACATTTGGCGCAAAAATGAGCATGACAACAACTACACTCTAACTCGTTACGACAAAAATCCCTTCGGAAAGAAACACGGTTTCCATAATAGAAAAAATAAAAGCGAAGAAGTACATGGCTATGGCTCAGCTTTCCAAATAGATAAAGCTAAAGCTACCATAACTATCAGCGAAAATATAAAAGTCGAAGAAGGCAAATCACTGACTATTATTTATGACGATAGTTGCAGCCAAGTTACTCGCCCCATAGTCGCTTTTGTCAAGAACTCCCCTACCGACAGCGATCCTATTTTAAGCGCCGACGGCGACATTACCATTAAAGGCGCCACTTTAGGCAGTGGATCCATTACTTCACAAAAAAGCATTTCTTTACAAGGCCCAAGCATTCTGGAATCGGATCCCGGAGTCGGAGTTTCAGTTTATGCCAAAAACGATGTCAACTTTCTTCCTATAGAAAGTGCCACCCAAGCGGTTCAAGATCAAAACAAAAACGTCGACTTCAACGCCGGACGCCAAGCTTACTACGGTTACGATACTGACAATGATTCTTTTTCCTCAGGAGCTTCTGAATTGCTTTTGCAAGCCCAAAAAGATAGCAACACTGCTTCTATAACTAGTGAAGAGGCCAGCTCCTACTTGGAGTATTACTTGTATACTAACTACAAGCCGACTCCTCCAAATTCGGAAAAGATATCCGCAGTAACGAAACCGGCTCTCACCTCTACCCAAGCAACAGCTTTACAAAAAGCTTTAGAGAGCGCCAAAGCTGTTGCCGGAAGTCCTATAGAAACGGCCATACGCCACTATCAAGATACAAGCAACTGGTCAGTTTATTATCAAGCTTCCGGTGCCACTTCCAATCCAACTGATAAGATCGTTGTCGATAGCAGAGCCGATGTGAAAAAAGTTCAAACCTTCCTCGATAACGAAGTTGTCACCAGCAATTTCCGCGATTACAAACAACAGCAATTAAACAAATTGCTTACTCGCTATGGCAAGCTTCGTTACTCCGATCAGGATATTTCCGGAATGGTCTACGCTTGGGGCAATGTCAATCTGGCTATTGGCCAAAATAGCACTTTAAATCTTAGCGGAGCTATGGTGGCTTACGGTCAAAATCCCGATAAAGGTGTTCCCAAAGGTGACAAAGACCATGGCAATATTACTATCGAAGCCAACACTATAGGCTTAACCTTAGACGCCGACTACATGAATGCTTTTATGGCTTCAAATGCTCAAAGAAAATTAAAGTACACAATGTATTCTAATTTCTAAAGTCAAAGAATTTGTGGTATTGCGATCAGTCTTATAAAACAACCAAGTAAGTATATATACTTGCGTTTTGACTAAACTTGGAGAGAAAGTATGCTAGAAAGAAAAAAGAAAGGCATAGTTCTGGTGACGACCATGCTCACAGTCGTACTGGTTATTATGCTTCTAAGCTCAGTCGTCTATTCCAATCTAGGCAGCTTTCGCCTAACGACCAATTTTTACGACAAAGAAAATGCTCTTATGGCTGCCCAATCAGGAGCCCAGTATGCCATAACTCGCTTACAAAGCGACATTCTCTGGAAAGCCAATCCTTCCACAGTTTATACACTTAAAACCGACGATTTCGAAGTCAAAGAAGAAGACGGCAATGTTTGGGGCATTTTATCAAGCGCCAATGGCAAAAAATCGGTCTTTCGCATAAAATTCAATTGTGAAGACGGCCCTGGCGGTTTCGATAATATGGATGACAGTGCCCACAAGATCGAGTCTCCTTACATTTCTACCAACAACCTTTTTAGCAGCGTTCCTTCCATAGCTTATTCGGCCGATAAAAATGGCATTATCCAAGGCAAAACAGTCACCGAAAATGGCAAAGAAGTTTTTAAGCCTCATTCCGACGCCAAACAAGTAACCATTCCCAAGGGCACTTGCAATCTGATAGTCGAAGGCTTTAGCGGCCCAGCCGTACGCGACGCCAGTTTATCTAAGCCTATCGACACAAAATCTTCCTACGCCCATCAGATCGTAGAAATTTATGCTTCTATCGATCCAAGCTCTTTAAATGTGGATTCGGCAATCAGCGCTTCAGGTAATATCAATGCCAAAACTGGTGCTTTCAGATTGAATAGCGCAGAAGGCACTCAAGCTCCCAATATACGCTCTTTGGGCCACGTTGCCTTAACCGGCCAGGTGAACGCCGGAAGTGGTACCGTTTTCTTTAATGACGGCTTTACGGTAAACGGAGCGACAGAAACAAATATAAAACACGAAAAGAGCAATTCAGGAGAGAATTTTGCCAAAATTACTTGGGCAGATGTCCCCAAAGCAACTAAAAGTGACACAAATTTGCCAGCCGGAACTTATGTATGGGAAAAAAACCCAACAACCAAAGCTATAGAGTTGCGCCACTATCCAACTATTATTTTTTATGACGGAAAGCCACTTCCAGATAGCGGCTACCAAACTGTAAGCACAGGTAAATTCAACGGCATGACCGTCGATAGCAAAAATTTAACGGTCATGTTCGATCAAAATGTATATGTGCCTGGAGATTTGCTCATTCGCTCCAACATCAATGAGTATGGAACGAGGCCAATTGTTGGCTTTGTCAACAAAAATAAAGGCGATAGCGGCACCACCATTTTAACAAGCAAGGGTAATATTACTATTTCCGGAGCTACTATGGGTAGTGGTGCCATAACCTCCGAGGGCAATATCACTATACAAGGCCCCAGCCTTTTAGAATCAGATCCAGGCGTAGGTGTCTCTATCTATTCTAAAGGCGATGTTACAATAGAGCCTATCTATAATACTAGCGCCAGTATGGAAGATAAATTACCTACCGATCGTCCCGAAGGCAGTGGCCCTTACGATAATGTAAAAATCGATCCCACTACTGGTGCAGCTAGCGAAAAAGACACTATATCTTCTACCCCAAGTGTAGGCGACGATAATAATAGCGACAGTGACAACACCACTGATACAAATCGGGAAAAAGCTGCAGAAAGAAAATCTTCTGAATATGCTACTAAATACAAAAAGAACAGTAATCATAAAGTATGCGACCACTGTGCTGAACACCCCACATCTTTTTGCAAAACTAAAGGAATATTTAATCCAAATCATCCGGATCTTCTCATTCAAGTGTATCAAGCCGGTTTCCTGAAAAAAGGAAGGACACAATTCATCAATTTAAACGTTGAGTGTAATTGCGGATTTCATAATGGTAGTCACAAAAACGACTGCAATTTTATGAAAGCAGTAAAAGATGTTTATGAAGACGCCGAAGATGATTGGGAAGATTGGTCTGACAGTCGCGATGACGATGATGACGATGATCATAAAAACGATAGCCCAACCAAAAGCGATCAAATGGCTTCAATTGACGATCCCACGCTTAGTGATAAATTGGTAGATAGCTCTAAGCAAACGACCAATTATGAGAACTACAAGCGTGAACAATTAGATACTTTAATTAAGCGCTACGACAGCATCAAATACTCCGATCAAGAGATTGCCGGCGTTATTTATGCTTGGAAAAATATCAATGTCAATATTGGCTCCGATAGCCGTTTAAGCGTAACCGGAGCTATGGTTGCTTACGGACGCGAACCCAATAAAGAGCAAGATGCGACAAAAACTACCGATACCGGAAATATCAACTACAATGCCAAAAGCGTCGATCTGGCATTCGACCCTAACTACTTAAATAAGTTGCTCAACGCTTCAGCTAAACGCAAGTTGCAAATAAAAATGTTTGCCAACTACTAGAAAGCAAATAAAGGAGGCCGCCGTAAAACACCATTACGGCGGCTTTTTTTATTATTTTTTTAGCGATTCTGTGTAGGAACTTTTAGCTGCAACTAAAAAGGGCTGATTAGGAATTTTTCCGATTTTTAGGGATTTGGTTATTTTTTATTTTATATAAAGTTTTACTTTTGGAGATGGCTCATGCTTATCAAGCAAAGAAAAGGCATAGTGCTGATAACGACAATGCTCACAGTCGTGTTGGTTATTATGCTCTTAAGTTCGGTCGTATATTCCAACCTTGGCAGTTTAAGACTTACTACCAATTTCTATGACAAAGAAACAGCCCTTATGGCCGCTCAGTCTGGTGCTCAGTATGCCATCACTCGCCTACAAAGCAATATACTTTGGAAAGCCGATCCCACAACAGCCTATACGCTTAAGACAGATAATTTAGAAATAAAAGAAGAAGACGGTAACGTTTGGGGCATTTTGACCAGCACTAACGGCAAGAAGTCTGTTTTCCGCATTAAATTTAATTGCGAAGATGGAGACGGCGGTCTTGACGGCATGAAAAACAGCACTCAAAAGATCGAGTCTCCTTATATTTCTACCAACAATCTAGGCAGCAGCGTCCCTTGTTTTGCTTATCCGGCCGACGAAAATGGCGTAGTTAGAGGCAAAAGTTTCAGCGAAGGAAATAAAACAGTATTCAAGCCGGATACCGGCGTAACAGCTATCACTATTCCCAAAGCCACTTGCAACTTAATTGTAGAAGGTTTTAGCGGCCCGGCCGTGCGAGAAGCAACTTTAGATAAACCTCTCAACTCCAAATCCAGCTATGCTAGCCAAGTAGTAGAGCTTTATATCGCTATCGATCCCAGCTCTTTAAATTCTGACGCCGTAGTCAGTGCTGCTGGTAATATCACGGCCGACGTAGCTCAATTTGCCTTACGCGCCTCTGATGGCAGCGGTGCCCCCAATATGCGTTCTTTGGGCAACGTAGACTTAAATATAAGTCAGGGATTAGGTATAAGCAGCGACACTACCGTTTATTACGGTGATCATTTCAATGTAGATGGCGCTAATAACGATCAAATAAAATCCCAGCAAAGCGAT
Organism: uncultured bacterium; assembly: GCA_934636825.1. GTDB lineage: Bacteria > Vulcanimicrobiota > Xenobia > Xenobiales > Xenobiaceae > Bruticola. The sequence goes on along the minus strand of CAKUBG010000013.1, from coordinate 62,067 downwards.
TCCGGCAAAAACTTTACAGCTATCACTTGGAACGACGTCCCCAAAGCCTCTGAAAATGACAATCCTATTACTCCCGGCACTTATGTTTGGGTTCGTAACGGCAGTCAGAATGAATTGCGCCATTACGCTAACAAAATCTACTATTATGGCACGACACTTCCCAACTCCGGTTACGAAGTAATAAACAAAAGCAACAGCAAATTTTCTGTTGATAATGAAAACCTAACTATTATGTTTGACAAAAACTCCTACGTAGATGGCGACATACTTATACGCTCTGATATCAATGAATATGGTACACGCCCTATTGTAGGTTTTGCCAACGAAAAGAAAGGCGACAATAAGACCACTATTTTAACCAGTACCGGCAACGTTATGATTTCCGGCGCTACTATCGGAAATGGCGCCATCACTGCAGCTGGCAATATCAGCATGCAAGGCCCCAGCATTTTGGAATCTGATCCCGGCGTAGGCGTGTCTATCTATGCCAAAGGCGACGTCAATTTAGAGACTATTTACAATACCACCGCCCATATGGAAGAAGTATTGCCAACCGAAAATAAAGACACAAAAAAACCTTACGACAACGTAACTGTCGATCCCAGCACTGGCTTAGCGGAAGACAAAGAAACCATTACTCAAGTTCCCACCGAAGGTACCTTGGCAGAAGCGACTTCTAACGCCGTAAGTGGCACCAGCGTCAAACTCCGTGAACCTTGTGATTATTGCCGAACAAATAACATGATTTATTGTTGCAACGGCCCTGATGAAAACGAATGGGGCTTTGTCAATACGACCAAAGCTAATGAATATTTGCGCAACGTCTATATCAACGGCTTTAACGATACTGACAACAATGGAGACGCCTTAAAACAATACAAACATTTGGACACCAGTGTTACTTGGTGTGCTTGTTTATTTCATGACGGCAGAGAAATCATACCTCATCCCCAAGAGCACAAAGATAGCTGTGAATATTACAGAGATGTAAAGAGAATCTATAAGCAAGCTCAAAAAGACGCTAAAGATAAGAAAAACTCAACTGATGAAGACAACAACATGGCTACAGTTAAAGATCCTGATCTTAGCGAAAAGTTAGTTGCTTCCGATAAGCAAACTACCAATTACGAAAATTACAAAAAAGAACAACTTACCGAATTGATAGGACGTTACAAAGGCATAAACTACTCTGACCAGGAAATTGCCGGCGTTATTTATGCTTGTGGCAATATCAACGTCAATATAGGTAAAGACAGTCGCTTAAATTTGACCGGTTCCATGGTAGCTTACGGTAAAGATCCACAAAAAGATGGTGAAGCTACCAAATCGGATGGTAAGGGCAACATTTATTACAAAGCTAAAAGTGTAGAAATGACTTTCGATCCCAACTACATTAGTAAGCTTTTGGAGATGGCTGCTCAGCGTAAAGTTAAAGTAAAAATGTTTGCCAACTATTAAACATTTTTATTGTCTATACATAAAGGCCGCGTTTCTTGAAGAAATGTCGGCCTTTACTTTTGAGGTGAAAATTTGCTTCAATAACAATATGTACAATAAAATTCGCATTTTGCAGGCCCAAATGGTAACCACCCCTTTAGTGGACAAAGCCCTCTCCAAAATTAAAGAAATTTGTTGTCTAGCTAGCAAACAGCAAGTCAATCTTGTATCTTTGCCGGAAATGTTTTGCTGCCCTTATGAAAGTAAAAGTTTTCCTCTTTATGCCGAACCTGAAGGAGGACAAATTTTTTCAGCTTGCGCTACTTTAGCCAAAACTTACAAACTGTATCTAGCTGCAGGCTCCATGGCCGAAAAGGACGCTAAGGGCAATATTTACAATACGGCCTATGTTTTTAATCCTCAAGGCGAGCTTATTGCCAAACACAGAAAAGTTCACCTTTTTGATATAGAAATAAAAAATGGCCAATCTTTCAAAGAATCAGACACTTTAAGTCCTGGTCAAAATATCACCGTATTTGTGACAGAATTTTGTCCAATAGGCTTATGTATTTGTTATGATTTCCGCTTTCCAGAGTTGGGGCGCCTTATGGCTTTACAAGGAGCGCAAATAGTATTAGTACCAGCCGCTTTCAATTTAACTACAGGCCCTTTGCATTGGGAGCTCACTTTTAGAAGTCAAGCTGTATTTAATCAATTTTTTACTTTAGGTACCGCCCCAGCTCGCGATCTTTCAGCCTCCTATCATTCCTGGGGACACACTATTGCCGTAGATCCTTGGGGACGAGTTTTAGCTGAATTAGACGAAAAAGAGGCTATACAAATAGTCGATTTAGATTTAAAGCAAATTGAGCAAGTTCGCCAGCAACTTCCATTATTAAAACACCGACGTACCGATCTTTACTCATTAGCTTTACGCGACCAGGATTAACTGCCTTCACTAATTGTTAAATTATGGTGTATCCTCTATTTCGCATACTTTCAATAAAGCCAGCCTACTTCGAGGCAACCTTGTCGGGCAGGTTTGCAGCTTGACAAGTGCGAATTTTGCTGTCCTTCACGCGGAGTGTTGCAAAATAGGTTAGCTCGCAAAAAAACTATTGGATAGGACTCTGCAAAATCGATCATAAAACGCAGAGAGGTGGATCTATTGTCCGAAGAAAAATCAACAAAGGCGACTGCTTCCTCCGCCGACTTGGCTAAAACGTCAGCGGAAACGGAAAATGCAGCAAAAACCGAAGTAAAAAATTCTCAACAGCCCAAAGGTTTATATTGGCTCTTCGGTGCCGAAGCTTGGGAACGTTTCAGCTACTATGGCATGCGCGCCATTTTGGTATTGTATTTGGTCAGTCAGTTGCAATACGACCGCAAAGACGCACTCGCCCTTTATGGTATCTACACAGGTTTAGTTTATCTAACTCCACTTATCGGCGGCTATCTTTCTGACCGCTTCTTGGGAGCTCGTAAAGCCGTAATTATCGGCGGATGCACCATGGCTATAGGTGAGTTGTTACTCTCTCACCCCACTTTTCTTTACCCAGCTCTCACACTTTTAATTTTAGGTAACGGCTTTTTTAAACCCAACATTTCCAATATTGTCGGCGGTCTCTACGAAGAGAACGACCCTCGTCGTGATGGCGGTTTTACCATATTCTATATGGGCATCAATTTAGGTGCCTTCTTCTCACCGCTCATTTGTGGAAGCTTAGGCCAAACGTTCGGTTGGTCTTGGGGCTTCATCGCTGCCGGTATAGGTATGATTATCGGCCAAATTATTTTCAACTTAGGCCAAAGTCGCTTCAACGGCGCCGGCATGCCTCCTGAATTTAAAGGGCCCATTGAAGATGCTCACCTTCATACCAAAGACTATTTCGAAGTAGTGTATTGGATTTTAGGTATTATCGGTATTACTGCCGCAGCTTGCGCTCTTTGGTCTTTCACTAAGACAGAATCTTTTAGCCTCACTTCTTCTCCTTTACCTGTAGCTGTCGGTATTGGCATCTTAGTAACTGTAGGTATCAGTTACTTGTTTACTCATCAGCATACCGATGATTCCAAAGAACAAAAAGAAGAGAACGCTTCCAAACTCACTATCGAAGAGATACACAGATTGTGCGTAATCGTTATTATCACTATGTTTGTAGCTTTCTTCTGGTTAGGATTCGAGCAAGCCGGCGGTACGCTCACCTTGTTTGCTGAAGAACAAACTCAACGCGTAGTAAATTGCTTAGGCAAAGTATTTACTATCCCCGCCTCTTGGTTCCAGTCTATCAACCCCTTCATTATTTGCACTTTTGCTCCGCTCTTCTCAATGATGTGGTATAAGTGGGATAATTCTAAATATGCAATTTCCATACCGGCCAAAATCGGTCTGGGCATGATTATTTTGGGCTTAGGCTTTATCGTAATGTTTATGGGCAGCAGCTTAGCCGCAGATGGTACTAAGGTAAGCCCAATGTGGCTGGTCAGCGTTTACTTCTTGCACACCATGGGTGAACTCTGCCTCTCTCCTGTAGGCTTATCTATGGTATCGAAGCTTTCACCTCATCGCTTGATGTCCATTATGATGGGCTTCTGGTTCCTCTCCTCAGCAGCAGCCAACTACTTTGCCGGCATTTTGGAAGCGACCTTACATGCCTACCAAATTAACATGTGGTTCTTCCTCATTTGCTCTTCTATCGGCTCCGGTATCTTGGTGCTGATGCTGACTCCTCTGCTTAAGAAATGGATGCATGGCAAAGTTTAGAGCTAAGCTCTAATTTACTATTATAAAGTAAAAAGACGGATTTTCTCTAAAGAAAGTCCGTCTTTTTATTAGCTCAATTAGGCAGCAGCATTCACTTTTGCTAAAACGTTGTCTGTAGTACGCCTAGCTAACCAAGCAAACAAAGTGGAAGTAAGTGCAGCTACTATAAAGACAATTGATACTGAATGAGTAATCTCGCCTAAACCTACTAAAGGAGAAACTAAGCCTCCAACTATAAAACCTAAGGCTCCAAAAATTGCCGATCCAGCACCAGCATTGTCACGTACTTCATTCATAGCTAAAGCGGTAGCTGCTGTAAAAGTCATGCCCATGGCAAAGCAAAGAGCTGTAACTATAATTTCATAAATGATTAAGGAAGCACCTAAATTTAAAGCCAAAGCGCAAGCCACAGCGCCCAGCAACATGCCTACACAACTATAAAAAATACATTTTTCTTGTTTTTCAAATTTGGCAGACATGGCAGCACCCATAGCAATAGCAATGGAATTAACAGCGAAATACAAACTAAAGACCAAAGCGCTTTTGTGGTGCAAATTTTGAATTAAAAACGGCGAGGAAGCAATATTGCCAAAAAGGATTCCCTGTGCCGCAGCCATTTGCAAAACATAACTGATGAAGCGTTTTTTCTTTATGACTGTGCTGAACATTTTTAAAACAGACGACCATTTTTCCTTAGAGCGTCTGTCTTCTTCAAGAGTTTCTTTATAAAAAAAGCACATAAGGCCTATAATTAAGCCCAAAACTAATAAAATGGCGAAAATACCGCGCCAACCGATAAAATCGCAGCAAACTCCACCTATAATGGGAGCCGCAACAGGAGCAACGCCGTTAATGGCTCCAACAATAGCCAAAGCTTTGGCCAAATCACGACCGGAAAATTTATCGGCAGCAATAGAACGAGCTATAACAATACCACCCGCTCCAGCTATACCTTGCAAAAAGCGCATTCCCAGAAAGAATTCAATATTAGGAGCGAAGATACAAGCCAAAGTCGAGACAACAAATACGACCATAGAAATGAGCAAAGGATGACGTCGACCTATTTTATCGCTTAAAGGGCCAAAGCCAAGTTGCCCAAGAGCCAACCCCAGCATAGAGAAAGTGAGTCCCAGCTGAACTTGAGACATACCGGTTGAGAAATACTCGGTCATGGAAGGTAAAGTGGGCAAATACATATCTGTTACAAACGGCCCAAAGGCAGTTAATACGCCCATAAATAATAGCAAAAAAGCTCTGGAATTCTCTTTCATGTAAGAAAAAAACCTCAAATTCACAAAAAAAAAGCAAAACTATAAGGCTAAAACCAGCTTGGTCTTACGCCCAATAATTTTGCTGCGCAGCTGAAAAAAATTATATAAAAGCAAAAGCTGCCTTTACTACCCCAATTTGAGCATAATTCCTTTCAAACCATAAGTAAAAAATGCTAAAAAAAAAGAAGCGGTACATAGCTATAAAATAGCTGAACGCCGCTTCTTTTACAGGGGGTGAGCTGAAGAATAACGCCCCCTTAAATCTCTAGTGCAAAGCTTTGCTAATTACTTTACTTAAAGCAGCAGAGAAACCGGCCGGATCGGCAAGTTCGCCACCTTCAGCCAAGACAGCCTGATCGTAAATCAAATCTACAACAGACTTAAGATCTTCACTATCTCCATCTTGACTGTAAAGTTCATGCAAACGCTTGATTATGGCATGCTCAGGGTTAATCTCCAAAACACGCTTTACTGCAGGGAAATTTTGTCCCATAGCTTTCATAATCTTTTCCATGGAAGGTGTAGGGTCGTTTTCATCGGAGACCAAACAAGCTGGCGAATCGGTGAGTCGGTTAGAGACGCGAACTTCTTTTACTTTACTCTCCAAATCGCTACCCATCCAAGCGGTCATAGAAGCCAAGTCTTTGCGCTGCGTTTCCAATTTTTCTTCAGCAGCCTTCTTTTCAGCTTCATCACCCAATTCAAGAGCACCACGCAATACAGATTTGAACTTCTTGCCTTGGTATTCGCTAACCATCTCTACCCAAACAGAGTCGATAGGATCACTCAAAATGAGCACTTCAATACCTTTAGCTTTAAAAACCTCCATTTGCGGAGCTTTAGCTAAGCGCTCGCGATTTTCTCCGGTAATATAATAGATGTTCTCTTGTCCCTCTTTCATACGAGAGACATAATCTTTGAGAGTAGTCAACTCGGCAGAATGAGTAGAATCTGCCAACATGACATCCAAAATTCTCTCACGGTTGGAAGCATCATTATAAAGCCCTTCTTTAAGCACTTTACCAAATTCTTGCCAGAATTTGCGATATTCTTCAGGTTTTTCTTCCAACATATTTTTGAGTACGCTCAAAACCTTGCGGACAATACTCTTGTTAATAGCCTTAATCTGACGATCTTTTTGTAAAATCTCTCTGGAAACATTGAGAGAAAGATCGCTGGAATCGACTACACCGCGCAAGAAGCGAAGATAAGGAGGCAAGAGTTCTTCGCAATCATCCATGATAAAGACGCGCTTTACATAGAGCTGTATGCCTCTCTTGCTTTCAGGCATATATAAATCGAAGGGAGCTTTAGCCGGAATGAAAAGCAAGGCTTGGAATTCGAACGTACCTTCGCCCTTCATGGTAATAACTTTTAAAGGATCTTGCCAATCGTGAGCTATGCGACGGTAGAAGTCATTATATTCCTTAGGCTCGACTTCGCTTTCAGGACGAGCCCAAAGAGCTTTCATAGAATTGAGAGTCTCTAACTCTTGCTTCTCAACAGTCTTAGGCTCCCCGCCTTCTTTATCGGCAGGAATTGTCTCCCGTTTAGTAACCATCATCTCAATGGGATAAGAGATAAAATCTGAATAACGCTTTACTAAATCGCGTATAACCCATTCTTGAGTATAATCGGCTAACTCGTTTTCTTCATCGGCATCTTTCAAATATAAAGTAATAGCGGTACCTTGAGGGAGCGGCCCAGCTTCTTCAATAGTATAAGAGCCGTCTCCAGCAGATTCCCAACGATAACCTTCCTTATCTCCGAGCTTGCGAGTTTCGATAACGGCTTTCTTGGCAACCATAAACACAGAATAGAAGCCAACACCAAACTGACCAATCAATTCAGCAGCTTCTGATTTGTTTTCGGTAGCTTTTTGCAAAAACTCAGCAGTTCCAGAGCGAGCGATTGTACCAATCAAACCTTTAAGATCTTCGGCATTCATACCGATACCATTATCTATCACTTTCAAAGTGCGCTTTTCGGTATCGCGTTCAATGGTGATATGCAAATGGGAAAGGTCAGCTTCCAACTCGGAATTTTTCAAAGCTTCTAAACGTAATTTATCTAAAGCGTCAGAGGCATTGGAGAGCAACTCACGTAAAAATATTTCTTTATTAGAATAAATAGAATTGATAACTAAATTTAAGAGTTGGCGAGCCTGAGCCTGAAATTCATATGTTTGCGCAGCCATAACTAAAACTCCATAGAATAAAATTCAGTATCCCCACCCCACAACCAGGATAGAATCCACCGCCTGTTATTATAGCCATTCTTTATTTTATTAACGTTAGAATTTATCTTGATTAGCTTATATTTTTTCGTTTTCCTAAAAAGGCAAAAAAAATAGACGTTTCCGACTATATTGCCGGAAATGTCTACTTGAAGTGCTCAATGCGCCCAATCGATATCTCTTTTGCTCTATTTACATGAAAACAATGATATGAGAGCGCATCGCTACGAGCAAAAACTACTTCTCTACAATGGGTTTGGCAACCACAGGGTTGACCGGATCCCAAACGATGAACTTAGCATCTAAGTTCTGCACGCCTCTAGACTCGATGCGCACACGCACCTTGTCATGCTGACGCTCACGGGGGAAGCTATAATTGTCGCTCAATCTAGCGTTCTTGCGGGTAGCTAAGAGAGTGCCGTCGGGAGCGTAGAAGTATACGTCAAAATTCTCGATGGAATTGTAGGTGCGGCCGGTGCCCAGCAAAGTCTCACCGGGGACAGCGGGCTCCTTGTGAATCATAGCCTTAGGGGCTTCGATTCTCCAAGAAGTACCATTTACTACGTCAAATTCGACGTAGCTATTCTCATAGAAGAAGAAACTGGTATTGTAAGAAGGATACTCATAAATACTATAAGTGTAAGGACCGAACTCAGTTACTAAGTTCACGGTCTTCATGCTCTCATCCGCCATAGCCGGCGCAGCACCTACCGCTAGGCAGCCCAGCGACAAAGTGGCCAGCAGGAAGAGTGTGGCTGTGAATTTACGCATTTAGCCTACTCCACTCGCTTTCTCGGCCCTCAAGGGCCATCTCAATGTTGACGGGACCATTTTTGACAGCCCCAAAAACGAAACTGCCGAACACAATTCCTTACGTTTCGTGAAGGACAGCCCGCCCTAAGCAGTTCAGTTGTGAAATGAACTTTCGTGATCGGTTCTACAGCCCCAATTGTTCTCCTTCCGCTAAAAAAGTGTTTCAGCGTCCAAAAAAATTGTCTACAGCCAAACAAGATACAATGGGTATATTGTTATTTTTTAAAATTGAGACAAGATTATGCAATTTTGTACCGTCACCCTTAAAAAAGAAACGCAATACTCCAGGATCGTCGTCCTTTTGCAATATGTCGAATACATCGACTGACTCATTTAAACAATGTATGGCACTATCTATTCCTGTATCCCAAACTTGTAATTGCACTAAATTGTATTGTCCGATTTTTTGCGCTATTTGAGGATACAAGCCGTGCACAAAAACTTCATTTTCACCGACAACAAATAATTGACTGTACAGTGATTCTAGGTTGAGTAAACTTTCAGCAGACAAAAGAATGGCTTTACCGGTATTACGAATTTGGTCAAGTATATCGGTCATTTTTTGCCAATTGCGAAAGTCACTACCTCTGAATAGATCTTCTATTATAACTAAACGCGGACTGTGTACCAAAGCTCCGGCTATACTTATGCGTTTGCGCAAATTTAGATCAGCAATTTGGACAAGTTGTACATCTTTATATTGAGTTATTTGGGTAATTTCCAGAGCTTCATATATAGCATAAGGACGATAGTGTTTGTCTACATTGTATAATTCAGCGCCAATAGCCAGTTGTTCCCAAACGGTAAGTTCTTCATAAAATTCCGACTTTGCAGGAACAAATCCAAACAAATACTTGGCAGCAGTAGAAGTGTTTGCATGAGCGCCGATACTTATCTTGTTGCGGCGTGAAGTTGGCATTCCAGCTACAGCATGCAACAAATTGGCCGAGCTGCTCAGATTTTGACTGATAACTACTCCTATGTCTCCAGCTTCCAAAACGAAGGACATAGGAACCTTTAAAGCGACATTGTCCCCCCAATAGGCTAAATTGGTAACTTCCAGAACAGGAATACCCATACGCTACTCTATAGTATCGCGATTTGTAACGCTGTCTGCATCGTCATAGGTGTTGCCACCCACCATGTTTTCATTTTTAGAAGTATGTTCTTCAGCAGCAACAGTACTTTCGGCCGCATATTCAGTTTTAGAAGTGTGACGGCGCATAGAAGAAACGGTTACATCAGAGCCGGGACGAATAATAGCCGGCGAAGGGGCGACAGCTGAACGGGGTGAAGATTCGGGGTGGTTGCTGCCTGCAACATAGGAAGCAGAAATAGGTGTGGGGCCGTCTCCAGGAGAGACCTTTTTTGAAGTTTTAGAAATAGGAGACGGTGCAGGCTGATAGGCTGCTGTATCGTAAGCGCGTGTAGGTCGAGAGGCAACCTTAGCTTTAACTTTAGGCTGAGCACTATAAACAGGACGAACAACAGCACGATGTGCAGGTACGGCTACACGCGGCTGAGAGAAAGTTTTGCTGCTATGAGATGCTGTAGCTTGTACAGACTTAGGAGCAACAGCCACAGAGACAGTTGGTTCTTCCACCGATCTGTTATCCGCCACTGTAGTGTCATAATTGGCCCCAGATTTTTCTTCTTCTCCGACAGCAGAATTATAGTCGACAGGATCGCTAGACGTCTCTGTAGATGCAGAGTCATAATTATCTTCAGAAATAGAAGGTTGCTCCTCAGCATAGCTATCCTGAGTGGAGCTATCCTCCAAAGCTAGAGCACTTTCAGGTAAGTTGTACCCTTCCCGATATTTATTTACTGCAGCTTGGGCCCTTTCCAAATCAATTTCTTTTACTTCTAAGCGTCCTCTAGTGCTGCGATAGGCAATATCTTGAGAACTTAGTACCGTGCAAGCCTCTACAGGGCTGAAGTCACCCAAAGGCAAAACAACCCATTCCTCTTTAACTGCAGTCTGTGCCGCTACAACTGAGCTTGAAGGTGAAGGACTGACTTTAGCTTGTTGTTCATCATCTCCGCTGCCACAAGTAATAAACGATAAACAAATGAACATCAACAAAATAATAGCCGCCACGACACCGACCAAATGCAAATTAACTTTTTGCATTATAGCTCGCACGCGTTCTATGTTGGGGATGCGCTCTTCTAAAGCGTTTTCTACTATAACGGAAGTGCGACTGGGAGAAGCGAAGAGATTGCGTAATACCGGAGGCATAGTCCAACGGCTGCTGTCTTCGGCGGAAAGTCCCTCAAAGTCGTGCTCTACTTGTTTGATAAGCTGAATTTCTTTACTACAATCGCTGCACATAAATATATGCAAACGAATATTGCGCTGTTCTTCTCTACTCTGTCTCCTATCACCGACAGAGTAGCGGAACAATTGCTCATGAGTTGGATGAGCATCATAAACAGGTTTAAACCCGCTTTTAGCCAATTCGCTCAAAGGACGCATAAGGTCGTGTAAGCGTCTAACTTCTTCACGGCAAAACTGGCATTCAGCTAAATGAGCCTCTACTTCAGCGCGATTCGCTTTAGCCAAGGAACGCTCCGCGTAAGGTACCAACATAGCCTTTATATATTCGTTTTGGCAAATCTCTGCGCCATTTTTCTTTGGTCTCACAATATTTCTACCATCCAGCTATCGTCGAATCTGTCTAAAAAATACACTTTTTTTACAGAAAATAAAAAGCGGAGAACTCTTAACTAGGGCGTTGCTCGCCACCCAGGCTCAATAAACCTCGCAAAAGGCGTAAGCCAATCTCTCCTGCGGAAGTAACTTCCAATTTCTGGCACAACTCAGCAAATGAGCAATTAGCAAAATAACGCATAACTACAGTCCGATAGGCTTCTAAATCGGTGACTGCCAATTTTTTTAAGCCACCGGCTATTGCCTGAGCTTTACGCGACAGTTGGGCCGGAGCTGTAGGAGCGGCAGAAACCGGTTCTTTTTCCGGAATATCCTCAGAAGGGCTCAAAGCCGGAGCTAAATGGACATTATTCCTAGGTATACGCGACGAAATAGCAGTTTTAGTGCCAGAATCAGTGCGCAACAATTGGGCTTGATTAGAAGCATTTCCCAAAGTACCGACACGCCGCACTTCAATGCTTCCACTACTTGCAGCACCTGCCAAGCTGTCACTTTGACGCATATATACAGGCCCCTTAACGCCTCCTGTTTTTGCAACAGAATTGCGTTCACGGTTTACAACATCTTCTTTGCCACTTAAGCTTCTGGTCGCCGGTATACCAGATATCCTCATCTTGGGTTTGGGAATATCTTCAAAAAAAAGACTGTCTTTGGCTGGGTTGCTATAGTCCTGGCTTCTGTAATTGGTTGAGGCTAAAGCCTTGTGCCCGGGTTCGTCATCTAAGAAAAGACTGCGTTCTCGGCTACTGTCTTTTAAACTTTCGGTATTATCCTTCGGCTGCTCCAAAGTGTCCTGAAGACGTTTAATAAAAGGCTCGGCACAATGGCTGTAAAGATAAAGACGAATACCTTTACTTAAATCTATATCAGCAGCTTTATTGACGAAATCAGTAAAAAAGCTATTAAGAAACTCTTTGCGACGACCACCGCTGCTAATTAAAGCCGGTGCTATGCCTCCCCGCTCACTAGCTCTCTCTTGCAAATCGCGTTTTTCCAAAGCCACCAAGAGACTTTCAACATAGGGATAGAAAGTACGCACCAGAATCTCGGCAGCTTCTTTGTCTCCGCTCTTAAAACGGCTGACTATTTCAGAAGTAGTTCCAGACTCCTCACGCTTCAGCAACTCGATCAATTTCGTCTTAGATTCTTCATCGAGCGTTTGGCGCTCGTCTTCTGATAAGGCAAAGCTGTTGTCTGTAGAAGCTGCACTGTTAATTTTAGGCAATCGCTCTAAATAATCGATATCGCTCATAGCATCATTCCTGAAGAAAACATTCCTCTACAACTTCGACACTTACCGTCTCTGTTCCTTATTTCTCACAAAACGGCTTCGAATAAAAAATTTGAAACACACCCACAAATATTGTACAATTTTTCCCGGTACTTACTGTTTTTTTGGCGATGAAAAAAGTTCTATAGTTTTTACTCGCTACCACAGCCGGTGCTCTTCTTCGCAAAGGAACCGAACAAGCCTTGAATCACAATTCTAAGCTATTAGGCGGCCTTATGGGCCTTGTCGTCTCTTTTAACGTTTGCTGCTCAATATCTTCAGCCAACTTGCCAGCCCCTGCTCCTAAGCATTCGGAGCCCTGGCTGGCTCAGAACTTTGAACTGCCCGGTGACCTTGATATAAGTGAGGACGAGCCTTCTTTAACTCAAGAGCCTCCGATTTTACTTCCGAAATCAACTCCAAACGGTAAATCACCGGAATACTCTCTTCCCGGAGCCAGCGCTCCCAACACTACGCCGACTTCACCCAATCAAAATCGTGCAGTTACTCTCCCTGCTCTAAATCATGATCGTCCGGTCGTTACAAGTAGCCCCTCAGATAACCAATCACCAACTTGGCAATCTATTCCGGCAGCCAAGATCGATTCTCCAGAAGATAAAGAAGAAATTTTCCCAAATTCTAATGCCTTTCCTGAAGACGAAGATTTAGATGTCCAGCGCCCTGAATTAGCTCTAGTCTCTTTCGACAATCATGGCCTACTAAAAAGAACCTCGCCTCCCCTTCCTTTAGAGCAAAACCAACAAATAGTTTGCGACCCGGAAGTACTTTTTAATGCCAAAGCCACAAACAATTTGAGTGATAGCGAAAAAGCTGCTCTAGTAAAGAATCTCGCTCTCTTTATGCAATCTGATTACGCTTCTAGAGTCATTTTACCACGTAAAGTTCTCGTCGTTCGCCAAGAAGGCAAAAACTTGTTAGGCCATTTGTATGATCTGGAACTTTTGGACGAGCGCGAAGTGCGAGCCCCTTTAGCCAAAGGCAAAGGGTGGCAAAATTTATGCGATCAAGCGCTTCAAGAGTGGGGCGAGCTTCATGGGGTTGTGGTAAATATGGAAAGCAAGCAATACCATAAGCCCGGAGCGAATCACCTTTCTACAAATAGTCGTCTTTATGCCTTTAAAGACGAGAAGCTTGCTAAACGCAAGGGATACGAACCATGCGCAGTTTGCTTTCCCAAAGACGATCCATATTTAAGTATGAGTAGACAAGACCGAGAACTTTCTAAAGAGGGAGCTTCTCAAGTTCAGAGTCGTTACAGTTTAAGCCAAGATCAAGAAGCAATAAGTCGAGTCCAAAAAATCGGTCGGCAGCTCTTAGAAGGCAACGGTTTCTCTCCAGATTTGTGCGACTTTGTCGTGCTTAATTCCCCAGAGGCGCAAGCTCTCTCCGTCCCTGGTGGGCCAGTTTTTGTTACCTCTGGATTATTAAAGATCTTGGAAAGCGATGACGAACTGGCTGCTGTTTTGGCCCACGAGTTTGCTCATATATTGCACAAACATGGCAATGCTAGCAAAATGCGTGGCAATATATCCAATATTTTGGGTACAGTTATGCGCTATACAACCCGCAGCTATTGGGGATATTTAGGCTCGCAAAAAGCGACAGACTTAATAAATAAGGGCTTTTCGCGTGAGCAAGAATATGAGGCTGATCGCAGCGCTGTGCAACTTTCTTTTGCCGCTGGTTACAATCCTCAAGAATTTTGCGCTACCTTAGAAAAACTCGAATTATACCAGCAAGAATCCGGACAAGCCAAACTTCATATTCCTTGGTTTAGTACTCATCCAACTTCTGGCCAAAGGATTCAGGAAATAAAGAAGGTTTGTCAAGACATAGAACCTTTACAAAAAGAGGCTGAATTTGCTCAAAAACAAGGAGACAAGGACTATGCTTTGACTTTACGTCACAGTTCCTTGCAATATCTTAAAGATAAACAAAATATCGATGAGCTTTGCCGCAGTTACAACAAACTAAACTGGGATATTTTACATGCCGGTAAAGGATTTTAGGGCCTTGTGCCTAAAAAATGGCGGCGTGAGCTTTCTACATGCTAGGCGAGAGGAAATTTGCAAATGCTCAATACTGAAGGCGTATTTTTAGAATATAAAGCCGCCACCGGAGAAGTGCTTTCTTACCAAACGATAATGCACTCAAAACAAAAAACAGAAGAAAATAACGAAGAGATCAGCAATACTGACGTCGTTATGGAGATGTATACCGACCAGAAGGTGACTAAAGTTTCCGGAACTACCTTCGATGTAGACGTCAATGTTACCGATGGCTTCATTGAGCGCAATAATCAAAGGCTTCCCTTGCCTGCTGTCGGTCAGACTATTGGTATGACTGTAGAGAAGACCGGGCGCATAACTCGCTCTACCGTCAATGCCAACATAAACCAGCCCGTATTTCCCAGCGGTTTGCAACAAGTAGGCTCTTCTTGGACAGAGATTAAACCTTTGGAAATTCCTTTAGGAGATAAAGGTCAATCGATTACTCTCGATTTAAAATTTGAGCATAAACTGATCGGCTTGGATACAGAGCAAAATTACGACGTAGCCATTATCGAAACGTCTGCCGGCCCCATGAGTGCTGATATAAAAGATGGTATCAGTCAATCTGTACAAGTGAGAGCCAGAACAGCTTTTGCTTATAGAGCTGGACAAATGGTCAGCTCCCACCTCGAATCAAAAACTGTAGTCAAAGCTCCTGATTTGGTGCTTACCAGCGTTCACACCATCGATACGGTGCTGAAAGCTTCTAGTTCGCCAATAATTGACACTCCTAGCATTGCCGACAGCGCTTTCATTATCGGCGCTTAGGCGCCAAAGTACTTGATGCTGGTTTTGCAGCGACAGTCCAAGCGACTTTCCTTTATTAAATTCTGAGAAGAAGTAAACAAATAAGCTGCCGCTATCCTCCAATTTAAGGATGGCGGCAGCTTATTTATTGCATTTTTCAGTTTTACAACTTAGCGCAAACAATGCTCCACAATAGGCTGGATATAATCAGCACGTTTTTCTTTAGGAAGCTGTTCTAAAGTTTCAAACATTTGATCTACTAAAAGCATTTGCTGTTTGCGACGCAATTCAACAAGTTGATTGAGATAATTTTTCACCACCGCTTTGCTGGGGTTATCAGAAGTGAGCTCTCTGGCAACTCTGCCTCGAAGTTCTTTGATAGACGCTCTGAGTTGCAGCATTTGAGGACGATACTTTTCTCTTACTTGTTTGGCCTCGGGAAACTTGTCTTCCTTATCTTTGCGACTTATAAATTTACCCTTGGGCAAATTGTCCACAACAGTAGCATTGTTTTCAGGCAGACATTTAACTAAACTGCACTCACTAATATTGACAGCAGTTTTTTGTACGCTTCCATTTTCGGTAAAGTCACTTTCTTCTTCTGCCAAAGCCACTCCGGAAGCAGGAGACAAAGTGCCCACCATAGCAATAAATAGCACAATCTTCCTAAACACAGAATTGTAAAACCTCTCTATCTTTTTTAGTGTGCACTGTCGGCAGCTTCATCGAAAGCCATGTCCAAAAGCTCTTGAGACATTATATAATCCGGCTCGTAATCAGCATAAATAACGCTATTGCTCAGATCTTCGTTGGCATTATTGTTAAATTCATCAGCCAAAACATAATCTGTGTAGTACGGTTCATCACCGCTAAACTCAGTTCCAGACTCAATCGATTGTTCGGAACCTCTTTGTAATGTGGAATTGACCCCTGCAGCAGTATTGGTACTAACCATCAAGCTTACAGAATTAGATGACGTAGCGACGTTATTAGCGAAAGCACTCCAAAGCACAGCACCGCCAACCACAGTTAAAGATGCAGCAGCTGTAAAAACTTTCCAGTAACGCAAATACTTATTTTTAGCTTTTAACCTGGCTTCTAAATCGATAATTTTATCTTTGTCTGATTCTTGCCCAACCTTCTTCCAAAATCGTACTTTAAAATCCGGAGAAGGCTCAAGTTCTTGTGGAAAGGCCTTATCTAAGTTTTTCCACACCTCACCTAAAGAATGTTGATACTGTTGGCATTTGGAGCACTCTTCTAAATGTTTTTTAAGTTTTGAAGTATCAGGTTCACTAAGAAGCCCGTCTTCATATTCCAATAATTTATCTATACACTCTTGACATTCTATATTGTCCGAAAAAGCAGCTTCTGAGCTTTCGTTACCTTTCATAAAGAGAGCACTCCTTTCTAACTAAATATCTTGCCCAAATACTTTTGTAAAGTCTGACGCGCCCGATGGATTCTAGATCTGACCGCAGCGACTGTAATGCCCAACGTTTCTGCGATTTCTTCATAAGTGAGATCGTAAAAACGGTTCATTATCAGCGGAGCTCTCATTTCTTCGTCAATTTTCAAAAGTGCTCGACGCAATTCACGACTGACTTCCCCGTATTCCACAGACTCTAACGGAGAATCTCCGGGATCGGCAAAATCGCGTTGTATGGGACGATCTCCGCCGTTATCCACAGGTTCATCTAGACTGATCTGAAGAGGAACATCTTTAGCTCGCTTCTTTCTTTCCTTAAAGCACTGATTCATAGTCACTTTATATATATAGGTGAAGAGACGAGCTCTGAGTTCGAATCTGGGCAAAGCCTTATATAATTGAAGGAAAACCTCCTGAGCAGTGTCTTCAGCTTCCTTAGCTGAACCGCCCTTGAATTTATAAATTAAATTCAGTACAGGACGATAATAAATAGTCATCAATTCATCAAACGCAGAGTCGTCGCCAGCCTGAAAACGAGCTAACAAAGCAGCATCGGCAGTTTCTTCCTCGGGTTTGTCTGGTGGTTTAAATCCAGTCACGTCCAGTTTGTTTCACTCAAATTTCAAAGATTTTACGTTTATCTAAAAAAGAGACGGTACAAGCCGAAGCTATATAAAAATAGGCGCTTTGCCTAGAAAACATCTAAAACAAAACGCCTATCTTACATAGAATCGACAGATAGTCGACTTTCGTCACAACTTATTCGAAGCGGAGACGAAAGTCTTAAATGTCAATTGTTCATTACTTAGCTTCAGGAGCGGAAGCCAAGTGCAAGTAGCGCTCATAGCGTTCTTTAGCGATAGCTTCGGACTCTTCGGCGAACTTGGCGGCAGCTTCGGGGTTGATCTTCTGAAGCTGACGGAAGCGGTTCTCACTGGCCAAGTAGTCGGCAACGGGGGTCTTCGGGCCTTTGTAGTCGACTTGTAAGCAAGGCTTACCTTGAGCTTTTAAGCGAGGATCGAAGCGGTAGAGAGGCCACTGGCCGCACTCTACAGCGTTCTTCTGATGCTTCAAACCGTCGGCCATGTTAATACCGTGGTTGATACAGTGAGAGTAAGCAATGATCAAAGAAGGACCATCGTAAGATTCAGCTTCTTCGATAGCTTTCAAAGCCTGAGCGTCATTGGCGCCGACAGAAATTTGAGCCACGTAGATGTTGCCATAAGACATAGCAATCATGCCCAGATCCTTCTTAGGCAAGCTCTTACCAGCAGCAGCGAAGCGAGCTACAGCACCAAGAGGAGTGGCCTTGGAAGCCTGACCACCGGTGTTGGAGTAAACTTCGGTGTCGAGTACGAGGACGTTGACGTTCTTGCCCTGGGCCAAAACGTGATCCAACCCGCCGTAACCGATGTCATAAGCCCAACCGTCACCACCGATGATCCACACTGAACGAGGAATCAAAGCGTCCATAACGGACTCGAGCTCTCTGGCGCAAGCGCAATCGCAGCCTTTTACTTTTTCAGCCAGCTTATCGAGTAAAGCGCGTTTCTTAGCGATATTCTCGGGAGTAGCGGGCTCAACAGCCATCAATCCTTCGTAAACTTCGGGATCGATCTTGTCCTTAGCTTCGGTAAGGAGCTGACGGGCATATTCGGCCTTCTGGTCTACGGCTACACGCATACCCAAACCGAACTCGGCGTTATCTTCGAAGAGGGAGTTGGACCAAGCAGGGCCGCGTCCGTCTTTGTTGGTGCACCAAGGAGTGGTGGGCAAGTTGCCGCCATAGATGGAAGAGCAACCAGTAGCGTTGGCAATCATGGCTCTATCGCCGAAGAGCTGGCTGACCATCTTCACGTAAGGAGTCTCACCGCAACCAGCGCAGGCGCCGGAGAACTCGAACATAGGAGGAAGCAACTGTACGTTCTTAACCATAGTGCGCTTCAAGTCGCCACCCAAGTCAGGTAAATCGAGGAAGAACTTCCAGTTTTTGCGACCTTCTTCGCGGAGAGGACGCTGAGGAACCATGGTGAGAGCTTTTTCTTTGGCGGGGCAAACGCCTACGCACAGAGTGCAGCCGGTGCAGTCTTCAACGGAAATCTGCATGCTGAACTTGTAGTCTTTGTAACCAACAAAACCTTTAGCTTCGGCGAGCTTGAAGCTCTCGGGAGCTTTGGCAGCGTCTTCGTTGGTGATGAGGCGAGAGCGAATGACGCCATGAGGGCAAACCATAACGCACTTACCGCACTGAATGCACTTAGCGGGATCCCAGCTGGGAACTTCGGAAGCGATATTGCGTTTTTCCCAACGAGTGGTGCCGCTGGGCCAAGTGCCGTCATCAGGAATAGCGCTGACGGGAAGTTCGTCGCCACGCTGAGCCATCATTACGGCAGTAACTTTCTTGACGAACTCAGGAGCTTCGTCGGATACCAAAGGCTTGCGATGGTGACCGGTAACCTTGCGGCCTTCGGTCTCTACCTGATGCAAAGCGGCTAAGCTGTTGTCTACGGCAGCCCAGTTCTTAGCTACAACTTCTTGGCCTTTCTTGCTGTAAGCCTTCTTAATGCTGGCTTTAATGTGCTCGATAGCTTCTTCGCGAGGCAACACGCCACTGATAGCAAAGAAGGCGGTCTGCATGACGGTATTGATGCGGTTGCCCATACCGGCATTGTGAGCCACAGTCAAAGCGTCGATAACGTAGAATTTAAGGTGTTTGGCTAAGATAGTCTCCTGAACTTCGGCAGGAAGCTGATCCCAAACTTCGTCCTTGGAGAAAGGACTGTTGAGGAGGAATACGCCACCTTCTTCAGCTTGCTTCAAAACATCGTAGCTCTCCAAGAACTCGAAGAGGTGTACGCCAATGAAGCTGGCGCGCTGAATGAGGAAGGGAGCGTCAATGGGCTTAGGACCGAAGCGCAAGTGAGAAACGGTCAAACCGCCGGACTTCTTGGAGTCGTAGACGAAGTAGCCCTGAGCATAGTTGTCGGTGTCGTGACCGATAATCTTAATGGAGTTTTTGTTAGCACCTACGGTACCATCGGAGCCCAAACCGTAGAACATAGCTCTTACAGTGCCTTCGGGTTCGCTGATCCAGTTGGCATCATAATCAATGCTCAAGTTGGTAACATCGTCGTGAATACCGACAGTAAAGCTGCGCTTAGGCTCAGCTTTAGCCAACTCGTTGTATACGCCGCAAACCATAGCGGGAGTGAAGTCTTTAGAAGAAAGACCATAACGACCGCCAATAACGCGAGGCAATACAGCGAACTTGCCCTTGCCGCCTTCCATATTTTCCATAACGGCGGTAACAACATCTTGATAAAGAGGCTCGCCAGCGCTGCCGGGCTCTTTGGTACGATCCAAAACGCCGATGGTCTTTACGGTGGCGGGAACGGCTTCAATGAAGGACTTAGCATCGAAAGGACGATACAAGCGGGCGGTTACGACGCCAACTTTCTTGCCTTCAGCTAATAATTTGTCCAAGGTGCCGCGAACAACAGAAACGCCGGAGCCCATAAGGACGACGACTTCTTCAGCTTCGGGGTGACCATGGTACTCAAAGAGGTTGTAGTGACGGCCGGTGAGTTCGCCAAAGCGTTTCATCAATTTGGCAACAATGCCGGGGGTCTTCAAATAGTAGGGGTTGGCAGCTTCGCGGCCCTGGAAGTAGATATCTGCGTTTTGGGCAGTACCGCGAATGAAAGGCTTGTTGGGATTGAGAGCGCGAGCGCGGTGAGCGTGAACCAAAGAATCGGGAATGAGCTCACGGAGTACATCGTCAGAAATGCGCTCGATGGTGTTTACTTCGTGGGAAGTACGGAAACCGTCAAAGGCGTGAATGAAAGGCACGCGGCTCTCTAAAGTAGCAGCGTGAGCGATAGCGGCCATGTCAGTAGCTTCTTGTACCGAATTGGAGAAGAGCATAGCAAAGCCGGTAGCGCGGCAAGCCATTACGTCAGCGTGGTCGCCGAAGATGGACAAGCCCTGAGCAGCCAGAGAACGAGCAGCGATGTGGAAAACAGCGCTGGTAAGCTCGCCGGCGATTTTGTACATGTTGGGGATCATGAGCAGCAAGCCTTGGCTAGCTGTAAAGGTGGTAGTCAAAGCACCGCTTTGCAAAGCACCATGCACAGCACCGGCAGCGCCGCCTTCAGATTCCATTTCCTGGATGTGAGGAATAGCTCCCCATAAATTCTTACGGCCCTCAGCGCTCCACTGATCGGCGAATTCGCCCATAGGAGAAGAGGGAGTAATAGGATAGATTGCGCAAACTTCACTAAGTCTAAAAGCTACATCGGCGGTAGCTTCATTGGCGTCCATAATCGCCTTAGCGACATTCACATTACCCATTGCGTAATGAGGCTCCTTTCGAGAACGGAAAACATTGAGAACCGCTATTAACTAACTGGTTGAAGACCCCCCGCAAGTCAGGCAACAAAGACTTGACAGAGCACAACAAGCCAGCCGCAGTCCCAAACCGTGTGGTGCGTTCACGTTTTCTGAGTTAGTTTCCTTTATGAGTAGAAAATTAACTTGAAAGCCATTGTTTATCAGCTTTACCTAAAAAAATAAAATAAAAGAAGATTTTTGGATCGACTTATAGCAATTTGCCAACACTCAAAGAATTTAACACTTACAGTATGCCGACGGTCGGCGAAGAAAGAGGCACCATAAAAAGCATATGCACAGAAAATACTCGACGATAAAGAACAGCATATTTATAACAGTAGCTGTCATAGGAACTTCCGCTTGTCTAAGCTGGCCACTGACGACTCCAGTTTGGGCCGTTTCAGGGCCGGGAAATTCCATTTCCCAAGTTCAAGCGGCAGCTGCCGACGCCGTTCCCCAAACGGAAAGCTTCCGTAAATATCCATCTTCTACAGAAGCCGATCACGCAGTGCAAGAGCAAACAGACTCTCCAGCTTCGGTGTGTAATACAGCCGCCTATATGGAAGACAGCAGCCTTGTAAGCAAAACTTTTCTTTTTCCAGGACAAAGCACTTATAATAGTAAAGATCCGCAGAACAGTATATTGGCTTTCCGACGTTACATCTTCACAAATCGCCTGGATCAAGAGAAACAAGACGTGCGTTGCTATCGCCATTACGAGTTTTTCCGTCACACAAAAACAGATTCAGTATCTTACCCTTACGAAGTTCCCATAATCAGCGGCGAAGGTTTTACTCGTTTTGAGAAAGAGACCGGTTGCGTATTTACAGACGATCATTTCGTCGATGGCGACAATATCGTCTGTTGCGAAGTGCCTCCCAGTGCCCAAGCAGGGAAGATTTTCGAATTCAAAGGACTCTTTTACCGAACAGCCCACAATCTTTATACTGTAACAACTCCGGCCGGTATTTTCAGAAATTGCCAAATGGTATGCGTATATGGAAAGACCAAAGAGCTGGCCCAAGGTTCAAGCGTCAGTTTCTATGCTCCCAAGCTCGGCGAAGTTTTAGCTTTTAGCTACAATCCCGAGACAAAAGATTTTTACCCGCGCAACATTTTAGCTGCTTATGAAACGACTAACCGCCCTTCCTTAGACGCAACTCCTCTGGAACCTCAAATAGGAGTTTATTTGCCAGCTCCCAACTTAACTTCCAAATCTTTCTCTGTTCCTGTACCGGAAGGGTTGAAAAAAGAAAATATTACTAATTGCTTTAGATTCTATAATTACGAGCACCAGCAGCCTTTTGATTACATAAAGGTGAATTGGTTGCGTTACGACGCTGCTTCCGATCTCAAGAATCCCACAGAGTTGCTTTCCCCAAATAAGGACGGACTTCAAGGCCTAGATTTTATCGATGCCGAAAGCCAAGCTTGCATGCGCCTTTATAAAACTACAGAAGGCAACAGTTTAGTATTGCTTATTCCTCCTCTGGCTTATCCGGACAAACCCTATTTATTTGATAATAGATGGTATAAAGTTGAATCGGATCTCTATAATGTCAATACTGCAGTGGGAGATTACCAAAATTGTTTACGCGTAACTTACTACGGTACAGAAAAAGATAAGCTTAAAGAGGGCTCTTTCCGTACTTACTACGCTCCCAATTTTGGCGAAATAGGACGCGAACTTTATAATCCGCAAAGCCAAAGCTTTGAGTTGGATTCTCAGTTGTACCAATATAAAGTGGGCGCTACCCAAAAGTAGTTTTTCAACACATAAAAAAATAAATAAGGCAGACTCACTTTTGGTAGAGAGTCTGCCTTGTTATTTTATATAGCCCCTATTGAGCAGAACGAATAAAAGTTACTTTTTCAACTTATTTTGTTTTACTAAAATAGCTTCCATTTCGTCTAAAAGCTGATCCATAAGATCAGTAGCGGCTTTAATGGCATCAGGCTTAGTTAAATCTACACCGGCAATTTTCAAAATGTCCACTGGAGGTGTCGAAACGCTGCTGGAAAGCATCTTCAAATAGGCGTCGCGAGCCGGAGCACCTTCGTTGTGTACTTTTTCAGCAATAGCTATACCACTGGACATACCAGCAGCATAAGAGAAAACATAGAATTTATAGTACAAGTGAGGTATATAGGCCCACTCAATGCCGTCATTGGCATCGATAGTAAACTCAGGGCCATAGTAATCACGTACTAAATCAGCGTAAGTTTTATTAAGGAAATCAGCCGTAAGCGTCTGTCCTTTTTCACTGGCTTCATGGATACGCAACTCAAAATCGGCAAACAAAGCCTGACGATAAATAGTAGAGCGAATGCCATCAAGCATTTCGTTTATAAGATAGAGCTTTTCAGCATCGTCTTTGGCATTGGCGATTAAATAATCGGATAAGAATTTTTCGTTGCAAGTAGAGGCTACTTCAGCTACGAAAGGTACGTATCCAGAAGTGCTATAGGTTTGGTTGGCATAGTTTAAGGTGCTATGCATGGCGTGTCCGAATTCATGAGCTACAGTCGACATGTCGTCGAAAGAATTCATGTAATTTAATTTAACAAAAGGATGGCAGCCATAAATGCTAGCGCAACTGGCCCCGCTGTCTTTGTCGGCATGAGGATAGACATCGACCCAACCATTTTTCAAATCTAAGCCGTAAGTCAAAGATTTTACATACTTGTCGCCCAAAGGAGCTAAAGCTTTGGGTACAATCTTGCAAGCTTCTTCGTAAGAGATATCACGACTGACTGCTGGAACCAAAGGAGTATAGAGATCGTAAAGATGGATATCGTTAAGTCCCATCAACTTCTTGCGCAAGCTGATATAGCGGTGCAAAGGAGCAGTGTTTGATTTTACAGTATTGACCACGTTGCGATAAACTTGTTCAGGGATATTGTCTTTATCTAAATAAGCTTGCAAAGCGGAATCGTAACCACGAGACTGAGCCAAGAATGAAGAAAAATGCACTTGGCCGGCCATAATAGAAGCGAAGGTATTACGATAATCGTTCAAAGCTCCAAAGAATTTTTCTACCGTATCTTTACGTACCCGACGATCTTTACTGGCTCTGTATTTGGCATAATTAGAAAAAGTCAGTTGTACATCTTTGCCATTTTCATCCTTAATGACGGGCAACTTAATATCAGAATAAAGGGACTGGAAAGTCTTTTCGAAATCGGAAGGCAGTTCGTTTAAGTCGATTTCAGCCAACTGGTTGTCGCCAGCCAAAGAGAGGATGCGCTCTTCTTCAGGAGATAAGATATGTGCTTTACGGCGACGAGCTCCCTCAATCCAAGGCAGATATTCTTTCATTACAGGATGAGCAGCCACAGCTTTATCAATAACTGAAGAATCGATCTTTAACAATTCGTCACGAATGAAAGCGGTATTGGCCATAAAGCTGCGCATGGCGGCCTGAGCTCTGGCGTCCATATCTTGAAGCTTGGCATCGCGCAAATCTGTAGTGAGACGCAAATTACTATACAAAGTTACACTGTTGGCCAAGCGACGTGTATTGAAATAAGCTTGCATACAATTGAACAGAGCTTCACTGTCACTCAGTTTGCCTTTGTAAGCCACGATAGAATCAATACCTATTTTGGTTTGAGCCAAAGCATTCTCAAAATCGGCTTCAGTTTTAAAAAGAGCAGACAAATTCCACTTATAGCGATCAGGAATGTTGCTCCTAGACATATTGGAATCGGGAACGAAAGTATTCACGCTTACCACCCCGGCTTTGGGAGATTTTTGGGGAGAATTGGGAGCGGCAAATGAGGGAGCGCCTAGAGCCAAAACAAGGGCAATGGCGGCATAAGCTGCATATTTATTCACAGGACAAGCCTCCTTGAAATATTATAGCGGCCATATTTTACCACACACCGACGCAAAGCCCCTTGCTTCACTATTTGGAATGTGGAGTCAATGCTACTCGCAAAAAAATACGGGGAGTTAATTTGCATACGGCGAAGCCGAGCGAGCAAAAAGGATTTTATCTATGAAAAAATATTATGAAGTCAGCGTGTCGGCTGCTAAAGCCCCAATTTTTTTCGAAGCTATCAACGGAGCTGAATATAGTCCTGGCCAAAAAGTAATCGTCGAAGGAGCGAGAGGAAGAGAACTGGGCATAATTACCGACTCTCCTCCAGTGCTGAGTAGCGCTTCACCTAATTGCACAGCCGCTCTGGTCTCCGCTGCCAATCCAAGCATGCCCAGCATAATAGTTGGCCAAGCTTCCAAAGAAGATATCATTTTGGCCAAAGAGCGAGAACTACAAGGAAATCAAGCTCTAAAAGTAGTTAAAGAACGTGTAGAATTTCACAAACTGTCCATGCAAGTGCTCTCAGCTTCCATAACTTTAGATGGCAGCAGAATTGTTATAGAGTTTTATGCTGAGCAAAGAGTTGACTTCAGAGCTTTGGTTCACGATTTGGCTTCAAAATTTAAAATGCGCATAGAATTGCGCCAGATAGGACCACGCGACAGAGCTATTTTAATGGGAGGGCGAGGCGTTTGCGGACGCAACTTATGCTGTTCTGCGTGGCTGCGTGATTTTTCTTCAGTATCTATAAAAATGGCCAAAAATCAAAAGATGCCTCTCAATCCAGGCAAAGTGTCAGGTGCTTGTGGACGACTGATGTGTTGCCTTAAATTTGAGCCCAACCAAACAACAAACAATTGACAACAAATAAAAAGAACCGGCCTCGCTCCTCTAATTATTAGAAGAAAGCGAGGCCGGTTACTGGCTAATATTTTTAACTGGGCTAGGCGCTTACTTAGGCTAAAAGGGCAGCGCTGATACCATTGGCAGATAAAGCTTTCTCATACATAGCTTTCAACTCGGAGAGAGAGAGAATACCATCAGTCATTTCAGAGTTGTACTTTACTACCAACTCGTTGGTAGACATAGCAGTAGATTGCAAATTCTGCACAGACATCACGTCAGGACTAATGCTGGGGGTGTCATTCAAACCACAAGCGGACATGTAATCGGAAATCATGGAATCGTATCCCTGACCATACATATCTTGGACTTGTTGCATATACTCGGAATAGTCAAACTCGGGAACGACAGCAGAATTGTCACTGAGCTTGGTTCCATCAGAAATAGTACCGTTTTGATAAAGAGAAGTTAAGCCCTCATAAGCGATTGAATTGTCGGTAAATACGGAGAAATTGTCTTTAGAATTCAAAGAAGACAGCATAGAAGAATAGCTATAATCGTTGAAAGCATTCTTATGATCGCTTACAGAAGGAGTGGTATTCTGGAAGTAAGAGGTGAGACCACTGGCAGAATCTTTGCTACCAGTTAAACTGGAAGGCAAAGTATTTTTGGAAGCTAAATTGGTACGAATTTGAGCATTCCATTTATCCATGCTGGCTAAGAGAGAGCCGTCTTGGAAGCAACTCGGAGCACAAGTCTGTACGTTTTGGCTGGGAGTAGAGCCATAAGTCTTGATGCCAATTACGTCTTTGTAATATTGGGTGGCGGCTTCAGGGGTCATGACAAAGTCGGTCATGCTACGCACAGCCGTGGGATCCTGACCATTGGCTGTGACAGAAGTACCGGCCAAAGCAGCATTGGCAGCTTTTTTAGTCCAAGCAGAAGCATAATCGCTAATGGACTCGTAATTGTCACCTTTAAGCTCTATAGAGTAGTTGGCTGCTCCCTGAGGATCTTTCAAACTAAAGGCAGTCTCATTGCGTTCTTGAAGCTGCTGCTGCATTTGAGCTGGAGTAGCGAAAGTACCTTCGCTTTGAGAAGTAGAAGAAGAGCCCAACAAGTTAGAAACACTGCTTGTAGCCTCTACACCGGCGCCGGAGCCGGACACGGAAGAAGCGGATACTGAACCGATAAGCCCTTTGGTAACACCTGATAAAGCCTTGGTTGCGCTTACATTTGCTCCTCCGGAGATTTGCGCACTTTGTACAGACTGGATGTTGACACTGTTATTAACTTGCTGTGAAATCATCTGACCCTCAACAATCTGAAGTTTTAAGCGAGCCCCGCCCCCTATAAAATCGATCTCCGGGACGACGCCAAGCACCTCTGAGTCTGGTATAGATCCCACTTTCTGGGATTTGCCGACTCCTCTAATTCCTTGGCTCAATTATCACCACAAAGAGATAAGAAGTCAACAGAAAGCAGGAAAAACTTTACAAAAAAAAGGATTTTAAGTCCTTCCCTCTTTCAGTTTTAATTTAACAATTTAGCGATAAAATCGAATAAAGGGCACAAAATAAAGGGGAAAAACATAGCAGGAATGTAGTTGGCTAATTTCAATTTGGTAACATCCAGCATATTGAGACCAATGCCCATAACAATAACAGAGCCAACGCAATTAAGTTCTCCTATGGAAGCTTCTGTCAAAAACGGAGCCATAAAACCAGCGCTGGCTGCGATACCACCTTCTACCAAAAAGATAGGCACAGCCGACAGAGCCACACCAGGCCCCATTGTGGAAGCAAAAAATATAGAAGATGTTACGTCAATAGCTGATTTGGCGAACAGAATTGTGTGATCGCCGCGCAATCCGTCTTGCAAAGCGCCCATTACAGCCATTGAACCTATGCAATAAAAAATCGAAGCATAGGCAAACCCCTGAGCAAACGAATGACCCTCACCAGAAGCATTGCCAGCGAATTTTCGACCGATCACGGTTCCAAAACGCTCCAAGCGCGTATTTAAGTGGAGAGCTTCACCGACAAAGGCTCCAAATACCATAGACATAATAACCACTAAGGGCTGCTTACTGGTATTCAAACCGCTTACGCCTATAAATAAAAGGCACAGAGCTAAGCCTCCCATAACCGTTTTGTTAAAATGGCGAGGGATACCCTTTTTAAATAACAGTCCCAAAGCAGAGCCTACAATCACAGAGGCAGCATTGGTAATAGAGCCTATCAACATATAATATTTGTACTTTCTATATAAATGAAATCAAGCTGCAGCTAAAAACTGCAGCTTGCACATAATAGTTATTTTTCTTTAACAGTCAACTACGACAAGGACTTAACAACTTTGCAAGGATTTCCATAGGCTAAAACATGATCGGGAACATCTTTAGTGACTACGCTTCCGGCACCAATTACGGATTTTTCACCAATAGTTACCCCAGGAAGGATAGTAACATTTCCTCCTAGCCAGACCCCATTCTTTATGGTAACAGGCTTAGCTGTTTCTAATCCCAGCAACCTAACTTCACTTTCCAAAGGGTGAATTGCCGTATAAATTCCACAATTAGGCCCAATTAACACATTGTCACCTATAGTCACATTGGCACAATCGAGTATCACGCAATTGTAATTGATATAGCAATTGCTTCCTATGCTGATATTTTCCCCATAATCACAAGAAAAACGCGCCATTATAGCCGTATTCTCTCCGATAAAGCCAAACAACTCTCGGGCAATTTCAGCCGCTTTTTGACTGTCAGAGGGAATGCAGGCATTGAATTTTTCCGCTAAATTCAGAGCTCGGCGGCGTTTTTGCAACAATTTCTCATCGGTTGGATTATACAGCAAACCGGAACGCATTTTGGCAAATTCGGTCAGCTCCTTAGCGGCACTATCTACCATAGTCTACTCTTCCTCGTCAGTAATAGCGTTTGTGTTTTCTTGAGACTCATAAACTTTAATAAATTCTTCAAGTTCTTTAAGCGACAAGTAATTAAAGCCAAACGCCAAACGATCAGTCAGACCTGGCAATTGTTCAGAGTCTACACCTTCAAGCAAAGAGACATTATCCTTGCCCTCTACGTCTCCGTGTTCAGCGGCTTTCTTAAACCATTCTCCAGCAACTTCATAATTTTTATTGACAACTAAACCGGTGAAATAGGCTACACCAAGAGCATTTTCAGCATTGCCATAACCTTGACCGGCAGCGCGACGCCACCACTTTAAAGCCTTTTGATTATTTTGTTCATTGGCGCGACCATAATAGTAGCAATATCCCAAATTGTTTTGGGCAATAGCATAGCCGCTGCGAGCCACATTATTCCAATGAGTAATGCACTTGCTGAAATTTTTATGTGTACCTACGCCCTCATAATACATACATCCCAAAGCGTAATCGGCTAAGATGCTGCCCTTATCGGCGGCTCTATTAAAGAGTTTAAAAGCTACTTTAGGATCCGCTTTCACACCTTCTCCCAAAAGATAAGCTGCCCCAAGATAGGCTTGAGCTTCAGTTATATCCTGATCGGACGCCTTGCGTAAAAGTTGAGCAGACTTTGCGTAATCTTGGGAAACGATCACACCATTTCTATAGCACATAGCCAGCTCATACTGAGCTTCACCGTCTCCTTGATCGGCAGCTTCCGTATAAAGCTCGACAGCACGCCCCATGTCTTGCTCAACTCCTTGGCCTGAAGCATAACAACGTCCCAAGCAATATTTAGCCACCGGAATGCCATGTTCGGCAGCCACGCCATACCAGCGAGCCGCCTCTTCATAATTTTGCTCTGTACCTTTGCCTTGCTGGTATAGTGAAGCCAATTGCAATTGTGCTTTAGGATAATTTTGAGCGGCTGCTTTAGAGAAATATTCGAAAGCTTTGCGGTAGTCGCGGCCAACACCGAAAGCATTTAAATAAGACCAACCAGCATTATATTGAGCTCCGGCCAGCCCCTGATCGGCCGCAGCCACAAATAAACGCGCAGCCTCACGCGGATTGCGCTGAACACCCTCACCGTTTTTGTAACAAACACCTAAATTGTTTTGAGCTTTGGCATTGCCACCAATAGCAGCCCTCTGATACCAAGAGAAGGCTTTATTTAAATCTTTTTCGACTCCGGAGCCAGCGCTATAGCACATGCCCAAATTGCATTGAGCACTCGCTTCTCCGGCATTAGCTGCCCTAAAATAGAGATCTATGGCTTTTTGCTGATCTTTCTCCACTCCTTGGCCCAAATCATAGCAAACGCCTAAGTTATACATAGCATTGGGTAATTTCTGGTTGGCAGCTCGCAAAAACCAAGCAGCAGCTTGCTGATAATCACGTTCCACGCCGCGACCAAAATAGTAGTAACGACCTAAATTATTTTGAGCTTCAGGAACTCCGCCGAAAGCAGCGCTTTCATAATAGCTGGCAGCAGTAGCAAAATTTTGTTCCACACCGCGACCATTTTCATAGCAAAGCCCGAGATAGTATTGAGCTAAGTGGTCGTCTTGCTCACTAGCTCTCGTCAGCCACTCAGCGGCTTTGGCATAGTCGAGCTCAACGCCTTCGCCTTTATAATAGCAGCGTCCCAAGAAGCTCTGTGCTCCTACGTGTCCATCTTCGGCGGCTTGAGTAAAAAACTTAATAGCCTTAGGGAAAACCTTTTCACTGTAGTATTTTTGTGCTAATTGATAATTATATTCCGGAGTTCCGGCAGCAGGAGCAGAATTTTTTTTATTTGTACTAAGCTGAATTTCCGGCTCGTTTTTAGCAGAAAGCAAGTTCGGCAAGTTGCTTTCAGACAAGCAATAAGAAGCTGCCGGTTCAAACATTTCCGCAGCGGGCAGCTCTTTGGCAGGCTGCGCTTGTGCGATCCCTGCCAAAGCAAGGATCAAACAAAAAGTGAACGTTCCCCTACTGAGTTTGTACTCAAAGGGGAATTTGCATATTGTATTTTCTTGTTCTAAATGCACCTTGCACCTCTGTAGCTTCAAATAGCTTCGCCCGTAAGCGAGCGTACATTCGGCTTTCTTTGTAATCAGCTAATCAATCTGAGAAGTAAGAAAATCCTCTGCCAAAACTATGGCTGCATAATCATCATAAAGTTCAGGCGGGAAGAGCAAACTTAAAGGTAAAAAACGCTTCAATCCGGTAGGGGGGTGATCTTTAAAGTAACGCAGCCTAGCTCTCTCAGTAGAATGAGTTTCGTCAACAACCTTAACTTCACACTCTAAAGCGGCCTGTACAATACGCACAACTTGCGCAGATCCGGTACTTCCACCCACAATAACCTGGCCGAAATCATAAAGATGACTAAGTTCTACACATAATTTTCCCAGCGAAGCCACCGCCAATACTCTGTGTTCCAGAACTCCTTTACATGCAGAGACCACTGCCACTCCACATTTCTTACTGCCAGGATCTATCGACAGAACTATCAATAGTAGGCCCCCTCCCCATAGTTGTAATATTCGGTTTCAGGAGTTGCCGAAGGTTCTAAGCTATGTACTTCAACTCTTATATCGAGGCTGCTAGTTTCGTAAAGATCGCGATTAGCCACCGCTACAACTTCGAATTTACCATTTTCTTTGTCCATCTCCTCTTGCAAACGCTCTATATCGGCACTATTGAGTTCGCCTCCCAACTCACCGTCTATAGGGCGCATACCTTTAGCGATAGCTTTTCTACGCGTATCTTCAATGAATTTTAAAAATTCTAAAGCTGAGCGCTGTTTATCCATTGCTCTTTTGGAAACAACTTCACCCTCAGAAAAGACTTTACGCACTTTCCAAGACTCCAAGCGCAATGGCGCTCGATGTGAATAAAGACAATTTTGAGCTGCCAGCACTCTTAAACCGATAAACCCCTGTTCTCCGGAGATAGACGTGATTAGTTCTTCAACTTGTTCGGGATCGTAGTCGATAAGAACATCACTTACCGAAGTGGGTTTATACCCTTTTTCAGCAGCGATCGAGTTGCTGCGCATTATGGTGCGGACATTGGCTTCGGCCAATAGACTGGTCACAGCTGCGCGAGTTCGTTCATATGACAAACCACCAGGGATAGTCATATGTACTATCGGTTCGTCAATGCGCCAAACGAAAGTTCCCTCGGCCAGGGCTTGTTGCAAAGCATCTATATTCTGACGCAATTGCGTTTCCTCGGCACGCAGTTTTTCTAAACCTACTAATAAATTGCGTACGGGTTCCGAAAGGCAGGCAAAAACTGTAAGGGTAATAATCGCAATGGCAACTCCAGTTACGGTAGTTATAAGTATAGAAGTGTGGCGTGGGCGCAAATGAAGAACGCTCATTTTACGCTTACCTATTTGGCGTCCCAATTGGTTGGCTAAATAAGCTATGCCGGCAGCCACAGCAGCAACCAAAGCATAGACACAAGCCACCCTCATTACGGTATGCCAAGATAAAAAGTCCACCTTCTATATAGCTCCACTTTCTCAAGTTTGCCTGAGAGGTTCAAGTAAATTTCTCAAACTCACTATATTGTCCCCACCTATTTTCTGGAAGCATCAGCTACAAAACATACTCCCACTATGGCAAAAACGATATTGGGCAACCAAGCAGCCAGCCACGGAGCAGCAGCACCATTTTCTCCCAACATCATGCCTATAGTCATGAACACGTAATATAACAAAATAAAGAATAACGAAAGTCCGAAGCCAATGGAAGTGCTGGTTCTTTGCGGCCTCAGCCCCAAAGGAATAGCAAAAGCTCCAAACACCAGACAACTCATAGGTAAAGAGATCTTTTGGTGATACATTACCTTATACTTGTTGCGTTTGCGATACTCCTCAGGGTTAGTTTTTTCTATTGGAGGCAAAGAATTTAAATAAGATGACAGCTCTTGAGCGGTCATTTCTTCAGGGCGAAGCTTGCGCTGAGCTAATTGCTCAGGGCTGGCAGGCGATTCACCTTTGCTCATAGCCGTCCAACCTTTGCGTCCTTTAGCACTGTAGCGCTCGTCACCGGTAATAGGATCAAAATCTCTGGCTTCAATATCCAGAACTTCCCAAACTTTTAATTTATCATTCCAGCGAGCCTCTTTAGCATATAATTCGCGTAAACGGTTATTGTTTCGGAAAAAATGCATATATACGCCTTTCATTGTTTGCTCATTAACATTGAGCACGTGGGCGTAAATCATTTGCTCATCGCCATTGGAAAGCAAGCGTGGAGAAGTAATCAAAGCTCTTTCGATTTGATCCGGAGCTTGCAACTTGAGAACCATATTGTAGGCTTGCTTAGTTGCCGGAGGGACCCAGTATTGGTTGACAGCTAAAGAAATCATCGAAATGAAAAAGCAGAAAAAGAAACCGGGCAAAAAGATACGGAAGAATCCAACTCCGCCAGCTTTCAAGGCGATAATCTCACTATCCCCGGACAATCGACCGTAAGCCATTAACGCGGCCAACAAAGTTGACATGGGGAAAGTCATAATCAGCACGTAAGGAAGGCGGTTGAAGAGATATTTGATCACCATGCCAATACCGGCTTGTGATTCCAAAATCATCTTAGCTACACCCATTAGAGTTTCTGCTGAGAAGAACAATAGCGTAAAGGCACAAACTCCGAATAGAAACGGACCTGCCATTTCTGCCATTATGTAACGATCCAAAATTTTCATAACGTATTTTTAGTCTGCCTTTTCAGCTTGGTGCAGTTTTTCTTCTTCGGCCATTTTCAAGCTATCAGCCTCTTCCTCAATTTTAGCTTTAGCTACTTCTGCGGCGGTTTGTTCATTTTCAAACCCGGTTCGGTAAGCTTCTCCCAAATAGTATTTACGAGCATCTGGGTTGTTAGCTAATTCTACTGCCGTTCCGGAAACAAGAATCCGGCCCTCACGAATAATATAAGCTCTATCTGTGATAGCTAAAGTCTCGCGCACATTATGGTCTGTAATAAGCACTCCCAAGCCTTGAGCTTTAACACTACGAATAATTTTCTGAATAGAAGCCACGGCTATGGGGTCTACACCAGAGAACGGCTCGTCAAGCAGAAGGAATTGTGGCTTTATAGCCAGCGATCTGGCAATTTCCAAACGGCGTCTCTCGCCTCCGGACAATTCTACTGCTTTGCTGCGACGAACTTTGTGCAATTGATATTCATCCAACAGCCTTTCCAGGCGCTCGGCCTGTTCTTTTTTAGATACTCCATTGATCTGCCATAACAGACGAAGATTATCTTCTACGCTAAGTTTGCGAAAAGCGGAAGCCTCCTGAGGCAAATATCCTATTCCCAAGCGTGCGCGTACATGCATAGGCAAATGGGTAACATCTTGACCGTTAAGAAAAATTCTGCCTCCATTGGGCCTAATCAATCCCACTACCATATAGAACGTGGTCGTTTTGCCGGCTCCATTAGCTCCCAAAAGCCCCACGACCTCTCCAGGATTAACCTCAAAATTTACACCATCAACCACTCGCCGATCTTTATATATTTTTACTAATCCTTCAGCCTTGATAGCCATGTGTTATTCCCCATACTTTTATTGGTTCGATTCTAAACCGGAATTGAAATAAACACGCACATCGCCTTCAACTTCAACATGCTTGAGGTCCGGAGAAGCCACCATATTTTTCCCAGTCATAGTAGATCCTTCACGAACTACCTTTACTCCATGCGAGCCGCGCAACTTTCTGGACTTGCTGTCCCAAATCAATTTGTTACAAACAATCTTTTCACCCTTGGGACCGACAGCATGAACAGGCCCTTCAAAAGCCAAGCCCTGAGTTTCTGTATTAACTACAGCAGCATCGCCCTGAAGCTGAAGAAGAGAATGTCCCTCTTTATCAAGTAAATTCCAAGTAATAGAAGAAGCTCGAGCTTTTTTACTTACATCATCGTAGTCGATTCGGCTGGCTTTTAAACTCCAAGGCGATTCGCCTTTAGCCGCAATAGATATAGAATCGACTCCCTGATCGTTGGACATGGAAGTAGCAGAAGTCCCTTCTTTATCTTTTACGATTTCAGCTTGCTTGCCTGTTTCACCCGAAGCCTGGCTTTGCTTTTGAACGTTTCCAATCTGTTGGCTTTCAGACTGTTCGGAAAGGGCTGCTGCAGGAGTTTTGGCATATTGCTCTGCATTGTTTGTAGTAGTTTCGCCTCCGCCACAACCACACATCGTAAACAACATTGCCAGCCATATCCAAAGTTGTCCTCTGAATCTAACCATATATTTTCCTCCAGCATCTCTCCGAGCCAACGCCCTATAGCGAAACCTTTTTCTTCGCCCCCACACTTTATCATATACAAAAAACAACATTTTTTTTCCTTGCCATTCAGAGGATTGAACTTCTATCAATATATGTTGCGGCCAGTCCATCAACTAGGCTGCCTAAATTCAATCTTTCAATATGTCGAAATCGACCTAGGCAAAAGGTGATAGTCGCTTTTTGTCTAATATGCACACCCTTATGCTTTTCGATTTCGGAATTAGTTTTTCCGCTCACACATGCGCTTTGCCAGCAGCGGAATTCTAGTCGACAGAACCGATTTCTTTTGCGCTTTTTAGCAAAGTTCAGAAAATCAGAAAATTGCCTCCGGATAGGTAAAAAAAAGGATGTAGTCAAGTGAGCTTGCAACTGCCGCCTCGCCATAATTTGAATACGCAGAATACTCAGGATGAACAACCGCGTTCTGCGAATGCGCTTCATCTTCAAGGGCCCAACGCTAATGGATCTCAATCTGGAGCGGCTTTTCCACACCGCGCCATGCCTCGTCCGGAAATACATTCACCTCAGGGCTTTCCTTCCCAGCCCAGACCTATGCAACCGGGATACCCACCGCAGCAGCAAGGTATAGCTCAACCCGGTAGGGCGCCTCAACCTAGACCTATGCGTCCGGGATACCCTCCTCAGCAGCAAGGAATAGCTCAACCAAGCAGACCGCCTCAACCTAGACCCATGCAACCGGGGTATCCTCCTCAGCAGCAAGGGGCAGCTCAACCCGGTAGGGCGCCTCAACCTAGGCCCATGCAACCGGGATATCCACCTCAGCAGCAAGGAGCAGCTCAACCCGGTAGACCGCCACAGCCTAGGCCCATGCAACCGGGATATCCGCCTCAACAGCAAGGAGCAGCTCAACCCGGTAGACCGCCACAGCCTAGGCCTATACAAACAGAACGGCCGGTGGTTTCCCCAGTTCAGGAAGCAGCCGCCCCTACTCAACCTTCGGGACAAGCTGCATTAGGTACGCAGGAAGCTCCTCGTGTTCCTCAAGTACCGCCATTAGTTCCGCTAGGTCCGCGCAAAATTGCTAATATTTTTACCGAAGAACAGCTAGAGCTTTTCGACAAAGAGAAGTTCTCTGAGCTGCATTTTGACATTCAAAACAGTTTAAAACGCTTCCCTAATAACATCGACGCCCACTACGGATTAGGTCTTTGTTCTATGGCAGTGGGCGAACCGGAAAGAGCGGCCGTACATTTAAGCAAAGCTCTAGGCTTAGATGATTCTATTAGGCCGGGTGAAATGATTCAGGAAATTCCAACCAGCGATCCTGAAGATTGGTTGCTTATGGCTGAAGAGCTCGGGCACTCTGGTTTCCTCGATGCGGCTGTTGATATATGCACAAAAATTTTAGGTTCGGATCGTTTTGCTCCCAAAATAAGAGCTTTAGCTTCCAAAACTAAAGAAACTATCGAACAAGATTTTTATGCAGCCAGAGAGCGCATCGTTTCAGGCAACGCTCCCAAAGACAAAGGCGATTCGACTGCAGCTTACAAAGCGGCCAGCGTAATTTCTTTGGTGGTCATACCTCTCATTATCATTATGATTGTGGGTTGCTGGACTTATTCCTCGTTCCAATTTAGTGCCGGACAAAGTCAACTCAGAATAGGCATCTATCGTTATGAGCGTATGCGCGTGGGAGACAAAACTCAAGATAAGAATGGTCCGGTAGAAAACTATTTCTACAATGCCAATAAATATTTTGAGAAAGCCTATAGGACCAACCCATTTTCCTTTGAGACTTTATATTATCAAGAAAAGAACTACGCTGTGCTTTACAAGCTGGGTGAGTTCCGCAATCGTGATATTTACAACTTAGATCAATACTCTTGGAAACCCGGACGCTTTAAGGAAGTGAACAGTAGCCGAGAAGAAATTGTGGCCAAGATTAAAGAGAAAAATGTCAGTGTAGAACGCATGAACAAAGAGAAAAAGCTTTGGCAAGAGTTCTATCAAATGGCGAAGAAAGATCCCGGCACAGCTGTTTTCTAGCAGTACTTGCCATTTTGTGAAGCGGCTAAAAACAAAGGGTATGAAGCAACCACTGTTTTAGCCGCTTTACTGTTACAGGCACCGCTTAAGAGGGCGAAGTTGGTTACACGTGCTCCCATTGGATGGGAGAGATTCTTTTCTATCTTTTACATCGATTTTTTTCGAAGCAAAGAACCGGCACAACTATGAATCAGTACACTCCTGAAGAAATTTTTGAAAAATTAGAGAAAACTTTTGGCCACGAGGGAATACGCTTGGTGAGTTTTCATTTAGATGAACCTTCCAAACGAGTGTACATCAATCTGGAGCGTTTTGCTCCCGGTTTGCCGACAGCTTTTCTGGTCAAAGGTTTGCAAGGAACTTTTCGCCGTTATTGGGATCAACAAACAGAGGTCATCTTGGAACATTATAAAGTTCTTCCCGAAACCTCTGAAACGGTTTCTCATAGTTCAGAGCAATTAAAACAAGATTTGCTTAAGGGAACCTCCCACATTCCCGCTTTGGCCTTTAAAGGAGTACCTTGCCTGGATATGCGCGGTGCCTCTGCCAAAGAAGCAGCCTCTTGTTTGGAAGTTTTTGTAAATATGGTAACACGTCAGAACCTCAAGTTTTGCCAGCTTTATCTAGACGATCAGAACAGCAGACGCGTAGTGCGTCAATGGGCGGCCATAAACGGCGCCAAGCTAAGTTGTCTATCTGAGAAAGAAGAATTATGGCGACTTCAGTTTGAACATTCTTCAGAAGAAGAACTAGACAAGTTGTCTAAGCAAGAAGTACTTCCCTACAGAGTATTACTTTTAGGGAGCGACAGATAGTATGGCCAGTTATGCAAAACAATTGCTTTTAAAAGCTCTTGGTATGGCCAGAGATGCTGAAGTTGCCGAAGAAGTATATACGGAAGTAAATTTGGCTCAGCCGGAGCAACGCAATTTTAGATCCGGTTTAGGTTTGCGCTTAAACGTAGAAGGCAGGCTCGGATATGTCTGGTCTGAGGGCGAATTTTCTATCAACGACTTGCTACAAAAAGCAGTCCAGAATGCAGCTACAGGAAGACGCGGTTCTTTTTCACAAAAAGGGCTCATAGCGCCGTCTCTGACTACAGGAGCAGCAGAAGCCTCACAGCAATTAGAAGATTCGATTACTAAGTTCCAAACACTGATTCAAAGCTTGGATTTTATGCTTCCTTCTCTTCTGCCCCACAGACGCTTTTCGTTAAGTGCCAGATTGCTTCAACATACTTTTAAACTGACAACCAGAAGCGGAGAGCGTTGTGCCAGCCGTATTCTCCATTTGCTCACCCTAAATTCCAATGAAAATATCCCTGTAGGAGATGCTATTTACAGTACCTCCGCCCAGCATTCCCCTTCCGATTTGCTGTGCAAGCTAATGTGGCGTTCTGTCCATTCCAGTGAAATGGCCTGGCCGGACAGTTATTTACTACCTGGAGTTTTTACTTCGAGTGCTTGCGGAAAATTGTTAGAAGATTTTACTCAAGATATGCTTTATGCCGACTCGCCTTTGTTCGGCACCTTGCCCCAGAAGCGTCCTTGGCTGGCACCTTGCATAAACATTATCGACGACGGGACTTTACCAGGTGGCTTTGGCACAGTTCCTTTCGACGGTGAAGGAATTACTAAAATAAGACTGCCTCTGATTCAGCAAGGTGAATTAGTTAAAGGGCTCTACGACTTAAAAACGGCTAGGGAGTGTAAAATAAATCCCCAAGGCTCGGCAGTGCGTCCTTGGGGCCAACCACCCAGGCCAGGTTACTCAAATTTATGCTTGGAAAGAGGCACAGCTTCTTTGGGAGAATTATGTGCCAAAGCAGATTTTGGTATTCTTTTGGATCGCCTAACTCCTCTGCCTCCGCATTTAAAAAAGCCGGGACAATTTGCCCGACGCTGCGAAATAGCTTTTCTTTTGCAACACGGAAAGCCGATATGCAGAGTGCCTCAATTTATAGTCAGAGCCAACTATACCGATTTATTCGGTGCTAATTTGCTAGGTTTAGGCTATGAGTCAGTTCTAAACGGACGTACCATGTGCCCGCCTATTGCTGTACGCAATTTAACTTTAGAAGAAGCTGATATAGATCCAGCAGAAACTTGGAGTGATTATCCGGAATTATGGTGGTAAAAACTTTAGGAGAATTGGCTGAACTTTTGCAAGGCAGCCTGAACAATCCAGAATACGCTTCCCACACTATTAATGTTGTTACGGGATTAGATGCAGCTTCCCAGCACGTTCTTAGCCAGGCTTTAACTTTTGCAGAAAAAGAGAACGGCCTGAAAGAAGCTGAATCTCTCGGTTTTTCCGCAGTCATCATCCCTGAAGAGCTAGATACGGAGATACCTGCTATTAAGGTAAAAAATGCCCGCATTGCCTTTGCTATACTTTTGGGATTATTCTACCCTACGCATTTGCACGAGCCAGGCATTCATCCTAATGCCCAAGTCAGCGACTCGGCTCAAATTGCACCAACAGCATATATTGGCCCTTTTGCTATTATCGGCGACAATGCTATAGTTGCTGACAATTGCCAAATTATGGCCCATGCCAGTATCGGCAGCAATAGCTCTATAGGAGCCAATACGCGTCTTATGCCAGGCGTTTCTGTGGGTGCAAACGTAAAATTGGGCACAAAGAGTTTGGTAGGCCCACTTACCATTATTGAAGACGATTCCGTTTTGGGGAACGATATAGAAATAGGTGCTCGCTGCTTTATCGGCGACCACGCGTTTATTCAAGACGGGGTCCGTATAGATAATTTAGCTTGCTTTGAAAAAGGCGCAAAAATCGCTCCCCTAGCTATTGTCATTTCTCAAAATTGCTTACAACAAAATGTAAGTTTAGGTAAATTATCTATTACAGCCGGTCAATGCTTAGTGGAAGAAGGCCGCCAGATCGGAGATTTTGCCACAGTAGCAGCCCGTTCTCGCGTCGACAAGGATGTACCAGCAGGCCAAGCAATTTGGTCTGGCGATCCCATTGATACCCACAAAACTTCCATGCGCCAAACAGCCATGCGCCAGCTTCCTCTCAAGCATTGGAAACAGATTCAACAGCTGGCTAAACTTTCTCCGAAGGACTGACATAAATTATGAGTTCAACCTCTTCTAAAGAAAACAAAAAAAAAGACAAAAAGAATATGCAATCTCAAGTCGATAACAACAAGACGTCTTCTGTATCTTCAGAGCAACAATCATCTGAAGCTCCTACGGCTTTTCTTACCAAAGATCAAAAACGTTGGTATTGCTATGGTTTCGCCGGTATAGGATTGTTAATGGGCTTCTTATGGGGAGCCAACTCAATAATCGACGTAGGACAATCTGCCTCTCCTTTAATTCAAGCTGCCAAAGCTAGTGTAGCCGTAGCCACTACTTCAGCCGATATATCTAAAGGAGCCTACTACGGTTTGGTAGGAGCTCTTATAGGGGTATCTTTCGGTTATTCCATATCCCTCGACTCTAAGCCCATGTTGGCCAGCCTAATTTTTGGCTGTTTGGGGCTTTGGTTAGGCCTTTCAATAGGTGGCCCAGCTTTAGCAGGAGTGGGATGGCTTATAGGTTACGGAGCCGTAATTATGAACGCTATCGGTTTGGAACGTTATCGCCAAGTATACGATCAAGTAGCTAAAGAGCGATCTGCCCAAAAAAGCTAGCTTAAAGTGGAGCAAAGTAGTGCTCATCTATCATACAAATGACATGCATGGGCACGCAGAAGCCCTAGATTGGTTAAAAGCCAATGCCAAGCAATCATTAGCCCAAGGTCAAGCTCTATATTTTGACAGTGGCGATGCTTTGCTTGGCTCCAATACAGTGTGGAAAAATTATGAGCCAAATTTAGAAAAAATGGGCTCAATTTTTTGTGCCTCTATGGCTATGGGCAATAGAGAGTTTAATTATCAGCGTCGCATTTTGGACAAAAGAGCTGCACAGCGCTCTTTTCCTTTGCTTTGCAGCAATCTTGTCGACATTAGACAAGACGGAAAATTAACTGACGAACAATTGATAAAACAACTGAACTCAGTTCCGGAAGTAAATTGCCAAGACAGTAGCTGGCGTAAAGCGAAATTGTGGCGAGACTTATCTTCCAAACGCTGGGTTTCAGCTTTGTCACTGTATAACAAAAACTGGTCAAAACACTACCCACTGCTTCTCTTGGCTGCGGTTCCTGTCCAATACCCTCACAATGCCATTTGGGAAAAGATTTTCGGCTTCAGATTTTTTGAAGCTGAGACGGTTTTGCCACTTTTAGCCGAACGTTGTTCTAAGTTGTTAGATAAGCCATTGCGCCTAATCGTTTTAAGCCACTTGGGACTGGAAAGAGATAAAGTTTTGGCAGCCCAATTGCCCAAAGGCACCTGGATTCTGGGCGGTCACAGTCACACCGTGCTTGCCGAGCCGATAAAAATCAACGACAATTTTATAGTCCAAACTGGTTCTTGGGCTCACTATATTGGCAAATTAGATTATAATTTCGAGCATCCAGAATTGAGCGAATATCAATTACTAAATTTACGCTAACTTTCTAAGAGGGAAATTATGGCTTCTCATCGTGTCTTATTTATATCCAACGGAGCAGGCGAAGATTCTATTGCCAGCCAGATTATAGCCGACTTGCCGGAATCGCTCCCCCGAGAAGCTATGCCTCTGGTTGGAGAAGGTTCTGCTTATGAGGGCTTAGCTCCAGTCGTGGGCCCCAGACAACTTATGCCTAGCGGAGGGCTTATTCAGGAAGATTGGCGTAATTTATGGAAAGACATAAGCGGAGGTTTATTTTCCTTAACGCTTAAGCAAATTGCTTGGTTACGCCGTCAACGTTCGAAATTTGATCAAATTGTAGCTGTAGGTGATTTATGGCCGGTTATATTGGCTATACTTTCCGGCATACGCCCCATTACTTTTATAGGCACGGCAAAATCGGATTATCATCATCCTTATTCTACTTTGGAAGCTTTCATCCTCAGAACTTTCCAGGTACATTCCATAGTTAGAGATGAACCCACTGCCGAAAGCCTACGCCAAAAAGGTGTAAAAGCAGCTTGGGTAGGCAATGCCATGATGGACGGTTTAATCCCCCAAGATTTGGACTTTTCATTAGATGAAGCTAAAGAAATAGGCTTAGCTCTTTTCCCCGGTAGCAGAAAAGCTACCTACCAAGTGTTGCCTCGTTTACTCAAATTGAGCCAAATGTTAGCCAAACGTTTGGGTAAGGACATATGTGCTTTTATAGCTGTAGCCCCCTCTATAGATACCGAAAAATTAGCTCAAGCCTGCTCTGACTTTACTTTGGGCGATTGCCCTTATCCCGGCTGGCATACTTTAACTTATAAAGACGAAGCTACTACTCCTCGAGCCCGCTTTTTTTTAATAAAAGGCCACTTAGCTGATGTGTTGCAATATAGTCAAGTAGCTTTGGGGCTAGCCGGAACAGCCCACGAGCAAGCCGCCGGTTGGGGCATTCCAGTAGTAGCTTACGAGCCGGGAGGTATGAGCCACTTAAAATGGTACAGAGCACGTCAAAAGGGCTTACTTGGAGATTCACTTATTGTCAGCGAAGATCGCGATGCAGATATAGTCGAAACTTTATGTAACCTTATCCAAGACAAAGCTGAAAGACAAAGGCGTGCAGAAGTCGGACGCAAGAGACTCGGGCCTCCAGGAGGCTCTGAGCGAATGGCTGCAATTATAGCGGAAGCTTACCAACAGCTTTCATAAAAAGAAACAGCCATACAAAAACCAGCCATCCCCAAGTGCTATACTCGAAACGAAGCGACTTCCAGGAGAAGGATTCTCCTTCATAGACTTTATCGCTATTTGCTCCACAATTAGGGCAAAAAAAGCTTCTTACAAATTCGGGGATGGAATGCCAACTGGGTAGGATCGCCGGTGTGCATGCTTTGTAGTTAAAAAAAATATCGCCAAAACGGACAGCCAGAAAAGCCTCTTCAGAAATTATGCAAGAAGCATAAACTACATACAAAGAGAAAGATCCCAAAAGCCATGTAGCTAAGCTGGCCACCCACGAAAGGGCACCACACGAGGCAACCATAACGCCGCACCCGGTTAGGATATTTCCCAAATAAAGCGGGTTGCGTATATATTTATAAGGGCCACTAGTTACCAAAAACGAAGCTTTCAGCTCTTGGCTGCGCGTATGCTCTCCAGTCCATCCTAAAGCCCAAGAGCGTAACATTTCGCCCCAAATAGCCAGCGCTATTCCCCAGCAACACGACCCTACAGTTGGGTGAGCTACTATCAAAATAATTGCGGTAACCATAGCCATTATGAGACCGCGCCATTTAAAAATAAAAGGCGGAGCCATCTTTTTGTTTTTATCAGGAATTTTCATTGTTCTAAAGCCACCGCTGTTAAAATAAGCTCGGCCATGCGTTGGCCGGCCCCTTCGGTAGTTCCCATAGTCTTTTTCAGATCTTCAACCGTTTGCGCATATTTTTTAGGATCTTCAATCCATTCAAAAATAGGCTTAGCCAAAACAGAAGTATCTTTTTTAACCAAAACTTCAGGAACGACTAAACGTGAAGCGATACGATTTGGTATAGCAGCAAAACCATGGCGAGCATAGGAGCGCAAACGCAAGTAACGTTTTATCTTAGAAAGAAGAGGCGCATTTTCTAAGAGACCACCGATTCCGCCTCTTG
Organism: uncultured bacterium; assembly: GCA_934636825.1. Lineage (GTDB taxonomy): Bacteria > Vulcanimicrobiota > Xenobia > Xenobiales > Xenobiaceae > Bruticola. The sequence continues at coordinate 18,398 of CAKUBG010000013.1, read as the reverse complement.
GTAAAGAGGCATCAGCTGACAGCCCCACTACCATCGGTTTTCCGCAACTTCCCAATTCTCCGGTATTAGTTCCGGGAATAGTAAGAGCCATATCAATTTCAGCAATAGCCTGGTAAGGATGGCCCCAAAGCACTTCTACCTCAAAACTACGTCCAGCTGTACCTTCAGCTTCATGGGGACAATCTACCAAAATACAATCAGATCTTACCAACTTTCCTTTAGCTATAGGCAATCCCAAACTTATAGGATGGTAAAGAGCAGATTCTAATCTGGCTTTAGAAACAAAAGGAGAGACTGAGAGTACGAAATCTACTTGAGGATAACGCGTCTTTATGAGAGCAGCTACCCGTAAAAAGACTCCCAAAGCTATCTTAGTGTGCAAGAAACGCGATCCCGGAAAAATACCGATCTTCCAGGAGCCACGCTTTTCTTTATTTTGCAAAGCAGACTCGCGATCTACTTCGGAAAAAACACCATCAATGCTCAAATTGCCAATACTGACAACTTCCTTTATTCCAGCCTCTTCCAACTCCTTAGCTAAAGCAGTATCCGAAGCAGCTACTTTGTCAAAATAAGGCAAAAAGTAATTATATCTAACGGCATAAGCCACCGATTTGTATCGTAAACGCCAAGCTAAAATTTTGGCATGGAGTAAGTCACCGCCTAAGAAAACAACTACGCCGCGCTGCCGAAATTTAAAATCGTTAAATAAACCAAGCATTAAGCGCAAAGTCTGACTAGGCTTCAAAACAACAGACACACCGGGTAAAGAGGCAGCTACTTCCGCTTCAGCCCCAGAAGCATAAGGGCAAGGAACTAGAGCAACTATTACTCTAAACAATCCTTGATTGGCTATTTCCAAATGGGCCACAGTGCGACGTACCCAAGCAGCAACTTCACCAGGAGAATTAGAAGTAATGACAATATCAAACGGCTCTTTTTGACGGCGCTCAGCATTATTTTTAATGCGCTCGTAAAGTGAAGCCGCTATTTTATCAACAACTCCCGGAGATCCCATAGAATTTTTCATATCCAAAAGATCTTGTTTTATTTGACGGCGTTCAGGAGTATCAGACATAAAATTGCGCAAATGTGGAAGTATATTTTCGGCATTAACTTCATCTTGAATAAATTCAGGAACAATGCGTTTACCTACTACCAAACTTGGCAAGCCGATATGATCTATTTTTAAAATATGGGCCCAAAGCAAAAAACGTCCCACAGCAGCATCGAATGGGCACAACTTATAGGCTAAAACCATAGGAGTGCCCAAAATAGCAGCTTCTAAACTGGCCGTACCGGAGCTCATGAGAGCGGCTCGACTAGATAAAAGAGCCAAACGAGACTGACCATCAAGAAGGCGTACATAAGGGAACCTATCTCCCATTATCTCGGTGATTTGGCTGTGCAAGTTTTCGGTAGCGCACGGAATCAAAACTTGCAAATCAGGCTTTTCTGCATGCAATTTTTCAGCGATATTCAAAAAAGTAGGTAAAAGATACTTTATTTCCGGCGTCCGACTGCCAGGCAAAATAGCTAAAATATTTTCTCCGGATAGACCAAGAATACGCTTGGCCTCTTCAGGAGATATAGACAATTCGGGCATATCCAACAAGGGATGGCCGAAAAAATCAACTTCCATACCGAAACGACGGTAATTTTCGGCATTGCTTAAAAAAGTGCAAATAACTCTGTCAGTGCGACTAAAAATTTGACGCAAGCGAGCTTCGCTCGTTGTCCAGGCTGAAGGTGGGAAATAATAGACAGAATTGTAGCCATATCTGGTTAAAAGACCAGCATAACGCATATTTACAGCCGGACAATCTATCAAAATAGTCAGATGGGGCTTAGCTTCAAGCAAATGAGAGCGCACATATAAGTAGTGATATATATACTTGTGCAAACACAAAAGAGCCCCGCCGGGACCGATGATAGCCATATCAGTGGTTTTTAACCACAGCTTCACTCCCGACGCGGCCATATGCGAACCGCCTACACCGACAAACTTCAAGTTGGGGTTAATTGCCAGCAGAGCCTTAGCCAAATTTCCTCCGTGAAGATCTCCGGAAGGCTCTACAGCGATTATAGCAACCGTAAGCTGCGGGCAGGCGGATAATTGCTGATGCTGGTTATTGGCCAAAATGCACCAACTAGGCGTTATTGTGGGTTCTGGCCCCCACATTGCTGGCTTTATTGAGCACTCCCATGCGCGAAGGGGCGCGCAAGAAGTCTAAGAATTGCTCAACCTCAGGAGTGTGCTCTAATTCACTATCAATGCGTTCTATAGCGGCACTAATAGTTAAGCCCATGGAGCCAAGGATAAAAATAGCTTTTTGTATAGCCAAGCGGCTTTCTTTAGATATGTCGCGACGGCGCATACCTCTAAAGTTCATACTAAATAAACGGCACGGATTGCCGTCAACAATACTAAAAGGAGGTAAATCTTTATTGATCTTAGAGCAACCGCCTACCATACAAAGACGACCGATACGAGTATGCTGATGAATACCAACCAAACCACCCAAAACAGCTTGATCGTCAACAACAGTATGACCAGCTAAGCCGGCGTAGTTGGCCATAGTCACCTGATTTCCTATACGACAATTGTGAGCGATATGAACATTGGCCATTAAGAGATTGCCACTGCCTACCGAAGTAAGTCCATCTTCATCGGCAGCTCTGTGTATAGTTACATATTCGCGAAAATCGTTATTGTCGCCAATAGTTACAAAAGAGCGCTGCCCTTTATAGCTAAAATCTTGAGGAGCTAAGCCAATAGTCACGCCAGGATAGATACGATTGTTTTTACCTATAGTCGTCCAACCATCAATCACTACAGACGACATAATTTTGGTACCGTCACCAATTTCGACATTCTCACCGATAATGGAAAAGGGGCCGATTTCTACACCTTCGCCTATGCGTGCCTTGGGGTGTACTATAGCGCTGGGATGAATCACTTTCAGAATCTCCTCTCGATCAAAAAATTACTAAATATTGGAGAAAAACTACTCGGCAATCTTAATCCTATGCATATTTTCCAATACATGCACAGCCAACTCCAAAGCGCGCTCACCGTCTTCTCCAGAAACGACAGGCTCTTTATGGTTGGCAACACAATCCGCAAAGTTACTAAGTTCCAAACGGAGAGGTTCTTCTTTTTCGATATTGACAAATTCAGGTTCCAGAGGGCGACCGTCCGGCCCTGGACGCGAAATTGTCAAAGTTTGATTGATGAAATCCAAGGAGAATACACGCCCGGTATTCTCGGTAATTTTTAAGCAACGCTTACGCTCACCAGAGTTGCGGCTGGCTACCAAACTAGCTACAGCGCCACACTCAAAACGGATTTGTACATGAGCCACATCCTCAAATTTAGAGTAGATAGAAGCGCCCATGGCATGAATTTCTTCCGCCGGAGACTTATACAAACTCAAAAGGATATCAAAATCGTGGATCATTAAATCCCAAATAATACCAACATCTAAGTTGCGGGTCGTAGGGCCAGACAGGCGATGACATTCGATAAGAACGGGAGTGCCCACCATTTCTTTAAGCTTAAGAATAGCAGGATTGAAGCGTTCCAAATGGCCGACTTGCAGAATTAAGTTCTTCTCTTTGGCCAAAGCCACCAAACGCTTGGCTTGTTCCACTTCCACAGTAATGGGTTTTTCAACTAAAACATGTATGCCATGCTCTAAAAAATCTTGAGCTATTTGGTAGTGGAGCGGAGTAGGAGAAACGATAACTACGCCGTCAATTTTTCCATAAAGGCTTTGATAATCTTTATAATATTTCGTACCGTATTGCCCAGCTAAAGGAGCGACCTTGACTTCATCAAGATCTACAATACCTGCCAATTCGATCTGAGGCAGCTCAGAACACACTCGAGCATGGTTCCTACCCATACTGCCGATACCGACTACGCCAACTCTAATTGGCTTCATACTTATGCTTCCTCCCAACAATTCCGTATCCGTTAAAAGCTAACACGTGAAAATGCGCTTATTTCGCCCGCTAAAAGGCAGTTTCCTACAACAAACGAGCGACAAAGACCGCTTCTAATGCCAAGCGAAAGTAAGCACACCTTCGCAAGCGGTATTTTCTCCTACACGAGCGCGTACAGACAAAGTAACATTTTTGTCATCACGTTCTATTTCTTTGGCATAAAGTTCGAGGCGATCCCCCGGCACTACTTGAGTTCTAAATTTGAATTTTTTAGCCCCAACTAAATCTAAAGTAGAAGCTTTTATGGGGGCATTGTCATTACCGACATAAAGCAACCAACAAAGCTGAGCTAAAGCTTCCATTTGCAAAACACCTGGCATAATGGGATTGCCGGGAAAATGGCCTTCGAAATGGGGCTCAGCCATAGTTATATTTTTATAGCCTGAGATTTCCGGGAAGTTGAGTTCAGTGACAACATCAACAAAAAGCATGGGGCTCTTGTAGGGAGTCCTATGTAAGATATCTTTGATATTAAGCATTTTTATGCATCTCCTCAGCGACTTTACGAACGAATTCCACATGCAATTTATGACCGGCACGAACAGCTAAGACAAAAGCCCGCAAAGGACGACCAAGCAAACAAAGATCGCCAGCTAAATCCAAAACTTTATGGCGCACAGGCTCGTTGACGAAACGTTGAGCGCTTTCCACATCAAAACCGGGACGATCATAAATCAAAGCGTTGGAAAGATCGCCACCCTGCCCCAGGCCATTTTCCAACAAACTTTTTACTTCTGACCAAAAACCGAAAGTGCGAGCGGGAGCGACATGAGTAACAAAGTTGTCATAACCGCAGTAGCGGAAGCGCTGATTGCCAACTTGCGGACTGGCGTAGCTAACGGCTCCCTCCAAGTTGTACTGCGAGTCAGGCATGGCTAAAACCAACCCTTCACCTTCAGCAACAAAAATGGGCTCTTCAATATAATAATCTTCTACTTCGCTATTTTTCTGATTTACAATACCAGCCTTTTCTATAGCTTGGCAAAAAGGCAAAGCAGAGCCGTCTAAAATAGGCACTTCTGGCCCATCGATTTCTATTAACGCATTATCTATGGACAAGCCACCTAAAGCAGCCATCAAGTGTTCTACCGTGCCGACTACAGCTTGGCCTTTTCCTAAAGAAGTAGAACGTTTAGTAGAGACAACATACTCATAAGTAGCCGGAATATATTCCCCGCCACTCAAAAAAACGATTCCATGATCGACAGAAGCAGGTTTTATAGTTAAGTGACCGAGCTTGCCGGTATGGATACCCACTCCCTCAAAAGAGATCTCTTCAGCTAAAGTACGCTGCGCTCTGCACATGGAAATGTTCTCCCCAACGACTGTAATATAATTGATTAAAAACTCCGCCAACTTTTTTATATAAAATTGGCTATTCCTCCATTTTTGGCCCGAAGCAACCTAAGCACACATTTATCAAACGACAAAAAATAAAGTCTGCCCAACCGTATCGGTATAGACAGACCTTACTCAAATGTGAGTCTGAATAAAACTCAGTCTATTTCGCGCAATTCATATTGCGCAGGATAGCAAGAAGTCGCTTCCGGCAAAGTAATTATTTCTATTGTACTACTCGATTCCGGAGACAACTCAATTTTGGCTACCAGCACTTCATCGCCTTTTTTGCGGAAAATAGCTTGATAAACAGAATCACCGATCAAAAAATTGGCTCCACCTGGCCCTGACAGAGGCGTAAAGTAAAGGCCAACCGTTTTGGTACGCCTGGTCGGGTTCTTCAGTTCAACCAAAGATTTATAAAGAACACCAAAATTTCCAGTATTGGGCAAACCAGTCTCGAAGTCGATCAGCCAAGGACTTTCTCCGTAGCGGAAGGTTAAAGGACTGCCACCAACCACAAACTCACCTTCATTTTCAAAATAAGGCTGAGCAAATACTCCATGAGGATGGATCTTAAAAGGATTAAAAGGAGCACCAATTTCCGGAAGCGTGCGTCCATCGTTACAATTTGGATTCAAGGCACTGCGCACTTCCACAGTAGCGCTAGGCCCTTCCAAAATTTGAAAGTTTATAAAACCACTCACCAAAGCTTCAGGACGCATGACATAAGAAGCTAATTCTAAAGCGGAATTGGGCGGCAAAGTAATTACATATCCGGAATGGCAAGCCAAATTTTCCAAGAAGCGCTTAGCAGCAGTTTGTCCAACGTAGATTTCACTGCGTTCAGGTCCGGCTGAAGTTCTGCTAATTACTATTTTTACCGGCTCATCATTCAAATTAGCCAAGTTGATCCATAAATAACGATTTTTAGCCGAAGCATTAAGGTGAGAAAACATCAAGCGACTAGGTTCGCGCTTTTTGAAATTGTATTTCATAAGCACACCGTCAGTATCAACTCTTTCAGGACGATTACTCACTAAAAGCAAATTTTGTTCGACATAAGGTATGTCAATATTTTGGATCAATACATTTACATCGCCTCTTACAGCGAAATAGTCATCAGAAGCGTTTATACCTACAGGTACGCTCAAGCGCATGCTATCGCCTTTAGGTACAGGCACAGGGTGGAAATTGGTATCGTCTACATAGACACTACATCCTGGTTGCACAAAAGTATTGGCCGCAATAGAAAGCATAACAGCTTGAGAGACGGCGTCAGCCTGGGCCGGAGTACCGCTGACTTCTACAGTAACCGACTGAGGCAATTTGCCTGCCCAGTCTTTTACTTGCACAAATACCGTAACCGAGGCTACGCCTTTGCTGATAATAAGAGAAGATTTACCTACTCTTCTACCAGTTAATTTTATCAATCCGTTGTCTTGATCGACATCAATATCCACGACCCCGGCAGCTTCTTCTACGATTAACGGCCCGTTAGCTAAGCCGGTAGCTGAGATGGTTTTTTCGGCATTGACAGCTAAAATAGCACGAGCTGTATCAACATTTAAGAGGCCAATATCAACGATATTGCGCATATTAGAAGCCCAAAGATTGGCCAAAGCCTCCGGTGAAGAGCCATTTTGTTTGGCAATTTCATCATTAACTTCAATAATTAATTCACTGCCCCAATAGATCTTATACACAGACTTTTTGGCTTTATTGTTATTTTTATCGCTAGCCTCAGTAGTTTTTTTGTCTGTCGTTCCGGCAATTTCTTTGCGAACTACCTTAATTGAAGAAGAGGAAGCGCCCCTTTGCAACATAGCTTCGATCTTCTCAGAAATTCTTTCCGCTTGCTCTTCGTCGCTGATACGAAAGACAACTTGTCCACCTAAAACAACATCAGCAGCCCAAGCAGCCTGAAGGGCACAAAAATAAAAAGCGGCAAAAGCCAGCACTAGGGCTAAAAGCTTATGACCTTTCATAAAAAACTCAGCTCCATAAGACTTGCTGTCTCTGTTTTCAAGTACAGACAGCAAACCCAATTTGTTATTTCCCCCGATGCCGCAACTTTATATCTAAATTTTCCCCCATTATAGGCACGGCAATTTAACGAAAAAAAACAGCCCTCGGCAAGGGCCATTTAAAATTATTACGCCCGCCGGAAACACACAACGCCGACGGGCCTAATATTATTACTTCATATGCTCTTTTAAAAGCTTAGGAAGCAAGTTAAAAGCAGCTTCGGCACGACGCACTTCAGCCACAGGACGACCGGGATTACCGGCCAAAACTTGTCCGGCTTCATACTTGCGCATGGCTGTAGAACGATCCATAAGCACACAGCCATCTCCCAACTCTACACGCACACCGATACCGCACTGAGAGCCGATGGTGCAATTATTGCCTACTACAGACGATCCGGTCAAACCACTCTGGTCGCCGATACGACAATGATTGCCGACCTTACTGTTGTGGCCTACCATAACCATATGCCCCAATTCAGTATAGTCTCCGATTAAAGTAGAAGCTGTAGCAGCTCTATCCACACAAGAACAAGCACCGATCTTAGCTCCCTCGCCAATAACGACATTGCCAACTTGAGGGATCTTGCGATGACTCCGGCCGTCAAAGACATAGCCGAAACCATCCATGCCTAAAACTGCTCCTGCTTCAATAACAGCTTTGTCACCGATAACGGTATCATCCATAAGCACAGCCCCACAGCCGATAATCGCTCCGGAACCTATACGAACATTGCGACCGATATAAGCTTTAGGGCCTATCTCAGCCCTGTCGCCTACTCTAGCTCCACTTTCAATTACGACCATGGCTCCGACTTTGCACTCTTTACCTAAAGAAGCGGAACTGTCTATGCAAGCACTCGGATGTACAAACTGTTCTTCCATTTATTTAGAGCCATCCATTTTCAGCAAAATATCCAGAGTAATATTATCTCCGCTGGTATAAAGCACAACAGGATAATTTACAGTGTTAACTACAACTAAATCTATATCTTTGTCTTGAGCCACTTCGGAAGCTTGAGCTTTAATATCTTCCCGCAAACCTTTCATACTCTCATTGTAGAGCTTATCAAACTTGCTGGATCTCTCTGCAGCATCTTTGGCCAGCTTTTCTTGCAAGGCCTTTTTCTGAGCCACAGACATACTGCTGACATTGCTAGGAATTTGCGAATAGATCTTGCTGCGCTCGTCGGAGAGAATAACATTGAGCTCCATATACTTAGGATTCTCTCTAATAATTCTCTCGGTATTGACAACACCAACCTTTAATGTACGCTCAGCGCAACCGCTACCGCCCAAAAGCAGAATAGCACTTACAGCCGTCAGAACTAAGCAGTGTACAAACTTCGAATATTGCAAATTGTTTATCCCTCCGCTCTTTCTACTTGCTGCCTTGAGAGCCACTTTCCGCAGTCTTGGCACCTTTGTTTTGTTCGCCTTCAGAAGATGCATTTCCGGCAAATCCCGGCATAGCCGCCAGAACATTAGCGGTAATGTCGTGACCGCCATACTCTACAGTTGGAACATCGTTGGAGTCGATTAAAACAATATCGAGTTCCTTATCCAAAGCTACTTCTGAAGCAGCTTTCTCCATACTTTTCATTTTGGCATCGATATAATCGGCAGTGCGTTTTTGCCATTTTGATTCAACGTCACTCTGAATCTTCATGAGCTTATCATAAACAGATTTATCACTGACGACGCCATCAGCGTTGGAATTTTCTTTAACTATACGCTGTACTTCTTGGCTAGCCTTGATGCGCTCGGCGAAGTACTGGCGGGACAATTCCTGATATTTGTCATCTTCCTGAAGTACAACCGTACTGTTGATAGTGCCGGTACGAATGACAACTTTCTCCTTGGGTGTACAACCTGCCGTACAGAGGCAGCCGACCGTGAGCGCAGTCATAACCACTCCGCACCATAAAATTCTATTCACCGCGACCTCCTAGTGTTGGTCCTCTTTTTCCAAAGCAAGCATTGTTTTGTCGGTAAGATCCAAGCAATCAATATTGACAACATAAGAGCCTATCACAGACGGCTGCCCCTCTTGCTCAGCTGCGATTTTGGCGACTACTTCACGCAAATCGTTAGCCATACTGTCATAAAGTTCTTGGCGTTGTTTTTGCAAGTCTTCTATCTTGGCTTTAAGGTCGTCCATTTTCTTGCGCGTTTCGTCACTGACATCTTTGGACGAATTGCTTACCATAGCTTCCAATTGCTTCTGCGTCGCTCGCAAACGTTTTTCTAAAGCAGCTTGCTTTTGCTCCATGTTGCGTTGAGCTTCTTCAGCTTTGCTTTGCATGGCAGCTGTCATTTCGGCCTTTTTGGCTTCCATTTCAGCATTGATAGTAGACTTTATTTTGGCAATCTGAGCTTCAACTTCAGCTTGATTTACCTTAGGAGAAGGCGCCTGTACATTTTTCAAAAGGCGATCCCGCTCGGCCGCAGCCTTAGCTTTGGTCTCCTCATCAAGCGATGTCTCAAAAGCTTTAATTTTAGAAGCTACATTTGCACGCTCATCAGCTTCCAGGCGCTTATATTCAGCCGTAAGTTCATCACGTTTGGCCGATTTTTTGGCAGTCTCAGCATCTCCGAGGGCAGCCAATTTATCCTGAATAGCCGATTCTTCTTCGGCATTGGCCGCAGTTTGCAATTGCAATTGTAAGTTGACGCGCTGTTCTTGATTTTCTTGCATTAAAGAGCTGTCATACTCAGCTAAACGCTCATCCATAGAAGCGCGAGCACTTTCCAAATTGTTTTGCATAATGCGTTCCAGCTCCAAGCGCTTGGCAGAAATGCGCTGTTGACGTACTCCAGCCAAATCGCTCAAAAAGCTATCCATACGTTTACGCACATCTTCAGGCACTTGAGGAGGAGCTTTAGGAGCTAAAGCTGCCACTCGCTGACGCAAGACATTCTGATAATGCTCGTTAAGAGCTTTGCTTTCTTGCTCAAGTTGCTTGGTCAGATTGTTACGAAAGCTCTTCAATTCATTGCCTATGCGGGCCGATTCAGCTTGCAATTCATTGCGAGCTTTCTCAACTTCGCGCTCCATACGCTTGCGTCCGGAATCTACTTTACGCTTGCGGTCTGCCAAAGGCAAAAATTCCAACTCTTGTTGCAGCAAACGAATTTGTTCATCAAGCTGAGTTATGCGCTCATAATCGGGACGATCTTTAAGCAACTTTTCAAAGTCTACTACGGCCAGCTCGGAAAACTGGTCCTGAGTTTCACCGGAAGCAGCAGGTTTTTTCGGGGTAGTCCCCTCGGCACAGGCCATTCCGACAAAATCGACACGAGCAATTAGAATAGCGCCGACTACAAGGCCGCACGCTCCTAACCAAACGCCTGTACGTTTTAAATTAGGGACAGAAAAAAACTGCATAAAAACACCTCAATTACTTAGAAGCTTTCGCGTCCTTGGCAGCATCCTTACTATCGGCAGCAGGAGCAGCCTCGGCAGTATCATTACTCAAGCTGGCGTTGAAAGTATCAATCACTTCGTCAGTAATGTTGCGGCCGCCATACATAACAGTCTGCTTATTGAGGACTAAGGAAATGCCCAAATCTTTGGCAACTTTATTAACAGAATTGTTTACCTTCTGATAAAGAGGAGCATATTGCTGCTGGCTGAGAGCTTCGAAACGAGCAGACATCTCACGCTGCAAAGCCTCACGCTCGGAAGCAGAAAGGCTGGGAGCTTTCTTTTCATATTCGCGCATCATATCGGCACGAGCTTGGCTCAATTTAATATCGACTTCGCCAAATACTTTCAACTTACGCACGATACCCTGATCGAAGTAAGCTACGGGAGAATCGCTGGTATCCTCCTCGGCAGGCACTTTAAGTTCACCTTTTTGTTGGAAGAGCTTTTTCACGTCTTCAGTAATATCTGGGACACCACAAACAACTACGCGCTTGTCCAGTACAACATTTAAGCCTTTGCTGGCAGACACAGAAGCAATGGCTGCAGAGACTCGATTGTTCAAAGGCAAAATGATCTTGTTGCGGTTGACTTCAACTTCACCCTGAAGCTTACTGTAAAGCAGCTGAAGCTCGGTCTCGGCACCCTCTTTGCCATTCTTTTCGGAAACGGCTTTTTCGAACTCTTTATTCTTTTTCTCGGCGAAATCGGCGATTTGCTTTTCTGCATTTTTAAACTCATCGAGAGCATAAATAGCCGAAGCGTCGATACAACCAACTTTTTTGGCCGGAGAAGACATCATGCCACTGGGACTTAAAAACATCCAAGTACCGATACCGATAATAATCACAGCCACAATGGCAGCAACTATCGCTATAGTCTTCTTCTTATTGCCGCCTGAAGGAGCGGCAGTCTCACTGCTCTTTTCGGTAGTAGCACCATCAGCAGCGGTCTTATTCAAATCAATCTCAGACATTTAAACCTGAACCTCCTTTAAGGGTTCTTGGGAACTACCCCCCAACTTAAGATCAATGGGGAGTTATTACTAATCTTACAAACAAGGCAGCACGCGCTCTGCCAAAACGAGCTATCCAACCTCTTTGAGCTTTCCTCCCCTACTCTGTTTCACTTACCGAGCCCAATATCTCAAAACGCTGTAAAAATAGCTACGGCCGCCGAGCGCACAAAAGAAATGGAGCAGCTTTCCTGCCATCGGCGACACAATCAGACAAGAAGCGTCAACCGCTTAAACTTAGAAGGACTGGCCTATACCAATACTGGAGCGAGATCCATCTTTACCAAAGGCGTAGTCTATACGAATAACACCCAAGCCCAAGTTGGGGAAGACGATACGTAAGCCAACACCAGCATCAGTGTAAAGTTCACTGGATTTATAACCAGAAATCCAAGCATTACCCGCGTCTACAAAGACAGCTCCGCTAAGCATCTTAATATTGCCAATAGGGAAACGATATTCGGCGTTGAGCAAGACCACTTTATTACCGAACATGGAGTTGTCCTGATAGCCACGCAAAGTATCGGTACCACCGGCATAGAAGTATTCAGAAGCAGGGGCTCCGTTACCGACTGTGCCGTACATACCTCGCAAAGCCAAAGTAGATCGCTTAGTCAAAGGAACATAGTGGCGACCTTCTACAACAAATTTCTTGTAATTATAATCTCCACCAAAACCGGCAAAAGTAAGAGCCACATTAGCGTAACTTCCTTTATGAGGACTGAATACGTCGTCACGGGTATCATAAAGTGTTGACAAACCGATAGCATTCAAATCACCTTTGCCCAAGCCAACAGGTACATACAAAGACTTGCCAGACATAGTTAAGTTGATCGTCTCGTGACGCAAAGTCACAAAACCACGGAAATCATCAGAGAAGGGATGGCCGTAAGTTACGGTAGCACCGTAGACTTCCTGATCGTAGTAAGCATAAGTGCCGTAATCGGCGCCGGTAACTTGTTGTTCCAAATCGTCAACGCTATTGTAATAAGCAGATACGCCGATAGAATCTTGGGCAGAGTTGATGGCAGGATCGTAGTAAGAGATACTGTAGGCGCCAATTTGAGCACCACGCTGCAAGTTGACGGAGAATTGCTTGCCTTCGCCAAATAAGTTGCGCTCAGAGTAAGAAATAGCGCCGGTAATACCAGGACGTACAGCACCAGAACCACCGCCGGCATAACCTACACCGACAGTAGCCAAGCCAGTCTTTTGCTCTTCAATATTGAGAACCAAGATAGCTTGTCCAGGAGCGGCGCCGGGCTCAACTTCCGGTTCAACTTTTTTGAATAAGCCCAAATTATTCAGGCGTTCCAAATCTTTTTGAATACGATCGCGACGCATTACCTCGCCAGGCTTAGTGCGAATATTGCGTAAGACAGTATCATCTTTGGTGCGATGCTTACTGGCACTGGTTCCAGTCCAAGTAAGCTTGATCTCTTGGAGTACAGCTTCAACCACATTGACGGTAACAACGCCGGTTTCAACGTCTACCGAAGGTTTTATCGTATCTAAGATATACTGTTTCTCGTCATAGAGAGCTGAAATCTTCTCAGTGTCGGCACGCAACGTATTGCGGTTGAACAAATCGCCGGGCTTCAAGGTGATCATGGAAGCTATTTGATCGTGAGGAAAAACCGTTACGCCTTCAACTTTTACTTCTTTGACCACAATGCCGTCGGCTAAAGTTAAGGTCAGCTTACCGCCATTAAAGTCAAGTTTGGTAATGTGAGAAGGACTGATAGTGTAGCCCAAATCTTCGTTATAGTATTTATTGATGGACTGTAAGTCGTTTTGCAAAATGCGCGTATTAAGAACTTTACCAGTTTCCAATTGCATAAGAGAGCGCAATTTATCACTGGAAGCTACGCTATTGCCTTCCAAGACGATTTCATTGACGACAGGGTTTTCCAAAACGCGGAAGATTACACGAACGCCATCAGATGTATAGCGTGTGTCCAAGCGAACATCTGTGTAGTAACCACTGTCGTAAATGGCTTGCATATCACGACGAATACGCGGTTCTAACAAAGGATCGCCAATACGAGTGGAAATTATTTGTAAAATTTCCTCAGAAGAAACTGTCTTGTTGCCCTCAACTTCAATGCTGACAACTTTGGGAATATCCGCTTCTTCCAATCCGGTGTTATTGTCGTCTTGTACAGCGCTCTTATCGCTAGTTAATTCTGAAGGGATGTCTCCTGGAAAAACATTCTTGGGAGCTTCACCGGAGAAATACCTAGCTGAAGTAACTCTGAAACCGCCATTTTCCGAAACTTCGTAAAAAACAGATAGGCTGTCGCCGATTTTGATACCTTCGGCCATCTGACTGTTTCCATCAACAATGAAGTCTAAACTCAAAGGCTCACCGCTGGCACTCACACCCGCAATACGCAAAGAGTTGTCGGTAATAGCTTCGACAGTACCGCTAAAAATAGGAGAAATTGGTGCAGAAGCTTTCGTTTCGGTTTTTTGCGCTTCGGCATCATTTTTATCTGTAACTTTTACGTCTTCTTCAGCCTTTTTTGCCTCGTCGGCAGAGCTGTCGGCAGTCTGCGCAGGAGCAGATTCAACATTTTCGACGGCACCGGTTTTATTATCAACGGCTTGAGTATCTTTATCTTTGTTTTCACTTTGCTCGAGAGCCTGAGCGGGAAGTCCCTTGGACTGGATTTCCTGACCGTCAGCAACTTTTTCATCGTTTTCAACCGGAGCTGATTTTTGTTCAGATGCTTCGGCCTTAGGTTCGGAGGCAGCATCCTTGGAAATTTGCTTAGCCGACTTGTCGGTGACGTTAGCTTTTACTTTGGAATTGGAAGCAGAAAGTTTTCTAGCCGCTCTACTCTGTGCCAACTTAGCTTTAGCTTTTTCCAAATTGGATTTGCCGGTGCTTTTAGAAGCAGCCTTATGTTCCACAGGAGTGCTCACAGTTTCGGAAACAGTCGACACAGTTGCCGTTTTTTGCGAGTCTTCTGTTTTAGAAACAGAAACAACATCGGAAGCAGCTTCAGACTCGGCAACTCCATCGGAGGCGACTAACTTGAGAATACGCGGCTGCACATACTCATAATTTTCAGATTGGCCTTGCGAAGCTAAAACCCGGGAATTTTCGCCGACAGAATAATCATAGCCAAGCTCGGCTCCTGTTTTGACCACAGCCGGTATGGGATCGGCAGGACTTCCTGTGGTACTGCCGGGCAAACTTTCTGCAAACGCGGGAAGAGAAGTCCCGAAGCTGCCTACAAGCACTGCTGCTGACAAGACATGTCCGAGTGCGTTCCTCATCTAATTCCTCCAAACAAAAAAAGCGAAATACGACTGCTGCCGAAGCCGTGAATTTTACGGTAAAATAACCGAAAGCCTCCTCAGCCAGCTCTCTTTTTATAAAAAATTTATAGCTCTAGGCGCCGCGTTATGCTCTCACAAATGCCAACACTGCCAAGAGCTCCCAATGGCTTTACCGATTTATAAATGCGCCCCCGCCCAAAGCTGGGACTTTTCGATCTTGCGGAAACTGTTTCTTTACATATCACCCAAAAGACGAAACAGGCATTTTTAGACGAAAACAGCCACAAAAGCGGGCTTTTAAGCCTTAGCTATCAACCGAAAGTGCAGCAAAAATTTCCGTAAAATCCCGCCCTTTTTCGCTACCCTCTAAACCTATCCTTCACAAGCGAAACTTTAGAAAAACAACCGATTTTTCTCGACAAAAAAATAGACTTAAATTCGCTTGCTACTCTAAAAAACAGCTTCGCCAGGAACAGACTGACCGCGAACAGAAAAATACCGACAGTACCATGTCCAGACTTAACTTTTCATCTATTGCCTCATCCCTTGCAGTCCTGGCCGTCTGTTGTCTTCAAGCCTGGCCAAGCAGTGCCGAAAATGTTCCCGAACCTAATAGGCTTCCCTCCGGGCCGCCTTCTGCTTCTGCTACCGAAGAACAGGGCCAAAACGTTCCTTACGGTCGCTTTTATCTTAATTCCCAGCCACTTTGGGAAACAAATTTTAAAAATCAGATCGCCTGGCTATCAGTAAACAATCGCTTGCTCAATGTTGGCTCTCTGTTTTCGAAACAAATAGCTGCCTACGATACGGTCAGCGGCCTTGCCATATGGAATACATCTATCAGCGCCCCCATTGTTTCTCCTCCGTTGTGTCTGGACAACATGTTGGTAGCAAGCACCAAAGATTGCTCGGTAAGTTGCCTGGATCTGATTAGCGGAGAAGCAAAATATTGGATTTTACCTTTTCCATACGATCAATTGATCCAAGAAAGCAAAAAAAAGCGTTATGAATCGACTAAAAATTCTTCAGAGCGTCTGACAGCTGCCCAAGCTATGGCTAAAGCCAGAGAAAAAGCAGAAGAACGGCAATTTCGCAATAAATTGTTACATTTAAAATTTAGTACTTTGCCCCGTCTGTCTTACAGTTCTCCTTGCCGAAGTGAAGAGAAAATTGTTTGTCTTTCCGGAGATGGAATAGTGACTCAATTTGCCGCCGACGGCACAAATGCCAGTTGGCATCTCTTGCCGTGCAACGGAATAAACAGCAAAGCGTTTGTCAGCGATCCGGCTATCCAAGCTTTCAATAATAGAAATTCAGAATATCTGTATGCAATCAGTTTAAATGGCCAATTATGGAGCGTCGACTTAAACAATCCAAGTGCTTCGATAAATCAGCAAATAGGTTCCGGTTCTCTGGAATTTCGCCAACCACTACGTATAATCAAAAATTTTCTCTATGCCACCGCTTCCAATGGCCATATTTTTTGCTACGCTTTAGGGGCCGACTCTGAAGGCGCTCAATACTTTAAACCAAAATTTGTCTGGCGTTACACTCCGCCCCAACATGGCAGTGAGCAAACAAATTCTCAGGGCATTTTAATCAATACACTGAGTTTCGATCTTCAAAAGCCTCGCTGCTTCTTTGTCAATGATCGCAATATAATATCTTTAGCTTCTTTAAGCGGACAGCTTCTTTGGCGTTATCAAAGTGCTCAAGCTCTATCAACTCCGGCTTTATACTGGAACGGCAATATCTTGACGGCGACAGAAAATTCAAGCCTTCTTGTTTTGGATGCCGAATCTGGTCACTTAAAGCGGGAATATAATCTCCCCTTCGTTCCATCTTGTCCACTCGTTATTGATGATAAATATCTTTATCTTGGCGGAGCTCAAGGACAGATAGCTTGCTTTGAAATTGCTAGCGTCCCCTCCAATTTGCCTGAAAACAAACCTTGATATTTTTTAATAGACCTAAGATTAAGGAGAAACAAAAAGAATAAAAAATAAAGAAAATATAAAGGTATTGTAGTGTATTTACACTGAAAAAAATGCTGCAATCTAAAGGGCATTTAACTCTGAAATTGCGGCGTTTTTTATGGTTTCTTTAATCCATACTTAACCTCCGCATATATATCTATTTTTTTAATCTTTTTTTTAATATCAGTTTATGGTACTCAAAATAAAACCCATTTACTGAGGCCTTCATACGATCGATAATACTGGCAAGAAAAAAAACTTCTCGTCTTACGGAGGTAATTATCATGGGAACTCTTACTACTGCCGCCAGTATCGCTCAGATGACCGCTAACGATTACCAGAATGCTCAGAGCATTTACACCTCTATGCAGGCCGACGCCCAGAAGAGCCAGATGAATCGTTGGCAAATTCTCCAGGACACTCAGACCAAGATTTTCGAAATTCAGCAGGACGTCACCGTCAACAGAGCTCAGACTCAAGACAAGATGTTCAGCAAGTGGGATGAGTACATCCGCGGTTAGTTTCTAGTATCGACTTCTGAGAGAGCTTGATATCTAACTAAGTATAAAAAGAGCCGTCTTGGCGATCGGTTTGGCCAAGGCGGCTCTTCTCTTTGGGCTATTAACACCGTGTAGACTTATTTTTATATTTTCTTTAACTTAACTTAATCACACCTATATTTATTTCCATTTACTAATATCTTTATCAAACTGATAATATCCGTAAGAAAAAACTTCTTACCTTACGGAGGTAATTATCATGGGAACTCTTACTACTGCTGCCAGTATCGCTCAAATGACCGCTAACGATTATCAGAATGCTCAGAGCATTTACACCTCTATGCAGGCCGACGCTCAGAAGAGCCAGATGAACCGCTGGAAGATCCTCCAGGACACCCAGACCAAGATCTTCGAAATTCAGCAAGACGTTACCGTCAACCGTGCCAAGACCCAGGACAAGATGTTCGGTAAGTGGGATGAGTACATTCGCGGTTAATTTTTAGCCATGGTTAGTCTTTAGCTGTCAATAGATAGCTAGAAGAGGCGTCTCCTTCGGGGGGCGCTTTTTTTGTTTTCGAAGCTTTCCTAATAATTTCTTAATAAAATTATTATTTTTTCTATAACAGGCCTTTACTTTTTCTTTAACTAGAGTGATACTACGAGCAAGAAAAAAACTTTTCCGATTACGGAGGTAATTATCATGGGAGTTTTCTCTACTGCCGCCAGCATCGCTCAGATGACTGCTAACGATTATCAGAATGCTCAGAGCATTTACACCTCTATGCAGGCCGACGCTCAGAAGAGCCAGATGAACCGCTG
>CAKUBG010000012.1 GCA_934636825.1 uncultured bacterium | reverse complement strand
AGAACATTGGACGCGCTGTTAAGCGCGGTCCAGTTCAAGCCTGGAAGAGCCGCTGTTGGAGCTAGCCAACATGAACATGAGCCCGCAGCCAAAACTTATAGCGGAATTTTTTCACCATATCGGTAGCGCAGGCCTCTGGCCGCTAGGCCAGTCAGCCGGAGCGTAGATATGGTAAAAAATGCAGCTAACACCAAATAGCTAACTGGCGGGCGGCACATAATTAACGTCTCTAAGCTAAAAAACTACGAAACAACAAGCACGAAGCAACAGGCTAAAACTACGAACCAACAAGCATGAGTTAACAGACAAAAAACACCAGCCGAGTGGACAAAGAGAAACAATAGGAGGTTTTTTGCCTTTCAAAATGTAGATAATTATCAATTTATACTTAAAGCTTGAGGTTTTATGCGTTTTAGGCAAATCGAGTTAAATGACAAATCGCTCTTTCAACAATATATACATGATACTAATTGTGTATACGATTCTTTCGCTTATTGGTATGGCTGGTCTGAAGATGGCAAAATTTTAGTTGCCGAAGACGAAGAAGCACTTTATATAAAAACGTTTTATTATGATGAAGAGGGCGTTTATTTGGCGCCATTTTTGAAAGATGCAAATGCTTCTATATATAATTCTTTGCTTAAAGTGCGAGAAATGAGCGGTCAGAGCAATTTGCTTATTTGTGAAGCTTCAAAGCAAAAAATTGAAGCTGATTGTCCTGGGCTTATGCATTTTGAAGATTCGCGTGATCTTTCGGAATATATTTATAAAGTTTCCGATCTAATCAATTTAGAAGGCCATATTTATCGCAGCAAACGTAATCGTATTAGTAGCTTTGTAAAGAAATATCCTAATTTGGAATGTATTGATTATACTCCGGAATTTTTTGATGTTTGTATGGATCTTGACAAAGCTTGGGAAATTGAGAAAGAGCCTGAAAGTGAAGAAGACTTTGCTGCTTTGGCCTCTCGAGAAGCTGAGCGCACCGCTTTAAAACGTACTTTGGCTCAGGCTGATTTCTTGAATGTCAAAGCTTGTTTAGTTAGAGAAGAGGGTAAAGTTATAGGTTTAACTGTAGGTGAGCAAACCTCTTCAGATACGGTAATGATCCACTTTGAAAAGTGCCATCCTGATTATCGCGATTTGTATGCTTGGCTTAATCGAGAATTTTTGCGCCGTTATTGGAGTGAGGCTGTTTATGTTAATCGTGAAGAAGATTTAGGCGAAGAAGGTTTGCGTCGGGCTAAGCTTTCTTATAATCCTGTGGCTTTTAGTAAACATTATTGGGCTAATTTTATTTAGATTGT
The DNA here is from genome assembly GCA_934636825.1 of uncultured bacterium. Taxonomy (GTDB): domain Bacteria; phylum Vulcanimicrobiota; class Xenobia; order Xenobiales; family Xenobiaceae; genus Bruticola. The sequence continues at coordinate 69,566 of CAKUBG010000012.1, read as the reverse complement.
GAATATTATGCTGGCTTATGATGTTGCTGCCAAAGCAAAAATAAATATTGAAGTTGGGGCTATAAAAAAACTTTGGTTGAAAGCTTTTCCTGAAGACGATGAAGCTGCTTTTAATAGCTATTTCCAAGGCAGATTAGCTGGTGCTAAATGTTTTGCATATATTTGCCAACATGAATTGGCCAGCATGGCTTTTTCTATAAGTTCGAATATGCTTGGAATAAGCCATTGTAAGTCAGAAGCTGTCGATTTTATTGTGGGTGTAGCTACAGCAGAAAAATGGCGCGGTCGTGGTTTCGCTTCAGTTGTTTTGCATAAAATAGCCGAGCAAGCGCAGTTGCGTGGCTGTAGTTGTCTCTTGCTTTCTACTTACGTACCGCAATTTTATGCCAAATTTGGGTACCAGGAAGCTGCTTGCCACAAACTTTGGCGTCTGTGTAATTCTGTAGCTAAATGCCAAAATAGCGAGAGCGTTTTTGCCTGTTCTGAGAGCGATTTAGCAGCTTTAGCTGTTTATTATAATAAACATAAACAATATGGCTGGCTGGAGCGTAGTCTCGATTATTGGGGCTGGCGCTTTAAAGATGCTGGTAAAATTTATGGATTAAAAAATTACGAAGGCCAAATCTCAGCTTATGCTATTTTGAATAAAGGCAATGAATGCGAAGAATTATTGAGTGACACCTCTCAAGGAGTAGCTGAGCTTATCGAAGTTGCCAATTTAGCTGATTCTTTTGAAATTGGTTCTATCCGCTTAAATGACAAATTGCAACAAGACCAACACTTTGAAGAAGTTGGCTTGGGAAGTTGTCAAATGATTTTGCCTTTAACTGAACATTGTAGAGATGAATACAGGCGCAATGGAGCGAATTTTAGTTGTTTAGATAATTGGTAACTTATTTTTATAAGTTGTTAGCGGCAGAAAAATTCAATTATTAAAGATGTAAAGCCGGTTAGGCAAATTAGAGTAATGGGGCCGATAATTTTTTTGTGTAAAGCGTAAACTGACAAAGCAATTACTATAAGGCTGGCTGGATTTATAGTTGGGGCGCTATTGGGATTGAGATCTTCTAAAATTTGCGGCTTACGCATAGCTAAAAAAACGAATGATAAAGCAACGGAAACTAACATGCCTAAAACTGCCGGCTTGATACCTTTGAGGATAGCATCTACGGCTGGGCAGTCCTTGTATTTTTGGTAGATGAAAGCTAAAAGCGAAGTTATTAAGCAAGGGCCGGAAATTAAACCCAAAGTAGCCACTATAGAGCCTAAAATGCCTCCTTGCCTGGCGCCTACAAAGGTGGCGACATTTAAAGCGATAGGGCCAGGGGTCATTTCTGACATAGTGACAATACTGCCAAAATCGCCCATAGTCATCCAGTGATGAATATTGACAGTTTGCTCTTGAGACAGTTGCACAGCGGCATAACCACCTCCGAAGCAAAGGATGCCTATATTAAAAAAAGTTACGTACAAAACCCATAGAGTTGCTAAAGAAGGCCACATAAAATTTTTCTCAATCGATTATTTTTTTAACGCTTTATCGCTACTAACTTGGTTTGACGGAGTGCGGAAGAAGATTAAACCTACCAAAGCGAAAACCGCTACCAAATAGATGACGCTGTTGCTAACTGCTAGCATAATAGAAGAAGCCAAAATTCCCATAGCCAAACCGACGTATTTTGAAGATTTAAAAACAGTAGTTACCATAGTGACAGTAACATTTAAGATGAGAGCAGCTTCGGCATAACGGGCGCCATAGAAGAAAGCTTGCAATGCTTGGCTGTCGGCAATCCATTTGTAACAATAGGCAATAACCGTGATGATAACTAGAGGTGGCAAAGTTGTGCCCAGTACAGAAAAGAAAGTACCTTTTAGACCTGCCAATTTGTAACCTACCAGCACTGAAGTGTTGATCGCTACTGGCCCCGGGCTGCTTTGGGCTATTGAAACTAGGTTGAGCATTTCGTCTTCGGTAAGCCAATGTAGCTCTTCTACGAATCGTTCTTGCAAAAAAGCCACTATTATAAAGCCTCCCCCTATGGTGAAGGTGCTTATGCGTAAAGTTTCCCAGAAAAGTTGCCAAAGAAATTTCCAAGTAATTGGCGGTGGGTCGAGCTGTTCGGTTGGGGAGACAGATGGTGCGGACAAAGAAATGGAGCTCCTTAAAAACTAAAAAGGGGGCCGTTTCAGGTTTTGTACTGAAACGGCTCCCGATTTCATAAAGTGCTTTTAACTAGTAGGAACCACTTGCAAGCACTTTTGATTATGGCCTATGAACTACTTTTCGGGAGGAGTCCAAGTGCCGGAAGTACGGTTGAGGCGACGCAAGAGCATCTGACGCTCCATAACCAATTCTTGAGGCAGTCTCTCGCTCAATTTGACAAAGAGCTGCTCTTGAGCTAACAGCTCGCTCTTCCAGGCTTCCTTATCGATAGTCATGAGCTCGTTGAATTGCTCACGGCTCATCTCCAAGCCAGTCCAGTCGATATCTTCGTAAGTGGGCATCAAACCTACGGGAGATTCTACAGCCTTGGCGCGGCCGTGTACTCTGTCGATGATCCACTTCAAGACGCGCATGTTGTCACCAAAGCCGGGCCATAAGAACTTGCCGTCTTTCTTGAGGAACCAGTTGACGCGGAAGATCGGTACAGGATGATTGGTTTTGCGGCCAATATCGAGCCAGTGATCGAAGTAGTCGCCCATGTGATAACCGCAGAAGGGCAGCATGGCGTAAGGATCACGACGGATTTCGCCGATCTTACCGTTGGCGGCAGCGGTCTTTTCGGAGCCCATGGTGGCAGCTAAGTAAACACCGTGGCCCCAGTTGTAAGATTGCATAACCAAAGGCATATTGGAGCTTACGCGACCGCCGAAGATGAAAGCGGAAATGGGCACGCCGTTAGGATTGTTCCACTCTTTGGAAAGGGTGGGGCAATTGGCGGTAGGAGCGGTAAAGCGGGAGTTGGGGTGAGCAGCGGGACGGCCACAATCGGGAGTCCAGTCATTGCCTTGCCAGTCGATTAAGTGAGCGGGAGCTTCCTTAGTCATGCCTTCCCACCATACGTCGCCGTCATCAGTCAAAGCTACGTTGGTGAAGATGGTATTGGAGCTGACGCTGGCCATAGCGTTGAAGTTGGACTTTACGGAAGTGCCGGGAGCTACGCCGAAGAAGCCAGCTTCGGGGTTGATAGCATAGAAGCGGCCGTCTTTACCGGGTTTGATCCAAGCGATGTCGTCGCCGACAGTCCAAATTTTCCAACCCTTGAAGGATTCGGGAGGAATAAGCATGGCGAAGTTGGTTTTACCGCAAGCGCTGGGGAAGGCGGCGGCCACGTAAGTGGTCTCGCCATTAGGAGCTTCGGCGCCCAAGATGAGCATATGCTCGGCTAACCAGCCTTCACGTCTGGCCATATTGGAAGCAATACGCAAGGCTAAGCACTTTTTGCCCAACAGAGCGTTGCCGCCGTAACCGCTGCCGTAAGACCAAATAGTGTTCTCTTCGGGGAAGTGAACGATATATTTGTTGTCTTTATCGCAAGGCCAAGCTACGTCTTTCTGGCCGGGCTCTAAGGGAGCGCCTACGCTGTGTAAGCAAGGAACGAAGTAACCATCGTCGCCCAGTACATCGAGTACTTTTTGTCCCATGCGAGTCATAATACGCATGTTTACTACTACGTAAGGACTGTCGGTAATCTCAACGCCAATTTGAGCAATGTGAGAACCTAAGGGGCCCATGCTGAAAGGAATAACGTACATGGTACGACCACGCATGGAGCCTTTGAAGTGACCCTTGAGGATCGCTTTCATCTCGTCGGGAGCCATCCAGTTGTTGGTGGGGCCGGCATCTTCGCGCTTGGTTGTGCAAATGAAGGTGCGGTCTTCAACACGGGCTACATCACCGGGATTGGAGCGGGCTAAGAAACAACCGGGGCGCTTCTCAGGGTTGAGCTTAATGAAAGTTCCGCTCTCGACCATCTCTTGGCAAAGGCGATCATACTCTTCTTGACTTCCGTCGCACCAATAGATGTTGTCAGGAGTGCACAGTTGAGCAATTTCATTGACCCAGTTGATAAGTTTTTGATTCTTAGTTGGAGGGTTTGTCATGCTTGATGAATCACTTGGAGTCGCAAAAATTGGACTCCGTTTCCTTCCCTTGAAGTATAACTGTCGTTCCGTCAACTTGCTTTAGAAAGCTTGAAGGCGTACTTGATAGCTAATTGTGAGCAATTCCCGATAGTAAAAACTATACGAAAACGCAGAATCGCCGGGCAAATCCGGCTTAATAAATAGGTTTAACTGTTCTTTTGTCTTCGGCCTCACCTTGATCGGAGGTGGTGGCAGAATCTTGGCTTTGAGCTTCGATAACCGCTCTGGGGACTCCCTTTATTGTTTTGGGAGGAAGTTTTCCTTTGGGAGTGGGGGGTGGAACGGCCACACCGGGCAAAGCGATATTTTGCTCTTGCAAACGAGCGGCCATGGTCTTGACAGCCTGAATAGGTGTTGTGGAATTCTTTTGCAATAAGGGAGTGGCCTCTACATCCAGCAAAATATCCAAAGATATGGCCAAAGCTACAATAGTTGGCAAGCTGTCCGGAGTAAGTGCTTGGGAATGAGCCAGCGTATTGCGCAGCGATTCCAGCTTAGAAAAGAACTCTTGCCCACGCCTTTTTGAAGTAAAGCCTAAGGCTGAAGCGGTGATAGGGTAACGCAGTAAAATATCGGCTTTATCTGAAAATTGCAAACAATCGTCCAAGTCGATCTCTTCGTTGCGTCGGCGGCGCTCGTCGTAAAGAGCACAAGTTCTTTCCAAACGTCCGGCTGATAGATACTTTTTCCAAGTCTCGTCTGGAAGCTGCGAAGTGATGGCTCTATGCATCAAAGTTTCCATGAGAGTGATTAAACCGAAGAGCCACATGCGCATAGGAGCATCTTGCAAATCGCAAGGACAAATAGCTGCAGCTGTTTCCCCCATGACATTAACAAAGACCGGAGAACCTTTGGCCAAACTGAGGATAACTTCTTTGAAAGAAGCTGTTTCGTGAAGGATTGGCCGTTCTTCAAAATCACGCAAAAAGTCAGCGCAAGTACCTTCATTCACGCCTATTACGTCTTGTAAATCGATCCAACCGACGTATTGGCCGTCACGCTGTACTCCTAAGATGGGACAGCCCAAACGTTCCATGAGTTCCCGGGCCTGAGCGGCGGGACTATTGAGATCGATGGCCGGCATTAAATCAGCTATATCTTTAGCTGTAAAAGCAGATTTAAGAATGCGGTGAAGTGCTTCTTTGGCTGCCGGCGAACTATGTCTATGTTCTGTCATGGGGTGCGCCTTCTAGAAAAAGAGGAGCGGTTCCTTTGCTGGTTTGGGCTTTGAATATCTTTCAATATTTTTGAAAAAATATTCGCAATAGGTAAGATTTTCTCAAGCGGTTGTCGAAATCGATGGAGTGGTCTTTGGCACGCAGGTTTGTGCTTGCGGCGGGAGGGGCGCGGGGACGGATCTGTGCTGGGAACTTGCAAAAATTTGTAAGGAAATATTTTTTACAATGTATCTAGATACAGAGTCTGTTTCTACTGAAGAAATTTATGGCGTTTGCCTAATTCCACCCGATGAGTGGTATTAATTCAGTATTAAAAATTCAAGGGCGAAGAAAAAGGAAGAACCCCCTTCGGCGCTGAGGCGTTCAAGAGAGTCCTTCCTTTTTCTTTGCTATTTCATAGGCGAAAGTTCGGTGCGGAAAGTTTGCGCTGTATTGATTGTAGAGGGCTTTGTCTTTTCTAGGGCGAAAAGACAGAAGCTTGTGCTGAAATGCGGCGCTGTCAAAGCCAGGCAAGCAGATCGCCTGCAATTAAACCGGACACTCACCGAAAAGGTCTAAATGTTCGGAGCTTATTGTGAGAAGAAGAGCAATGAAATTACCTGCCAGTTTTAAAGAATTTGCCCGTTGTCGAAGTACCCAAATAATTGAGGCTTCCAATGGAGCTCGCTGTGTGGTTTGTCCGAATGACGGCTCTCCGTTTGCTTATATTTTTGCGGCTGTGCGAACTGGTGTTCGCTACGAAGACAGAGGGGAGTGGGGCGCTTCTCATTTTCTTGAACATGTAGCTATGCGTGGCACCGAAAAGTTTCCCGCCCTTCACGATTTGTCACGCTGTGCTGAAGGAATAGGCGGTCAAATTTCTGCTTACTCTACGCGTGATTTAACTGCTTATTGGGTGCGTGTGCCCAGCGGTTTAGAAGCCTTGGGATTCGAACTTTTGCAACAAGTGCTTTTCAAGCCTTTACTGAGTCAGCAGAGCATAAATTCAGAGCGTGAGATAATTATTCACGAGCGTCAGCGTGAATTGGCCGATTATGGTATTTTCGTTTCTCATGCTGTAGAGAGTTTGCTTTTGGCTCCCAATCCCATGAGTCGTCCTCCTGTGGGCGACGACGCCGGATTGGCCAAAATGGACTCAGCCTATTTACGTGCTTTCCACCAGCGCATTTATAATCGCAGCAACTTAGTAATTATAGGCTGTGGCAATTTAAGTGACGATTTCGCCAAATGTGCCGACGATTTTTGGCAAAGCGTTCCTTACGGCAGTGCAATTAAGCCGGCCAATTTCCTTATCGAAAGTGAATATCCTGACGGCAGCGTTATACTTAAAACTTCGGGCCCGGAAGAACAAGCTTTTGTTTCTATGGGGTGGCGTTTCCCTGTCTTGACTGAGAAAGATTTACTTACTTGGCGTGTGATCAATACTTTATTGGGGGCAGGCTATTCCAGTTTATTCAATTTGGAATTGCGTGAGAAAAACAGCTTAACTTATACTTGTCGCACTGCCATTAACGTTTATGATGGCATGGGCGTTTTTAAACTCTACTTATCTGCTCATGTAAAAGAATTGCCAAGAGTTATCGGCATTGTGGAAAAGATAATTGCTGACTTGGCTTCCAACTCTTTAGACGAAAATATCTTTAATGAAGCGGTCATGCGTCACGCAGCTGGAGTCGTTTCTAAATGGTCTAACCCATGCGAAACTGCTCCTTTATTGGGGCATACTTTATCTAGAGACGGTATAGTTTTCGACTTTGCTAGCTATTTGAACGGATTGGAAAAAGTCTCCAAGGCTAGGGCGGCTGAGTTGGCTAGCAAATGGCTGAATCCCGTAGATAGGCTCGTTTGCATGTCTGGATCAGCTGAAGAATTGAAGACGCTCTTCCCAAAAACTTATCAATTCTAATCGGAGGAAAAGCTGCCGTGAATTTTAGTCAAAGGTTTTATCGGTCGACAGCTGTCGGCTTAGCTTGTTTGGCATGTGTCGGAGGTATTGTTTTGGGCTGCGCCCAGACAAAAGAGAGCTGGGCATCTTCATCTAGCTGGCAGTCGTTGGAAACTCCCGATACCGGAGGCGGTTTAGTTGTAGATCCGCAGTTACTCACTTATAAGCGTTTGCAAGTCTTTTTTGGCTGGTCTAATAATGCTAGCGCTATTAAAGCTCCAGAGTTTAGTTTCTCAGTTTTTGAATCTGGCAATAAATGGACAACTATCAAAGCTCCTTTCTTTGGCGCCAACTTGGCCGGTGTGCGCAAAGTAGCTGCCGCTACTGCAAAATATAGTGTTGGCATATTGTTCTTGCACAACATAGTGGAACAAAGTGAAAATGCTTTTGAAGTAATGTACTCCTACTCTAGCGATAGTGGTTGGAGCTTTAGTAAACCTGCTGTTTGTGACAGCTTTGTGCTTTCCGGAGCTGGCGGAGGTAGCGATATCGATATTGCCGGTGTCGGTGGACGCAAGCCTAGCTTATGCTTTGGTTGGACAGCTGAAAATAATATGGTAAAGGCAGCTATTTTCGATCCGCAATATCGAGGCGACCGTCCTCGAGCTTGCAATTTGGGGCGCCAAGGCGTAGGTTGCGATAAAGTTGAGCTGGCTGGCGAAAATAAGGGCGGCTTTGTGACAGTGTGGAACGATGGGCATAGTTTGCTTAGTTCCTATCTCCGTCCTTTGATTGGTACCAACGAAGATTCTGTCAACATCGTGCGCGGCAAATTCGGTTTAAATTTCTCTCTTTGTGACAATAGTGGCAAGAACCCACTTTTAGTTTACGATTTGCCTCGTTTGAGTAAAAATGACAAAAGCCGCCGCCAAGTGCGTCGCTGGGAAGACGGCTCCTGGCAAGTAGTGCCAGCAGCGCCTCCAGCAGCTGGAGAAGCTCCCATAGGAGCTGCTTTGGAAGCTTGCCAGGATAAAAATGGCAATTTGCATGTAGCTAGCTTAAGCCGAGATGGTGAATCTATTATTTATTCTTGCCTTAAAGACGGCAAGTTTAGCAATCCGGAAGTAGCTTTAAAGCTTAAGCCCATGATCGGTTGTACCGGCTTTAGTATCGCTGCCCAGGACAAGTATATTTATATCTTCGCCAGCCAGGGGCCGAGCAACCAATTTGTACGCCGCGCCATCTAGCGCTGCAGAAAGGCAAAAAAAATGACTTCTGCCCAGTGTCCGCAGCCGCAGGACGACGAGCTGCTTTCTAAGCTTGAAGCTGAGCAAAAGCGCTTGCTCAGCTTGAGCAAACCGCCTAAAATCATGATTTCTGCCTGTTTGTTAGGCTGGCCTTGCCGATACGATGGACAAGCCAAAGCCGATCCTCAATTGCTTGAAAACTTTGGCTCAGACGAGGCAATGCCTATTTGCCCCGAGATGCAAGGCGGTTTGCCTGTGCCCAGAGTTCCGGCTGGCTTAGCTGGAGGCGCTGAAGGTGGTTCTATTTGCGGATACAGCGCTCAAGTTATCAATCGCAGCGGCCAAAATGTTACAGCTCAATTCCGGGCTGGAGCTGAAGCTGTGTTGGCTTTGGCCGAGCTTTTGCAGCCGGAACTTATCATCCTGAAGCAGCATAGCCCTTCCTGCGGCTGCGGCAGCGTGGGTGGAGCTGATGGACAGCGTCATGCTGGGCGCGGCGTAGCCTGTGATTTGTTGGAGGCCAAAGGGTTTTGTATTAAGTCGGCAGGTTAAGCCGTCGAACGCGCCAATAAGGGGCGCAGCAAAAAATAAATCGAGGTAGGGGCAGCATTTTTACCGTAGGTGCCGTAGAACACCTTGCCTTCAGGTATGGGGAGTATATCGCTGTAAAAATCTGCAGCTGGGAAAATATAAATAATGCAAATAGTCGTTCATTATCATGAAATTGCCCTCAAAGGCAACAATCGCAATCTTTTTGTAAAGCGTTTAGTTAGCAATTTGCGCAAAACTTTCCGCGATATGGGAAAGATTTCCGTACGTACTTTATATGGTCGTATTACTTTCAATTTGGATTCAGAAGATTTGGAAGAAGTGCGCCGCCGCATGGGTGGGGTTTTTGGGGTGGCCAACTATGCTTTGGTTTATGAAGTCCCTCAAGATCTCGAAGCTATGAAAAAAGCGGCTTGGAAGTGCTTTTGCGAAGCTGAAGGCAAAACTTTTGCCGTGCGCTGTCGTCGTCCCGACAAGAGTTTCCCTATGCGTTCTGGAGAAGTGGAAAGGACTGTGGGCGGCTACATTGGCGATAGAGCCAAAGATATTGGTCGCGAGATGAAAGTCGATCTAACTAATCCGGATATTACCATTCGCTTAGAAATCGTCAACAATTTAGTGTTGGTTTCTGGGGAACGTATCAAAGGGCCGGGCGGTCTTCCTGTAGGTACTGCTGGTAAGATTGTTGGTTTGCTCAGCTCCGGTTTCGATTCTCCAGTAGCTTGTTGGAATATGATGAAGCGTGGCGCCGATGTAATTATGTGCCACTTCCATTCTTATCCATTTACCAATAAGGCTAGTTTGGAAAATTGCACTCTGTTGGCCGATATTTTAACTCGTTTCCAATACAAAACCAAACTTTATTTGGTCAGTTTTGCCCCGGTGCAAGAAGAATTGCTTAGCATGACTCCGGCTGATTTGCGTATGATCTTATATCGTCGCTCTATGGTGCGTATTGCTTCTTTGGTAGCCGAACGAGAAGGAGCTCAGGCTTTGCTTACCGGCGAAAGCTTAGGACAAGTAGCTTCTCAGACGCTTACCAATATGAGAGTAATCGACGAAGCTGCCAAAATGCCTATGTTGCGTCCTTTGGTCGGAACTGACAAAGAAGATATTTTAAAAATAGCTCGCAATATCGGCACTTATGAACTTTCTGCCCGTCCTTACGAAGATTGTTGCTCCTTAATGCTCAGTAAGCATCCTTGCACCAAAGCCAGATTACGTGAAGTGCTGGAATTAGAAAGCCACATGGAATTGGCAGAATTAGAAGCCGAAGCTGTAGAAAAGGCCGAAATTTTGGAATTACGTTGGAATGGCAAGGAAGTTGAACATACTCAGTTGCAAGCTCCTGTCTATAAAGATGGAGAGTGGGGCTGCCCTCTGGATTTAGGCCAAGAATAGCATCTAAATCTATAAATTGAGATTGAAGAGCATTTTTGTTTTAGGCAAAATTGCTCTTTTTTTTAGCTTATCTTTAACCTTTAGCCACTTGATAAGGAGAAAAATAAAGAAAAATTCTTTATAATACGGACAGATATTTGAGAGGTTATTTCGTTTTTTAGGAGGGAGCATTATGGCAACTCAGCAGCCTTTGGTGTTAGTCGTTGATGACGAAGAATCTATTCGCGAGTCGGTGACTTATACTTTGGAACATGAATCTTATCGAACTATTACGGCAGCTACTGGCAGTGAGGCTTTGAAAAAATACAAAGATAATCACCCTGACTTGGTTATTTTAGACATTATGTTGCCGGATATTTCCGGTTTGGAAGTATGCAAAGGTATACGCAGTATTGCCGACGTGCCTATTTTATTTTTAAGCGCCAAAGATCAGCTTGAAGATATGGTCGAGGGCTTAGATAATGGCGGCGATGATTATTTAGCTAAGCCTTTCCATTTCGCTGAATTGATGGCTAGAGTCAGAGCCTTATTGCGTCGCAGTAAGGGACGCAAGGTCAATTTCTTGGAATATGAAGATATTATTTTAGATCCCGATTCTCATATTGTCACCAAAGGCGGTCGTACTCTCCATTTGACTTTGCGCGAATTTGAACTTCTGGAAATGTTTATGAGTAAGCCGCGTCAAGTTTTCACTCGTCAGCAGATTTTGCAACAACTCTGGGGGTGGAGTGATGATTTGGAAACCAATGTTGTAGAAGTTTATATATGTGCTTTACGCAATAAACTTGACGACGAGAATCGTTCTCTTTTACGCACTGTACGTGGCGTCGGTTACGCTTTAGGTTAGAAGTAGGCTAGGAGAGGCCTAAAGATTATGCGCAGAGTTTCTTTATCGGTACTAATTTCTCTGTCTTTTGTGACCATTCTCTCGCTGGCTATTTTTTGTTCCGGTTTGTTTATTTGCTTTGCTATAGACAGTGTAGTATGGAATGAGGGAGCCAGGTCTTTGTACACTATTCTTTATTATTTTGCCGAAGATGATAAAGAAGATGTAAGAATGATAATGGACGCTGAGCGCGAGCGTTTGCATCATAAGAGACCTGCCCCCGGATTTTGGCAAACAATAAGCGGAATGTGCTCAAGCGGAGGAAGTAGAGAAAACATACCTCAGCGCCGTAAGCCTAAGCCCAGGGCTTTGCGTTTAGCTCAATTTAATGGCAATTATCAGAAGATGGCTGAAGCCATTGGACGCAATTGTAGCTATGTGCGTATTTACGATTTGCAAGGCCGCAAGATAGCCTCTTCTGAGTCGCCTTTTATGCATTTTGAAGGCAAAGAGCAATTCCCTAGAGTGCCCAGTCGCGCCATGTTCTCTTTTTTAAGTGAAAATTGGCGGCGCTTGCAAAATTCAGATAAAGCTGGGCACCGTGGACTAGACAATGCTCCTGAAATGATGGCTTATTCTCAAGCTATTATTAAGGAAGCTGGCTTTACCTACTACGGGCCTTCTAAATTGCCTAGGCGCAATAGTTTGTTCCACCATTTTTTGCTTTGGCTTTCCAGTGACAAGCGCGGTATAAACGAAGGGATGCCGCCACCTCCCCATTTCGGCCCTTTCACTTTGGTTTATGTAGAGGCGCCTAATTTTCAAATTATGCTTTGTCCCATTACCGAAGGGGATAAGCTTACTGGTTATATAGAAGCTGCCGTTCCTTGGAATTTTGCCGACAGAGCTATAAAAATGGCTCATCGCCTTTTTGCTATTGGCTCCATCATTTTGGCTTTACTCGTATCGGTAGCAGGTATTTGCACAGCTAGAGTATTGACAACGCCTTTGCAAAAAGTTGTCGGAGTAGCTAAAAAATTGGAAGCTGGCGATTTAAGCGCTCGAGTCCATTTGGGCGAAGGACGCAACGAGATATTCGTTATGGCCAATACTTTCGATCATATGTTGGACGCTTTGCAAGAGTCTTTTCTGGAACAGCAACGTTTTATTGGCGATGCTTCCCACGAACTAAAAACGCCCTTAACTAGCTTGATGGGAGCGGTACATGTACTTAAATTGAAGCTGGAAGATGCCAAAGTATTAGATAAAGTGCAAAGTACCGTATCTACTATCGATAAAGAACTTAGCCGCATGGAGCATTTAGTACTCGATTTATTGACTTTATCGCGCAACCAAGAACTGTCTCACCGCAAGGTGACTGATCCTGTTAGCGTCAACGAAGTGGTGAAAAATGCTGTAGGAGCTTCCTTGAGTGAAGCTATGGAACATCCTGTCGAAATTGAGACCGGTCGCGACGTGTGGATTTTAGGTGACGCTTCAGCTTTGACTAGAGCCGTACGCAATATTATTGACAATGCTTTGCGCCATACGCCCAAAGAAAAACAAGTAAAAGTAGCAGCTCAAGTTGCTGATAATGATGTAAAGATCGTAGTCAGCGACGAGGGGTGCGGTATTTCTCCTGAACATCTGGCCAATTTGGGCAAACGCTTTTATAGAGTAGATACTGGACGCGATCGCATTAGCGGCGGCACCGGCTTAGGTATTCCCATTACCGAAGCTATCGTGAAACGTCATGGCGGCAGTGTCAAATTTGATAGTAAAGTGGGCCAAGGCACTCAAGTGACTATCACACTGCCGCTGATGTCAGCTAAAGACTTAGACGTCTAAGCGCAAACCCATAGGCAAATCTTCACCGAAGAGGACGGAGGCAGCTTCGTCCTCTTCTTCACATAAACAAAGTACACGCTGGGCCGCCTGGGGAAGTTTTTCGCGCTCCAGCCGTTCGGCCAGCCGTTCGCGCAACTTCTTATTTAAGTCTAAAGCGCGATTGTTGGTATAACGAGCCATTTCGGCTGTGGCTAAACCAATGGAACGGCTGTCAGACCACTTGGTGCTGAGAATTTTTTCTACCCAAGTTTCTACAAGTTCGGCGGCCATAACGTGTTGAGGGCCGGCTCCCATCAGGCGTCTGGCTCCCAAACGAGAAAGTTGCCAGACCGTATCTGGGCGCACTTTAAAGTCTTGGAAAATAGTTTCAGCTAAAGTCTCTTTTTCCGACATCGGTATACGTTCTAAGCTGACAGCTAAGCGCATAACTTCTACTTTTTCGGCTGGCAGCAGTTGCTTGAGGCGACTTTTTATATGTTTGCGCCCGGGTATAAGGCGGGGAGCCAAGTTGGCCCACAAGCTAGTTTGGGCAGCGGCTTCTAAACCTGCAGACAAACGGCGCCAGAAAACCCAAAACTCGCGGCGTACATTTTCATCTTGAGAAAATTGCATCCACTCTGGCAGCAGTTTTTGCATTTGCTCGAGGCGCCATTTGTCCAAAGGTGCACCCAAGCCGGGGCGTAACAAGAAACCGGCTCCATTAAACCAAGCCGCTTCGTATTCGGCGCAAGAGCGGCGTTTATCGGCGCAAAGCCAAAAAGCTTCCCACAAACTTCTGTTCAAGTTGGAAGGCCAAGCGGTGCGTTTACCCAGAGAAGCTTCCAAAGAACCCAGCAAAGCTCTGGGTCTTATATCTGTATCTCGCAGCTTGTTGGCTTTGGTACTGAAAGTATAATTGATTAGCTTTTTGGCTTTGTCGATCAACTTGGGGGCAACATCTAAGGATGCTTTTTTCTGTCTGCGTCCGCGTAAAGGCAATTGCAACGACCAATTACGCGAGCCATCTAAAGAAGTGGCCCAAAGAGCCATAGTGCCAATTTCAGTTACTTGTGCGGCTAAATGCACTGTTACTTCACTTTCGCCTTTACTGCCTGCAGCTACCGTCTCTAAAGTGCCCAAAGGTTTAAGCAATTCTTGCTTAACTACTTGACCTACCATGTCTTGAGGACGCTCGGCCGAAGCAAAAAGTGGGAAGGCCGCTGGGGAGCCTACTCTGAGTTTCAACTCCATATCGTCGACTTCTTGGCGTTCACCTCCGTCTTGGTTGCGCCGAATGACGCAAAGAGCTTGATCATCTCCCACGCCCAAATAATACGAACGAGCAATGCCGCCTTTTATGCGTTCTTGGCCATGGCTTTTGAGCCAACCAAAAGCACAGGCACCATGAGCTACGGCTAGATCTTCAGCTTCATTTTCCAAAACTTGTATTTCGTAGCCCAGCCAATTGTTTAAGATCTTACAAATTCGCTGCTTAATGGCTTGAGGACGACAGGCGCCACCGTTAAATAAAACCGCTTGCGGCTTCAAGTTATGGGTGCGCATAAAGGACGATAAATAATGGGGAACGATAGGATCGCTAGCGTAAGGCAAACCCCATTGTTGTAAACCTACTTTGCGATCGCTAGCTATCGGCTCGTCAAAGGGAACTTCAGGGAAAAAGCCATTTAAAATTAGCTCTTGGATTTCTTGGCGACTGACTTCCGTTTGTAAAGCGCTGTCGATGAGCTTGGAGCCAATACCAGGAGTAATAACTGAACATGATTCGGGAGGATTGGCACCAAGCAACTTTTCTTTTGCTTGGCGGCACTGCTGTTGCAAGACGCCCCATTGCAATAAATTTAGTTTTACGCCCAATCTGGCTTCACACAGTCTGGCTATGGCAATATCTAAGTTGTCGCCACCCAACATTAAGTGATCGCCTACAGCTATACGGCGTAAACCGTCTTCATCAATTTTGATAGCCGTAAAGTCACAAGTGCCGCCGCCAATATCGCAAATTAAAATTTCATTGACGCCTGGCAAACTGCTGCGCCAAGTTTTGCGTCTAGGCCACAGCCAAGTATAAAAAGCGGCTTGCGGCTCTTCTAAGAGAGTGACATTTTCCAAACCGGCGCGATCGGCTGCTTCTATAGTCAAATCTCGGGCTATTTCGTCAAAAGAAGCCGGCACAGTTAACACTAATTCTTGCAAAGCCAAGGGATGTTCTGGATGATCGTAGTCCCAAGAGTCGCGCATATGAGCCAAATAACGACGCGAAGCCTCGATAGCACTTACTTTACGCCCTTCTTTGACAGCTTCCCAAGGTAAAATAGCCTCTCCCGGTTCGGCGCGACGGTGGGCCAACCAAGATTTGGCAGAACTAACTACACGGCCGGGAATTTTTGCTCCTTGAGTGCGGGCAAAAGCGCCTACGGCGTAGTCCAGCTCTTGATTCCAGGGAAGTTCCATAGCATGCAAAGGCATTTCGTGTTCGCCTGGCAAGTAAAGAAAGCTAGGTAAAGTAGCTAAGCGGCTGATCTGGTTTTCGGAAATGCGTTGGGTAATGGAAACGCTCTCCAAATTGCCTTCTTCCAATAAAGGAAGACAGGACATGGCTGAATTGGTAGTGCCTAAATCTATGCCCACAACCCAGCGTTTGCTGCGGTCTGTAAGATCGGAATTGATAGCTGTGCTCAAAAAAATCTCCTTCAAAAAGAGAACCTCTTGGAAAATGCCACTCCGACTTTTTAAGATGGAAAGACACGATTCAGAGGCTCTGTCACTAAGAACGGTTATCTATTTTTTTTGAAAATTGGCAGCTTGGGCTAAAGACTCTTGAGGAGTGATAGCGCCGGCTCCGGCAGTGTTGTGGTTCAAATAGCTTTGCTGGAAAGGTGCTGCTTGAGACATCAAAACAGTTTTAATGTCTTTGGGCTTCAGTTTAGGATTGACGCCTTTCATAAGAGCAGCCACACCGGCTGTAAAAGGTGCTGCCATAGAGGTGCCTGACATTTTGACATAGCCGTCATTCTCGTTAGAACAAGAAATAATATCTACACCAGGAGCCAAAATATCAGGTTTTTCTAAATTGTCGAAGCGCGTCGGGCCGCGGCTAGAGAAATAGGCTGGCCAATCATCGTCCGTTTCCGGAGTGCCGCAATCATCAAAAGCACCTACAGTAATCGCATTGGGAGCATTGCCTGGAGAACAAATAGTTGAAGCTTCAGGCCCGTCGTTACCTGCCGAAACTACTACTGTAATGCCGCACTTTTCAGCAAATTGTACAGCCATAGTCATGGGATCGAGAAAACGGGTGCGCGGAATGGGACGGCCCAAGGACATATTGATAACATCTATATTGTATTTATTTTTATTGGCAATAGCCCATTGAATGCCCTTAATAATCTGGGAAGTTGTACCGTTGCCAAATTGATCGAGCACTTTGACGCCCACAATATTGGCTTCTGGGGCAACGCCTACTGTCTTTCCGTCGCTACTGCTGCCATCTCCGGCGCAAATACCGGCCACATGGGTTCCGTGTCCGTTATCATCGTAGGGCTCTTTGCGACCGTTGACACAATCTTTAAAAGCGACGACGCGATCTTTTAAGTCGGGATGCATGGCAATGCCGCTATCAATAACACAAATACAAGTGCCTTTTCCTTTGATACCTTGTTCGTGCAACTTTTCTACGCCGAACATGATATTGGTCTCTTTGGTGATAGGAGAGAAAGTATTTTGCAATTCAAAGAGATCGTTGGAAGTAAAGTCGGAACTTTGGTCAAGAGAGACGGCAAAAGCACCGCTTTGCTGGGCTTGTGTAAGATTTTGCAAAGCCTCGCCATCTTGAGCTGCAACGTCGATAGAAAAGCCGTTGATGATAGGCAAATCGGCCGTTATTTGATTGGTTTGATCACTTTTGAGAAGCTGGGCTTTCAAGGCAGCCAATTTTTCTTGATCGTCGCTTTGAATAATTAGGCTGACTGGTTTGTCAGTCGATTTAGTAAAGGTTTCGGCTAGAGACAAACCTTCATTTGAGGGAGCTTTTGTAGAGACAGGCTCGCCGAAATTTTTGAGAGTAGGAGAAGAATAGGTTGGCGTCAGATTGGGAAGCGAACCAATACCAATACTCATGATAATCTCCTTTGAAAATGTGTGCTTTACGTTTAGTTCCCTCAATTCTAACAATTGAGCAGGGTTTAAGCAACGATAAAGAACCAAAGTTTGTAACGAGGTGTACAAAAATGCCAAAAATAAGCAACGATTGGCTCGATGTTATCGGGGATGAATTTCAAAAAGAATATTATTTAAAGCTGAGGCGCGTTTTAATTCACGAATATAAAACGCAAACAATTTTTCCACCGGCTGATGACATATTTAATGCTTTCCATTTTACGCCTTTTCATAAAGTAAAAGCGTTAATACTTGGTCAGGATCCTTATCATAACGTAAATCAGGCTATGGGCTTGAGTTTTGCTGTGTCGCCTACTCAGAAGCAATTGCCGCCTTCTTTAGTTAATATATATAAAGAATTACATGATGATTTGGGGTGTCCTATTCCCCATAGCGGCTGGCTAAAAAAATGGGCTGACCAGGGAGTGCTTATGCTTAATGCTGTGCTGACAGTGCGGGCTCATCAAGCTTTTTCCCACCAAAAGTTAGGCTGGCAAAATTTTACTGACGCAGTGATTAAAGCTGTCAATACTATTGATAGGCCTGTTGTATACATTTTATGGGGACGTCCGGCTCAGGAAAAAAAAGTTTTAATTACTAACCCCAAACATTTTATTATTTGCTCACCTCATCCCAGTCCACTTTCGGCTTCACGCGGTTTCTTTGGCAGCCGTCCTTTTAGCAAAGCCAACAAATTCTTGAGTGAACACGGTGTAGAGCCTATCGATTGGCAAATAGAAGACGAAACTTAGAAGACATAAAATAAATAAGCTGTCGGCTCGAAAAGCGGACAGCCTATTTATTTTTATGGAAGTTTAAAAATAAAAAAGCCGCCAGCCCAAAATGGCCTGACAGCTTCTCTCTTTATGCCTTAACGACGACGGCGGCGACGAGCGGCGATAGCCTTCTTTTTACGACGTACACTGGGCTTGTCGTAATACTCGCGCTTCTTAACTTCGGCCAACACGCCCTCTTTCTGGCATTGACGCCGGAAACGCTTCAAAGCGGTTTCGATAGGTTCGTTCTCACCAACTGTAGTTTCCATTATGCGTTCCCCTCCTTCCGTCACGGCCAAATATTGGGGTAATAAACAGCCGGGTAATGGTCGGGACTACTCATCCCGAAAACTTTAGGGCCAAATTCTAATACTTTTGTTACTTCATGTCAAGACTTCAGGTACGATAGCCTTGGTAGAGACGGCAATCCATATAGAAAAAAAGCCTTCGTCAGCGCTTACTTTACTGACGGAGGCTTTCCTCTTAACTCAACTCAACAGCTACTTATCTTCTTTAAGTAACTCTTTATAGAGAGGAGTGGGAGCGGCTGGGAAGTCACGGAAGTACTTCTGGAAGACTTCGTTCATGTAAGCCTTGTCCGTGCCGTCGAAGTAGACTTTTGACTTGGCGTCGGTTCCAGAAGGGCGTAAGCAAATGTCACGTACTTTGGTGCCTTTAAACCAAAGCTGCAAACCGTCTGACCAAACGTCGATACGCTCGAGAGCTTGCCACTCGTCAGCCATACCGGGTATAGCTTCAGTCAAAACAGCCTTTACCTCATCTAAACTGAGCACTTTGCCTCTATTGGTGAGTGAAGGATCTTTCATAGCTAAAGCTAAGCGGCGGAAGTAATTATTGAAGCGGTCTTTTTCGGCAATACCGGCAGCTTTAGCCTTAGCCAATTCTTCGGGATCGAAAATAGCTTCGTTGTAGTGAATCTTGTCACCGCGGAACTCCATTTTGTTGGCAATAGCATCTCTGGTGAAAAGATTGGAGAGATGGTTATGCAAGAAGAGATCGGCAATATTACCGGTTTCTTTGTATTTCAAATAGAGCTTAGAAACCATAACTACGGCGGAAATACAAGCTTCGCCGCTGCTCTTTTCGCGCATGGCGATGATCTTTTGGCCTAAAATATTATAAATAGGCTCGCGAGGACCACCAATTTTACCTCCGCTCTCTTCGCCAGCGTGATGTACTTTAGGTTTGGGGCCGATAACGATCTTGTTGCCGAGTTCGTCGTAAACAGCCACAACTTCTCCGGGATGCTCACTCATGGCTTTTTCGACATTGCGCTCTACAGCAGCAATCTCTTTGAAACCTACAGGAGTGCGTACGACGGGAATATCGTGCTTTTGAGCCCACTCGTCCCAGGAAAGAGCGGATACATAGGTATGAATATCGAAGCTAGAATAATCTTTCCAACTGCCGTCGTCTTCCATACTGGCGCGGTCACTTTCGGCCAACATAAGGAAGAACTGGTTGGGTGAGAAGAGAGCAAAAGTTTTGTCGTCGGTTATCTTAATAGAGCTGATACCATCGGCTGTCAATTTGGCTTCTTCGCTGACGGGGACGATTTGACCGGCCACAAAGCGATCGGAATCGGGATCTACATTGAAGACGATTTGGCCGATGGGAGCATCTTTCAAGATGACGCCGTAATTGGCCGATTTAACAACAATTGGCATACTAGCGTCCACGCTGTCGTGAACTACTTCATATTCGGAAGAATTTTTCTTTTGAGCTACACGGAAGCCAATATTATGGAAGAAAGGATCTTCTTGAGTGCGAATGTAGCCGCCTTCGAAGGCTTTGTCGATACCCAAATCCTCGAGAATAGGGGCGATGGTCTTGTAGCCGGCGCCACCGAAGAAATCGAGTTTGAGGCGCATGCCTTCGTCTATAGCTTTTTTGACGGTTTTCAAAGCGGCCGGAGAAGCGGGCCCTTTACGCAAATAATCAGCGTAGAGGCTGCACATACGCTTGTAAGTTAAGCTGTGGTGCAGTAAAGGATCGTCGGCGGCAGCCAATTTTATGGTATAACCGGTGGTCTCGCACTGCTCCAAAATTTTGTACATTTGCTCGACGATCTTGGAGTATTCCGGAGGCAAATACTGGGAGCCGTCGGGACCGAGGATTTTGTCGCTCTGTTTTTGAGGAGCACCGTGACTGGAAGTGTAATAGTCGCCTCCGGACAAGCCCAACATATAAGTTAAGAAGCTCCACATGAAAATGGTGGAAGTGTCTTTATTGTCGGCATTTTCGGTCAAAAATACATTAAAGCCGCGAGCAGCGTAAATACGAGAAACTAAGCCTACGAAACGCGGAGTGTTGGAGCGTGTTTCGCCGCCGACGATACGGACAGGATTTTTGCGCACAAAATCCATAGCTTGGGCCAAAGGCATACCAAAAATAGCTTCGATAGTCTTTACTCCCTGCGGGCCGAGGTGTTTGGCTACTTCTTCAGGAGTGCGCACCGGCAGAGAGGCAATATGCTCTTTATGCAACTGGGGGACAATATTGCTCAATGATTCGGCCATTAAAGCCAACATATATTCGTTGATGCGGTAACGATGATCCCAAGGGCAAAGTACGTTTTGGTTTTCGCGCACACCGGCTGTGGAAACTTTGGCCTCTTTGGCAAAAGCGTCTACTTGAGCTCTCAAGTTAATCGCTTTGGCTATTTCAGGAGTAATACAGAATTGACTAGCTTGAGGGGAATCAATTTGAAAAGGAGGATGGTTGCTTATATTGTAATTTTTGGCTTCCCAGCTAGTCAGGCTACGCCTGGTTTGCTCTAAGAAGAAAGCTTTCATCTGAGCTGGAGTCATGCCGGGGGTGACTACAGTTGTATTTTCTTGATTTTGGACAGTCACTTTATCACTCCGAGAAGAAGAATTTAGGCTCTTTGTTTTCGCTTTTGAACCTCGGCTGTCCTGGTGCAGAGTGCCTGTTGCGGCCGCCGCCTTTGTTTTGGGTGTTGTATCTGCCGATTTTGGCAACGCTTCTGCATATAGCGGCGCTAAAGAAATAACGGCCGAAGCCGCTAAGATACCGAGCTTCTTCATCGATTAAAATCCTCTCTGAAAGCATTTTCTGGGCTCTGAAGCTTCGAGTTGTACAAAAAATTGCCCTCTGTTCGGGAAATATAAGTTAAGAAGCTCGGTTTACTTTCGTGTATGCGTATTTCTGCCGCCGATTATTTTGCGTCGCTGCTGTCGGCAGTAGTTTTTTTACGTGTAGTGCGCTTAGGCTTAGCTTCGGCTGCAGCAGTTATGGCGTCGCTACTGTCGGCGGTAGTTTTTTTGCGCGTAGTGCGCTTGGGCTTAGCTTCGGTTGCAGTAGCTGTGGCGTCGCTGCTGTCGACAGTAGCTTTTTTGCGCGTAGTGCGCTTAGGCTTAGCTTCGGCTGCAGCAGCTGTGGCGTCGCTGCTATCGGCGGTAGTTTTTTTGCGCGTAGTGCGCTTAGGCTTAGCTTCGGTTGCAGCAGTTGTGGCGTCGCTGCTGTCGACAGTAGCTTTTTTGCGCGTAGTGCGCTTAGGCTTAGCTTCGATTGCGGCGGCCGCTGGCGCATTGGCGCTATCGGTGGAAGCGGAGCCGGGAGTTTCGGAAGGAGCTGCTTTGGGGAAGCGAGGCATAAATTCGAAGCCGTAGCGGCCTGTGGAGGGGTTAAGCACAACATAGCCTTTGAAAGGCTTGTTGTATTTAGAAATAAAGTTTTCCAGCAATTCGGTACGCCCGTGCTCCAAGAAATAGGCCAATTCTTCGTGGCTGATGGGGCGCTGGCAAATCAGGCGAGGCATAGTAAAACCTTTTTTGTGAGAGCCGTTTTGGACACATATTTGCTGGCACTGGTAGCTGGAAGCATTTTCCGTAACGTGGCAATTTTTATCGAAAGGACATGTGCCTAAAATCTCGTCACTGACGGGCAAAGAGACTGCGTCGGAAACTACGGTGCCACCGTCAGTTTCCAGCTCTATGGTATTGTTTTGGAAACGAAGTTTGGCTTTGTAAGTCTGTTTGCCGCTACCTTTAAAGCCTTCCAAATAGTCGGTTTCGCCTTTTTCTAAAAGCTCGCTCATGGTGCGAGTGTCAATATAACGGCCATTTTTATCTTTCCAGACGATAAAGGAACAACCTTCGCCATCTTTGCCTTGATTGGCTTCACAGGCATAGAAGCGCATTTTTTCATAAACTTGGTGCTTATGGCACACAGGACAAAGGCCTAGAGGTTTCTCGTCGGCATAAATATCGGCATATTCAAAGTCCTTAGTTTTGGAAACAATTTCTTTAGTGTAGTCGACTATATCGTTCATATAAGCTTTGCGCTTATAAGTTCCGTGTTCGACTTGATTGAGATTGTATTCCATGCGGCCGGTCAATTCCGGAGAAGCCAAGCGGTGGCAACCTATGCGCTTGAGTAAATCGATTAAAATTACGCCTTTGGTGGTGGTCTTTAAAGCTCGATCGGCACGCTCTATATAGCCTCTAGTGAGCAAAGCCTCAATAATTTCGGCGCGAGTAGCGGGAGTGCCTAAGCCGGTTTCTTCTATGGCATTGGAGAGCTCTTCGTCTTCAACTTGTTTGCCGGCATTCTCCATTAGGCTCAAAAGCCTGGCCTCGGTAATGCGCGTCGGAGGCTTGGTCATTTCATCTTTTAGAGCAATTTCTTTATTGCGAGCTAGGGCCGGAACTTGAGGAGACGCTTTCAATTCGGGAAGAGCCGAACACTCTTCTTTAGAATCGTAACCGTAAACTTCTTTCCAACCTTTTTCGCTCAAGAAATTTCCTTTGGTGCGGAAAGTAAAAGTTTCATTTTCTACTTTTACGGTGGTAATTCGTTCGATAACTGTAGTGACGGCAGGAGGGAAGAAAGCCGCCAAAAAGCGACGCAAGATTAAATTATAAATTTTGGCTTCGTCGTCGCGCAAATTGCGGCCGGCCAATTGAGTAGTGGGAATAATGGCAAAGTGATCGGAAATACGAGAATCGTCAAAAATTTTGCCATAATTGCGCAATTTCGGTTCGGCTAAGAGTTTTTGAGCAGCTGTTGCATAGAGAGGAAAATTTAAGCCGCCTTCTTCAGCGCGGGAAGCATAAGTGGTCATGCCGCTCCAAATGCGCTTAACTTGGCCTACATAGTCGGTAGGCAGACAGCGGGAAGAAGTACGCGGATAGGTTATAAGTTTGTGACTTTCGTACAGACGCTGAGCAGCGGCCAAAGTGCTTTTAGCCGATAAACCAAAGCGCCTATTGGCTTCGCGTTGCAAAGAAGTCAGATCAAATAGAGGCGGAGCGGCTTCCGGCTTATTTTTGCGGGTTTCCTCTACTTGGGCTTGGCGACCTTTTACCGCTTGCTCGATATGTTCGGCTAAAGCTCGATCAAAGATAGCTTCGTCGCGACCTTTAAAGTTTTTCTCTTCTGAGATTTGTTTGGAATCAAATTTTGAATCGAAATATACCGCTTCGTAGGTGTGGGGCTTAGTCTCATTCTCTCGATTGATAGGAATATCAAACTTGGCTTTCAAGCGCCAATAAGGAGCTGGGCGAAATTTTAATATATCCAGCTCGTGGCTTTGTAACATGGCCAAAGTGGGAGTTTGGACGCGGCCGGCCGACCAAGAGACCTTTTCGGTGCGTGTTTTTAAGCGGCGAGTGAGAGCGCGAGTAGAGTTGATACCAATAAGCCAGTCAGCTTCGGCGCGGCATTGGGCCGCTTGGTATAAATTTTCGTAATCGGCGCCAGGCTTGAGAGAAGCAAAACCGCTGCGTATGGCCTCTGGAGTCATAGATTGCAACCACAAGCGCAGTATAGGCTTTTTGATTTTGCAAAAAGAGACCAATTCGCGGAAGATAAGTTCGCCTTCACGTCCGGCATCACAAGCGTTGACTACAGCTTCCACGTCGGCCCTTTTGGCCAATTTGGCAATAATGCGCAAACGGGTCGTACATTTGTCTTTAGCTTTTAAACTGAAGCTCTTGGGAATAATGGGCAAATCTTCCAACTTCCAAGCTTTGTATTTGGGATCTATTTCCTCAGGAGCAATGAATTCTACCAAATGGCCTACTGCCCAGGTAATAATGTTATTTTCACTCTCCAAATATTCTTTTTCATCTTTGCAACCGCCCAGTGCTTTGGCAATATCTTTGGCAACGCTGGGTTTTTCGGCGATAATCAGATGCTTAGACAAGAATAGCCTCCTGAGGTGCCTTTGGTGGCAGAAAATAGGAATATATAGCCAATATGGCAAGTTGGTAAAAAGTTAATTAACCCAAGTATTTTACTTGGAACTTACAACACGTCAAGATCGGCGTTAGTTTCGGATTTGAGCATTGCGCAAAAGGGAGCGGGCATGTTCTAAAGCTTGATCCAGAGAAGCTCCTCCGCTCATCATGCGAGCTATTTCCTTTTCTCTTTCGGCTCCTTCCAAAATGCGCACGTGAGTTGCAGTACGTCCACCGTTTACTTCTTTATATAAATAATGATGGCGATCGCCAGCTACAGCCAAAATAGGCAAATGGGTGATGCATATAACTTGTGAGCGTGAAGCTAAACCGCGCAATCGTTCAGCCACTGCTTGAGCAGCGTTGCCTCCTAAACCTGTATCTATTTCATCAAAGAAGAAAGTTGCTGTTTTCTGAAACTCAGAAAATAAACTGAGTAAAGCTAACATAATACGAGAAATCTCACCTCCTGAAGCTATTTGAGCTAGAGGTTTGGGAGCTTCTCCGGGGTTGGGAGCGATTACAAATTCTATAACGTCGCCTCCGTGGGCAGCGATCTCTTTATATTTAGATACGAAACTTGTTAGCTCATCAGGAGTAGAGTCATGATTTAAATTGTCGGCAAAAGAGACAGCAAAACGACAATGGGGCATATCCACTTTGGCTAGTTCTTCTTCCACAGCTTTGGACAGCTCTTTGGCGTGACTATGGCGCAAAGAGGAAATATCTTCCAGATATTTTTCCCTTTGTCTTAGACAATCGAGTAACTCGTGCTCTAAATGTTCGGAACGCGAAGCGCTGTTTTCCAATTGCTCTAAATGATTGGCTGTTTGCTGACGATATTGCAGAACTTCTTCTATTGAAGGGCCATATTTGCGCATAATCGTACGCAATTTATCGTAACGATTGTGTAAAGCTTCCAGACTTTCGCTGTCGGAGACAATACCGTCAGCGTAAGCGCTCAATTCGTAAATGTTGTCGTCCATGATGGCCAAAGCTTCATTTAAGCTATCGACGATGGGAGTTAGGCGCTTATCTTGGCTTTGTAAAGAAGCTAAGCTGCTGCAAATTCTGGCTAGGAGATCGCGGGGGCCACCGTCGGAAGTCAAATCAGCGTGAGCTGACAAAGCACCGTTGCGCAAATCGGCAGCAGCGGCCAGAATTTTTATTTGCTCTTCAAGTTTTATATCTTCGCCGGGTTGGGGGGATGTTTCGTCTATTTCGTTGAGTTCGTGGTTGGCCCAGTCTATTTCACGCAAACGGGAGCGCTCGCCTTCGCGCAATTCTTGCAATTCTTTGTGCAATTCGCGGCAGCGGCGGTACGAATCGGTATAGCGGCTTAGGAGTGACTCATAAGACGGATCTTGAGAAATAATATAGCGATCTAGCACTTTGTAGTGATCGTTAGATCGCAGTAAAGAATATTGCTGGTGTTGGCCATGCAAATCTACCAGCATTGAGCCCACTTCACGTAAAATCGCTAAAGTGGCTGGCTTACCGTTAATGCGACAAGACGCTCGACCGACAGCTTTAAAATCGCGATTGAGCAATAGCTCGTCTTCTTCATTTTCTTCGAAGCCGAGCTCTTCCAGTTTGCGAGTTACTTCGGTGGGAATGTTGACGAATCTGGCTGCTACAAAACCGCTAGTTGCACCGCTGCGCAAGGGCTTGTCTCTCACTATCGATCCCAACAAAAATCCCATAGCGTCGATGATTAGGGATTTACCTGCTCCGGTTTCGCCGGTAAGCATATTGAGACCGTCTACAAAACAAAAGGTCTCGTCTTCCACCAAAGCAAAGTTGCGGATAGCCAATTCTGCTAACATAAAACATCCCAACCCATGATAGGAAAAATTTGCGAGGCGAATTTTCATTTTTGTTTTTTTTCTTCCTCTTTCAACTGGTAAAGGAAAGAAGGATACAGGCAAGAAAAAGCGGGTTCTACTGATAGGTGTTTGCGCTTTTTTAAATTGAGATGATTAAGAAGACCGAATTAACCAATGGTATTTTGGTAATCAGTGAGCAAATTCCTCAATTTGCTTCCTGCTCTTTGGGAGTATGGGTGCAAAGCGGAACTCGCTGCGATGAACCGTACAATTTGGGCATGGCTCACTTTTTAGAGCACATGCTTTTTAAAGGTACAGAGCGACGTACGGCTTTGCGTTTAGCTCAGGATATGGATCTTCTGGGCGGTCGCATGAATGCTTTTACTGAACAGGAGCAAACGTGTTTATATACGGTCGTGCTCAGTGAACATGTCGCGCAAGCTTTTGAAATTTTGGCCGACATGTTGGTAAATTCTTCCTTTGATGAAGCTGAGTTGCGGCGTGAGCAAGGCGTAGTCTGCGAAGAAATTAAAATGGTGGAAGACGAGACCGACGAGTTGGCTTCCGACCTTTTTTATGCTTCGATTTGGCCCGATCATCCGTTGGGCAAGCCCATCCAAGGCACTATAGAATCGGTACAAAGCTTCACTCAAAATGCGCTTTTTGAGTATTTGCACCGCCATTACAAGCCTGATCGTATTATTGTGGCTGCCGCCGGAGCTGTCGAACATGACAAATTGGTACAATTGACCGAACGTTATTTACAAAATGGGTGGCTGATGCGTCGCCCTGTTTCTCAGTTTAGCAATGAAGCCGGGCCGAAGTTGTGGTGGGCTTGTCCTCCGGGTGGTACGCCTAAACCGGCTACGGTAACAAATGTAAAATATCGTCCCACCGAGCAAGTTAGCATTTGCTGCGGCTGGCAATGTCTGCCTCAAAACGATCCGCGAGGTTGCATTTTGTCTGTTTTAGACAGCGTTTTGGGCGGCTCGCTCTCTTGCCGCCTTTTCCAGGAAATACGTGAAAAGAGTGGCTTGGCCTATTCGGTGGAAACTTTCCGCTCTACTTACAGTGACGCCGGTCTCTTCGGTGTAGAGGTGAGTTGCTCGGCGGCCAATGTCTCTGCGGTTATGGACAGCATTCGCAAGATATTTAAAGGCATTCTGGCTGAAGGAATTACCGAAGATGAATTGGAGAGAGCTCGCCAGCATATTAAGAGTTCGTACGCCTTGAGTTTAGAATCAAGCTTCGGTCGCATGAGCTGTATTGTGCAAAATGAGCGGGTTTGGGGACGTCAGATTAGCTTGGAAGAACTTTGCCAAGATTTAGACAGAGTTAAAAATAGCGATATTATAGAGTTCGCCCATGAATTTTTCGATTTGGATAAGTTGACGACCGCTGCTGCCGGTCCTATATATTCTCTGTAATAAATCAGTAAATAGTGTCGATACTAAGTCGACAATGATAGAAATAAAATTTTGTTTCACATTTAGGAGGTTCGAATGGACAGTGTATTAAGTCCGATTCCGGTGGTGGTATCTGGAGCTACCGGGCGTATGGGGCGCGAAATTGTGCGCACCATTTTAGGTCAGGTCGGCATGGAGTTGGTGGGGGCTATCGGTCACGCTCGTCATTTAGGCGAAGATATTGGAGAATTAGTTACTGGTGAACCTTGTGGAGTAATTGTCACTCCGGATATCGATCAAGCTTTGGCCGCTGCTCGCGGAGGTGTTTTGGTAGAAGTTTCTACCGGTAGTTTTATCAAAGAGGTAGTTTTCAAGGCTGCTCAATATAATGTGGCTTGTGTTATCGGCTCTACGGGCATTTCCAATGCCGACTCTGAAGCTATTGCCAATTTAGCCAAAGAAAGCTCTCATCCCATTTTATTTGCCCCCAATTTTGCTATGGGAGCTGTTTTGATGATGAAATTTGCCAAAATGGCTTCTAAGTATTTCCATTGGGCTGAAATTATTGAAAAACATCACGAACGTAAATTAGACGCTCCTTCAGGTACTGCCATGTACACTGCTGAGGCTATGGCCAGAGCTTCTGGTGGTAAATTCAGGGCTCCAGTTGAAGGCGAAGAGTCTGTAAAAGGGGCAAGAGGTGGCAAATACGGCGGCATTCGTATTCACTCGGTGCGTATGCCCGGATTCTTGGCTGATCAAGAAGTTATTTTCGGCAGTCAAGGTGAGACTCTGACTATTCACCATAGTGCTTCGAATCGCGAGTGTTTTATGTCCGGAGTAGTTATCGCTATTCAAAAAGTACGCCACTTAGACGGTATGGTTGTCGGCTTAGAAAATATTATTGACTGATACGGTTTTACCGGATCAAACTTGGGGCCGAGATTAGCGCCCTATAGAAAGTGAAATGTGAGCATGAACGATAAAAAATACAATTTTGCTGTTGTAGGAGCTACCGGTTTGGTTGGCTCAATGATGCTCAAAGTTTTAGCCGAGCGCACTCAGTTGCCTATAGGCAAAGTGAGCGCCGTGGCCACGGCCAGATCGGCCGGTTCGGAAGTAAAATTCCGCGATCAATCTCTTGTAGTAGCTGATATTGCTACCTTCGATTTTAAAGGCGTCGATATTGCGCTTTTCGCCGGCGGTGATGTAGCTGCTGCCGAATATGTGAAAAAGGCCGCCGCTGCCGGTGCTGTAGCTATCGACAATTCTTCTATTTTCCGCATGGATCCCGAAGTGCCCTTAGTTGTGCCGGAAGTAAATGGTCATGCTATAAAAGAGCATAAAGGCATCATTGCCAATCCTAATTGTTCTACTATTCAGATGATGTCGGTTTTGGCCCCCTTGCATAAAGCTTTCGGTCTTAAGAGTGTCAGTGTGGCTACTTATCAGTCTGTTTCTGGTGCAGGTAAAGAGGCCGTGGAAGAATTGCGTCGCCAAACCAGGACTATGCTTGAAGGACAAACTGTCGAAGGCAAATCCTGTTTCCCCAAGCGCATTGGCTTTAACTTATTCCCACAGATTGGTAGTTTCGACGCAGAAGGCAACACTACAGAAGAAACCAAGATGGTCAACGAGACCAAGAAAATTTTGGAACTTCCTGACCTGCCGGTATTGGCCACTTGTGTGCGTGTGCCTGTGTTCTTCGCTCATTCTGAAGCGGTGCAAGCTTCTTTCGCTAAAGAGTGCTCTCCTGAAGAAGCTAGAGCTATTTTAAGCACCGCTCCCTGTGTACAAGTAATGGACGATCCGTCTCACCAGCTTTATCCTACACCTGTTGAAGGTGAAGATCAGGATCTCGTTTTGGTAGGGCGTATCCGTCGCGATCCTACCGCCGAACATGGTATTGCCATGTGGGTTGTAGCCGACAATTTGCGTAAAGGCGCAGCTACCAATGCTGTTAATATAGCCCAAGCTCTCATTGAGGGAAGGAACGCAAAATAGCCTTATGTCTATTATTGTGCAAAAATTTGGCGGCACTTCAGTAGCTACAGAAAAAGGCTGGAAAGCTTTGGCCAATAAGATTAACGACGAGTTGAACAACAATAAGCAAGTTATTGTTGTTGTCTCTGCTATGGGACGTCGTCCGGCTCCTTACGCTACCGATAGTTTATTGGGGTTGATTAAAGACTATTCGACTCATGTCAGCGAGCGTGAGCGCGATATGCTTATGGCTTGTGGAGAGATAATCTCTGCTGTGACAGTAAGCCACTATTTGCGTAGTTTGGGCATAAAGGCCAAAGCTTTCGATGGAGCTCAAGCCGGTATCGCCGCTGTGGGCAACTATGGGAGCGCCAGTATAGAAAGTATCGATCCCCAAGCGCTTTTGGAAGCTTTGCAAGAAGGATTTGTCCCTGTAGTAGCAGGTTTCCAGGGCGTCAATAAACGTGGTGAAATCGTTACTTTAGGACGCGGTGGCAGTGATACTACGGCCGTCGCTTTGGGAGCTGCCGTTGGAGCTGAACGAGTAGATATTTTCACTGACGTTGAGGGAGTCATGACTGCCGACCCTCGCTACGTACCGTCAGCTCACGTTTTGGAACATATAAGCCATGTTGAAGTGGGAGAGATGGCCAACGAAGGGGCCAAAGTTTTGCACCCCAGAGCAGTGGAAATTTCTCAAACTCACAATATCCCTTTGCGAGTACGCTCTACTTTTAGTGACAAAGAAGGTACGGCCATTGACAGTTGTTCATCCAATGTGAGCATTGCCGATCGTCAGTTGGAAATTGAAAAATTGGTCACCGGAGTAGTCAGTGTGCCCGGCTATACTATGGTAAGTATAGATTTGCAAGCTACTCCCGATTTGCGTGTGCGTCGTCTCTCTATTTTTGAGCGTTTGGCTGAAGCGTCTCTTTCTTTGGATATGATCAATGTAGCCGAAGATAGAATTTGCTTCTTGCTCAACAATAGTGATATAAATACAGCCAAAAATTTGCTTAAAGAGCTTGGTTGCAGCTTTGCTATGCGCTTTGGCTGTGCCAAACTTTCTGTAGTAGGCCAGGCTATGCGTGGACAACCGGGAGTGATGATGCGCATCTGTCGAGCCTTAGTGCATAGTGGTATTGAGCTTTTTTACACGACGGATTCGCATATTACCATTTCTGCTGTAGTAGCCGAGAATGCTTTGGCTAAAGCTTCTCAGGCTATTCATACAGAATTTGGCTTAGATTAATAGCTATTGATAGCTTGGGGGGGGCTTAATCTATTGCCAAGTGCGTCGATCATTTTCCGCTTCTTTGCGTTTAAAAGATTCGGCCAGATCTACATCAAAGCGATTAGCTAAGTCGAGCAAATAGGACAGTACGTCAGCCATTTCTTCGGCCAGGTTGTCTTGGATGAGTTGCTCCTTAGTTTGATCGCTGTGGCTTTCCTTGGCTTTTTCGGTGAAAAGAGCCATTTTTTTGCGAATAGCTTTAGCTAATTCGCCGACTTCTTCGGTCAGCAGCAAATAGGTCTCTAAGTTGCTGGCTTTAGTAAAACCTCGTTCTATACATTTTTCTTGCACATATTTTTGGAGCAGGGGAAGAGAAGGGATATTTGGAAAACTTGTCTTTTTCATAACGTTTTTCTTTTGCGTTTTGCGGCATGTCCTTTCCTGCAACAAGACAGAAAGAGCGTTGGGGGTAGCTAAAGTTGAGGAGGATTCTCTGTCATGGCCGATGAGTTGCTAGAACGGGTAGAAAAATTAGAAAGCAATGTGCGTAGCAGTTTGTCCCAGCTTCGCCATTTGCAACAGCTTAGCGAAGCAGAACTAAAAAGAGATGCTCTTGATAACTTAGAGCAAATACGTCGTGAAATGTCAGAGGTCGTTTCGCGTATGGCCTCTTTAGCTGAGGTCAATTCTCTGAAAGATGATTTAAATAAAGTCTTCAGTTTAATCGGAAATCCTAACGGAGCTTCTTTCTCTGGTAGCTCTATGGTAGGAACTCAGTTGTCTTCTGGTAGCGAAGTTACTGAACACTTAACAAAAGCCGTGAAATCTTGTGAAGAAAAGTTAGATAAGTTGCAAGCTTCTCTGGGAGAAGTTGATATCAACTCCAAGCTTGAACGGTTCGAAGAACGCCTAAACGGTATGGAACTTGCTTTGGCTGAATTGCAAAAATCAGCCAATGCCAAGTGCACTGATGGCAATACTGAATATAATGCCGAAAAGAATGATAATTCCGCTATATTTGACGATGAACCCGTAGAATGGGGCTAATTTTTGCTATAATGGAGCGGAATATTTAACTAAAGCCCTAGCGGCTTTTTTGACAATTGAAGGAACGAAAGTTATGAAGGTCAGCTGTTGCATGAATAAGCGATATTCAGCCAGCCATTATATATTAAGGTGTCGTCAAAAGCGCGCGGGCTTCAGCTTATTGGAACTTATGGTTTCTGTGGGCATTATGTCTGTGACTCTTCTTTTGGTTTTGGCTGTTTTTACCGGATCAATGAAGGCTAGCCAAAAGACCACCGACCTAACGGCAGGTGTTATTGTTGCCGAAACTGTACTTACCAAAGATATTTACAATATTGTCAATCAGGTTGATAAAGAAGCTGACAAAGGCGCTTTTGAAAATCTGAAAAAAGGCGGCGTAGTAGCTTCTGGTATTAAGAACCTAAACAATACTACTTTCGTGTGGGAACTCAATTCCACCAGAATAGACAGCACTGACAGCGGGACTTCTGTAGGGGGTACTACTATCGACAATCAGTTGGTTAAGCTGGATGTGGTAGTTTGGTGGGGCAAGAGCGGTGAACAAGTGGGTACATATAGTTCCGACAATGGAAATATGTCAACAACACAAAAAGTAAACGATACTACTTTAAGTATGACGCATGCCGGTATTCTGCGCTGTGAGATGAGCCGACTTTATAATATTAGCTCGGAGTTCTAGGAGGGCAGCTTAATAATATGAATATTGTTCCAAGCCGCCGAAAAGACAACTTAGGCGCTACTTTGGTTGAAGTTTTGATCACCACTGGCGTTTTTAGTGTATTGATGCTGGTGCTTTTTACCGTTGTGCAATATGGTATGGATTCCTGGCGCAGCATTGAGGGACGTACCGTTACGCAAACTATGATGCGTAAAGTGGGCGTTTTTGCTATGGATGATATTAGGCGAGCCAGCTTCGGTGGTCTCGGCGTGGCCACTTACAAAAATTATAGTCCGAGCAATATAACTAAAGTGGTGACCGGTGCTGATGTAGATCAGACTAAACAGCCGCAATATGGACAAGCTCTATGGATGCTTTCGGCATATAATGACAATAGTGCCATTCCCGGCAGTACAGATTCCGAAGTAGTCAGCGCTTCTCAGCGTTTTTCCCGCAGTGCATCGGGTATTCCCAATTGGAATAAAAATGTTATCTACTATGTCTCTACTATTGGCCCCAATTTGCATAAAGAAAAATACGGCGGAACTATACAAGAAGTTTGCGGCAATGCCGATTCTTGTCCTCATAAATGGTTAATTCGCTGTGAAGTTCCAGATCAAGCTGCTTTATTAGATAGTTCCAATATTGGCAAATATATTGTGCAACCGGAAACTAATGGCGGTAAAATCAATATCTTTAGTCAGGATCCTTTTAAGAAATGTAAGGTTCAAATTTTGGCCGATTGCATTGTGGCTTTCCGAGTAGTAACTAACAAGCCGGAAGTTACTTTAGTAATTAAGTCGGCTCGTTTAGCTGAGTTGCGTCGCGCTCAGCAGCAACGTGGTATGGCCTTGGGTAAAGAACTTAAAAACGAAGAGACTGTAACAGATATAACAAATGCTCAGGCTTTAAGGAAGCTCGATACGCTTAGTGGCGCTTCTAACCGTTTAGGGGCTTATACTTTGCAATATGATATAACGGTTATTCCTCGCAATAATATGAAATAAGAGCTGGATAAGTCCTAGAAGATAGACGTTAAAAAAGCTCTTCTATTCTCAAAATAAAAGGAGCGGTTGTAAAAGCCGCTCCTTTTATTTTGTTCGGGCAAAAATTATATTCTAGAACATAGTGCTTTGATAGGGACGATCTTTCTCCAACCAGGGCTTTATATGTTGATAACAATCGCGTGGTACCATAAGTAAGCTGCGGCGAACTGGCTCTGAAAGCGCTTCGATAGCTTTGGTGCGGCTGGCTTGAGAAATTTCTTTCCAGCGATTGTTGGGCGGATTATCTAAAATGCGGATAGGAGAAGTGGCTCTTCCCGGTTGATAAATGTCATAGCCCAAGTTTTGAGGAGTATCTTTATGAAAGTACCATTCCCAGTTGGGGCCTAAACTCTTTTGCACATATTTTCTTATTCTATCGGTAATGGGGCCATCACCGGGATCGTCAAAAGCCTTGAATGGGCGTCGGCCCAAAAAGCGACGAGAGAGATCGGCCATGACTTCGTCGGGACTTTGGCTCCAAAGTTTTAAGGTATGGTAAAAATCGAAATCATCGATTTGTAAATAATTATCTAAGAAATTATCTTCATCTTCTGCTTGGTTGGACTCAAAAAGAAAGCGCAAATTGCGAGGCAATTCCAAAGATTGAGGGGAGTTTTCGTACAAATAGTGCGCCCTTTTGAGAATAACACGCAATAATGTTTCGTAAGAACGCACTGTTTTATGCAAATACACTTGCCAATGCATAAAGTAGCGACAGAATAAATAGCCTTCGACAGCTTCACAACCTTTGTGATCGACAGCACAGCAGTATTTACCATCGCTATCTCTAAGTGGACGTATAGTATAAATAATGCGATCTATATCGAAAAGTCCATATTTGGCGCCGGTATAGAGAGAATCGCGTTGCAAATAATCCATGCGATCTACATCCAATTGGCTAGAGAGCAATTCGTGAAATACCGGCTGAGGATAAGTGCCCTTCATTATGGCAATGGTATCTTCGACATTAAGTGAATATTTAGCAAATAAAGGAGCTAAACGGCGGACTATTCTTAAACTTAGCTCTTCGTGGTTTACTTTAGAAAAAGCATTTTCTAAAGCGTGAGAAAAGGGGCCATGGCCTATATCGTGCAACAGAGCGGCGGCTTGAGTGGCCAAGATAGTCTCGGGAGCTACTTTCAGCAAGCGATTATCATGCCAATAGGTTAAAATACGTTGCATAAGCCACATTGTGCCTATGGAATGCTGAAAGCGAGAATGTTCGGCGCCGTGGAAGACACTAAAGCACATACCCAGCTGGCGTATGCGACGCAGCCTCTGGAACTCCATAGAGTCGATAAGCTCCAGAATTAAGGGATGATTTATGGCGATATTGCCATAAAGTGGATCGCGCAATACTTTTTCTTTAAACTTTTTGCTCATAGTCGGCGACGGCAGCTACTTTTTGTTTAATTTTTTTCTAGATACGGTTTAAAAAGCAAATCACTTTATTTATTGGTTAGATAAGCTCTGTCACTAGAAAAATTAAAACTGTTTTCGCTATATCTTGTGGTTTTCCTTAATTTTATGATATTTATTGCGTCGGCTTTGCATACGTTGAGTACGTTTGGTCGTGGGCCGGCTGCGTGTAATGGGAAACTCGGCAGAATCATTTTTGTCTACTAATTCAGGTATAGATATATCAAAGTCATCTTGTAAACTGGTATGTAAACTGGATAAACTGGGATTGATAATCCCTTTAGATAACGCTGTTCCCATGAGCATACCTACAGCTATACCGCTAGCTATAAGCATAGCATTCATACCATCTTGCAAAGCTAAATCGGTCTGACCTCGAATAATATTTGTCATAGCATTGTAGGTAAGAATTCCTGGTACCAAAGGAAATATGCCAGGCAACACAAAAACGGTAGAAGGCATGCGCAGGGCCCTGGCCAAACTTTCGCTACACAAAGAAATGGTAAGTGTGCCGACAAAACCACAATATATAGGGCCTATCCCCCAAGTGCCCAGCATATAATTTACTTGCCAGCCCAAAAGTCCAGCCAAAGTACAGCCAAGAATTGCTCTAACCGGAATGCGAAAAAATACGGCGCAGCCGACTAAGCCCAGAATAGCTCCAAACCAACCGATAAAGAAGTCGCTCATAAAAACCATTGCCCCATGCTCATGCCTACCACTGCTCCGGCTGCCAAGGCTGCACTAGTAAGGACAGCGTCGGTAGTACGGGCAATGCCGGCCAATAATTCACCGGCCATAAGGTCGGCTATAGCGTTTGTCAGAGCTAAACCGGGCAATAGAGGCACCATTCCGGCAATCACTATAGCGCGATGTTCTACGCTGGAAAAAAATAAACACCAAATATCGGCGAAAATGGTAACGGCCAATCCGTTGAGAAATACCATTAGAAATGGCGCTAGTTTGGCGCATTTTAGTTCTACATATTTGGCTAACAGTCCGACTAGCAGTGAAGGTATAATCGAAATTAAGTTTCCGGCGATCATCATGCCGAAACCGGCACAACAAATAGCCTGAAATATATACATGGTAGTTTGGCTGTATAGTGGAGCTTTGCGGATTAGTTCGTCTACGGCTTTATCGGCGCTTTGAAAAGAAATTTTGCCTGCAGCCAGATCGCGAGAAATAGAGTTGATGGCAATAACTTTAGCCAGATCGATAGTGCGGTTTTTTACTCTAGTAACGATAGTGATAGTGCGCTCACGGCCCACGGTGACGGTAATGCCGGTTGGTGTAGCGTAGCTTTCCACTGGCGTGCCGCAAGCATGGCCAATGTGTTCTACGGTAGTTTCCACTCGATTGGTCTCTGCCCCGGAAGCCATTAGCACTTTGGCTGATTTTAGGCACAGACCGGCAATTTTGCGTAGAGCATTTTTAGAACACAACTTGGCCATCGATAATTGCAGCAGCCCTTTCTATATAAAGGCATTTTTTTATAATTTTTAGTTTGAAACTAAGGCTGAGTTTCGTTCGTTTCGGCTTTGGCTTCGATTTCCTTGTAATTGGCCGGTTCGGCGAAAAGTGCATCCAAGAAAAGATCGGGATCAAATTCACGCAAATCGTCAGCCGCTTCACCTACGCCTATGTAGCGCACCGGCAAGTGGAACTCTTCTCCGACGGCAATAACTACTCCGCCCTTACCTGTTCCGTCCAACTTGCACATAACCACACCACTTAACTCTACAGCACGGTTAAATACTTTGGCTTGCTCTAAAGCATTTTGACCTGTGGTCGCATCGACCACTAACCAAGTTTCGTGAGGGGCTCCCGGGCAAGCCTTGTCGCACACACGCCTAATTTTACCCAGTTCTTCCATAAGGTTAACTTTGTTGTGTAAGCGACCGGCTGTATCGATAATTACCAAATCGCAACCGCGTGCTTGAGCCGCTTTTATGGCGTCGAAGACAACCGCACTGGGATCGGAACCTTCTTGATGACTGACTAAATCGACCCCGATTTTATCCGCCCAAGATTGGAGTTGGTCTATGGCTGCCGCTCTAAAAGTATCGGCGGCTGCCAAAATAACTTTGTGGCCATCGGCTTTAAATTTCGCCGCTAATTTGGCTGCCGTAGTCGTTTTGCCTACACCGTTGACGCCTACCATCATGACAACCTTAAGCTCACCTGGCTGTAAATCTAAACCGCACTTTTCTCCCTTGTGTTGGCGCAAAATATCGCTCAAAATAGATTTCATTTCGGTCAGCAAATCGCTAGGGTGGCTGATTTTTTTACTTTTCTGGGCTTTTTTAAGTCGGTCGAGAATATCGGCTGAGGCTGTCAGTCCCACATCTGCTGTCAATAAGATACTTTCCAGTTCATCCCAAAAATCTTCGTCAATCTTATTAGAAGAGGAAAATAAGCCACTGACTCTGTCTACAAATTGACGACGTGTTTTGTCCAATCCCTTGGCCATTTTGTTGAACCAAGGATCAACAGGCGTTAAGGCTAACTCTTTAGCGCTGTCTAAAAAGCCGCGTAAACCTTTTTTAGTGTTTTGGTCTTGAGAGGCCGTTTCTGAATTTGGCTCGGAAGATACCGGAGATTCGGATACTTCGGGAGTAGCCTGTTCAGTATCGTTTTGAGGGGGAGCTTTTTCTTCTTTGTTGCGTTTGAACCAATTAAACATAATATTCCTATTAAAACAGTAGTGAATCTTCTTTTAGGGAAACTCAAAACCGATTGTCATTTTTTTCTTAGTGTGAGTATAAGCTGATCTTATTAGCCCTTCTATTTTGACTAACTGCATCTTTTTGCCTTCTCTTTTTGCATAAAAGGGGGGAGACCTTTGCTTGTATGGCAAATAACGTTTACGATTTATTACCTGTTATATATTAGAAAGGGGCCGTATTATGGGCATTTTGACTCCATTAGTCTTTGTCGGAGCGGATAAAGTAGCTTTAATTAAAAAAAATATTCTTACTCCTCCCGATCCGGCCGTATTGCCCTGGTCTCCTATGCCTCGCTTGGATGAAAAAGCCATAGAACTTAAAGAACGTCAGGAAGAAGCCAAAAAACAACTGGAAGCTCAACGGGCTGAAGCGGTTAAGCGCACCTATTCACAGCCCGGATTGAGAGGCCCTTCACTGTTTGGAAATGCACTTAACAAATCCCATTCTGCTACCAGCTCTGCAGAAGGATTCGCCTTTACTTCACCTGCCCCAGCTCGGAAGCCGAATTTGAGTGGAGCCTTGCGCAAATTAGAAGAAGCTCGTCCGCAAACAGCTTCTACGAATTTACCTGACTCTGAGGTCCCTCCGGGATTTGCCGATCTTACCGATTCGGAAATGCCTCCCGGTTTTGCGGCTATTGAGCGTAAGGCCGAAGAAAAGAAGCAAGCAGAAGTCGGCATATTCGGTCATGTAGAAGGGGCGCCCAGACGTCGTTCTCGCAACGAAGATCGAGATGATAGAGAAAAAACATCTTCAGAGCGCCATCGTCGTGCTTCCCGCAATCAAGAAATAAATTTGAACTTCTTGAAGACTCAAGTGTTTGGTAACTAATTTTTTTGCATTTCTAAAGGGAACAAATTGAATATGGCTGCCAGAGGGGACAAATTCCTTATTACCGGTATGGCTTGTGCTGCTTGTCAAGCTCACGTTAGCAAAGCTATTTCTGCTTTGGATGGAGTGGAGCAAGCCGAGGTCAATTTACTTTCCGGCACAGCGCGAGTTTTTTATAAAGATAAGCCTTGTCCGGCTGAAGTAATTAAGGCTATACAAGAAGCTGGATACCAGGCCGAACTTTTAAAAGATGACAGTGTTTGGCAAGAAAATAGTCGTCAAAGGCGCTCTGAAGCGGCCAAAAGCGAGCAACATTCTCTGGCAATACGCTGTATTTGTACTTTCGTACTTCTGTTGCCTCTACTGGCTTGCAGTATTTCAGTTATGTTCGGCTGGCCTGTAGATATTTTGCGCATGGTTCCCGAACCGATAATTGTTCGGTTTGTAGTTTTTCAATGTGTTTTGGCTTTGTTGGCCATGCTGATAAACGGAAGAATTTTTATCAGCGGCTTTAAGAGTTTAATTTCTGGAGCGCCAAATATGGATGCTCTGGTGTGTATGGGAACGCTAGCTTCTTTCGCTTATAGCGTTTTCAATTTGTGGTCTATTGACAAAATTCTGGGCTTGATCTCTTCTTCTAAGCTAGATAGTGTCGCTTT
The DNA here is from genome assembly GCA_934636825.1 of uncultured bacterium. Taxonomy (GTDB): domain Bacteria; phylum Vulcanimicrobiota; class Xenobia; order Xenobiales; family Xenobiaceae; genus Bruticola. Next base: position 30,496 of record CAKUBG010000012.1, on the reverse strand, counting down.
CTTAGTAGAAACTTTGCAACAATATCTTTCAGCCACTTATTTTGACAGTTGCGCTTTCATATTGTTTTTTGTTACGCTGGGCAAATATTTAGAGGGGCGAGCTAAAGCTAAAACTTCTTTAGCTTTGGAAAAACTAGCCGATTTAGCTCCTAAAACTGCCCTAATTAAAAAAGCGGATGGCTCGGAAGAGGAGCGCCCGGTTGGTTTAGTGTCGGTTGGTGATACTATTGTTATGAAACCTGGCCAGACTGTGCCTGTAGATGGCATTATTGTCTCTGGCTCCAGCTCTTTAGACGAATCGGCTTTAACTGGAGAAAGTTTACCGGTAGTTAAGCATGTCGGTGATGTAGCTCTTTCTGGTTCGGTAAATTGCGAGGGGCGTTTCGAATTTGTGGCTTCTCAAGTGGGAGCCGACACTACCTTGGCCCAAATAATTCGTTTAGTAGATGAAGCGTCCAATTCTAAAGCGTCTAGCGCTCGTTTAGCTGATAAAGTTAGCAGTATTTTTGTACCTGTTGTTTTTACTTTGGCGCTTATAACCGGTTTGCTTTGGTATTATGTACCTTTGTGGTTGGACTTGGCGGAATCTGTTTATTGGGGTACCGCTTTAAAGTATGCCGTATCTGTTTTAGTAGTTGCTTGTCCCTGTGCTTTGGGACTGGCTTCCCCCGTAGCTATTATGGTCGGTATGGGCAGAGCAGCTCAGTTTGGTATTTTGGTACGCAATGCCCAAAGTTTAGAAGAACTAAGCTCGGCCAAAGCGGTTATCTTTGATAAAACCGGTACTCTCACTGAAGGCAAACCAGCCATTATTGATTACCAGTCTTTTTGTGAAGATAAATACAGCCGAGAACAAGTGCTGATTTACGCCTTGTCCTTAGAACAAAATAGTCGCCATCCTTTGGCAATAGCTGTTACAAAAGCAGCTCAAGACAAAGGTTTGAGTGCCCTTACTGTCGACAATTTTCAAGAAGTGGTCGGCGGTGGTGTAGAAGCTCTTATAGAAAAACAAATTTGGAAAATAGGCAGTCGCGGCTATATGGCCAAAAATATTATGGCCGATTGTAGCTCCGGAAAATTGCAGCGTATCAATGAATATGAAGCTCAAGGCTATAGCATTCTTTATTTAGCCAATCAAAAAGACAATCTGATCGGTATTATCGTTTTGGCCGATCAACTTCGCCCCGACAGCGTTGAAGCTGTACAAAGTTTGCATGAATTGGGTATAAAGGCTATCGTTTTGACCGGTGATAGGCAATCGACCGCCGAAAGAATTGCTAAAGAAGTAAAAGCTGATGCTCTCTACGCTGAGGTTTTGCCTAGCCAAAAAGCTGACGTGGTCAAAAAATATAAAGATGAAGTTGGCAAAATTATTGTGGTTGGGGATGGCATCAATGATGCACCGGCTCTAAAAATTGCCGATGTCGGTGTGGCTATTGGTACCGGTATAGATATAGCTGTAGAAGCGGCTGACGTTGTCTTAATGAAAAATTCTTTGCTGGATGTTGTCAGAGCTATCGAATTAAGTCGAGCTGTTTTGAGCAATATACGCCAGAATTTGTTTTGGGCTTTTGCTTATAATGTGCTAGCTATTCCTGTGGCAGCAGGTGTCTTTAGTAGGTGGGGCATTGAACTTACTCCTTCTTTAGCTGCTTTGGCTATGAGTTTAAGTTCGGTAACTGTAGTTGGTAATGCTTTGCGTTTAAATGGTTTTTACCCCGATCTTATCGCGAAGGTAAAGCGCAATCGAGCTGCCGCTTCTGAAAAGACGAGTGTTGCATCTTTGGCAAATAAAAAACAAGAACAAAATAAGCCGGAGGAAAAGACTGTGACCAAAATTCTTTATGTTGACGGAATGATGTGCGAAAAATGTGAAATGCACGTTACCAAAGCTCTTGAGAGTATTGAAGGCGTGAAAGTCAGCCGTATTGAGCGTGCACAAAAAATAGTCGCTGTTGAGTTAAGTAGTGGAGAAATTTCCGAAGAGACGTTGCGCGAAGCGGTAGAAAAAGCTGGCTATAAAGTGGAGAATATCGTTGGCTGACTTAGAACATTATAAGTAGGAGTAGGTTTGCCAATTGTTTGGGCGAAAATAGGCAGGAAATCGTTTACGAACGCCCTAAAAGGTTGACCTTTCACTTAAAATCGGAGGGTAGAGCGCTACATGTTAAAGCACGTTTGGTCAGTTGATCCTGAAGTGGCTCAGGCTATTTATAACGAAACTTGCCGTCAGGCTGAAACTTTAGAAATGATCGCTTCGGAAAATTTTGTCAGTGAGGCTGTGTTAGAAGCTCAAGGCAGCATTTTAACTAACAAATATGCCGAAGGTTATCCGGGCAAGCGCTACTACGGTGGCTGCGAAAACGTCGATATTATTGAAAACTTAGCTAGAAAGCGGGCCTGTGCTATTTTTGGCGCCGATCATGCCAACGTGCAGCCCCATTCCGGATCTTCTGCCAATCTGGCAGCCTACTACTCGATTGCTTCCCATGGCGATACCATTATGGGTATGGCTTTAGCCCATGGTGGACACCTTACTCATGGACACAAAGTTAATTTTAGTGGTTCCCATTTTAATGTAGTTCAATATGGCTTAAATCCGGAAACTGAGCTTATCGACTATGAAGCGATGCGTCGCTTGGCTTTGGAAGCTAGGCCTAAAGTTATTTTGGCCGGCTCGAGTGCTTATCCCAGAGAAATAGACTTCGCTCCTTTTAGAGCTGTGGCCGATGAAGTTGGCGCCAAGCTTATGGTAGATATGGCCCACTTTGCCGGTTTGGTGGCCGCCGGTTTACACCAAAATCCTGTGCCTGTGGCTGATATCGTGACCACAACTACGCATAAAACTTTGCGTGGTCCTCGCGGCGGTATGATTTTATGTAAGGCTGAGTTGGCCAAAGCTGTCGATAAAAATGTTTTCCCAGGCTATCAGGGCGGCCCCTTAGAACATGTTATTGCCGGTAAGGCTGTAGCTTTTAAAGAAGCTCAACAAGACTCATTTAAAGAATATCAACGTCATATTGTGGCTAATGCCAGAGCTTTGGCCAAAGTGTTGGCCGATGGCGGAGCTCGCTTAATTTCTGGTGGTACCGACACGCATCTGATTTTGGTCGACGTAACTCCTTTAGGCTTAACTGGACGCGAAGCCGAAAATGCCTTACACAATGCTGGCATTACCGTCAACAAAAATGCCATACCTTTTGATAGCAATCCTCCTGCCATTACCAGTGGTATCCGTTTAGGTACTCCGGCTCTCACTACTCGCGGTATGGATGTTGCGCAAATGGAACGTATTGGCGCTTGGATTTTAGAAATTTTGAGCGCTCCTCAAGATGCCGACTTAGCTGCGAAAGTGCGCCGTGAGGTAGGAGAACTTTGCCAAGAGTTCCCTCTTTATGCCCAACGTTTGCAAGACGATCGTCGTGACGATGCTTGATTTTTGAAATTTTAACTTTTGATTTTTTTACAGGGAGGCTGCTTAAAGTTCGTTGTACTTGCATAAAAATGCACAAAGTAAATTTTGGCTTTTAGGGCAGCTTTCCGACTAAAAAAGCAAGTAACCTATGCTTAATATCCTTTCGGAGGTTCTTAGTATGTCTCGTGTGGCCGTAGTAGCCGTAGGCGGCAACTCTTTAATTAAAGATAAACAGCATCAAACTGTACCTGATCAGTATAACGCTGTATGTGAAACCGTTTCTCACGTAGTGAATATGATTGAAGACGGTTGGGAAGTAGTTCTTACTCATGGCAACGGCCCTCAGGTCGGCTTTATTTTGTTGCGCAGCGAGACAGCTCACGAAGCTATTCACACTGTGCCCGTCGACTCTGCTGTAGCCGATACCCAAGGTGCTATCGGTTATCAGTTCCAGATGGCTTTACACAACGAATTCTTGAAGCGTGGCTTGAATAAAGGTTGCGCTACTGTGGTTACTCAGGTTGTGGTTGGAGCCGACGATCCCGCTTTCCACAATCCTACTAAGCCTATTGGCCCCTTCATGGACGAAGCTCAGGCCAAACAGCGTCACGAAGCTGATGGTTGGGACGTTATGGAAGATGCCGGTCGCGGTTGGCGTCGTGTCGTGGCTTCTCCCAAGCCTCAAAAGATTGTCGAATTAGAATCTATCCGCGCTTTAATCAACGCTGGTCAAGTAGTGATCGCCGTTGGTGGCGGTGGTGTGCCTGTAGTTGAAAAAGACGGACGCTATACCGGTGTAGCGGCTGTTATCGATAAGGATTATGCTTCTGGTCTTTTAGCTGCCAACTTAGATGTAGATTCTTTCATTATTTCTACAGCTGTAGACAAGGTTTATATCAATTTTGGTAAACCCAACCAGCAAGCTCTCGACACTGTAACCATTTCCGAAGCTAAGAAATATATGGCTGAAGGACAGTTCGCCAAGGGCAGCATGGCTCCCAAAGTAGAAGCTGCTATCAAATTCTTGGAAGCTGGCGGCAAAGAAGCCATTATTACCAATCCCGAGAATTTGAGCAAAGCTGTTAAAGGCTTAGCCGGAACTCGCTTTGTAAAAGACTAATTTATTAAGCGTTAATTGACAAAAAAGGCTATTCTGCACTGTCAGAATAGCCTTTTTTTTTAATAATTAGTCAACTATAAAGCATAAGGCCCTCCGACATACACCGGCGGGCCTTTCTTATAAGTGTAATTTGGTTTTTTGAGTTGTTTTACAATTGGGCTGACAATTGTGAGAGCGGAAGCAAGGCAGAAATAACTACCATACCTACCACTATACCCATAAAGAGAATAAGACATGGCTCCAGCCAGCGGATCATGGTTTGGCGGCGACGGGCTAGCTCGCGCTCGTAGAAGCTGGCAGCCGAAGTGAGCATCTCATCCATGTTGCCGGTTTTTTCGCCCGTTCTTAAAAATTGTTGCAATAGTGGCGGAATAAGCTGAATGCGAGAAAGTGAATTAGACAGGCCGTCACCACGTTCGACGGCTTGTTCTACACCGCGCAGCTCTTTATCTAAAGCAGCGTTGTCTACTACTTCGCGGCTCATTTGCAAAGAGCGCACCAAAGGTACGCCGGAGCTTTGCAATAAGGCTAAAGTGCGAGCCCATCTGGCTAAGAGACCGGCTTTGATCATGCGTCCCAAAATAGGAAAGTTCATTTTGAGTTTGTCTTTAGTCAGATTGGAAAGAGAATGAGAAACTAAAAAGATAATAACAATGGCTCCGCCTAAAACAGCTGGACCCCAACTGCGTAAGAAGGTGCCCGCATTGATCATCAGTTGAGTAATGGCGGGAAGTTCGTTACCTGTAGAGTCGTACATCTCTTGGATTACAGGGGTTAAAAACATAACTAAAGCAATTAAGAGCACTATGGATAGTGAAACTAACACTACGGGATAGGCCAAGGCCGATTGCAAAGCGCGGCGATGTTCTATTTCGTCTTGTAAGAAGTTGGCGTAACGCTCCAAAATAACGCCAGGTTGGCCGGCTTCTTCACCGGCACTGACCATACGCACCAACATAGGAGGGAAGATACTGTCTTCGGTTAGGCTGCTGGATAGGCTTTCACCTTCGCGCAAACGCACTTGTACTCTGGCCAAAGCTTTGCGCAATTTGGCACTTTCAGCCGATTCGGCTAACGAGCCCAGGGCTTCATCCATAGGAATGCCCGACTTAAGCAAAGCTGACAATTGCAACACTGTATAGGCCAAATCGTCGTCGCCGGCTTGTCCGCCTTTGGTTCCGCCGTCTTCTTCTACTTTGGTAGGGAAAATTTTGCGCTCTTTAAGCTTTTGGTGAGCTACGGCATGGGAAACCGCCGCCACCAGGCCCTTCACTTGTTTGCCTTTACTGTCGGTACCTTCGTAAGAATAAAGAGGCATAGCGCTTTAACGTATTCTCCTTAAGTTTTGCTCCGAAAAATTATAAGCGGGCGGCCCGCAGCGCTTCTTGCGGGGTAGTTAAGCCCAATTCCACTTTCTTAATGGCGTCATCTAAAAGGGTGGCCATGCCTTTGTCGCGGGCCGCCTTGCCCAAAATACGTGAGTCTTCCGAGCGAGCGATTCGGCTGCGCAAGTCTTCGTCTACGCTCATAATTTCGTAGATGCCTAAGCGGCCTTTGTAACCGGAACCGTGACATTGAGGGCAGCCGACCGGTTTATAAAATTGCGATCCGGCAGGCACTTTCTGAATGCCCAAACGATATAAATCGTTGGGATCGGGATCGCAAGGTTGCTTGCAATGTGGACACAAGTTGCGCACCAAACGCTGAGCCATAGCGCCCAAAAGCGAGGAAGACAACAAATATGGCGGTATGCCCAGATCAAGTAAACGGGTGGCGGCGGTGGGGGCATCGTTGGTGTGTAAAGTAGAGAGCACCAAGTGGCCTGTCAAAGCGGCGTGAATAGCAATATCGGCCGTTTCTGGGTCGCGGATTTCACCGACCATAATGACGTCAGGGTCTTGACGCAAGACTGAGCGCAAACCGCTGGCAAAAGTCATGCCAATTTTTTCATTGACTTGAATTTGACCTACACCGGCCAATTGATATTCTACAGGATCTTCAATAGTAATAATATTGCGCTCCGGGGAGCGGATCATATCTAAAATGGCATAGAGAGTAGTTGTCTTACCTGAACCGGTAGGGCCGGTAATTAAAAATAAACCATAAGGATGGCTGACTAGATCGGTGACAACTTGGCGATCATGCTCATTGAGGCCCAATTGTTTGAGGCTAAGCATGCGCAAGTTCTTTTCCAAAAGGCGCATAACGACGCGCTCGCCGTGCAAAGTGGGCACAATAGAAACACGCACATCTAACTGTCTATCACCGGAGTGGACATGCAAGCGGCCGTCTTGAGGATGGCGTGTTTCGGCTAAGTCCAAATTAGACATTACTTTGACGCGAGCTACCAATTGGGGATGGCTGGAACGAGCCATTTTGTGCACTTCATGCAAAACGCCGTCGATACGCATGCGCACTACGGTTTGCTCGGCATAAGGCTCGATGTGAATGTCTGAAGTGCGCGTCTCCATGGCTTTAAGGAACAAAGTGTTGAGTAAGCGCACTATGGGAGCATCGGCTGCGTCAGCCAGTAAATCTTGGCTAATATCGACGTCTTTGGTGTCGTCGGCTTCGTCGCTTTGGCCTAAGTTTTCTTCATCGACCATCATGCGGCGCAAGCCGTTTTCCAGCTCTTCCACACTCATGACTACAGGAATGACATCTTTATGCAAAAGCAAGCGGATATCTTCAAAGAGCTGGCGTGGAGTATCTTTATGGATACCTATCTTAATGAAGCTCTCTTCTTCTTCTAAAGGCAGAATATGATGGCGCTGATAAAACTCGGTAGGAATTGAAGGCACAGAAGTTCTCCTAGCTCAAAACAAAATGCTAAAGAGCATACTTGTGATAAAGTCTATTCTATTGACGATTCTCCAAGCTGACGGGGGCGGGAAGAACCTCTCCTTCCTTAAGATCGGAAGGAGCAGTCGTTGAGCCGGAAGCCGGAGTTATTTTTACCGTTGCTGGAGTGAGAGGCCCTTCCGCTTCGGTGGGCACTTCGGCGCTGGCTGTGCGCAATTGCTCTTGCTTAGGCAAAGGATCTTGCACATTGCTATAAACGGCATGATCGGCGTCCATTTTGTCAAAAACGCGACGTTTGGCCACATTGGCATAACGGCGGCTTTGCTTTTTGCTAAGCTTGCGGTTGCGGTTATTTTTGTTAGTGTCGGCTAATTGCTTTTGGCTTTCGTCTTTATTCTCTACAGAAGAAGTTTTGCCAGACTTGCCATTTTTCTTATCACCGGCTTTAGTGACTTTAGCTTCGGAAGAATGCTCGTCGGCAGCCTTTACTTCGGGAACGGTTTGCAAAGTATCGCGGTTTTCGTAATTTTGATCACCGGCTTCGCCTATGCCGTCAAGGTAGGGAGTAATGGCACTATCTTTGGCGTCGACAGTTTCGTCCAAATCGACAATCTTGGGAGTTAAAGAAATAAAGATGCTGGTCTTTTGATCGTCTGTACTCTTATCGCGGAAGAGCCAGCCTAATAAAGGTAGATCTTTGAGAATAGGCACACCTTTTACTTGATCGGAAGTGCGCTTAGAAATTAAACCACCGATTAGCAAAGTTTTGCCATCGGGAATAGTGACAGTAGTATCGACGCTGCGGTTGGAAACCACAGGGGCGCTGAACTTGACGCCGGCCATCTCTTGATCGAGATACTCGGTGACTTCTTGAATTTCTTGCTTTACTTCCATGCGGATCTTGCCGGTACGGCTCATGTGAGGAGTTACTTCCAACTTGATACCTACTTCGCGGTAGTCAAAAGTAACGGTAGGGGAGCCGTAAGCGTCAAGCTTGCCTCCGGTGGCAAAAGGAACCACTTGGCCGACGTTAATAGTGGCTTTTTTATTGTCTTGGGTAAGTACGCGAGGAGCAGAAATTAAATTGAAATCGTTGCTGGAATTGAGAGCGGATAAGTAAGCGAAAAACTCAGGAACGTCTACGCTCTGGTTGCTGACCGTAATGGTGCGAGTATTGCCTCCCACTACGCCGGCTACGAAGTTGCCTCCAGCCAAAACATTGAGTAAGCCTTCTTCAGTTAAGCCGCCTTTATAAGAACCGATAACGCCACCGGAAGTGAGGGCTTGCCAACCTATACCCAATTCGGCAGCTCTCTTGAGTGAAACTTCGGCTACGATAGCAGAAATTTGCACTTGGCTGCGCTCGGCGTCCAATTTGGCAATGACAGCCTTAAGTTCGTCATATTCAGAAGGAGATATATAAAGAACCAGAGAGTTGGTGTCGCTGTCGGCCGAAACTTTAGAGGAAGTAAAGCCCACAGTAGCAGGGTTATCTTTGGCTCCGGTTGGGCCGGTTACGCCGTCGGAAGCACTGCGGAAATTGTTGCTGGTATTCTTGACGGCATTTTCTGTAGCCGGTACCTTGGACTCTTTGAGCTGCTCTTCAACGGCTTTTTGACGCTCGGAAAGCATATCGGAAAGAATTTTGGCTACATCTTCAGCTTGAGCGAACTGAAGGTGGTAAACGAAGAAGCGGGCCGGCTCCGTTTTGGTGGGGGCGGCCATAGGAATATCTAACTTCTTCAAAATCTTTTTGACATCGCGCAAATCTTTAGGATAGGCGCTGATAACGACACCGTTAGAAGGGCCGAAAGCGGCAATGCCAAAGGTCTTTTTCGTTTCTTTGTCGTTATAGAGAGGTTTAATGGCTGCGACAACTTTTTCGGCTTCCATATATTTAGGGAAGACTACTTCGGTTTTCAAGCTAGGCTCTAAACTATCCAAACTTTTAACAATTTGGCCGATACGATTGACGATAGAGGCTTTATCTACTACCAAAACGGCCAAGCCGTCTTTATAAGCGCTCAAAACGCCATTTTCAGACAACAAAGGTTTAACAGCGTTGACGACACTTTCGGGATCGCCTTGGCTCATAATCAAGACGGCCATTACGTACTCTTCGCCGGTAGGGTTAGCTTGCAAAGCTGGCATGAAAGAGCCCATGCTTCTGGCTGTACTGCCGGGCACGATTTGCACATGATCGCCACGATTGACGACTGTGAAACCGTAACGGTTGACCGCCGCTTTGAAAATATCCCAAGCTTCGGGAATGCTGACTTCCCGCGAAGACAGAATCGTCAACTTGCCTTTAACTTTTTCGTCCACAATAATATTGCGTCCGGTCAACTCGCTCATTACTCGGGAGAGAACGCGAATGTCGATATTTTCAAAGTTGAGCAAAATGTGGCCGTTGCGCATTGAATCTGCTATGGTCTTGCTCAGCATAGGCTTTTGCGGCTCTGTTTCGCTGTTTTTGGACGGATCGTTTGAAAAGGCCGGTGCGACTGATACCAGCACCGTCAGCAAAGCTGTCACTATGTATACTCGAAACTTATTCACTGCTAGCGTGCTCCTGCAAGATTCCATTCGGGATTGGCCCAAGTACCGGAAATATTGACTTTGTGCGTACCAAACATTTTTGTTTTGAAAGTGAGATCGCCATTAAGCATGGGCGAGTTGCTCTGAGGGGTTGAGCGCAAGGAAACGAGTCCTTCACCAGTTACATCTTGACTGTAAAGAGTGAGTCTGCTGTTTACAGAAGTGCGCTTGGGGGATTTTTCCGCTGTCTGGCTTCCGGCGGAAGTACCGGCCTGGCCGCTGCGGGCGGAAGTCGAAGCTTCGTAAGGCTCAATGGTAATATTGGCGCCTATCTCTAAATCGTGTAACTCGACGGGCAAGGAACCTTTCAAAGACGGTACCTTAAGATTGAGCGTCCCTTTGCCTTTGGAAGACAAATAGTTGTAATTGAGTTGGCCGCTCAACTGAACAGCTTTCAAATCTTTGGAACCGGTGTCCAAAGCCAAATTTTCACTCTTAAAGTTCAACTCGGAAGCGTTTAGGCTAAGCGAAGCTGTGCCTGGAATGGCATTGTCCGTCTTTCCCGTATCTTGTGTAGCGGAAGTAGAACTTGAGTCGGTAGCATTTCGGATGCGGGCTTCAGCCAAAATTTTAGCTGAATCGTATTGAGTGAAATTGACGCTCAAGCCTTTCAAGGAATAGCCTATGAAAGCTTTATCGGCTGTAAAATAACCGCCGGTAGGGAGAGTAACTAAGAGTTTATTTAAGTTTACTCCTGTAAAGCCCATAGACATTTCATCCCAAGTTATGACAATACCGGTAGCTTTTTCGGTTGAGGCCATGACTCGGCCTAAGATTGTTTCGTAAGGCAAGCGTATTAGCAAGACCAAAACAAAAACAAGCAGCCAGACACCCACTTTGGCTAAAAGTTTCATGACGGCACCTCGACCATAAACTCTAAATTCCAACGACCGTTGCCGTCACTGTCGTCAAGGCTGAAACTTTTGACAATAACATTGGCAGTTCTCATGGAGTCGAGCAATTCGGTAATTTGTTCGGCTGTGACAGAGCGCAATTTTACTTGGACACCCTGGCTGTTTTTATAGGGATTGTTGCTCTCTACATTTTTCTCAAGGTTCTTTAGTACGGAAGTGCTCATCCAAGATGCCGTGTTGGGATTGGGTACCGCTTTGGAATTTTTGGAGCGGGAGAAGTCTTGCATGGCTTGAGTTATGCCCTTGCGCTCCAAACGCAAGCGGGAAACTCTAGCTTCGGTAGCGCTGATCGCTTTGTAACGCGGTACAGCATAAAATATTGCCCAAAGCAAAGCGGCCAACACCAAAATAACTATAAAAAGTAATTGTCTGGAAACGTTCTGGTTCATGGGGCCGGCACTTCTCCTTCAATAGAGAATGAAACCACGTCTTGGCGGCCTTTTTTATTTTCTAAAATTTCCGGCTTTTGTAAGATACCTTCAATGCCTTGGCGGAACTCTTCAACTTGCTGAACAGAGCGAGCCTGTCCTTGCAAGGTCATGGTGGGTACCTCTTTTTCAGCCGCAAAATCCATTTTCCGAATTTCCAAATTGGGCTGTTTGCTTAAAGGACGAGCCATTTGGGCCATAAGTTCCAAAATATATTCTGGAGAAGAACGCTTATTGGCTATATTAGTTTCGGTCAACTTATTTAAAGTGCTCTGATAATCTTCAGGATCTTGCTTAGCTAAATCTGGCAATACTTGCGCGGCGGCTTCTTGGTAGACGGTCTTTTGCTGATCTAGGCTTTTATTGGCGGTATAATTGTGTATCTCCAAATTTAAGGTGGCCAGAGATAACAATATCAACAGCCAGACAGCGTATTTCCAAGGAATAGTGGGCTCTTCTTCGACAATGTGAACGAGTTGCACACCCGGAACGCCAGGTTTGTTGGCTAAAGCCATACCGTAGGCCACGGCGTCTGTATAGGGACTTAAACCTGAAGGCATTGGCATAGGCTCAACCGCTTGTCCTAATAAAGATGACAATTCCTCAGGCAAGCCTTTCATTTGGGCGCCGCCACCACAAATAAAAACTTTATCGAAGGGAACGGGAGCGCTTAAGAGGCTGGTAGCCACTATATCTTGCAACCATTGTTGGCACTTTGGCTCCTCGGTGCCTACGGTGAGTTTGAGAGTTTCGGCTTCTTGATCGCCGAGTTTTTTTTCTAGAGAAATCTCTTTGGTAAGGCTGCGTCCACCTCGGAAAGAGACTTTTACCCAATAAATCGTACCTTCTTTGATAGCGCAAACGGTCGTTTTGGAAGCGCCAAAGTCAAAAACGAGTGCTTCGTCAACTTTGGCTTCGTGACATAGGCGCAAATAAGCGAAAGGCTCGGCGTCGATAATCGACTCTTCTGGAAGCTTGTGCTGTTCTTTAAATTCGGCTAACTGAGAGTTTAAAGTGATAGCAACTGTGGCGCTGTCTTCTTTAACTATCCAATCCCAGGAAGCTTCATCAATAGAGAAAGGCAAAGACAAGCGCAGCTCTTCTCTAATAACGTTGCCTTGTATTTCGCGGCCGGAATCGGGAACATTAAGTGTCCTGATAGTCAGTTCGTCCGAAGGCATACTGACAATAGGCGACTTAAAGCCGGTGTACGAATCCAGCTTGATAGGAGCTCCCCAGAGCAAGCCTACTGATATTGCACGTGTCTCCGTATGTCCAAAGTCTAAACCCGCTGCGCGGAACATAGTGTAACTCTTACTTAACAGGGTGTGTGCTCAAAGCTTATGTCTTTTACGGCCTACCCACTGGGCCCCAAACTTCACAACAAGCTGCTCGAACTTCTATACCGAAGCCCCTAAACCTTCTACTTGAAGTTAGCTTCCCGAGAAGCCTGGTGCACTATGCTTCGCAAGAGGAATAAAACTTTTTTTGCCAAAAACCACCAAGTTATGCTTAGTCCCTCTTACAGCCGCTTTCTCACTTGGGCTCTGGTTGTTGGCTCGGCCGCTCTGTGCGCCGACATCAGCGCCGCTTCTTTGGACGCTTATTTTACAGATTCTCCGAGCAGTATCGAAATAGAAAAAAGTGCTCGTGATTCTCGAGTCAATTTAACTTCCGCTCAAGCTAAAGATATTGCTTCGGCTTTGCGTCAGCCTGTCGAGAAAAAGCCCAAGCCTCCCAAGAAAAAACGTAAAAGCAGGGTTATTGGTGAAAATGGTACGACTGATGGCCCTGATAGCCAAGCTAAAGAGACTAAAAAAGAAGATAAACGTGATATTAGCAAAGCAGTTTTGCAAGGTACGCTGATTTCGCCTTCTTCGCGAGCCGCTATTTTGGAATTGGCCCCTGGAACTGTGGAAATTGTGGCCGAGGGAGAAGATATTGGCAAATATACTTTGACCGAGGTTGGCTCCGCCTGGGCTCGTTTTGAAAATGATGAAGAAGAATTGCTCTTTGTGGCCGATAGCTTAAGTTTATCAGATGGTCAGGAAGACAAGAGCTCCGGCCCTATTGTCAAAAAACGTCCCAAAGCTGAAGAAGACAAAGAAAACGCTGAACAAGATAAAGAAGAGACTAAAGAAGATAGTAACGACGGGCAGCCCAGAGTAAGTATGGCCGATGTGCGCCAGGCTCTGGACAATTCTGCCGAGATGGCCAAGCAATTGCGCGTTGTTCCTCAAGAAAAAGACGGTCAGCCCTATGGCACTAGAGTAGATTTTAGAGACGCAAATAATTTGCTGGCTCGTATGGGTGTGCAAGATCGCGACATTATGCTTTCCATTAATGGTATTCCCACGCGCAGTGCCGAAGAAATGTATCGCGGTTATATGACCTTGCGCAACGCTAATTCCTTTGAATTTGTAGTTGAAAGAAATGGCAAAGAGGAGACGATTCGCTACGAGTTAGATAAATAATAAGGTTGGGCTTTTATCTATACGATTAAATAGGATAAAGCTCAGGAGAGGCAGGTATCAGATTATGGCAAAACCCAAAGGTATCCGTGTCGGTCAAGCTATAAATTTCGGCCGCTGCAGACAAGGGCGTTTCTTGCCCAAAGAGGAGCGCCGCGCTCTCAAATCGGAAGTTGAACAGGCTAAGGCCCAGGCGGAAGCTGCCGGTTCACCCGATGACCTTTATCCTATAAAACCTATTAGGTGGCGTGTTTTGGCCGTTAAGCCTGATGAGGGCATTGCTCTTTTAGTAGTTAAGAAGTGTTTGGCCAGTCGTCCTTTTCACCCTCAACCTCCTTATCCAACTTGGGAAAAGAGCGATATGCGTACTTGGCTCAATGGAGAATTTATCGAAGCTGTTTTTACTCCGGAAGAGCGCGAACTTTTAGTTTTAACCGATGTTCCCAACGATGCTTCTCAAGATTGTCGTAACGGTCGTGACGGCGGGCCCACCACTCAAGATCGAGTCTTTTTACTGAGCTATACTGAAGCTCGTGACTACTTTAAAGATTATGAAGATAGGCGCTGCTCTTTAACGTTGGTAGCTAAAGCCCAAGGAGGCTATGCCGACGATGAAGGTGATTGTTGTTGGTGGTTACGTAGCCCTGGAAGCAGTGAAGATACGGTTGGGTTTGTTAGCTACGGAGGTAGTTATAGCTATGATAAAGCTGTTAACTTCCGTGGTATGTCCGTTCGCCCAGCTCTGTGGGTAAAATACGCTTCTTTGCTCTAATTTGCGCTCACTTTTTCTGCTTTTAAGATAATGCCGAAAAAGCAAAAATAAAAAGCGCAGTTCCGCCATTTGTAAAGCTACCGTAAAGCGTAAATGTATACGGTTGCATCTAAAAGCGGAACTGCGCTTTTCTTTAATTTAAGAAGTTTTGCTTACCAAAAACCTAAAGCTGCCTTGGCTTCTTCGGTGGGATTTACTTCTGGATTCCACATGGGAGTCCAGACTAAATCGACATGGCAATCTTTGACGCCGGGCAAGCGAGTGATAGCCAAATAGGCAGCGCCAGTAATTTCCGGCCCTAAAGGACAACCAGGACTGGTTAAAGTCATATTGACTTGCACTGAACCTTTATCTTGGTCGAGAATAATATCGTATACTAGACCCAGTTCGATAATATTCATGCCTATTTCCGGATCTTTGACTTCGCAAAGCGCTTCTTTTATTTGGGCTTCGGTAGGGAAGGACTCAGCAGTGGTAGTTGAGTTCGTTTCGGAAGTTGAAGCGGCAGTGGTCTTTTCTTCGATCACTTGAGGAGCTTGTGTCGCTGCATCCTGGGCAGTAGTCTCTGCGTTGGTAAGGCACTGAGCTTGAGTGATGGGTTGTTCGTCTGAACCGGAAAATGGCATGGCGCAAAATCTCCTTAGTTGTCTTCTTTTTTATCTTCTAAAGCGGAAAGCAAAGTGTTCCAGCTTAAGAGAGCGCATTTTATGCGTACGGGATAATCTTTAACGCCGTCGAGAGCTTCCAATTCACCAATGTCGACATTTTCCGCTTCTTGAGCGGCTTCGGCATCTTCGTGACTTAAAAGTCTGGCTTTAAAAGCGTGGGCAATTTTGAGCACTTCTTCTACCGGTTTGCCTTTAATGATGTCGGCCAACATAGAAGAGGAAGCTACTGAAATGGAGCAACCTTCACCTACAAAACCTACGTCGGTGACTATGCCATTTTCTACGCGCAAGTCGAGCTCGATTTCATCACCGCAAGTAGGATTGGTACCTTCGACGCTGACAGTAGGATGCTTGAGATGGCAATTGTGGCGTGGCCTGGAATAGTGGTCAAGAATTATTTGGCGATAAAGATCATCATTGATAAGGTTATCTGAATGCATAATTCGGTTACGTTTCCTTTTTTATTAGACAAAATGGCGAGCCGCAGAGCAAAAGCGCTTAAAGTTAGTCGTTGGCTTTGTGGGCCGTCAAGTCTACTTTTATAGTGGAAAAAGTGGGAGAGTAAGAATCCATAGTGTTGCCCGCTTCGCGCTCAGATGGAAGTACGGTGCAAGAGTGGCAAGAAGCATTGGGACAACAACTGGGCCAAAGCTGATGATGACCAGTTTGTACCATCACTTTGCGTTGGCGTCCGGCACATTGTGGGGAGCAAATAGCCTCTTTGAAAACTTCACCGGCTTTGAGTAAAGCTTCAGCCAAACGATCAATGTCGGTAAAGTTGTTATAAACGTGGAAGCTAGCTCGAGTAGTGCCCATAAAACCGATTTCGCGCATGAGCGGCTGGCAGCAATGATGGCCGGCTCTTACACAAACACCTTCACGACCGAGCAAAGTAGCAATATCGTGAGGATGGAGGCCACGGAAATAGAAAGAGAGAGCTCCGGCACGCTTTTCGGAATCGGCCGGCCCCAAAATTTCGGCGCCTTCAATATCATTGAGTTTATCGATAGTATATCTCATGAGAGCTTGGTCGTGAGCTCTTACTTTATCCATACCTATATTGGTAAGGTAGTCGCAAGCTGCCGCTAAGCCGATAGCGCCAGTAATATTGGGAGTACCGGCTTCAAAGCGGTTGGGCAATTCGTCCCAAGAGGAGCGCTCTCTTTTAACGGAAGAAATCATACTGCCGCCAAAAAGAAAAGCAGGCATATTTTCCAAAAGTTTGCGTTTTCCCCAAAGTACGCCTATGCCAGTAGGAGCCAGCATTTTGTGTCCGGAGAAGGCCAGGAAATCGACTCCCAAGTCGTTTACGTCGGTAGGCAAATGGGGAACGCCTTGAGCTCCATCTAAAGCAATAACGATAGGGCCGTGTTCTCTAGCTTTGGCTACAATTTCTTTAACAGGATTAATAGTGCCGAAAACATTGGAAACCCAGGTAAAAGCCAAAAGCTTCGGCGAGTAAGACAGCGCTTTGTCTAAAGAGTCTAAGTCTAAAGTACCGTCAGGTAAGACTTCAATCCAGCGCAAATGGGCTTTTTTGCGCAAAGCCAACTGCTGCCAAGGCACCAGGTCAGAATGGTGCTCGAAGACCGGCAAGGCAATGCTGTCGCCCTCTTGGATATATTTTTCACCCCAAGTATAGGCCAGCAAGTTGATTGACTCGGTAGTATTGCGCGTAAAAATAACTGTGGGATCATCTTTGACGCCGATAAATTTGGCTACTGTCTGGCGAGCTTCATCGTATTTTTGGGTAGAATGCTCTGACAGAGGGTACAAACCGCGATGGATATTAGCATAACTGGTGCGAGTAAAATCGGCTACAGCATCAATAACACAATTGGGCTGCTGAGAAGAAGCTGCGCTGTCCAAATAGGCAATGGGACGGCCGTTTACTTCTTGCTTCAAGATTGGAAAATCTTCGCGAATTTTGGCAAATAAATCTTGATCGAACATTCTTTTTCTTCCAATTTTAGATAAAATCTCAATAGTTTAGTCTGCTTCGGCGTAAACTTGACCGTTTTCGATGCTGACTGGATAAGTTGTCAAGGCACCGACAGCAGGCATACGGGTAGCACACCCAGTACGCACATCAAAACGAGCTCCATGGCGTGGGCATTCTACTTCAAAACCACATACACGGCAATGGCCCATCTCTTCACCATCGTGAGTACAGTTATCTTCGTAGGCAAAAATTTGTTCGCCTATCTTTACTACGGCTATAGAATCTAAACCGTTAGGTATTATGACAACTTGATTTTCTGGAAATTTTTCTATAGGCCCTAAAGGTATTTTCACAGATTGCCTCCTTTTGTGGGGGACTTGGTTAAAAGATCAAAACAGAGACAAGGCCCATTTGTTAAACAAACAGGCCGAAATCTCTGCTTTGGGTGTCAATCTAGGACACGCGTAGGACTACAATTTTTAAGCTCGTCCGGCTGCGCCAAATTTTCCTTTAGCCAGAGTGGCCAACCAATTAGCTACTGTGTCGTTGTCGGCTTTTTCCACTATCTCTTGGAAGAAACCGGCAGTAAGCAAGCTCTTGGCTTCGGCTTCACTCAAACCGCGGCTTTGCATATAGAAGAGTTGCTCTTGGTTATAGTCGGTAAAGCTAGCTCCGTGGGTGCAACGTACATCGTCAGCGATAATTTCCAACTTAGGCATAGACTCGGCGCGAGCTTGAGGAGAAAGCATTAAGTTTTGGTTCTTTTGGTAGGCGTCGGTTTGCTGGGCCACTTGGTCTACATAAATATTGCCGGCAAAAATAGAGCGGGCCTTTCCTGAAACGGCGCAATTGAACAGCACATTGGAGTAGGTGTGGGGAGCTTTGTGGTGTACAAAAGTATCCACGTCGCTGCGGCTCTTGCCATCGGCCAGCACTACACCGTAAATTTCAGTTCTGGCTCCGGCGGCGTTGAGATCTTCAGCAAAGAAAGTTTTGCTTAAACCACTGCCAATGCCGGCATAGATAATCTTTAAAGAAGCATCCTTGCCTAAGCGAGCATGAATAGTAGTCAGGCAAGCTGTGCCTTTATTCCAATCTCCGACTAATACGTAGTTGAGATGGGCTCCGTTTGATAAATCAAACTCTATGAGAGAGTGAACTTTTATGGGCTCAGCGTCACTATTTTTGAAACTTTCGACTACTACCGCTTGGCCGGGGCCGTGGGCACAAATCACACTGTGATTAAAGTGGCAATTTTGAGCTTCGGCTTGGGATTTGTCTTCGGTAGCAGCTTCGCCTATTTCGTGCAATACGTGGAAAGCGCGTTCGGCTTTAGCTTGCGGAGTTACTTTTATATAGGCGCCGCCGGTACGCAAAGCGCCATTCAAAGCACTACTCAAATCTTTCTGATGGTGCTCGGCTTTAAAGAAGGAGTTTTTTAAGCTTTCTTCTTTTTGTAAAGCCTGACTCATAGAGAGAATACAAACTCCATCTTGCTCTAAGCTGTCCGCATGTTTGTTGGCTAAAGCTTGTTCTTGAGCTACATCGACGGCATCGGCAGCGCTATTGATACCATATTCATGTAAGCTGGCCGCAGCTTCGGAGGTAAGTTGGAATTCGTCGACGATCAATTTTTCGCCACTCAAGCGCAAAGCTTTGGCTCTTTCAGGGAAGAACCAGTCTGGGGAACTGCGCCTCCAAGTCTCTTCTTGTCTGGAAGGAGCTTCTAAAGTGCGAGCGCTTACTAAAGCGGCTTTGCGCATGTCTAAGGCCCATTGCGGCTCTTGGTTTTGCAAAGCCAATTGGGTTATATTTTCGATCACTTGCTCAAGTTGAGCATCTATGTTGATTATCACGTTTCCTCCCGGGGATCCGAAAACTGGCAAAAAGGGTTAACCTACCGAACCTTCCATCTCCATCTTAATGAGACGGTTCAGCTCGACGGCATATTCCATAGGCAGCTCTTTGGCGAAAGGCTCAAAGAAGCCGTTGACTATCATGGTAATAGCGTCACTTTCGGAAAGTCCGCGGCTCATCAAATAGAAGATTTGTTCGTCTCCAACCTTGGAAACGGTAGCTTCATGGCCGATATGGACGTCAGGATTGGCAATATCCATGGTCGGATAAGTATCGGATCGGGAATGATCGTCTAAAAGAAGGGCGTCGCAGCGTACGTTACCGCGTACATTCTTGGCGTTGGGCTCTACTTTTACCAAGCCTCGGTAAGAGGCTTGACCGCCGTTTTTGGAAATAGATTTGGAAAGTACGTTAGAAGTGGTATTGCTGGCGGCATGAACAATCTTGGCGCCGGTATCTTGTACCTGACCTTCTCCGGCAAAAGCTACGGAAACGACTTCACCGTGAGCGCCTTCGCCCATAAGGTAGATCGCCGGATACTTCATAGAAACTTTGGAACCAATATTGCCGTCGATCCATTCAATAGTAGCATTTTTGTGGGCTACAGCACGTTTGGTTACTAAGTTGTAAACATTGGTAGACCAGTTTTGAATAGTGCTATAGCGAATCCGAGCGCCTTCCATGGCAATAAGCTCTACTACGGCTGAATGTAAGGAATCTTTGGAGTAGATGGGAGCGGTGCATCCCTCTACATAGTGCACGAAAGAGCCTTCGTCAGCGATAATGAGAGTGCGTTCAAATTGACCCATAGCTTGAGCGTTGATACGGAAATAGGCTTGTAAGGGAATTTCTACATGGACGCCCTTGGGTACGTAGATAAAGGAACCGCCGCTCCAAACTGCGGTATTGAGGGCCGCAAATTTGTTGTCATTCATGGGAATAACTGTACCGAAATATTTTTTGACAATATCAGGGTACTGGCGCAATGCGCTGTCCATATCCAAGAAGATAACGCCGTTTTTTTCAATGTCAGCTCTGATAGAGTGATAAACTACCTCTGATTCGTATTGGGCGGTCAGGCCGGCTAAGTGTTTGCGCTCGGCTTCGGGAACTCCCAGCTTGTCGAAGGTATTTTTAATTTTGTCCGGTACGTCGTTCCAGTCGGTAGCAGCTTTTTCCGAAGGACGGACATAGTAATGAATATCGTCAAAATGGACACCGCTCAAATCTGTGCCCCAAGTGGGCATAGGCTTAGAATTGAACACTTCATAGGCCTTAAGGCGGTTTTCTAACATCCATTCCGGCTCGCCTTTAATGCGAGACATTTCGACGATAAGTTGAGGAGTAAGGCCTACTCCTGATTTATAAACATAATCTTCGGCATCGGAAAAACCGTATTTGTAATCGGTACCGATATTTTTTAAAGATTCTTTCTGATTGTTGGGTGCATCCATATAAAGCTCCTAGGAAAGCAAACGGGCCTCACCTTCGGCGATCTTAACTGGCTAAAGAAAGCTCGACTGGCCGAAGGGGCTTTTTGCGAAGAGCCCTTCGCAGGGCGGAAGAGACCTAATTGTTGACGTATTTGTTGAGAATTTCGTCGTAACCGGTCTGCTCGAGGCGCAGAGCCAATTCGGGGCCACCACTTTCGACGATGCGTCCGCCGGCCAAAATATGAATAAACTGAGGTTTGAGATAGTCGAGCAAACGCTGATAGTGAGTAATGACTAAAGCGCTGGTATGGTTTTTTTCCAACTCTTCATGGATACCCTCGGCCACTACTTTCAGAGCGTCAATGTCCAAACCGGAGTCGGTCTCGTCTAAGAGAGAAAGGCTGGGACGCAACAAGGCCATTTGTAAAATTTCGATGCGCTTTTTTTCACCGCCGGAGAAGCCTTCATTTACGTAGCGGCGGGCAAATTCCGGCTTGATACCCAACTCTTTCATCTTGGCTTGCAATTCTTTGCGGAAAGGCAAAGGCTTTACGCTATCTTCGCCGCGGACGTTGCGCACAGAGGCCATTAAGAAGTTACCCAAGGACACGCCCGGAATGGAAGTAGGATATTGGAAAGCCAAAAATACACCACGCTTGGCGCGTTCGTTGGCGGGCATGTCCTGGATTTCCTCACCCTTAAAGATGATCTTGCCTTCAGTCACTCTGTAGTTGGGATGGCCCATGATCGTATTGGACAAGGTTGATTTGCCTGAGCCATTGGGGCCCATCAAGGCGTGTACTTCTCCTTGATTGATAGTTAAATTTAAACCTTTGAGAATCTCTTTTTCCCCAACCGAAACGTGCAAATTCTTAACTTCAAGTAATAAAGAATTGGACATAATTGCCTCACTTGCTTATTCTAATGCGCTCGGTTTATTCACACCTTTTCCTCTTTACCCTGCCAAGTAAGTAGTCTTGTTAAAAAAATGTTCTTAAAAAGGAGGAATTTTATTAAAAATCTAGGCTCTTGTTTATAAAAAGACGAGTGAAATAGTAGTATTTATTGCTTGCCACGATTTTTTTTATAGTTTTTCTAGGGAAAAAGTGCCGAAAAATCGAGTAAAACGCTTTCTAGTTGTCGATTATTTTGACTTTAGTTTGCATGCCCTTTTTTTTTTCGTTAAAATGGAGACCTTCGTGCAATTTGGCTAAAAAGGTGGCAGACTTGAAACAAGAGGATACTATTTTGCAAGAACAGAGTTTTATGGCCAAGTGTGTTGAGTTATTGGAAAAATTTGCCAATCAGCGCCATGTTTTGGCCTTAAGAGACGGAATGCTCGGTTCTGTGCCAATTATTTTGGTGGGCAGCACTTTTTTACTTTTAGGAGCTCAGGGCGAAGTTCTGACTCAGTATTTTGGTGGGGAAGTAGCTTGGTTGCCCAACTTAGTCGATACGGCTTTAGGCCAATGGTATTTGGCTAATTCTGCCGATTTTTATATCCCTTACCGCTTAACTATGGGTCTCCTGGGGTTATATATCGCCTTCACTATAGCTACAGCTTTAGCTAAACAATATAATATGGCTCCCATACCTCAGGGATTGGGAGCTGTGGCAGCTCTTTTAGTGACCAAAGCTCCGAGTAAGGTAGTTTTTGCCGAGGGTGAGGGAGCACAATGGGCCATTCCTCTCAAACCGTTTGGGCCTGAAGGCATATTCTTAGGCATTATTGTGGCCATTTTTATGGTAGAGTTGTCGCGCCTTTTTTTGCGTCCCGATCGTCCTCAGGCTGAGCAAGATGAAGTTAGCAAAAGTATTCCGCCAGCGGTGACGGAGGCTTTTGCCGGCTTTTTACCTATGTTGGTTGCTGTAAGTATTATTTGGCTTGTCAGCCACGTGTGCGACTTTAATATAAATGAAGGCGTCCTTTGGTTGATGTCTCCTTTAGCCGGTATGGGTGATACTCTAACGGCTGTAGAAGCTAGCAACTTCTTTTTGCATCTTTTTGCCGTGGCTGGCATTCATGGCATTTCTGTCATTAATGCTGTTATGTTGCCTCTCTGGCAACAGTTTGTGGCTGCCAATGCCGAAGCGCATAGTGTCGGCTTACCTCTACCTCATGTTACCGCTTATCCTTTTTACCAATGGTTTATCTGGATTGGCGGCTCCGGAGCTACTTTAGCCCCAACTTGTTTGCTTTTCTTCTTTAAGAACGGCCACTTTCGCAAAGTGGGTAAAATAGCTATTGTGCCGGCTCTATTCAATGTAAACGAACCTTTTTTATTCGGCTTACCCGTGATAGCCAATCCTATTTTAGCTATTCCTTGTATTGTGGCTCCTATGATTTGTGGCCTTATCGCTTGGTGTGCCGTGAGTTGGGGTTTTGTCGGTGCTCCCTTTATTGAAGTGCCGTGGGTAATGCCAGGCTTTTTGGGTGCAATTCTCTCTACGCAAGATTGGCGCAGCTTGCTGCTCTTTGCCGTTAATTTTTGCGTTAGCGGTATAGTGTGGTTGCCTTTTTTGCGCTATACCGATAAACATGCTGATTTAGGTAAGCAAGCTAAGAAGTAGGCAAAGAACACAAATTGACCCAGCGGCAAAGCGTATCTCTAGTGAGTTCGCCGCGCCGCAACATTTGCCAGGCCAAAAGAGCCAATTTACTAAAATTTAAGGCTTGAGCCAAGTAGCGTACCGGAGTCGGATGGCTTTGCAAATATGGGGAAGAAGCCAAAAATTTTATAAAGCTAAGCGGCACTGGCTTGGATAAAAGTGTATAAATTGAATACCAAAAAGTATCTTCTGCCGGGCGTGGCCAGGAAAGAGAAACGCGAAATTGTTTAAGACATTTATCGTTGCGACCTTCTACTTGATCGGGGGTAATGGTGCCGTCAGCTAGATAGTGCTCGGTAATATCTGTCTGCGGCCAATAAGACAAAGAAAAGAGATAAAGATCGTAAGGTCGGGGCAATTGAACTAAAAGCTCGAAAAGCTGTCTTTTCTCCGGGGTGGCAACGTGCGGATCGTCCAAAAGTATCTGGTAACAAACTTTTAAGTCAAGTTCATGCAATATGCGTCCAGCTTCCAATACTTTTTGATCGCTTACTTCGCGATTGTATAGGCGTTTATTGACTGCACTAATATGCTGAATGCCCATCATAACTGTGTCTAAACCGACGTCTTTTAATTGTTGCAATATTTCTTTTTGCACTACACGCGGATCAGTTAAAATTTCAAAAGGCAAATCGATTTTTTGTTGTCGATAAAGGTGGCAAAATTTTTTTACCCATTCCGGATGTAAGCAAAAAAGCTCATCGTCAAAACGGAAACGGCGTAGATTGGGAAAATTTTGCTTGGCATATACGCACTCTTCCACTGTGCGCTCTGGACTCATAACGCGATAGAATTGCCCCAGATCTTTATAACTTTTGCGCAAAGCACTGATGTCGCAATATGAACAATTAAAAAGGCAGCCCCGCGCCGATATCATAAGATATATAGTTTGATTTATATAAGGATCGCCTGAGGTCAGGTGGTTATTGTTTATATAATATTTGCTTTTATGAGAGTGAAAATCGCGAAAAGGCAAATCGTCCAAGTTGTTGTGTAAGCGGCGCGGCGCATTGCGCACTACTGTACCGTTGGCCTCTTTGTACCACAAACCGTTAATGCCTTGCCAAGAGCGCTGTTGCTCTACGGCTTCCATAAGCTCAACGATCGTGTCTTCACCTTCGCCTATAATAATGCCTTGACAAGAATCTAAAGCACTTTCGGGATCCATGGTGACGTGCATTCCACCCCATATTATTGGTAAATTAAATTCTTGTCTGAGCTTTTTACTTAAACTTTGGGCCAATTTGTTATAGCCGCCAGCTCGCACCGATAAACCGATAAGGTCGACGTTTTCGCGATGTAATATTTCAAAAAGCAGGGCATATTCCTTATCGCTGGGCTCAGTAAAGTGGTGATGCTGATAATCTTTAAAGTAGATTTCGATAACACGCCAACCTCGAGAGCGCAAGGAAGAAGCCAAAAAACGTATGCCGTTGTTTTCGACTATATAGAGAGAAATAAGAGCGATAGCTTTGCGCTTGAGGCAAGCGTCTGGTATGGCCACAGACTGACTCCTACTTGAAATGATGCTAAATCAGCTTGGCAGTATGTAAAATGTGTTTGGCTTGCTGCAAAATATTCTTTTCACTCTGATAATATAGTTTGCGCCAAGCTTCACCAAAATCGAACCAGGCTACTTCAGAAGCTTCTCCATCCGGTACAGAGGCATTTTCTTGAATTAAAGGCATAAGGAAGAAAGTAACCATCTTATAATAGAGAGTGCGATTGTCGCGCCAATAGAAATAATATTCTATCTGATCGATACGTTCGGCAATAGTTGCTAAATGGCCAGTTTCTTCCAGCACTTCTCTGGTGGCTGTCATTTCCCAAGTTTCGCCACTCTGTACTCTGCCTTTGGGTAAAGCCCAAACGGCGCCTCCTTTTTTAGCAATAAGGCAAACTTTTAATTTGTCGCCTTCTTGCTTGTAAAGGACACCGCCGGCTGATTGCTGGATGGCGTGATGACTTTTGGCTTCTTGTTTGTCTTTCTCCTCGGCGCTTACGACCGTAGTATCGGCCGGAGGGCGCAAACTAGCTTCCAAAGCTAAAGTGATAACTTTATTTGGTTTTAAGCTGTCGTATAAAGCAAAGTTTACTTTCAGAGAGCGAGCCAAGCGACGGGCTCTTTTGTGTAATCCCAAAATGCTCAAATCGTCTATTGTCGGATTATGCAATAGACTACGAATCATTTTGGCGTTGTTTAAAAGTATTTTGACTTGTGTATATTTGTGCTCAGAAGCCCACAACAAAGCCATAATTACCGCTTGATACTGCGCTTGTGCGGTAGTGGCAATGCCTATATTTTCGGATACGAGTACTCGGCTTCCGTCCGGAGTTTCGATAACCAGACCGACGCCGGCGCTTCCCGGATTGTTGCGGGCTGTTCCGCAAGTATGTATTACTAGACTCTGTGTCACTTTAGCTTATTTTGTGTAGACTTCAGCTGCCATCTTAGGAATTGAATTGAAACCCATAGCTTCCACTATAGCCAATTCATAGGTGCGCATAACTTGGCGGGTCTCTTCGGTAGGATGATCAAAACCTACTAAATGAAGCATAGCGTGGGCTACCAGCCAAGCGATCATGTGGCGCAAACTAATACCATCTTCTCTAGCTTGGCGCTTAGCTGTATCTAAGCTGATAACAATTTCGCCTAAATAGAGATGTACATCAGGATAAATAAGTAAAGCGGGCTCGTCTTCCCAAGCAGGAAAGCTCAAAACATCGGTAGGGGAATCGACTTGACGAAATTCTTTATTGAGAGCGTGAATAGCCGAATCATCAACAATAGAGAGTTCAACTTCAAATTTTCGCTGGTCGATAGTTGTGGCCACTTCGCTTTCGTTGACCATTTTGCCCAAGCATTTAAATAAGCCTATTTTCTGATCGATTATGCGCACAGCCTCGTAAACGGCTTGGCGATAAAAACTCTTGGAAACTTCGGAGAAATTTTCTCTTGTTTTGTTGAAAAGTTCAGTTCTTACTTTTAATGAACGTCCACGCATTTTTAGGCTGCTCCTCATAGCAAAAAAAATCTCGGCTTTATTTTTTGATTTTGACCGCTATATTTTTCTTGCAAAACGCTTTATCAAAGGTATTTTCTCTTGTCGCCCCGGTTAAACCCTCCCTAAGTATCTTTCTTTTTTACTTCAGTTGTTGTTTTGGCTTGAGAAGTTTCTGAGGAAGCTGAAGCCGACTTGGACGTAGAAGATGTAGAAACAGCGGGCTGTTTGCCCATAGTTTTAGAATCGGGATAAGCCACGCGATTATGATAATGGCTAGTCAGAGAACGCAAAATCGAGGCTTTTACTGTATTTATATCGCGCATTGAAAGAGGGCATTCGTCCAACTGATGGTTGTTGATAATGCCGCCCACAATTTTATCAATTAAATTTTTTAGATTCTCTCTGTTGGGTACGGGCAGAGTGCGTGAAGCGGCTTCGATACCGTCGCACATCATAACAATGGCCGTTTCTTTTGACTGTGGACGCGGTCCTGGATAGCGGAAATCTTCGGCAAAGACAGGCTCGTCGTCTTGCATTTTGGCTTTCTGATAGAAGAAAGAGGCCAAATTGGTGCCATGATGTTCAGGAATAAATTTGGCTATTTCTGGAGGCAATTTATACTTTTTGGCCATTTCTTGGCCGAGCTTAATATGGGAAATTACTATCATAGCTGACAAAGCCGGAGGCAACTTATCGTGAGGATTTTCGTGGCCAGTTTGGTTCTCTACAAACATGTTGGGCTGTCTCATTTTCCCTAAATCGTGATAGTAGGCACCGGCTCGGCACAACATGCTGTCGGCACCTATGGCTTGGGCGGCTGCTTCGGCCAAATTGGCTACCATAATAGAGTGCATGTAAGTTCCTGGAGCTCTGTTAAGCAATTCATGTAAAGCCGGCTCATTAGGATTGGCCAATTCCAACAGACGAATATGGGTAGTTACTTTGCAAGCGCCTTCTAAGAAAGGTAGAGCTCCGGAGGCGATTAAAGCTGGTAATAAACCGTTAAGCCCTCCGTAGAAGAGAGCGCATACAGCCAGTTCTTCGAGGCTGTCACAGTTGCTTAAAGCAAAAATAGCTACGACCAATACATTGATGGCCCAGACCCAGAGAGAGGCCGTTACTACGTTCCAGCGTTTGTTGGCATTTTGTACAGCTAAAGCGCCAACCATGCCTGTAATGAGCACAGAAACGGCAGCTTCCAAAGTATTGGTCATTATGCCTGAGTAAATTCCCAACATGCTGACAATCATCAAAGACAAACGAGGATCGGCCAAAATAGAAATCAGCATACTGGTGAAAGCGATAGGTAACAAATAAGGCGACAGCATGGTTGTGTAGCGGGAAATGACCACAAAAGCTATACAAAGAAAGGCTACGCCGAATACTAAACGTAAATTGTTGAAAAACTGCGGTATATAAAGCTTTATATAGTAGTTGGCCAAAATTTGCATGACCAACACCATGGTGCAATATATGAAGAGAGCGCTCCAAGTTATGCCTTTTTTGTATACGCCTAAAGCTTCCAAAACCGGCACGTCGTGTTCGCCTACGATGTCGCCTTCACGAATGACAATCTGGCCAGGAAGGATGGTTTTGGTAATGGGCTCTACTTTATCGCTGGCTTGGATTTTGGCTTGTTGAGTGGCATTGTAGTCGATAAATTTGTTGGGAACGAGGGCCGCTCTGGCTAGTTCGGCATCTATAGAGGCGTTGGCTTCGGTAAGACCGGGTAAGGCTCTGGCTTCTTGTTCAATACGCTTGTAGGCTGCATCTATTTCGTCTTCGCGCACACCGGTTTGCATAACTACGCCGAGAATATGTTCGCTGTTCGTATAATATTGCTCTAAGGCAGGAACGCTGGCGTTAAGCAAAGTTTTTACGGTAGTTAAGCCCAAGTCTAAGGGCACTTGTGCGGATACATCGGCTACTTCTTTATCGGTAAATTTACCAGAAGCGTGTCCTCTCTGAGCTTCACGGATAATATTGAAAGTTTGGCTGATCTTGTTTTTGCTTATTTCTAAAGACTGAGGGCTGATATTTTCAATAGAAGCAACTTGGGAAGCGGCTTGCTCTTTGGCTTTATGCCAACGCTGTTCGTCTACAATTTGCACAGATCGTGAAGCTTTTATATCCCAGGGAGCAGGTTTGCCCACTTCTACTCTATTGATGTTGGGCAAATCGGTCACTATAAGCATAGCCACGGAAATTACATAAACAAAAATGCCTATGCCTAAACAAATAAGTTTGTTCCGATCGTGCATAGATTGCACTATGTCTTTTATTCTAGCTAAAAAATTTGCCATTATGATACTCTCGCTCGTTATGCTGCCTACTTAGTTCTAGTCATTATGATTAAAGCCTTGCTTATGATTGTGAGGATAGGAAAGCTTATTGCGGTAAAAAAATGGATAATTCGCAGTGTCGGCAAGTGCACAAAACGTGTCTTTTGCCAGAGAATAGATAAAATGTTGCATGGCCAAGAAAAAGGTTTGAAATTCCGATATGGCGAAAGTTCTGGCATGAGTGAACTTCAAAACAATCCCTGCGAATGCAAAAAAGATGAATTGCTTGAGATCTTCTTGGGCGGTGATTTAGCCTCTGCCGAGACTCAGGAAAAAGCGGCAACCGATTCCGAAAGAGCCGAACGTGAAAAGCTCGGATTAGACAAAGTAGCTGAAGAATTGAGTGCCAACCCTAAGTCTTTAGAGGGAATTGCCTTCGAGCTGTTGGGCAATTTGTTGCTGGGCGGCGTCAGTGTTGTTGACAAAGTGGCTGAACTGATGATGGATAAAAATCCGGCCGGCTATGTCAATGCCATATTTAAAGCTGCCGACAGATGTACTGTCCCCTATGTAAAATTTACTTTAGTCCGTGCTGTCTTCAGACGCTATCCCGGTCGCTACCGTCCTTATATCATGGCTTTGGGGCGAGAGCTCATTTCCGGGACGTTTGATGAACACACTATTGACGTCACTTTATGGCTGTTGCAAAAATTTGGCGCCGAATTGCTTCCCGATTTGGTCACTTTTATGCGTGCCGAAGGTCATGGCCAGGAGAAAATTAAGGTTTTGACTGACGCCGTACAAATGTTGGGCGGGGCTGCTTTACCTGTAGTCACCGCTGCTGCCGACAGTACCGATGCTGAGTTAGCTCAGGCCGGTACCGAAGCACTTAAACGTATTGGTCAAGCTTAATATGCGCTTGTTACTATAGCCATTTATTGAAAAAAGGGCAGCTCCATTTGGGGCCGCCCGGTTTTTTTTCTGAAGAATTTACTCTTGGTGAGAGAAGTTGAACAATTACGAAAACGGATCAGGCAATTCTTCCCTTCGCCCCATTCATTTGGCTGTCGTTTTGGCAATAGTCTTTCATTTGATGGCCCTGACCGCTTTGGCTTGGTATAGCCCCAAAAAGGACAGCGATGAAGACAGTTTGCGCATAGTAGCGCAAGTTTCTTTAGCTGATTCTATCAAGCTGCCTGAGGCTGTGCGCAAGCCTGTGAAAGCTCCTCTGGTAAAGCCCAAGAAAATAAAACCGTACGATCCCGAGCTTTACAAAAATGTGCCTAAAACGAGCATGGATAAGTATGGGGTAGCCCCTGGCAAGATAGGACGCCCCGGCAAGCCTGGAGTTCCTGGCGATCCTGCCCAAAAAATAGGCAAAGGCTCGGGACGCTCGGGTTTGCGTACAGCTATCGATCCCGATATGCCGAAATTGGGCGTTTCCGCTATGGGCAATCCCGGCTATCCCACCGGCCACGGCTATGGTAAAGATGGTTCGAAATTTGGCAAGCATTCCGGCTTCGGTGAAGATGGCGGAGGCCAAGGCGGAGAAGGGGGAGACGGCGGTGAAGGTGGCCAAGGCGGCGTAATCGTTAAAGACCTTATCTACGTTATCGAGCCCGATCAGACCATTTCTGTCTACGAAAAACAAGTAGATCCGGCTCACTATATTTCCGATAAAGCTCGTATCACCAACGAAATAGGGCAGTTCATATGCGTCTATTTAGCTTCTAAATTTAATGTTACTGTTATCAACAATAGTGACGAACGTCTCAATTTCCGCTTTGAAGGCGAAATACATCGCGGCGAAAGCTACAACGGATTGAATCGCATTCTCGATCCCTATTTGTGGGGCGATTTGGCTCCGGGCGAGTCCCGTTGTGTAAACGATTTAACTGTAGCTAGTGGCTATCGCGATGTATCTATCTCCCATTTGGAAGATCCTGTAGGGACATTTTTTAATATTGAGCATATGCTCTTTATTCCGCAATAACACATAGTTAATAGAGGGCTGACCAGGCTTTTTGTAGATAAAGACTGCTTTCCTAAGCAAAATGGGAAAGCGGTTTTTTTATAAGATACTCAGCCAGAAAACCCACGGCCTTTAGACCGTGGGATGAATGGCGTCAATTTTGGACGAAATACACCTCACTGTAATACAATGTTCTGGTAAAGTGCA